>JAZQGL010000033.1:0-56581 GCA_045540035.1 Faecousia sp.
CGCTTTGATATAAATAAAATAGTTGGTATTGATTGTCGTGAGGGTCCACCTGTTCCCATTCCGAACACAGAAGTTAAGCTCATGTACGCCGACAATACTTGGCGGGCGACTGCCCGGGAAGATAGGTAATGCCAACACAAAACCTCACAACTCCGGTTGTGAGGTTTTAACTTTCGGTACATCTAATGCAAAATGGGATGCGTGAGCATCCCATTTTCTTATTTATTTACTACATTGACAAGATTTCCACTGAGAAAACCCGCTATATTTGCTTTTGTACAATCTATAATTCTTTGTCGGGCTTCAATTGGTGTCCACGCCATATGGGGTGTGATGATGCAGTTTGGTGCAGAATACAGCGGATTACTCTCCAAAATCGGCTCTTGTGTAACCACATCTAATGCGGCATACCGTAATTTGCCGCGACACAGGGCATTCGCTACATCTTCTTCCTTCAGAATACCGCCTCTTGCTGTGTTAATGAGTATTGCGCCGTCTTTCATTTTTGTGATGCTGTCTTTATTGATGATTTCTGCGGTTTCTGCGGTCAGCGGGCAGTGGATGGAAACTACATCGGATTCAGCAAGAAGGGTATCCAAATCTACATAATTGCCAATGGCTTCGCCTTCTGCGCACCGGCTTCTATTGTAGGCAAGTACCCGCATACCGAATGCATTTGCGATCTTACCTACCGCTCTGCCGATCCTTCCAAAGCCAATAATACCAATGGTTTTTCCAAATAACTCTGTTTGGGGCGTATCCCAAAATGTGAAAATGTTTCGCTTTTGCCACTCGCCACTATGAACCAGATCGCTGTGATGACCAACGCGGTTGCATACCTCCAACAAAAGTGCAAAAGTCATTTGCGCAACAGAATTAGTGCTGTAGGCAGGTACGTTGCAAACGAATACACCATGGGCTTTGGCAGCATCACAATCCACAACATTATAGCCGGTTGCCTGCACGCAGATCAGCCTTATATTGGGACAGGCATCCAATAGTTCTGCCGTGATAGGCGTTTTATTGATCAAAACAATCTCAGCGTCGCCTATTTGGACAATAGCATCTTCTTCCGGTGTATCCGGGTAAACGGTGATTTCGCCGAATTGGGTCAGGCATTCCCAGGAAAGATCGCCGGGATTAACGGCGCTTGCTTCCAATATTGCGATTTTCATAGATATTCTCCTTTGACTAATGGATGAAAATTTGATACGATATGAAAAAGTGAGGTTTGCTATGAAACGGATTTATATGGATGACGATATTATTGTCTGCATAAAACCTGCACGGGTTTTATCTACAGATGAACCCGGTGGTTTGCCGGATTTGCTACGGCAGGAACTGGGAGATCCCAAGGCAGATATTCGAACAGTTCACCGGTTGGACAGGGTAGTCAGTGGACTAATGGTGCTTGCCCGGTCTGCCTCTGCTGCGTCGGCACTCTCCCGCCAAATTCGGGAAGATACATTTGAAAAAGAATATCTGGCAGTGATTCACGGCAAGCCGGCAGAAGATTCCGGCAGACTTTGCGATCTTTTACTGCGTGACAAAGCCAGAAAAATGACGATGGTCGTTACAGAACCGGGAAAAGGCGTGCAGCTTGCGGCGCTGCAATATCAGCTTCTGCAGCATAAAAGCGGTCTTAGCCGGGTACAAATCCAACTGGAAACCGGCAGAACACATCAGATCCGTGTCCAGTTTGCCTCCCGACAGTTGCCACTGGTGGGTGAGCGCAAATACAGTACAATGGAGGATCCGTGTGAGATCGCCCTTTGGTCCTACCGATTGGCGTTTATTCATCCAACCACCGGCGAAAAGATGGAATTCTCTGCCGAGCCGCCGGAGATTTACCCCTGGACTGTCTGCTGAAGCAGCGACTCCAAAGCAATGGAAAAGGCGTCGTTTTGTTCCTTCTTTCGTTTAGCAGGACCTTTTGTCCGACCGCCGGATTCCCGGAATTTTTTAGATGCGTGCCGCTGAAACAGCAGCGCCTGAATGTTGTTCTCTGTATATTGCCAGCCATCCTGATGTAGGACAATGGCGGTTTTGGCAAGACACATAGAGGCAAGACCGTAATCCTGGGTGATGACGATATCCCCGGGTTGAACCCGGTTAACCAGAGCAAAATCCACGCTGTCTGCACCCTTGTCAAGTACCAGCGTCTGCGCACCCTCCCGGTACATTTCGTGGGCAGTATCACACAGCAGGATACATTCTATGTTGTGTTTTCGGCATAATTCCACGGCGATACTTACCACCGGGCAGGCATCGGCGTCGATCAAAACCTTCATATCATTCACCCCGGTAGTATTATAACACGGGATCAAGGAGAAAGAAATATGGCAAACTATGATTTTTTTCAGCACAAACAATGCGAGTATTTTCCTTGTCATACCGGCGCTGATCCGGAAACCTTCAGTTGCCTGTTTTGTTACTGTCCGCTGTATGCTTTAGGAGATAAGTGCGGCGGTCAGTTTACATACACGGAAAATGGAATTAAGGATTGTTCCAACTGCCTGCGTCCCCATAAGCGGGAGAACTACGATGCCATTCAAAAGCAGATGGCTAAGGTCTTGGAACTGGCGAAAAAGCCTTGATTTTTCATATCCATACTGGTATAATACACCAGTAATATGGAGACGTATCGAAGTGGTCATAACGGGGCTGACTCGAAATCAGTTTGCCGGCAACGGCACGAGGGTTCGAATCCCTCCGTCTCCGCCAAACACCTCCGCCTGCCTGACGGGCGGAGGCACCTTGCAAAAAAAATAGTGAGGAGAGAAATATGAAGAAGGTAACCTTTGCAATCCTCGGTATGGGTAACCGTGGTTATGCATATACATCCAAACTGTTAAAGTACCCCGACGAAATGGAGATCGTCGCCATTGCGGATAACCGCCGCATTCGTCTGGATGCAGCCAATAAGTATCTGAATTTGCCGGAAGACCGTATGTTTGACGGTGCAGATTCTATTCTTTCCGTACCCAAGATGGCTGATGTAATGATCATTGCTACCCAGGATGCCCAGCACCGTGATCACGCACTGCGCGCTATGGAACTGGGTTATGATCTGCTGCTGGAGAAGCCTATCTCCAATAAATTGGAGGATATCGTTGTTATTGCCCAGGCTGCCAAGCGGCTGAACCGCCGTGTTCTGGTTTGCCACGTGCTGCGCTACACCGTGTTCTACCGCAAGATCAAGGAACTGATCGAATCCGGTGTTGTGGGCAAGGTGGAAACTGTGCAGGCTATGGAGCAGGTGGGCTACTACCACATCGCCCACAGTTATGTCCGCGGCAACTGGCACAAGGAATCTGACTCCAGCCCGATGATTTTGGCAAAGTGCAGCCACGATATGGATATTCTGTCCTGGCTCACCGGCAAGAAGTGCCTGAAACTGAACTCCTTTGGTTCTTTGGATTATTTCAAAGAGGAAAATGCACCGGAAGGCGCTACCGAGCGCTGCGAAGATTGCAAACTGGATTGCCCCTTCCACGCACCGCGTTTCTACATATCCCGTATTCCCGGCTGGCCCAGCAATATTCTTCATCCGGAACCCAACGAGGAGAATATTATGGAGGTCCTGCGCACCACCAATTACGGCAAGTGCGTGTTCCATATGGACAATGATGTGGTGGACCATCAGACCGTCAATATGCTGATGGAAGACGGCGTTACCGTTACATTCCATATGAACGGCTTTAACAACCGTCAGACCCGTACCATTACGGTAATGGGCACCGAAGGTGAGATCTGGGGTGACTTCCACGACAAAAAGGTCTGGTGGCAGCGCTACGGTAAGGAAGTTCACGAGATCGATCTGAACGAGTTGAATGTGGACTTCTCCGGTCACGGCGGCGGCGATGAAGGCCTCATTTATGATGCCATTCGTTATATGCGCGGTGATGAATTCGATACCACTTCTGTCACTACCATCGAGCGCAGCGTGCTGAGCCACTATATGGCTTTTGCAGCAGAAAAGAGCCGTGTTCAGGGTGGCGAACTGGTACAGATGGACGGATTTATTAAGGAAATTGAAGGCTGAGAAATGATTGCGCGGCGACACAGCAAAAACTGTGCCGCCGCTATTTTGAAATATTCTTAAACTTTTTCGAAAAATGATTGCTTTTTCCATAATAAAATGAGAAAATAACAGCGTGTTTTATTTCCTTGGGCAGGAGGCGTTTTTGTGAAGAATCATTCCGGAAAGAAAAACGGAAAGAAAAATAAATCCTTAAAGAAGAAATATGCAAAAAATCTACCGACCAAAAACGAAACAGTAAAAAATACTGCTATGACAGTATTGCGCTATGTTGTAAGACTGCTGATCCTGGCGGCGGCTTACTATCTGGTAGAACTGCTGGCTGCGTTGATTTTGAAACCCCAGGCCTGGTCTGCGTATGTATTCAGTGCGCTGTGGTCGCTGCTGCTGGCCGGAGTTGCGTTGGTTTTGCCCCGTTTAGCCGGTAAGATATGGTTTGGTGTGACATACGGATTTTTCCTGCTGTGGACATTGGCGGAAACCGCTTATCACAGCGTTTTCAACCGTATGATGTGGCTGGGCGATATTGTATATGCCGGTGAGGGTGCTGGTTTCTTAGGTGATGTGCTGGCCAGTTTTCCCGCTGCCTGGTGGATCGGCGCACCGTTGCTGATTGCCTTGGGTGTGATACTGATCAAGTATTTTCCAGAGCCCTGCAAGAACATATGGCTGCGCTGCTCCTATGGATTGGTGGCAGTAGTGACTGTTGTGATGCTGACACTTATGCCCGAATGGGTGTTTTTGCGGGATCTGGATGTATGGGGTACTCGCTCTGAGTACGGTCAGGCAAATTCCTACCGGGCTACTTATACCACGATGTATGACGCTGCAAAGGTGTATAATATCTGTGGTATGTACCAACTGACATACCGGGATGTTTGGGTTCACGCCCTTTATCCGCTGACACCTGCATACAGAGCGGAAATGGAGGAGCAGGTTCAGGGCATCGAAGACTACTTTGCAGACAGAAAGACCGGTGAAGCGAATGATATGACCGGTATTTTTGAGGGCAAAAATGTCGTGCTGGTGTTGATGGAATCTATGGATGATTGGATGGTCACCCAGGAGGACACACCCACTTTACTGCAAATGATGGAAGAGGGAATTACGTTCAGTAATTTCTATACCCCCGGCTACGGAACAGCCCGGACGATCAATTCCGAATTCTGTATGAA
Organism: Faecousia sp.; assembly: GCA_045540035.1. Classification (GTDB taxonomy): domain Bacteria; phylum Bacillota; class Clostridia; order Oscillospirales; family Oscillospiraceae; genus Faecousia. The sequence goes on from JAZQGL010000033.1 coordinate 5,218, forward strand.
TACCGGCATTTACCTGCCTACTAACGGTAAATATGTGTTCAATTACGTTACAAACGATTTCAGTCAATCTTTTGCATCACAAATGACGGATAACGGCTATACAGCAGAGGTGTTCCACTATAACACCCCGGACTTTTACAGCCGTGGCGTGTTTGAGCCTGCTATGGGCTACCGCAGTTATAATTGCTACGAGGATTATGAAAAAGACAAGGATCGTCTGTATGATGACGAATTGCTTTTTGATATTCCGGAATTGAATGATCTGTTCTTCCGGGAAGGGCCGACTTTTAATACCATCATTACCCGTTCCGCCCATTTGAGTTATGTGTATAACGAGGTTCTGAGCTACTGGGCGCTGAAGCAATACCCGGAGTATAAGGGTATGTACGGCAGTGAGGAAGAGGATTGCGCCCGCTTGAAGGCAAAACTGATCGACCTGATGTTCGAGCGGCTGCTGGAAGAACTGGAAGAAAAAGGGCAACTGGAAAACACAGTGATCATCGGTATGACCGACCACTATACCTACGGCTACAAGAATATGGACGAACTGTATGCCCTTTCCGGTGTAGAGGATGTGCTGTTGCTGGAAAAGACGCCTTGCTTTGTTTGGTCTTACGAAGGCGAACGCCAGGTCGTAGATAAGACACTGAATACAGCGGATTTCCTGCCGACGATGCTGAATTTGCTGGGCATCCAAAGCCCTTATTCCTACTTGGGTCAAGATGCGTTTGATCCGAATTACCCAGGCTATGCCCTGTTCCCGGATGGCAGTTGGATCGCGGACGGTGTTGTTTGCAAGGTTTCCGCCTCCGGCGAGCCGCAAATTTTGGAAAACAGAAATAATGTAGACGTGACGCAGGAATTGCTGGATGAAATGGACGAAAAAGTTCACGATTTTATCCGCATCAGCAATTTGCTGCTGACCTCGGATTATTACAGCCGAACTCCGTAAATAAAGAAAAGAGAGGACAGCGTATGAGCAGAGCAGACGAACTGTACCGGGCAACATGCCTGGATATTCTGGAAAATGGATTTTATGACACGGACCTGGATGTGCGCCCTAAGTGGGCGGACGGCACACCGGCGCATACCGTGAAAAAGTTTGGTGTTGTCAACCGTTATAACCTGAAAGAAGAATTCCCTATTATGACGCTGCGCCGCACCTACTGGAAGAGTGCTTTGGACGAACTGTTGTGGATATGGCAGAAAAAGTCCAACCGCATCGCTGATCTGGGCAGCCACGTTTGGGACGAGTGGGCAGGTGAGGACGGCACCATCGGCAAAGCCTACGGCTATCAACTGGGCATCAAACATCAGTATAAGGAAGGTATGTTTGATCAGGTGGATCGCGTCATTTATGATCTGAAGCACAACCCGGCATCCCGCCGCATCCTGACCAGTATCTATAATTTCCAGGACCTGCACGAAATGAACCTGTATCCCTGCGCATACTCTATGACATTCAATGTGTCCGGAAATACTTTGAATGCGATCTTAAATCAGCGCAGCCAGGATATGCTGACTGCCAACAACTGGAACGTGTGTCAGTATGCAATGCTTTTGATGATGATGGCACAGGTTTCCGGTCTGGAGGCAGGCGAGTTGGTCCACGTGATCGCCGATTGTCATATTTATGACCGGCATATTCCTGCGGTAAAGGCTATGCTGGAAAATGAGGGCTATCCCGCTCCGAAGGTTACTTTGGACAGCAGCATCACAAATTTCTATGATTTTACCAAGGATAGTTTCAAGGTAGAGAACTATCAGTTCCATCCTTTTGATTTTGAAATTCCTATGGCGATCTGAGGTAGTATATGGAACTGATCGTAGCGGTTTATGATGATTGGGGTATTGGCAAAGATGGTACGCAGCCGGTGGCGTTATCGGCGGACAGAAAGTTTTTCCGGGAGACCACCCGGGGTGCGATGATCATTGTGGGCAGACGCACTATCGAAGACTTTCCCGGACAAAAGCCGCTGCCCGGCAGAGTCAATGTGGCGCTGACCCGCAGCAAAGCGGATATTCCCGGGTTTACGGTTTGCAACAGCCCGGAAGAGGCGGAGCAACTGGCAAAAACTGCGGAGCGGGCAATGGTGATCGGTGGTGGCAGCGTTTATAAACAATTGCTCCCACTTTGCGATACGGCATATGTTACAAAGGTCCATTGTACACCGGAATCCGATACATATTTTCCCAATTTGGATATGGATGCCGGATGGAAACTCGCAGAAATTTTGCAGTCCGGAGAAGAAAACGGCATTTCATACGATATTTGCCTGTATAAAAGGATATGATTTTACGCACCCTTGACAAAAAACAAGGGTGCGTTAAAATTTTTCGTCAAAAGACTATCTTTTTCGACAAGGTTGCGTTATACTTATACGACAGTTTAGAAATGGAAGCGATCATTATGCGAAAAACGATACTGATTTTACTGCTGATTGCTGCAGTTGCTCTGGTTTCTGCGGGCGGCGTAGCGATCTGGCTTTTGAATGATAATGTATACTCCCTGCCGGTGACCCTGGAAGGGGATTTTGATGTTTATCTGGAGTACGGGGAAACCTTTGAAGACCCCGGCGCAACTGCGGTGTTTTTTGGGACACGGTGGCAGAAAGAGCCGGTAAGTGTGCCGGTTTCTGTTTCAGGAAGTGTGGATACGGATACACTTGGTTCCTATGTAATCTGCTACAAGGCTCAGCACAAGGATTATGTCGGCACTGCCTACCGGCGGGTCAATATTATGGATACCACTGCACCGGAGATCACGCTGGTAGCAGACCCGGAGAAATACACTTTGCCCAATACGCCCTATGAGGAAGAAGGCTTTACTGCATCAGATAATCACGACGGAGACCTGACAGACCGCGTGCAGCGCCTTGAGAAAGACGGCGTTGTTACCTATACTGTCCGGGATTCTTCCGGTAACGAGACCTCAGTGACCCGTCAGATCATTTACAATGACCCGGAGCCGCCGGTTCTGAAACTGAATGGCGGCAGTGTGGTATTGCTGACCGGCGCGACATATAAAGAACCGGGTTATACGGCTACAGACAACTGCGACGGCGATATTACCGACAAGGTAACCGTCTCCGGCGGTGTTGATACATTTAAGCCCGGTCAATACACCCGGACATATACGGTTAGTGATACCTTTGGTAATAAGGTCAGCCTGACCCGTACGGTGATCGTCAGAGCCCGCACCACCGATCAGGTGAACGATCCCACCAACGGCAAGGACAAGATCATATATCTGACGTTTGACGACGGTCCCGGACCTGAGACGCCCCGGCTGCTGGATATCCTGAAAAAATACAATGTGCAGGCCACGTTCTTTGTAGTCAACACCGGTTATATTAAAACGATTCAGCGGGCAGCCAACGAGGGTCATGTGATCGCCATTCACACGGCGACCCACAAGTTTAAGGAGATCTACGCCAGCGAAAAGGCCTATTTTGACGATCTGAACAAAATGCGTAACATCATTGTGGAACTGACCGGTCAGACGCCTACTTTGATTCGTTTTCCGGGCGGCAGTTCCAACACTGTCAGCAGTTTTAATCCCGGTATTATGACCCGGCTGTCTGCGGCAGTGCAGGAGAAGGGCTATTTCTACTTTGACTGGAATGTAGACAGCGACGATGCCGGCAGAGCCAAAACGGCCCAGCGGGTGTATGACAATGTAATTGCAGGCGTTTCCAAACGGAAACAGTCTGTGGTGCTGATGCACGACATTAAATCCTACACCATTGATGCCATCGAACAGATCATCATTTGGGGTTTGGAGAACGGCTACACTTTTATGCCGCTGACCGAGTCAAGTCCCGGCTGTCATCACACCATCAACAATTAAGAAAATCCCCGATCTGACGATCGGGGATTTTTGTTAAATATTAAATATCTTCGGTTGTTTCAATATGGGTATGGTTGGTGATGTGTTCTTCACAGTAGCAGTGATATCCCTGGCAGCGGGAACAGTAGCGAAACTCCAGTTCCGGATCAGAAACATCGGTACGGCCGCAAACAGTACAGCGGTGAGAGTAATTCTTGGCATAAGGTCTGGATGCTTGCTGCGTCTGACGGAAGGGAATAGAACCGAAATTTTGTTTCTGTGCTTTGCGACGGGGTCTTACAGTAATGAAGGGGAACAGGTTCAATACATCTTTCCCGGCAAACAGCAGATAATTTAAAACACCGATCAGCGGGAACAAATTGTGGGGGAACAGAGGTACGGGGAAACTGGCGTTAAAAATGGATGCGGCAATCAGCAGCAAATCGATTAGACCCATGATCCAGGCTTTTACCGGAATGATAAACAGAACCAGGAACTGGGCATTGGGATTCATTGTGGCAAACATCAAAACGATGCTCAGGTGTAAATACAGCGCCATATTGGAATATACAGCATATCTGAAGTATTCCGGATCAATGGCAACGCCGTTGATAACAACATCGGTAGTAGGGCAAAACAGCATTGCGAAAAGGTCCATCAGGACCACACCGGAAAAATAAAACAGGTTAAACCGGAAAGTGCCCATCATTGCTTCTGTATGGCGGCTTAAGTTGTAGAAAAAGTACATAAATACGATCACCAACACGGGATTTGCACCCGGTGCGTAGGTGAAAATGTGGGTCAGCAGTCGCCATACCTGACCTTTCAAAATGGCGGCTTTATCAAAACAAATCAGATTGTAAATTAAAGAGCCGCCGTTAAACATACTCATAATATACACCAGGGCTGAGCCGATGGTGATATAAAGCATCAGGTTTGGGATGCCTTTATCCCGGTGGCGAAAACAAAAACGCTCAAAGCGATTGCGCAGATTTTTCAATATTTTCATCTCCTTAGTAAGGTCTTCTCATCATACCAGTTTTTACCGCAAAAGTCCATAGCGGAATTATGAACTTTTTGTCCGGAAAACATAAAAAACTATTGACTTTTCGGGAAAAATGTGTAGAATAAACGAGAACTGCATACTAGCCTTATCAAGAGTGGTGGAGGGAACGGCCCGATGAAACCCGGCAACCTGCGAAAGTGTGGTGCCAAATCCGGCGGCAACGAAAGATGAGGATTCGATATAACGCGCATCGAGTCCCTCGGTGTGCGGTATTTTTTTGTAAAGGACGAGAAAAATGGAGAAAAGATTATTTACATCCGAATGCGTTACCTGCGGTCACCCGGATAAAGTGGCGGACTGCATTTCCGATGCGATCCTGGATGCTTGTCTGGCGCAGGATCCCAACTCCCGTGTGGCTTGCGAGGTGATGGTCACTACCAATTTTTGTGTGATCTGCGGTGAGACCACCACAAAGGCATCTGTTGATTACGCAGCCATTGCCCGGGATGTGATCCGTAAGATCGGTTATACGCATCCTGAGGCCGGCTTCAGCGCTGATACCGTTGAGATCCTCTGCAAGGTGCACACCCAGTCTGCGGATATCGCTATGGGTACCAATGATGAAGTAGGCGGCGCAGGCGATCAGGGTATGATGTTCGGCGGCGCCTGCACCCAGACCCCGGAACTGATGCCCCTGCCGGTAGCGCTGTCCCGCGCGCTGTCCAACCGCCTGACCCAGTGCGTAGAGAGCAATGACTTGCTGCGCCCCGATGGCAAGACCCAGGTTTCCGTGGAGTTTGATGAAAAGGGCAATGTGATCGGCATTGATACAGTTGTTGTATCTGTGATGCACACAGAGGATTTTGAGATCAGCGAACTGCGCCGGTACATCCGGGAAGGCGTGATCGCACCGGTGCTGCAGCAGTACGGCTTTGATATTGCTGATGTTTCCAATATCCACATCAATCCTACCGGCAAGTTTGTGATCGGCGGTCCTGATGGCGATACCGGTCTTACCGGTCGTAAGATCATTGTGGATACTTACGGCGGCTATTTCTCCCACGGCGGTGGCGCTTTCTCCGGAAAAGACCCTACCAAGGTGGACAGAAGCGGCGCATATATGGCCCGTTATATGGCTAAGAATTTGGTGGCTGCAGGTCTTGCCTCCCAAGTGCAGGTGCAACTTGCCTATGCCATCGGTGTGGCAGAGCCCGTGTCCGTCCGTGTTGAAAGTTACGGTACCGGCAAGATCAGCGACGAGGATATGACTGCACTGCTGCGTAAAACGTGCGATCTGACCCCCGCCGGCATTATCCGTAAACTGCAACTGCGCCGCCCCATTTATGGCGTTACTGCTATGGAAGGTCACTTCGGTGTGGCAGACCGTCCCTGGGAGCAGACCGATCTGGCAGAAGATCTGAAAAAACTGGCAGGAATTTAATAAAATAGATGACAGCGGGAAGTGTAATACTTTTCTCGCTGTCATTTTTTATAAAATCTTTGCAATTTGCGCAGAATGTGGTATATTAAAGAAAAAATGCAATGGAGGGATTCCATGCTGGATTACATTCGAATTGCTTGCGCTGTACCCCAGGTAAGTGTGGGTAATGTTAAAAAGAACGGGCAGGACATCTGCGATTATATTGCCAAAGCCAATGCCCAAAAAGCAGACTTGGTGGTATTTCCCGAGTTGGCATTGACCGGTTATACCTGTCAGGATCTGTTTTTTCAGCATTCTCTGTTGGGTGCGGTAACAGATGCTTTGCAGCAGATTCTAACCTTTAGTGAGGATTATCCTGCTGTCACCGCTGTGGTGGGCTTGCCTTATATGATCGACGGTCAGATCTATAACTGCGCTGCTGTGATCAATGACGGCGTGCTGTGCGGCCTCGTGCCCAAGACCTATATCCCGAACCATAATGAATTCAGCGAAAAGCGCTGGTTTGCATCCGCTTCTGATCTGTGTGCTTGTCCCATTTCTGCGGATAAACTGGGTCTGGATGGCTTCTATGATGTGTCGTTGTCGCCGGAGGTGTTTTTCAGCATCGGCGATGCTACAGTTGGCGTGGAGATCTGTGAAGATCTGTGGGCGCCGGTCTCTCCCTCTGCCAAACTGGCTATGGCGGGTGCAGAGGTGATCGTCAATTTGGCAGCCTCCAATGAAACTGTGGGTAAACGGGCTTTCCGCCGGGATATGGTGAAGCATCAATCCGCTGCCTGCGTTTGTGCCTATGCATTCTGTTCTGCAGGTGAAGGAGAGTCTACACAGGATACCGTGTTCTCCGGTCACAGTATCGTAGCCCAGTGCGGTAAAGTTCTGAAGGAAAATGAGAATTTTATCGACAGCGATTATATGCTGGTTACAGATGTTGATCTGGGAATGATCCGCACAGATCGTTGCCGGCAGACATCCTTCCGGGATGCGGCAACTGTCTGGAATGCCCAGTATGATATTGAAGCCTGGGAGGGCTCGCCTTATCCGCCCCGCGGTGACGGCAGTTTGTATCCGGTTTCCAAATTGCCTTTTGTGCCTGACAAGGAAACGGACCGTTTGACCCGTTGTAAGGAGATATTCCAGATCCAGGTGGCGGGATTAAAGCACAGACTTTCTGCTATCAATGCCAAAGCCGTTATCGGTATTTCCGGCGGATTGGACTCTACGCTGGCTCTGCTGGTGGCAGTAGAGGCAATGCGTCAGTTGGGAAGACCTTTGACGGATGTTTACGGCATTACAATGCCTTGCTTCGGTACTTCTGACCGGACTTATAACAACGCCTGGGAACTGATGAAAACCTTGGGCGTCAGCGCTGAGGAGATCAACATCCGGGACGCGGTCACTACCCATTTCCGGGACATTGGTCACGATCCGCAGGTACACGATACCACTTACGAAAATGCCCAGGCCCGGGAACGGACCCAGATCCTGATGGATTATGCAGGTCGTGTAGGCGGCATTGTGGTTGGTACCGGTGATATGAGCGAACTGGCATTGGGTTGGTGTACCTACAACGGCGACCATATGAGTATGTATGGCGTTAACGGTGCGATCCCGAAAACATTGATCCGCTGGATCATTGACGCCATTTCCAGAGAGCCGGAATATGCTGCTGCGAAGGCTGTGTTGCAGGATGTGCTGGATACGCCCATCAGTCCGGAACTGCTGCCTCCGGATGCAGAAGGCAAGATCAGCCAGCAGACAGAGGATATTGTAGGTCCTTATGCACTCCACGATTTCTTCCTGTACTATATGCTGCGCTACGGATTTACACCTGAGAAGATCTATGCCCTTGCTTGCCGCGCATTTGAAAAGGATTTCAGTAAAGATATTATCAAGAAATGGCTGAAGACATTCTACCGCCGTTTCTTCACCCAACAGTTCAAGCGGAATTGTCAGCCGGATGGTGTCAAGGTCGGTTCTGTGGGCGTAAGTCCCAGAGGCGATCTGTGTATGCCCAGCGACGCTTGCGGAAAACTGTGGCTGGAAGAGATCGAAAATCTGTAATTTAATATAAAGTAATCCCCACGGAGTGATCCGTGGGGATTGTACTATCAATAACCGAAGCCGTCAAAACCCCAGAAGGGGAAGCCGGGGATACCGCTGCTTTGCTGTTGCTGCTGTTGTGATTGTTCCTGCTCTTGGGTAGCGGATTGGATCTGCTCACCCACGGTGATTTCCAGTTCGATGGTACTGCCTTGACGGTATACGGTCAGTTTCAGTGTGTCGCCAATATTTGCATCGCCTACAACGCTGACCAAACTGCTGCTGCCGGTGATGGCTGTACCGTTAACGTGGGTAATAATATCGTTGATCTGCAGACCTGCCTTGGCGGCGGGGCTGTCCTCCGCAACACTCTTGACGGCAGCGCCCTGGGGCAGACCGTAACTTTGTGTTTCTTCGCTGACATCCGTCACGGAAACACCGATATAAGGTTTGGCAATATATCCCTTTTCGATGATGCTTTCCACGATCTTGCGGATATCATTGACGGGAATGGCAAAACCGATATTGTCAATGGAGGCTTCACTGCTGGAGCCGCTGGAATATTTGGCGTTGGTAATGCCAATGACCTCTCCGTAGAGATTAAACAGCGCACCGCCGGAGTTGCCGGAGTTGATGGCGCAATCGGTCTGCATCAGATTCATAGTGATACCGTTGGATGTGGTAACTTCCCGATCCAAGGCGCTGAGCGCGCCAACGGTAAGGGAGAAGGTCAGTTCACCCAAGGGATTGCCAATGGCGACCACGGTATCGCCTACGTTGATGTTAGCGGAATCACCCAGTACCACAGGGGTCAGATCGGTGGCTTCCACCTTCAATACAGCGATATCATTGCTGACATCGTAGCCGATCAAAGTAGCGTCCTTGCTGGTACCGTCATAGAAAGAAACGGTGATGGCGTTGGAACCTTCAATGACGTGGTGGTTTGTCAGAATATAGCCGTCTGCTGTCAGCACAAAACCGGAGCCGGAGGCGGCGGATGTTGTCTGATAGCCCCAATAGTTGGTGGTAATGGATGTGGTAATGCCTACCGTGGAGTTAACATTGGTGGCATAAACTTCTGCGGGGGTCATAATCTTACTGGTGTCGATCTTGTTAATATCGATAACCGTATTTTCCCGCTGTCCATCCAAAACAATGGTGTGTTCGCTGGGTGCGTTGATTGAGTTTGTCAACAAACTGCCACCGATTACACCCAAAATGCCACCGACCAGAGAGCAGCACAATGCGATCGCAATCAGTTTGCCTGCAGATAGAGGCTTCTTTTCTTTTTTCTTAGGTTCCTGGGGGGTGAATTCTGCACCGTAATTCCAGGTATGCTCGAATTGGGTTTCCCGCTCAGGTTGCTGAGGCGTATAGGATTGATCCTGATAATTTTCGTTTTCGTTATACATAGCAATTTCTCCTTTGTCTGCCAGTATCTAACAAGCATTATACACCCAACGGCGCAAAATACCTAAACAGTTTGTAAACAAAATGATATTATTTTTTATAATACCTTGCGTTAGTCTTTTGCTCAAAAGGGTAAAATCATACATATTTTACGAAAAATGCCTTAAAAATAATCAAAATTCTTCCACTATTTTCTATTGTAATTAGTAGGAATAAGTGGTACTATGTATAAATAAATACAAATGTACTTGGTTCGTGGACACCAACAGAAATGGAGGTAGAAATGAAATATATCGTAATTTTGGGTGACGGTATGGCGGATGAGCCGCTGGAGGCCTTGAACGGCGGTACACCTTTGGCGTGTGCTGCAACACCGGTAATGGATATGCTGGCAGGTATGGGTGAATTGGGACTTGCCAAAACTGTTCCGGATACGATGAAGCCGGGCAGCGATGTGGCAAACCTGGCGGTTTTGGGGTATGACCCTACCAAGAATTATTCCGGCCGTTCTCCTCTGGAGGCGCTGAGCGTCGGCGTGGATATGAAGGATGATGATGTGGTTTTTCGCTGCAATATCGTGACGCTGACCGAGGAAGAGGAATATGAAGAAAAGACCATTCTCGATCATAGCGCCGGTGAGATCTCTACAGAAGAAGCCGATCAGTTGATGGATACAATCCGGGAACATTTCAACAGCCCGGAGTTTCAGTTCTACACCGGTACAAGTTACCGGCACATTACGGTATGGAAGCAGGGTCAAGTGCTGGATATGGCACAGCCTCACGACCATTTGGGGGAGAAGATTACAGAATATCTGCCCGCAGAGCCGGTTTTCCGTGAGATGATGAAAAAGAGTTTCGACTTGCTTAATACCCATCCTGTGAATTTAAAACGCGCCGCTGAGGGAAAGAACAAAGCCAATTCTCTGTGGTTCTGGGGCGCGGGCACGAAGCCGTCCCTTTCCAATTTCCGGGAAAAGACCGGTCTGCAAGGCGCGATGATCTCTGCGGTGGATCTGCTGAAGGGTATTGCGGTTGGCAGCGGAATGCGGGTCATTGAAGTGCCCGGCGCCAACGGTTCACTACATACCAACTACGAAGGCAAAGCCCAAGCGGCAGTGAAGGCTGTTCTGGAAGAGGGCAGTGACTTTGTGTATATCCACGTGGAAGCGCCGGACGAGATGGGACACCAGGGCAGTATTGAAAACAAGATCAAAGCCATAGAGTATCTGGACAGCCGGGTGGTTTCTGTAGTAAAGGATGCAATGGATGCATCCGGCGAGCCCTACAGATTGTTGATCCTGCCGGATCATCCCACACCCATCCGTTGCCGTACCCATACATCCGATCCCGTCCCTTATATTCTTTATGACAGCACCCGGCAGCGCAGAGCCGTGGGCAAATACAGCGAGAAATCGGCGGCAGCCACCGGTATCTATGAGCCGGAAGGCTATCGATTGATAGACAAACTGATTCAAGGAGGAGCATAATATGTATCGCGTTCACTATCTTAATAAGATTTCCCCCAAGGGAACATCTTTGTTTACCGAAAACTATCAGGCAACCGACAATATGAGCGAGGCGGAAGCGGTTCTGGTTCGCAGTGCCGCGATGCATGATATGGAGTTTTCTCCCAATCTTGCAGCGGTTGCCCGTGCCGGTGCCGGTGTCAATAACATTCCTCTGGACCGCTGCGCAGAGCAGGGAATCGTGGTGTTCAACACACCCGGCGCCAATGCCAACGGCGTGAAGGAAATGGCGATCTGCGGTATGCTGCTGGGCAGCCGGGATGTAGTTGGCGGTATTCGTTGGGTCCAGTCTATTAAGGACGAAGGCGATGTTGCCAAGAAGGTGGAAAAGGGTAAGTCCCAATTCGCCGGCAATGAGATTATGAACAAGAGCCTGGGCGTGATCGGTTTGGGTGCGATCGGTGGCCCTCTTGCCAATGCAGCCATTGGTTTGGGAATGACCGTTTACGGTTACGATCCTTATATTTCCATCAGCGCCGCCTGGCATCTGGACAGCAACATTATTCCCGTAAAATCTCTGGACGAGATCTATCAGAACTGTGATGTGATCACGCTGCACGTGCCTCTGCTGGACAGCACCAAAAAGATGATCAACGCCGAGTCCCTTGCGAAAATGAAAGATGGCGTGATCCTTCTGAACTTTGCCCGTGATCTTTTGGTGGATGATGATGCGCTGGAAGAGGCGCTGAAGTCCGGTAAGGTCAAGCGCTATATCACTGACTTCCCCAACGATAAGACCGCCGGAATGGAAGGCGTTGTGGCAATTCCCCATCTGGGCGCCTCTACAGAAGAATCTGAGGACAACTGCGCCAAGATGGCTGTCCGGCAGGTAATGGATTATCTGGAAAACGGCAATATCACTAACTCTGTCAACTATCCCGCCTGCAATATGGGCGTGTGTACAAAGCCGGGCCGTATTACTGTTTTGCATAAGAATGTGCCGAACACCATCAGCCGGTTTACTACCACGGTGGCAAGTTTTGGTCTGAACATTTCCGATATGCTGAACCGCAGTAAGGGCGAGTATGCCTGCACAATGCTGGACTTTGACGAACCGACACCGGAGGCGTTGGCAAAAGAACTTTCCCAAATGGAAGGTGTATTCCGCGTCCGCGTAATTCGCTGAATTACATAAAAGTATCCGCCGGAGAAAGATCTCCGGCGGTTTTTTTAGTTGTTTCCGATGGTGGTATAGCAGTTGCAGTCGTCGTCAGGATCGACCTTCCGGTCACAGCCCTTGGGTGCAAACTGGGCAGTAGGGAAGGGAATCCGGGAGAACATTTCGCAGGGATCTTCGGCGCAGCCGGGATTGTCGCAGCACTCTTTGGAGGGGATGCTGTAATCCAACACCGGCACGACCAACTGGGCATCCCGTTCCAGCCGCACAATGGAGAACTGCCCCAGGGTTACGAACAGCCGCCGGCTCTCACCGGAGAGTACGAGCTCGTCGTCGAACATTTGCAGGATATATTCAGGGATCTGAATCACGGTAGTTTCTTTGCATGTACATTCGCACAGATCTTTGACCTTGGAACTGAGTACCATTGGATCCAGCACTTCTACGATTGCAGTCGGTGTGTTTCCGCTGATGCGGGTCAGTCCGTCAGGACCGTTAAGCCGTGTGCTGCTGGTGTAGATGTGGGCTTTGTTCTCTTCTCCGCAGAGGACTACCCGCTTGGAGAATACAGCGAGACCCTGCAGTGCGGCCGGGCGCATACTGCCGATGACGGTATCTGCCAGAATGCGGTAGAAGAAAGTGACATCGATACAGTAGTGATTTCTGTCAAATGCCACCGGTTCTACATCAATGTAAGCATACAGCAGATCCGCACAGCGGACTTTTGCGCCGGTGGCGGAATCCAGCAACGCTTGAGAGGATCTGGTGAGATAGACCCGCAGATCTTCGATACAATCCTTATCGCGGCAACTGTCTGTGATTTTTCGGGTGTGAATGGACAGCGCCTGCCGCAGATCCTCCGGACCGCAGCGCACTGTCTGCTGGCAATTATCAGACATGGTAATACCTCCCGATGAAAGTTTGCAGATAAGCAAAATGTGCTTATAGGACAGTTTATGCACCGCTTGTCGGTCTGTGCAACGGAAGGATATAAATAAGGACCTGCGCAGCAGGTCCTTTTATGATATAGAATGTAAAGCCCGGTAAACCGTATCTCTTAGGTTTCCGTAGGCAATATCCGGTCTCATCGCTGCCTGAAGGGGCATATCTTCAGGGGTAATGGAGAAATAGGCGTCGATACCGTGATTTAAGCAGTTCTCTACGCCTTCGCCCAAACAGCCGGCAAAAGCAAGCACTTTTTTGCCGTGTTTTTTAGCCAGTTTGGCAACGCCAATGGGGGCTTTGCCCATAACGGTTTGCCCGTCCAAACGTCCTTCACCGGTGATCACAATATCTGTATTTTCAATATAGCGTTCGAGGTTTGTTTCTTCTAAAATGATCTTCACACCGGACTCCAGCGTGGCGTTTGTAAAACTGAGAAATGCAAATCCCAGGCCGCCGGCAGCACCGGCACCGGGATGCTGCGCATTTGCACGATCGCTGATTTTTGCAGCGATCGCAGCGTAGTTTTTGAGCCACCGGTCCATATCGACGATCGCAGATGGTGTTGCGCCTTTTTGCGGGCCGAATACTGCGCTGCAGCCGTTCTTTCCACATAGTGGATTGATAACATCGCAGGCAATACGGAAGGTACATTCGGACAGTTCCGGCATCACCAACTCCGTGCGGATTTGCGACAAATCAGCCAGACCTTTCGCACCCAAGGGAATGAGGTTTTCGTTGCTGTTTAAGAATTCATAACCCAATGCCTGCAGCATACCAAAACCGCCGTCATTGGTGGCGCTTCCGCCGATGCCGATCAGAAAGTGGCGGCAGCCACGCAAAATGGCATCTTTGATCAGTTCGCCAACGCCGTAGGTTGTGGTTTCCAGAGGATCCCGTTTCTCAGGCGGAACAAGGGGAAGACCGGCTGCGGCAGCCATTTCGATCACAGCAGTTTTCCGGTCAGGCAAAATACAGTATTTGGCGAGAATTGGTTCTTGTAAAGGACCGCACACGGAAAGTTCCACGATTTCACCGCCCAGACCCGCAGAAACAGCATCCACCGTACCTTCACCGCCGTCTGCCAAAGGACGCAGGGTGACTTGCGCATTTGCGTCCAATAAGCCAATTGCTTCCTGTACGGCAGCACCTGCCTGCAGTGAGGTAAGGCTGCCCTTAAAGGAATCCATTGCGATCAAATAGCGCATTGCGTCACCTCCGGTTGAGAAACTTCAGATATCTTCTTCTACGGTCAGTTTGTTTAAAATTGCAGCCAGTTTTGCGTTGACCATATCAAAATCGGAAACTGCGTCCATAATCTCGTCATAGGCAACATCTTTGCCGGCTGCCATCAACTCCCGGGCGAGATCGGCAACTTCCTGGGCGTGTGCATCATTATGGCTGACCAGATACCTCATCATCACCAGCAATTCCTCAAGGGGTGTGGCGTTTTCTCCGGGCAGATGATCGTGCTGAAGGTCACCGTGGGTATGACAGTGGGTAAGGCCGCCGTGGCTGTGGATAGCGCCGCTGTGAGAATGCGCCAGAACATCCCGGCGAATACCGCTGACCTGATACATATAATCGTTGGAGATCACGACCTCCACTTCAAAGTGGGAGTCAAAGATCCGTTTCAGGTTTTCGGCGGACATAAGTCCGTTGGATACCTTGCTGGCTGCACCGCTGTGATGGTTGTCAATAGCAGCACGGCTCATTCCGTGGGCAACGGTCATTCGGCCGCCCTCTTTTAGAAGCCCTGCCAGAATTTTGATAAGACGCTTGGGGTGGGGGAAATGGGGGAAAGCGTTATAAACAATGATCCGATCAAATTTACGGTCGAAAGTGAATTCTTCCACATCGCCGCAAATCACCTGCACTTTAGGTTCGAAAGCATATTTCTGCGCTGCGATCTTTGCCATCTCGGGGGCAATGTCGATACCTGTTACGGAGGCAACATTTCGCTGCAGATAGTAATCAAACATAACACCGGTGCCGCAGGCTACATCCAGAATGTCCATATCGGCGCCCACTTCGGCGTTGTCCAGAATTTTGTTGATGATCACATCGCTTTTGATCATTTCCGCATCCCAACTGGGGGCGCAGCGGTCAAAAAAGTCGATGATATCTTTTTTGTCCATATGTATTTCCTCCGCTTGTTTTTTATAGCATATCACAGCTTTTTGCTGCCTGCAAGGAAAAAGCCTCCGTCAGGAGGCTTTTTCATGAAAAATCATTGAAAGAATGTTTTGGTATCGATCTTGCCGTAGCCGCCAAAACTGGACGGACAAGCAAAAATCTCATCTGCCAGTTCAACACCAAGGAAATACTGGGTGATCTGGTTGGTCTTTTCGGTGATATCAATGTCGGCAAAGAGTTCGGGGTACACAGTCTTGGCAATAAACCAGGTGTTGATCAGAGCGATCTCATAGTTGGTGTAATAGGCATTGTACGCCATTTCCAGATACACTTCACCGTTCTGCCAAGCCTTGCAAGTATCAAATATTGTAGGATCTTCTGCATATAAGGGTTTGATGTTCTTTACTGCAGCGGCATCCATAATGATAATGTCCATTTCTTCGCCCAACTGAACGAATTTCTCCTCTTCAATGGGACCTACGCCATCCATACCCAAACCGCTGACAACATTCTTGACACCGGCGATCTCGAAGGAGGCGTAGGTTTCTGCTGTCATCAGGTGATTGGTAGTACCCCAGTTACCCAGACCGCAGATATATACGCTGGGCTTTTCTTCTTCGGGAATGTTGGCGACTCTTTTTTCGATAGTGTATTTTTCTTCGTCGATGAATTTGATCAGATCTGCAGCGTCTTCTCCTACATCAAACACTTTACCCAGCAGCAGAAGGGAATCGGTGAATTTCTGATCGAAAACACCGCGGCTGCCGGAACTCAGTGTAATAACCGGAACACCAAGTTGCTGCTGCATTGCATCCGCTTTTTCCACATCCTCAAACTCTGAGATGATAATATCAGGACCGCAGGAGAGGAGCTTTTCAGACTCCGCTGCCTGCGCCATAGGACCGCCGACACCGCAGGAAGGCAGTTTGGAGAACAGTTCTTCATTTGCCATCACATAAGGACGGGCAACAGAATCAAACATAGCGGGACGCTCAGAAAGGCTGAGGTTGTCGATGTCCTCTACGCCTGCCAAAAGACGCATATCACCAATATATGAGTACATTCTCAGCGCGCCTGCGCCGACGCAGACAACCTTTTGATAACTGCCGGGAACGATCTCAATCTCACGACCGATCATATCCGTGACCGTGATGACCTGAGGACCGGGTTTTTTGTTTGTATCATTTTGGTTTTGTGTGGCATTTTCGTCTGCGTCTGTTTGCTTACCGCAAGCGCAGAGGGAAAAGACCATAATAATTGCAAAAACGAAGCAAAGCATTTTTTTAATACGCATTTTGGTAGCCTCCTAAAATTACTTTTTGGTCATTGATCTGAACGATGTTTACATCGATGTCAAATATATCTTTAATGATTTCCTCGGTAAAGATGTCCTTTCCGCCGGCGTATTTTACCTTGCCGTCTTTCAGGAAAAAGAACTTGTCGCCAAAATACAGAGCCTGATTTAAATCGTGCAGCGAAGAGAGAATAGCAATGTTCTTTTCTTTTGCCAGTTTCTTCGCTTCCTGAATGATCAGTTGTTCGTTGGCAATGTCAAGATTACCGGTGGGCTCGTCAAAGACCATCATTTTCGGATCTTGCGCCATTGCCCGGGCAATGGCGATCTTTTGCTTTTCACCGCCGGACAGCGCTTCTGCGTTGCGGTCTGCAAAGTCAAGTAGTTGCATATCTTCCAAGATCTTCTCTACGGCAATGTAATCTTCCTTGCCCGCATTAAGACCAAAGTAAGATACGCGGCCCATCAGCACAGCATCAAATACACGCAGATCGCCAAAGTGAATGTGCTGCGGCACATATGCAATCCTTCTTGCCCTTTCCCGGCGCTTCATTTTCAGAAGATTTTCGCCTTCAAAGGTAAGGGTTCCGCTGTTGGGCGTTACAGTGCCCAAAATGTTTTTGAATAGTGTGGTTTTGCCGGAACCGTTCTTGCCAAGCAGAATGCCTACCTCGCCTTGATTCAGTTCCAAAGATACGCCATTTAAGACTGGGTTGCCGGATTTTCCGTAGCGGAAAGATAAATTCTCAATGTTAAGCATCAGCGGTTCTCC
Organism: Faecousia sp.; assembly: GCA_045540035.1. Lineage (GTDB taxonomy): Bacteria > Bacillota > Clostridia > Oscillospirales > Oscillospiraceae > Faecousia. The sequence continues at coordinate 22,733 of JAZQGL010000033.1, forward strand.
TTTCTGCCAAAGATAATAGCGATAATGAAAGGAGCGCCCAGCAGCGAAGTGATAGCGCCTACCGGAAGAGCAGAGCCGCTGCCCACGCTGCGGGAAAGCGTATCAGCCAACAGTAGCAGCAGGCTGCCGGTCAGACAGGATAGGGGAATGGTGACCCGGTGATCCTGACCCAGCAGTTTTTTGGTAATGTGCGGGCAGATAATACCCACAAAACCGATAACACCCAAAAAAGATACGCAGGCCGCTGTGATCAGCGATGCCAACAAAAGGGAGATAAAGCGAAGAACTTCTACATTGACACCCATAGTTTTGGCGGTTGCTTCGCCGCTTAGCAGGGCGTTGTATTTCCAGGACATCAGCAAAAAGAACACGATGCCCGCCAGCACAACTGCAGCCATAATGGCGTCGGTCCGGTATGTGGCCCGACCTAAGTCGCCGAAACTCCAGACTACCGCTGCAGAAAGACCCACATCGGTGGCAAAAAACTGCAAAATGGTGGTTGCGGCTGTCCACACAGAACCGATGGCCATACCGGACAGCACTACCACATTGGGGGAGAAGGAGCGAATTGTGCAAAGTCCCAGAATAAGTAAAATAGAAAGCGCCGCGAAAACAAAAGCCAATAAGGAGGTGGCGTAAGGGTTCGCACCTACATCAAAACTTTGCAGATTGTTGCCGGTAGTCAGAAAGCCGCCGGCAAAAGCGATGATGGAAAGGTTTGCGCCGAATACTGCTGCGTTGGAAACGCCCAGTGTGGAAGGGGAGGCCATTGCGTTGTTTAAAGTGGTCTGCATAATAAGACCGGCGACCGAAAGACCGGCACCGGCAATGATGGCTGCCAGCACCCGGGGGATGCGGATCTTCCAAATGATCCGGCTTTGGGCATCGTTGCCGCCGCCCAGCAGCGCCTGCAGGGCATCGCCAAAGGCCATATTGGATGAGCCAACAAACAGACAGGCAATGCCCACGATCAGCACGGCTGCCAACATAGCGATGATCAGCAGGGTGTTTCGTTTATTTCGTTTTTCCAGTTCCTGAATGTGGTTCATAGAAAGGTATTTCTCCGTAGATGCATTCAAATTTACTGGCATTATACCATTTGCTTTTTCCATATGTAAGCCCCCTAGGGGGATAGAATTGTTATTTTTGAAAGAATGCAATATGAAACAGTTTGAATATAAAAATAAATGCCGTGATCTGTGATAAGATCGCGGCATTTTGGCACTCCAGAAGGAATTCGAATCCCCGACCTTCCGCTTAGGAGGCGGACGCTCTATCCGGCTGAGCTACTGGAGCGTATATTTACCATTGCATTGTACAGAAAAAAAGAAAATCTGTCAACGAAATTCGCTGCAATTTTTGCTTCCTGCAGCATATATTACTGGGAGTGTGTTTTGCGGAGGTGATAATATGCGCAGCGACGGTGTGCTTTATGCAGATGTGGATGATTTGATCTTTGCCGAGGAGGTCAGTTTGCCCAGTGATCGTTAAAGGTGCAACCTCACTATAGCGGAATTCCTTGCTATAGTGAGGTTTTTCTTTGTATCCTCTTTACAGAATGGGAAAAATCGGCTATAATATATCGAAATCATTATGGAATGAGGGTACAAGCCCATGAATATTGAATTTGATGCTTATAAGCAAAAACTGAATGATATCCGTCCTGCTTTGGAGGGACTTGCCGATTCTTTGAATGTGGAAGGTCTGCGCAATGAACTGGAGCGTCTGCACGCTATGCAGGAAGCCCCCGGCTTTTGGGACAATCCTGAAAAGAGCCAGCAGGTCGTTATGAAGACCAAGACAACGGAAAATAAGATCGAAAAGTATGAGCAGATGCTGTCAACCTGGGATGACCTGATGACCATTTGCGAAATGGCAGCAGAGGAAGACGACGACTCTATGCTGGACGAACTGAAGGAAGGTTTCCAGACGCTCTCCGACGATATGGAGCGCTGCCGCCTGCAGACGCTGCTTACCGGTACCTATGACAGCAACAATGCTATGGTCTCCTTCCAGGCCGGTGCCGGCGGTACAGAGGCGCAGGACTGGTGCCAGATGCTTTACCGTATGTACACCCGCTGGGCAGAGGCTCACGGCTATACCTATAAGATCATGGACTATCAGGAGGGCGATGAAGCCGGCCTGAAGTCTGCAGATATTCTGATCGAAGGTGACAACGCCTATGGCTTCCTGAAGGGCGAGAACGGCGTTCACCGCCTTGTGCGCGTATCTCCCTTTGATGCCAATGCCCGCCGCCAGACCTCTTTTGCCGCTATCGAAGTCATTCCCGATATCCAGGACGACAGCCAGGACGTGGAGATCAAGGCAGAAGACTATGAAATGCAGGTGTTCCGCTCCTCCGGCGCCGGCGGTCAGCACATCAACAAAACATCTTCCGCTGTCCGTTTGATCCACAAGGCCACCGGTATTGTTGTCGCTTGCCAGACAGAGCGCAGCCAGTTCCAGAATAAGGAAAACTGCTTGCGCATGCTGCGCAGCAAACTGGTAGAGATCAAAGAGCGTGAGCATCTGGACAAGATCTCCGATATCAAGGGCGTGCAGAAAAAGATCGAGTGGGGCAGCCAGATCCGCAACTATGTCTTTATGCCCTATACGCTGGTCAAGGACACCCGCACCGGCTGTGAAACATCCAATGTTAACGCGGTGATGGACGGCGCTTTGGATCCCTTTATCAATGCATATCTGACCTGCGCTGCCACCGGTAACTGGGTCACCAAATAAAAGTAAAAAAATATTGATAAAAGGGTTGAATTTTCAAAAAGTCTGTGTTATAATGTGCAGGCTGTTATTCAGCGAAATTTGACTATTTTCCGCTGTGTGCGGTTTTCAGCACAGTTGGAGGGAGGTTACCAAGATGGAAGTTTTGAAGATTATTCTGACTGTTCTGGAGGTTATCGCCAGCGTTGTTCTGGTGGTAGTTGTGCTGATGCAGTCCGGTAAGGAAGCCGGTCTGTCCGGTGCGATCACAGGCAACAGCGAGTCCTATATGAGCAAGACAGGCAAGAGCCTGGACAAGACTTTGGCATCCGCTACCAAGTGGGTCGCCCTGGCTTGGCTCGTTCTGACTTTGGTTTTGAGCCTGCTGCCCTGATTATGAAAGATTTTTGACCACGGGTTTTCCCGTGGTCATTTCTTTTTCCAGGGTTAGACTTTTTTAAAATGTTGTGCTATAATGCCTTTATCAAATTGTGAGGTGTTTTTATGAAAGCGGAAAGACTTGCCGGTTTACAGCCGGAATCTGTATTTGCGTATTTTGAAAAACTCTGTTCCATTCCCCACGGCTCAGGCAATACCAAGGCGATCAGCGATTATCTGGTATCCTTTGCCAGGGAGCAGGGACTGCGTTATATTCAGGACGATCTGAACAATGTGATCATCTTCGGGGATGCCACTGCCGGTTATGAAGACCATATGCCGGTGATCATTCAGGGTCATATGGATATGGTTTGCGAAAAGGACGAAGGCTGTCCTATTGATATGGAAAAGGACGGCCTCGATGTGTCCCACGACGGAAATTATGTATTTGCCAAGGGTACAACGCTGGGCGGTGATGACGGTATTGCTGTGGCATATGCATTGGCGCTTCTGGCAGATAAAAACATTCCGCATCCGCCGCTGGAAGTTGTGATCACGGTAGATGAAGAGACCGGTATGTTTGGCGCTGCTGACATTGATCTGTCTATGCTCAAGGGCAGGACCCTTATCAATATCGACTCTGAGGACGAAGGCGTATTTACGGTATCCTGCGCCGGTGGCGCCCGGGGAACGATCCGGCTGCCGGTGGAGCGCCGTGCTGTTTACGGTCCTTGCGTACGCCTGACGGTGGAAGGTCTGCAAAGCGGACATTCCGGCGTGGAGATCCATAAAAACCGTGCCAATGCCAACAAAGTAATGGGCGAGTTTTTAAGCCGTATCCAGAAATTGATGCCTGTCTGTATCACCGGCCTTTCCGGTGGCGCAAAGGACAATGTTATTCCCCATACCTGCCAGGTGACCCTGGTTGCGCTGGGTATGTATATTGAGCGGATCAATGATGTGGCTGCCCAGTTGCAGCAGGAGATCCGGGAGCAGTACGATGAACCCAATGCCATTGTCCGTGGTGACGATGTGGATGCACTGGGCGGCAATGCGCTGACGACGGAATGCTCTTCCAAGGTGATTGCGCTGCTGAACAGCGCACCCAACGGTGTCCAGGCCTGGAGCCGGGACATTGAGGGCTTGGTGCAGACTAGTCTGAACCTGGGCATTGCCCAATTGGACGATGATCTGCGTTTGACATTTGCGGTTCGCAGCAGCGTTAATGCCGAAAAGCAGGAATTGCTGGATAAACTCCGTGAGTTGGCAAAGTTCCACGGTGCAGAATATTCTCAGGTAGGCGAGTATCCCGCCTGGGAGTATAAGGCTGATTCCCGTTTGCGGGATACGATGGTCCGTGTTTACCGTCAGATGTTTGCCAAAGAGCCGGAGGTAGTTGCGATCCACGCAGGCCTGGAGTGCGGTCTGCTCAGCGAGAAACTGCCGGGTCTGGATTGTGTTTCCATCGGACCGGAAATGCACGATATCCACACAAGCCGGGAAAGACTGGGCATCGCGTCGGTGGAACGCACCTGGGAATTCCTGCTGGAAGTGCTGAAAGAACTTTAAGAAAATGACCTGCTTTTCAAGCAGGTCATTTTTTTGCAATAAGCCCTTTGATCCAGGCAATATCTTCTTTGCTGACTACCTTTAGCAAAAATAGAAGGCATACAAAGATAATAAGAAAACAAACGCTTTGCAAAAAGGGTATATTTACAAAGGATGCGCCCCAGATTGCAACCAAAGTCCCACATAATGTCCAAATCACGCAGGAAGGGGAGAGTACATTTCCAACGATTTTTATAAGCCTGCGCAGACTCAGAAAGAAATTGAGCAAATGCGTTACCAGAAAACTGAAAAAATAACCCATCATTCCGTACTTTGGCAGCAGTAAATATAAGAAAGCAACATCCATGGATGATGTGACGATATTATAGCGGACGCAGGCTTTTTGCTGTCCCAACCCCTTGGTCATGGCATCGGTCAGGGCATCACAGTAAAGCATAGGGATCAGCAACGCATAAAGCCGCAGATAATAACCGGCTTCTATACTGCTGTAAAGTGCGTTGCATAAGTAGTCTGCCAGCAGGTATTCCAATCCACAGAAACAGCAGCCATATATTAGTGCGACCCGAAGTCCCCGCTTGACCAGGTACCGGATCCGTTGCCGGCTGCCGGCTGCGGCGCAGCGGGCAAGTTCGGGAATCAATAATTCTGCCAGCCCGAAAAGAATTGCCGCAGGAAACATCAGCACCGGAAACACCATTCCACATACAGTACCAAAGGCTGCCAGGGGATCGTCAACGCCTGCAAAAAGCGCAAGGCGCTTGGGCACCATTAAATTTTCTGTGGTGGAAATGCCGGTCTTTAGGTCATCCGCAAGAGCAAGAGGAACAGCGGTATGGAAAAGCCGGTTTTTTACAGAGATCCGGGAGGCGATTTTTGGATGTTCCCTGAGCCGCAGACATACAAGGCAAATAAGTGTCAGACACGCACCTGCCCCGCTGCCAAGAATGACGCAACGACAAGCCTTTGCCGGGTCTGTGCCGGCCCAAAAGGCTAAGACGGTGAGTGTGATCAACATAGATAATAACTGCTCTGCGACCTCTACAGCCGCCAGTGTGCCAATTCTGTTCGCGGCCGTAAAATACCCGGTCATTACGCCGCAAAGGCAGCACACCGGTACAAAGCCGCTATAAAGTCGGATCGCCTCGACGGTACGCATATCGCCGATCCAGTTTTCAGCGAGAAAGGGGGCAAAACCGTATAGAAGCAAGGAGACTGTGCCGCTGCATACAATGCTGTAGGCAAAGCAGGCAGACAGAACCCAGGTCACATTTCCGGGGCGTTTTTTCCCAAGTTCTTCAGCGGTCAGATACATAGTGGCGGTACGGATGCCGGCCATTCCTGCGGTCATAGCCAAAGTGCCCACAGACATCACCAGTTGCAAAAGACCAATGCCCGCTGCGCCGATCCGTCCGGACAGATACACTTGAAAAGAGGTGGATACCAGTCGCAACAATAAGTTAACACCGGTCAACAGCAATGCACTGTAAAAAATAGGCAGTTTTTTGGGCAAAAAAATCCCCCCTTGTCTACAAGGTATGCGGACAAGGGGGCGATTATTATTGACCGTTGAAGGATTTGCACAGCATTGCCAGGGGACATTGACCGCACTTGGGGTTACGGGCGGTGCAGATATCTCTGCCGAACAGCACGATCCGATGACAGAAGTCAGAACTTTCCTCCGGTGGCAGGATTTTTCGCAATTGTTTTTCCACTTTCTCCGGTTCTTTTCCCTGAGAAAGCCCTAACTTGCCGCAAATGCGGATGCAATGGGTATCACAGACCACACTGCCGGGGACAGCATAAATATCGCCCAAAAGCAAATTGGCAGTTTTTCTGCCCACACCGGGCAGCCGCAGGAGATCTTCCATTGTTGACGGTACTTTGCCGCCGAAATCCTGCAGCAGCATCTGGCAGGCCAGTACGATGTCCTTTGCTTTCTGCCGGTAAAATCCGCAGGAGTGAATATACTTTTCCACATCTGCAATATCTGCCGCAGCCATCGCTTCCAAAGTGGGATAGGCCGCAAACAGCGCCGGTGTTACCAGGTTTACCCGGGCATCTGTACATTGTGCAGACAGCCGCACAGCGATCATCAGTTCATAGTCTTTTTCATATTGTAATGCACACAGAGCATCGGGATACCGCTGCTTCAAAATTTCAATCACAGCCAAGGCTTTTTCTTTCATATGTTGCCCTCCCTTTGTTTGCATTCTACCATACTTTCGACAAAATGAAAAGATATTTCTGCACAGAAAGACGGCTCAGTTAATATGATGGGATAGTGTTTGCTGGAGGGATGAAAATGGAAATGACTTTGGATCGCCTGGGCGTTGGCTGCAGTGCGGTGATTACCCGGCTCGATACAGATGACTCCCTCAGAAATCGGCTGCGTTGTTTCGGGATGATCCCCGGAACACGGGTCTGCTGCCGATACCGCACGCCTGGCGGATCGGTTACTGCCCTGGAATGCAGGGGTAGTGTGATCGCCCTGCGGACACGGGATATGGAAAGAATTTGGGGGTGCGGCTGAATGGATGAAGTGCTGCATACTTTGACGGTTGCCTTGGTTGGCAATCCGAATGTGGGAAAGTCTACGCTGTTTAACCTGCTTACCGGTTTGCGTCAGCATACCGGTAACTGGCCGGGAAAAACCGTGGGAATTGCTGAGGGAAAACTTCGGAAAGGGAATGTGGAATACAAATTTGTAGATTTGCCCGGTACATATTCTCTGGAGGGAAACTCAGAAGATGAGCAGATTGCCGGGGAATATGTGCGTTCCAATGCGGCAGATTGTACGGTGGTGGTATGCGACGGAAGTTGTCTGGAGCGCAGTTTGATTTTGGCGCTTCAGGTTCTGCAGCAGTGCCAAAAAACTGTGGTCTGCATTAACCTGATGGATGAAGCCAATCGGCACGGGGTGGATATCGACGGAGAAAAACTCTCCCGTCATCTGGATGCGCCCGTGGTGCTTACTGCGGCAGGAAAGGGGATCGGCTTGAATGCCCTTGTTGCAAAAGTCCGGGAAACAGCACTGCAACCTCCCGGATTGCAATTGCCGGCGTGGAATGATCCGGTGGACGCTGCAGCCCGGATCGCCCGGGATTGTACCCGTGTCTGCGGGGGTCATAACGAGGCGTTCTCACGACGGGTTGACCGTTTGCTTGTCAGCCGCCGGTTTGGAGTCCCTCTTATGTTTCTGCTTTTGCTTGGCATTGTATGGCTGACGGTTTGGGGCGCCAACTACCCATCTCAAATGTTGGAGCGTTTGTTTGATTGGATATATGGCTACTTATCCTTGTGGCTTTCGTTTTTGCCAACTTGGCTTTCAGGGCTGCTGGTGGACGGTGTGTATGCTACATCGGCACGGGTGATCTCAGTAATGCTTCCGCCGATGGCTATCTTCTTTCCTTTGTTTACGATTTTGGAGGATGTGGGATACCTGCCCCGAATGGCATTTCTGCTGGATCCTTGTATGGCGCGCTGCGGTGGCTGCGGCAAGCAGGCGTTGACGCTGTGTATGGGTCTTGGCTGCAATGCGGTAGGGGTTATGGGGTGCCGCATCATTGACTCCCCGCGGGAACGCTTAAGCGCCATCCTGACCAATGCTATGGTGCCTTGCAATGGGCGGTTTCCAACGCTCATAGTGTTGGGAAGTTTGTTTTTTCCTGACTTTGGCGCGGCATTTGTGGTGGCGGCTTGCGTGGCTTTGGGGGTAGTGGGAGCGATGGCAGCATCCGGCGTGCTGAATAAGACTGTTCTTCGGTCAAAGCCCAGCGCATTTGTGATGGAAATGCCGCCCTTCCGCCGCCCCCGGCTTGGACAGATATTGGTGCGCTCTTTGTTGGATAGAACGCTTTTTGTGGCGGGCAGAGCCCTGACGGTGGCAGCACCTGCCGGTGCGCTGTTATGGGTACTGTCCAGCACATCACTTTTGACATCCATTGCAGATTTTTTATCGCCGATCGGACTGCTTTTGGGAATGAACGGTGCGCTTGTGTTGGCGTTTATTTTGTCGCTGCCTGCCAATGAACTTCTGATTCCGGTGACTTTGATGATCCTCACACAATCGGGAAGCCTGCAATACGCGGCGGGTTTGGGTGATACGCTGCTTCTGTCGACTATGACGTGGCAGATGGGGATCTGCACAATGGTTTTTACACTGTTTCACTGGCCCTGTGCCACCACACTGATGACAATTTATCGGGAGACAAAGTCCGTAAAAAAGACAGCGGTGGCATTTTTGCTGCCAACCGCTGTGGGATGTATACTTTGTATAATGTTACGGCTGATCCTCCAGTAGGATCTCGGCTTGCAACGCGGATATTTCATAGGCAGTCCGTTCTTCCGGACCTTCCTCAGTCAGTTTCGTATAGACCCGGCTTTGCAATCTGCCACAAATGCGGATCTGATCCCGGGTGTGACATTGGGATATCTCCAATGCGGTTCGTCCCCACAAAATACAGGGCAGGTAATCTGCCCGATGAAAGGCTCTGGGAACAGCCAGCATAACATCGCAGATCTCTCTGCCTAAAGGTGTCCGCCGATAAGTGGGTTCCCTGCAAAGCGGACCTTCAACAACTACCTCGTTGATCGGTTCCCCGCATTCGGCTGTCACACAAGATGCGAAAATGAAGATCAGCAAACGTCTGTTGTGTTCTGTCCTTAGGTTGTGGGAGCGGATCTGCCCGGTTACCGTCAGCATATCACCGGCAGTAGGGTCTAACTCCGACAGCAGAGAGTATTCGGCAATCACCGGCAGCAGATCCACGGCGCCGGACAGTCGGGGAACTTCCAGAATAAATCGGTAAAATTGCCGCCCGTGGTTTTCGTGGGAAAATTGGGGGAGTGATTGCAGACTGCCCCGGACGGTAATGCTGTTTGTAATATGTTCCATAGTACCACCTCAATTCGATGTATGAAACATTCTATGCAAAATCATTACAAACAGAACCCGGGACTTCGTTGGAAGTCCCGGGAAAGATTATTTGCGCTTCTTTTTTGCAGGGGATCTTTTGGCGGTTGCTGCCTTGGGCGGTGCTTTTCTTGTTGCCGGTTTTGCAGATAGCTTTTTCGGGGGGACTCTCGGTGGCGGAGCAGATTTACCCTGCCGGGGCGGTACTGCCCGGATGAGACATTTGGGACCGGAACCGATCAGATCTTCCCGATGGGCTTTGACCAAAGCCTCTTTTACCAAATAATAATTTTTGGGATTGCGATACTGGATCAATGCCCGCTGCATTGCTTTTTCGTGAGGATCGGTAGGCACATAGACCTTGTCCATGGTCCGGGGGTCAAGACCGGTGTAGTACATAACTGTAGACAGAGTAGAGGGGGTGGGGTAAAAGTCCTGAACCTGTTCGGGGTTGTAGCCCATCTCCCGGATATACTCTGCCAGCGCAATGGCTTCTTTCAAAGTAGAGCCCGGGTGACTGGACATCAGATAGGGGACAAGGAATTGGTTCATGCCGTATTGCTTGTTTAGTGCGAGATACTTATCCACAAAGCGGTTGTATACCGCATTTCTGGGCTTACCCATTCGATCCAGCACCGGGTCTGCCACGTGTTCCGGGGCGACCTTTAACTGACCGGAAATATGATACTGCACAAGTTCTTTGAAGAATGTATCCTTCTTGTCTGCCAGCAGATAATCGAAACGGATGCCGCTGCGGACAAATACCTTTTTAACACCGGGGATCTTCCGCAATTTGCGAAGAAGGCTGATATAGTCAGAGTGATCCGCCCGTATGTTTTTACAAGGTGTGGGATACAGACACTGCCGATGAGGACAAGCGCCCTTGGTCAGTTGCTTGTCGCAGGCGGGATGGCGGAAATTGGCAGTAGGCCCGCCGACATCGTGAATGTAGCCCTTGAAATCTTTGTCTTTGACCATTACCTGGGCTTCTTCCAGAATGGATTCGTGGCTGCGCACCTGAATGATGCGTCCCTGATGGAATGTCAGCGCGCAGAAAGAGCAGGCACCAAAGCAGCCACGGTTGCTGACCAGGCTGAATTTCACTTCTTCAATGGCGGGTACGCCGCCGGCTTTTTCATAACTGGGATGATAGGTACGGCAGTAGGGCAGGGCATAGACTGCATCCATTTCTTCCGTAGTCAGGGGCTTTTGGGGCGGATTCTGCACAACAAATTCCTTGCCGTAGGGTTCTGCCAAACGCTTGGCGGTGAAAGGGTCGCAGTTGCCGTATTGTATCTTAAAACTTTCGGCATAGGTGCGTTTGTTGGCTTTTAACGATTCAAAATCCGGCAGCACAACGGTGGGCAGGCTTTCGTCTAATGTGTTTGTGCGATATACAGTGCCATCAATGTAAGTGATGTCTTTTACATCCATACCGGAATTTAAGGCATCTGCGATCTCCACAATGCTCTTTTCGCCCATACCGTACATCAGCAGATCAGCCTGACTATCCAATAGGATCGAGCGTTTCATACTTTCAGACCAGTAATCATAGTGAGCAAGACGCCGCAAACTGGCCTCAATACCACCAATAAGAATAGGGACATCCTTGTAAGTTTGCCGAATAAGGTTGCAGTAGACTACCGTCGCGTAATCCGGGCGCTTACCCATCACACCGCCGGGGGTAAAGGCATCCGTTTTGCGGCGATGTTTGGTGACAGAATAGTGATTGACCATAGAGTCCATATTGCCGCCGGACACAAGGAAACCCAGACGGGGTCTGCCAAAAATATCGACGGACTTGGGATTTTTCCAATCCGGTTGGGAAATGATGCCCACAGTATAGCCGGCGCTTTCCAAAACACGGCTGATAATTGCGTGGCCAAAGGAAGGATGATCCACATAGGCATCGCCGATCACATACACGAAGTCGCACTGCGTCCATCCGCGGTTCACCATATCTTGTTTTGAGATGGGCAAAAACTCCATATAGGACCTCCAAAATCGTTTTTTATATTATAGCATCTTTTTATAAAAAAGGGAACAGGAAAAATAATTGACAGAAAGTTCTGTTGCCATATAATATAAGAGAAAGGAAGTGGCATAATGGCAGTTCGCTTGAATGAGGATAAGGAAATGGTCAAAACCGTGAAGGAAGGTCTGGCTCGCACGGGTGGATACTGTCCCTGCCGGTTGGAACGCACCGAGGAGAATAAGTGTATCTGTCAGGAATTCCGCCAGCAGATCGCAGATCCTGACTACAAAGGCTACTGCCATTGTATGCTTTATTACAAGGATTGACACAGGGTAACTTTTTTCGAAAAAGGCGAAAAAAGTGGTTGACAAATACATCAATGCGTGGTAATATACTCAAGCGCTGAACGAAAGTTCACGATTATATGGGCGAGTGGTGGAATTGGTAGACTCGCTAGATTCAGGTTCTAGTGTTCACTGCGGACGTGCGGGTTCAAGTCCCGCCTCGCCCACCAAAAGAAAAGGACATCCGAAAGGATGTCCTTTTTCTTTTGGTAGCGGGACTTGAAAGGGCGGCACCAGTGCGCACACTGGTGCAAAAATTGAGAGTTGGCGAGCAATTTTTAGCCCGTGGGAAAGTCCTTTTATTTCAGAGCGGGATATTTTTTGTTACCACACAAGGCATTTGCCCATCCTCAAAAGGAGAATTTTTCCCTTAAGTTTTCCCTTATGCGTTTATGGTACAGAAAATTGTTCCAAATACTTGCGTTTAACAATGACACTATGCTACAATTACTGCGTGTGATCAAAAAATGACATTGTTTTCCTTTCTTAGGAGGTATGAACTATGCAAGCACATATTCCGGAGCAGGAACTGTTTCCATATCGGTCGAAACCCTTTTATTTCATTACAACACACGATCCTGAAGAACTGACCTATGAGCGGTTTTACGAAGACCTTTCGAAAATCAAGGAACAGGGTTACGGTGGTATAGTCCCTTTTAACCAGGCAAGAACCGGTTTTAATAAGGAGTTGTATTTTACCGAACTGTGGTTTGAGACCATTGGAAATATTCTCCGGGCCTGCCGGGATTTGGGCCTGCGCGTATGGCTTAACGATGACTGGCGCGCACCTACCGGAAGTATTGGCCGTCGTATGACCAAAATCACCCCGCACTTGACCCAAAAGCGGCTGTTTTTAGAAGACGGACAAGTTGTGGTCCGGGATGTAACCTGGGGTTTTCCTGCCTTCGAAGAGCCGGAAAGCGCTGAGTTGTTCCAAAAACATAACTATGAAGAATACAAACGCCGTTTCGGTGAATATTTTGGCAATACCATCGTCGGAATCTTTTCTGACGCAGACTCCCGGCGGGTTAATTACGAAGTGCTTTCCCCGGACAGTCCTATGAGAGATTATTTCCCGTGGTCAACTGGGTTTTCGGAGTCTTTTAAAGAACAATACGGGTATGATATTGAACCCTATCTGCCTTCAATCATTCGCAGAGAACCCTCTGCGCAAGGCCGGGATTATTGGGAACATTGTGGTCGGCTGTATTTCAGTTGGTTTGCTTCCAATTATCAGTGGTGCCGCAAGAACGGCTTGGAATATACCTTTCATACCACTGATTTTGCACCCTTCCGCATCCAGACTACCTATTTCAATTCTGCCTTTGCTGAGGGTAAGGCTATTGATGCGGGTCGCAACTGTGATTATCCCGGTGTTGACCATGAGTGTTTGGACTTAAACGGTGGGCGTCTGTGTTTGCGTGAGCGTCGGCAGAACCCTCTGCTGATCTACGGCGGTGACGATAGTCACCGCAGACCCGGTAACTTCTTTGATGTATATGCGGATCTGCGTGCCAAGCAAGCCCAGTCCTGCGCGTTTCTCAATGATAAAAAGGGTGTTATGTGTGAAATGTTCGCTGCCAGCCACTGGCACGCAAATTATCAGGACTTGCGCAACATTTCCGCATGGCAGATGATGCAGGGTGTCACATTTATTGTACCCCACGCTTATCACATCAAACTGCACAAAGGCAGTAAGTTCTTCGCGCCTCCTTCCTTCGGTAAGCACAGTTATTTTAACTTCGGCATGCGTCAGTTAAATGATTTCTTTGCCCGGGGTACATATCTGTGTTCCCGTGGAGAACTGGCGGTAGATCTGGCATTGCTGGATCCTACGGACAGCATCTGGGCCGGTACCGGCGACAGTTGGGTGGAATTGGATCTGGCAAAGCGCCTGAATCACGCGCCCCAGGGATATATTATCTCGGATATGAAAGGCCTGCACCAGAAGGCTGATCGGTTGAAGGCAGTGATCAATCCGGGTCTTCCCCTGACGCAGCAGGAGCGGGAGGAAATTGCCAGCCTGGGACTTGAACTGATCGAGGCAGAGGAATTGGAAGATCTGTCTGTTCTGGAGCAGCGTTTCCCCACCGGCATCCGATGGGAAGGAACGGGCGATCTGATGTTTATGCGCCGCAAACTGGATGACGGAAATACTTTGGTGATTGTCGCCAATATTGAGAGCGGAGATACGCTGACCGGCACATTGCATATTGGTCAGGATAGTTACACAATCGAACTGGCTTCCGGTGAAATGGCATTCTTCGGCGGTGGATTTGATACCTATCGCGAACCTTGTCCGGCAGGGGATCGGCTGTCGCTGGCGGAACAAACAACGATTACACTGGAAAAACCAAATATCATTCCGTTGCTCCGTTGGGAGGATCAAGGCGGGGCGGTGTTTGGCTTGCCTCAGGCGGCAAAGCGTGAGTCTTCCTCGGAATTGAATCCGCTATTTCCTTTTACCGCCAGCCAGGCCCTTGCAGGACTGGAACTGCTGATTCCACCGGAGTTTATCGATACCTTTATTGGCGGCGTGTATCTGGACGGAAAGGAATTGCAGCCTACCGGCACAACGGAGATTTTCGACGATCCCTATTTGGTCTATCCCTTTGATGTATTAGAAGGCAAGCATACGGTGGAACTGAAGCTGATTGCAGAGGTAACGTCCCAGGAACGGCTGTACTTGCGGGGTAACTTTGGCGCAAGTATAACCGTTGATCCCGACCGGCTGCGGTATTTCAATCCCCGCCTGTCGGAAAAAACGGAACTGACCTTGACACAGCAGCCTGAACAGTTACGGACAGACTGCTCCTGGACGGAGCAGGGATATCCCTTCTACTCCGGTTCTGTCTGCTATGATTTTGAACTGGACATCCCGGAAAACTTTGTCAATGCAGATCTGGTACTGCCCGGCGTCGGCGATGGCGTGAAGGTGTATCTGGATGGGGAACTGTTAGGTACCGGCATTTTTGCCCCCTATCGTTTCCCGCTGCACACCACACCAGGCAAGCACCGGCTGAAACTGGAAGTTTGTAACACCTTTGCCAATATGTTTAGCGGCTTCTGCCAACGTTCCGGCTTGTTGGCAACACCTTACCTGGAACGATAATAGCCCGTTGAGAGGAGATATTGCCTATCAAAAAAAAGGACATCCAATCGGATGTCCTTTTTTTGTGCTGAAAAATCCACAGTTTCTTATGTTTTCTCCTATTGCACTTTTTGTCAGCATTTGGTACAATTGGGTAAAAGGGGAGAATACCTTTTTGGAGGTGGCAATATGAAAGCAATCGTTAACGGAAAAATCATTTTAAAAGACCGTATTCTTTCGGATTGCGCTCTTTTATACACAGATGTGATTCAAGGTATCGTATCTGCAGACCATATTCCGGCAGATGCCCAGATCGTCGATGCAAAAGGCGGCTATGTCGCACCGGGTCTGATTGATCTGCACATTCACGGCTATCTGGGCAAGGATGTCTGTGATGCCGAAGAGCAGAGTATCCGTACGATATCCAAGGGCCTGCTTGCCAACGGTGTTACCGGATATCTGCCCACCACGATGACCGTGGATATGAAAGTGATCCGTGCATCTTTAGAGGTCTGCCGCAGTCTGAAAGAGGAGAGTAAGACCTGGGAAGGCAGCGCAATTCTGGGTTGCCACGCAGAAGGTCCTTTTATCAGCGAGGCGAAAAAGGGTGCGCAGGACCCGGCGTACATCCTCAAGCCGGATGCTGAATTCGTCAAGGAATATGCAGACATTATCCGCATTATTACGCTGGCACCTGAGACGGATACTGACGATCAGGCACAGATCCGCAAGATCTGCCGGGACACCGATGTTGTGGTGTCTATGGGACATACCAGCGCAGATTATGATACTGCAATGGCAGGTGTTGCCGCAGGCGTGAAACACGTGACCCATCTGTTTAACGGTATGACACCTTTGGCGCACCGGGCGCCCGGCGTGGTGACAGCAGCGCTGAATACGGATGTGAGTTGCGAACTGATCGTAGATACTTTCCACGTGTTGCCTTGTTTCTATGATATGCTGTGGAAACTGAAGGGACGCAAACTCTGCTTCATCACCGATTGTCTGCCTGCCGGTGGTTTGCCTTACGGCGAATATACCCTGGGCGGAACCAAGATCGTCTATCGGGATGTGGTGTGCCGTTTGGAAGACGGTACGGTTGCAGGCAGCGTACTGCAACTGAACAAGGGTGTTTGGAATGTATATACCAACTCCACTATTCCGCTTTGGGAGTGCGTCAACGGCGCGTCCCTGAATCCGGCAACAGTACTGGGTCTGGAGAAGACCAAGGGTTCTCTGGAAGTCGGCAAAGATGCGGATATCATTATTACGGATGAAGAATTCAATGTAAGTAAAACTATCATCGGAGGTGCGATTAAGTATGAATCTTAAAGTAAAGGCAAAACTGGATCCTCAGTTTCAGCCCCTTTCCGTTGTTTGCCGTGAAATGCGGGAAGCCACAAAGGAAGCAGGTCAGGATATTGTCATTGCAGTGGAACGAAATAAGGGCTATACCACCACTTATAAGACTCGCATTTATAAGGACGGCACCGGTCACGATGAAGAGAATTTCCGTTTTGTCGAGCGAATTGTAAAGTCTTTGCTGTGGATCGCCGGTGGTTACAAGATTATCATTGCCGGCAGTGAAACAGTTGGCAACAAGATCAAGCAGGCCTATACTATGGGCGGCCTTCGGGAGTTTGATGTAGTTACGATGAAGCGGGTATACGAGAATCCCGTGGAGGTTGTGGTTTGCGCGCTGGAAGATGCACCTCAGGATAAGTCCTCTGCAGCACCGATCGGTCGTCATTTGGACGGCTGCCGCATCGGTTTCGATGCCGGCGGAAGCGACCGGAAAGTAAGCGCTGTGATCAACGGTGAAAGTGTATATTCTGAAGAAGTGGTTTGGTTCCCCAAGACCAATTCTGACCCGGATTATCACTATCAGGGCATTTTGGACGCAATGAAGACTGCTGCTTCCCATATGCCCCGGGTGGATGCCATTGGCGTATCCAGCGCCGGTATCTATGTGGATAACCGCATTATGATGGCTTCCCTTTTCCTGAAAGTAGGGGAAGAGGACTTTGAGAAGAAAGTCAAGAATATGTACATCGATGTGGCAAAGGAGATCGGGGAGAACATTCCCGTAGAGGTTGCTAACGATGGCGATGTGACGGCGCTGGCAGGCGCAATGGACTTAAACGACGATTCCGTTTTGGGCATTGCAATGGGTACCAGCGAAGCCGGCGGCTATGTGGACAACCAGGGTAACATTACCGGTTGGCTCAACGAATTGGCATTTGTTCCCGTGGATTTCTGCACCGATGCGATGGTGGATGAATGGTCCGGCGACTACGGCTGCGGCGTTAAGTATTTCTCTCAGGACGGCGTGATCAAACTGGCACCGGCTGCCGGCATTGAACTGGACGAAAACCTTTCTCCTGCAGAAAAACTGAAAGTTGTGCAAGGACTGATGAAGGAAGGTCACCAGGGTGCAGCCGATATCTACGACACCATTGGCGCGTACTTTGGCTATGCCATTGCATATTACGCAGAGTTCTACGACATTAAGCACGTGCTGATTATGGGCAGAGTTACATCCGGAGAAGGCGGCGTTATTCTGCTGGAGCGCGCCCAGGAAGTTCTGGACAAGGAGTTCCCGGAACTGGCCCAAAAGATCCAGTTACACATTCCCGATGAAAAGTCCCGCCGTGTCGGTCAATCTGTGGCAGCAGCAAGTTTGCCCCAGTTAGGTTAAAAAGAAATCTCCCACATCCAACCGGGATGTGGGAGATTTTTTTATACATTGAACAAGAAATTGACGATGTCGCCGTCTTTCATCACATATTCTTTGCCTTCGCTGCGAACCAGACCCTTCGTCTTGGCGTTTGCCATAGTGCCGCAGGCCTTCATATCCTCAAAGGCAATGACTTCTGCACGGATAAATCCGCGCTCAAAGTCTGTGTGGATCTTACCGGCGGCCTGCGGGGCTTTTGTGCCGTTTTTAATGGTCCAGGCACGGCATTCGTCGCTGCCGGCGGTGAGGAAGGAGATCAAGCCCAGCAGGGCATAGGAACTGCGGATCAATTTGTCCAGACCGGATTCGTTGACGCCCAGTTCTTCCATAAACATTGCCTTTTCGTCGGGATCGTCCAGCTCAGCAATATCTGCTTCCAGTTTGGCACAGATGGGGATCAGCTGACTGCCTTCCTCGGCTGCCAATGCTTTTACTGCCATAAAGTGACGGTTGCTCTCCGGCTCGTTGATCTCGCTTTCTGCCAGATTGCCAACATAGATCGTCTTTTTCAGAGTCAGCAGATCAGACGTGCCGATCAGCGCCATATCGTCTTCTGTGCCGTCAAAGGTTCGGGCAAGTTTGCCTTCGTTCAGGTGTGCCAGCAGTTCAGTAAACAGTTCAGCCTCCCGGGCAAACCGCTTGTCGCCGCCCTTCATCGCTTTCTGAGCCTTATCAATACGGCGTTCCACCATTTCAATGTCGGCCATTACCAATTCCATATTGATGATGTCAATATCACGCAGGGGATCGGTGCTGCCTTCTACGTGGGTGACGTTGGAATCTTCAAAACAACGAACCACGTGGACAATGGCATCGGTGGTACGAATGTTGCTCAGGAACTTGTTGCCCAGACCTTCACCCTGAGATGCGCCCTTGACCAGACCGGCAATGTCGACAAACTCGATAACTGCGGGCGTGAATTTCTTGGGGTTGTGCAGTTCAGCCAGCCAATCCAGCCGCTCGTCGGGAACAGAAACCACACCCACATTGGGGTCGATGGTGCAGAAAGCATAGTTGTCTGCCGGCACACCGGCGTTGGTGATGGCATTAAATAGGGTAGATTTACCCACATTGGGAAGTCCCACGATACCTAGTTTCATATATGTTCTTTCTCCTTTGATACTTGCTCTGAAATTTTCTGTATTATAGCACATCCATTTTGCTTTCACAAGATGTTATTAAAAAAACTTGATCCGTAATCGAACTTAAAAAATGAGGTTTAAATGAGGTTCGTTCTGTATACTGAATTTGAAAATGAAAGAACGCCTTGGCATAGATGCGCTATTCATATATAATGGAAAAGGATATTCTGTAGAACGAAAAGGATGCTTGACTATGAAAATACTGATCGCTGAAGATGACAAGGACCTGCGTTACGCTTTGCAGGTGTTTTTCCAGCGCAGCAATTTTACTGTAGATGCTGTTGATAACGGTGCAGATGCATTGGCGTATTTGCAATTGGGCAACTATGATGTTGCTGTTTTGGATGTTATGATGCCCAAAATGGACGGCGTATCCGTTGTACGCAGTCTCCGGGCGGAAAAGAATGTGACACCTGTCTTGCTGTTAACGGCAAAATCTGAGATCGAGGACCGGGTGGCGGGTCTGGACGCGGGAGCAAATGACTATTTGCCGAAGCCTTTTGATGTCCGCGAACTGCTGGCACGGGTACGCGTTCTGGTTCGTCCACAGACGCAGCAGTCTGCAAAAATGCAACTGGGCAATATTTCTCTGGATACAACCTGTTTTTTGTTGATCGGTCCCAATGGAGAACAACTGCTCCCTAATAAGGAATACCAAACATTCCTTATGTTGATACAGAATCCCGGCACTCCGGTATCCGTGGAGAAAATACTGGATCGGGTATGGGAACCTGATAGCATTGGTCAGGAAAACGCACTTTGGACGATTATCTACAATCTTCGAAAAAAATTGACGGCAGTAGGTGCTGATGTTACTGTCCATAATAAGCGCAATCAGGGATATGTTTTGGAGGTGCAGTTATGAAATGCTCTTTGAAAACAAAACTCCGTATCCGGTTTGTCCTTTTGGCAGTGCTGGGTATTTTTGTGCTGCTAAGTGCTATCGTATCCATAAGCATATATAACAATTACAGTGAGATGGTCGAGAAATCAGATATGATCATTTCCGGATTGCACCACAACCCGTCTGATAATATCCGCTACTTTTCTGTAAAAATTCCGTCAGGAAGAGATGAAGTATACCCCGATACTGTGCAGCACGTGTCTGTGTCTGCAGAAGAAGCAGGGCAATTTGCACACAGAGCGCTAAACAGCGGCAAGGAAAAGGGGTTTGTGGAAGGTTACCGTTATTGCATATACCGCAATGAAAGTGGCATACGAATTTATTTTCTTTCCCGAACCTCCAGCATTGAAATGTGCAAGACGGCTGCAGAAAATTTGATTTTAGTCAGTGTTTTGGGCCTTTTGGGTGTCGCATTAATTTTGATTCCGCTGTCGGGCTGGATAGTGGCGCCGCTACTGGAGAATCATCGCAAGCAAAAGCGGTTTATTACTGCAGCAGGCCATGAACTGAAAACACCTCTGACGGTAATCAGTACCAATACGCAACTGCTTGCATTGGAAATCGGCAGTAACGATTGGTTGGACAGCATTCAAAAACAAGTATCCCACTTAACACAGATGACTCACGATTTGGTGGCACTGAGCAAAGCAGAGGAGTATGATAATCCTCTGGTGAAAGAAAACTTTTCCTTTACGGATGCGCTTGCGGATGTAACAGAAACCTATGAAGTGATCGCAAAACAGAAAAGGATTCAATTCGACTTTATAGCCGGGGAGAATATTACATATTCCGGAAGTAAAGCCGAGGTACAGCAGTTGGTGCGGATCTTGCTGGACAATGCGTGCAAATACTGTGTTGAAGATGGTCGCATTCAAATAAATGCAAGAAAAACTTTGCTTGGAGTACAGTTTGTTATAACCAATACTGCCGAGCAACTGCGTGAGAAGGACGCAAATGCATTGCTCGGGCGGTTTTGCCGTGGTGAGAATGCGGCGGGGAAGGACGGTTTCGGTTTAGGCTTGTCTATTGCAGAAGCGATTGCCAACCGACACAACGGTCGCCTAACGGTATCTACCGCCACAGAGGGCGAATTCTGCGTGGAGGTGGTGCTGCGCTGACATTGAAAGGAGAAATATATGAAAAGACCCTTGCATAACATAATTTGTTTGATTTTGTGTTTTGCTATGCTGTTGCCGCTGGCAGCCTGCGGGCAAAATGTATCCGGTAATGCCGATGATACATGTGTTGACGGACAGTGCGAAATTCCGGAGGCAGACGAAGGCGGCAATCAAGTCTATGCGATGGTATCACCCGTCGGTTATCACAATATGGAAATGCTGGAGCAAGCGCCCCGGCTGGACACATTGGAGGGGAAGACGATTGCATTGGTTGGCGGTAGTTTTATGGCTTCCACCACCCATCCGGAACTGAAAAAATGTATTTTGGACGCCTATCCCACTGCTACGGTGTATATGCTGCAGGAGGTTGGCTCCGGTGGACCTTATTCCGTGTTCGGACAAAGCGCACAGACAAAAGCGTTTCAAGATAAACTAAAGGCACTTGGCGTGGATGCGGTTGTTTCCGGCAATTGCGGATGCGGGCTTTGTACCACAAAAGAATCCGGATCTGCCATTGCGGCGGAATATGTCGGTATTCCTGCTGTTACAGTAGGTGCGCCTACCTTTATTGCGCAGATCCACTCTACCGGTGTTAACCGTGGTGTTCCGGTTTTGCGCACGGCAGAGTATCCTGGCGCATTCGCATCGCATTCTACGCAGGAACTCTTGAAGAATACACAGGATATCGTCTTCCCACAAATTGTGGAAGGTCTTACAAAGGAAATTACACAATCAGAGATCGATCTTTATGCAAATGACGGCAAGCGTCCTTTTGATGAGATCATCTATTACGGCAACTACGAGGAAATTCAGGAGTACTGTCAGGTAAATGGCTGGACGGACGGCTTGCCCGTTGTGCCGCCTACAGATGAAAAGGTGCGGCACTATTTAGAATTTACACCGTATAATGCAGATGATATTTTGGGAACATATGCCCTTGCTTATCGGGAATGTACAGCCTACACCGTGGCGGTCAATGCTGTAATGGCAGGTGTGCCGGCGGAATATATGCCGGTTTGCATTGCGTTTGTCAAGGCGCTGGCAGACGGTCAGTGGCGCAGACCCTTGGCAAGCACCCACGGATGGTCGCCCTATGCCTGGCTGAACGGACCGTTGGCACGGCAGTTGGGGATCGATCACGGTCAGGGAATGATCAGCGAAGAAAATAACAAAGCGCTTGGACGCTTTATTGATCTTGCAATGCTGAATATCGGCGGTTACTATGTAAAGGAAAACCGTATGGGCACATTCGGTTATCTGTCTGCCTGGACTTTCTCGGAAGACGAGGAAGCCTGCGCCCGTGTAAATTGGGATCCTTATCACGTCACGCAGGGATACGCCTGGAACGACAATACCATTACCGCTGCATCTGCATTGCAGTGGGGTAACAATGTAACGCCGGCTACGGATGATCCGGAACAAATTATGACTCTGTTGGCTTGGGATATTACGGAAAAACAACAGAACGGTCTGGGAAATACCAATCCTCAAGTGTACCGTACCGTATTCCTTACTGAGTATGTAGCAAGAGATCTGGCAGTAAAATATGCGTCCAAGGATGCCCTGGAGGATGCCCTGATCGAAACTGCCCGTAGACCACTCTATATGCGCGCCTATGCCAATTATTGGGCAAACACCGGATCCCAGCAATACGGAAAATATACTTTTGATCAGTATTACAATAAGTTGTTGAATGACCCTGATGAATTGGCGGATCTGACGGAGACACCGGATTGGTTGCAGGGCATCGTAGGGGAGGAAAAGATCGAAACCATTGCTACGATGCGCAAAGGTCAGACGCCGATGTTGATCACCGGAGATACTGACCGGAATAAATTCCAGGTTATGCCCGGCGGCGGTTATGTCACTACCGCAATTGAACTTCCTGAGAATTGGGATGAACTGGTCACGCCCCTGGGTTATGAGCCTTTAAGTAATTATTATATCGAACCTGGGAATACTAACACAGATGAACCAGAGCCAACACCAACGTCACCGCAACCAAATGCTGGTGGTGTAACAGTTCCTTCGGAATTGACCGATGGTACGTATCGTATCGTTCCTTCTGAAAAGCAATTGACGGAAGAAGGCAGACTTCTTTGTTCAGATTCCGGGGTTTCTTATTGGGCAGTAAATGCCACCGCGGCAGCGACCATAGCGCATCCGGAGGGTGATTTTGGCAAACTGCTTTCCTGTCTGGGTCATAACTGCGGTTTTACTGTAAAAAACGGCGCAGTTTCTGAAATTACGCTGCGTTTATCCACTGTGGAAAAGAGACCGGCTACCGATGTGTCTGCACTGGGGGAAATGGTATCAGACGGCATAAAACTCTCCTTCAGTATTACAACAAAGCAGAGCAAGGAAGCCGGTGGCGTAACACCTGGCGGCACCAGCCTGACACTACCGTCAACGGTCACGCAACTTGCTGTTGATCTCGGCGGACAAGCGCAGATCAGCAAGGACAGCACCGAAGGATTTGCACAACTGGATGGAAAAAGCCTTTCTATCTCTCCTGATGCGGCGGTTGGCGCAATTGCCAAGATCGGCATCAAGCAGTCCGATGGTACTAAGGCGCTGATCATTACGAAGAAGACCGCAGATACCATAGTGATTATGTATCAGGGGTGATCCTATGCAAAAATATCGGTTATTGGTTTTTGTGATTGTGTTTTGTCTGTTTTTCTCAGGCTGCTCTCAGGAAGCAGTTTCTGTGGAGAAAGGGGCGCGTGTATTTGGTTCGTTTTCTACCACGGATATGTCGGGTAATCCGGTGAATGAGGAGATTTTCGGCGGTCAGAAACTGACAATGGTCAATATCTGGGCAACTTTCTGCAGCCCTTGTATTCAAGAAATGCCGGATTTGGCGCAGTTACAGACAGATTTTGGCGATGCTGTCCAAATCATCGGTGTTGTAGTGGATGCCGCAGATAAAAACGGAAATATTCTGCCTGATAAAAAAGAAAAAGCAGAGTCTGTAATTGCCGATACCGGCGCTAACTATCTACATCTGCTGCCGTCGGCATCTCTGAACAAGGCATACTTGAACACAGTGCAATCGGTACCTGAGACTCTTTTTGTGGATGAAAATGGCAATCAGATCGGCGATCGTTATATCGGTGCAAGAAGCAGGTCTGATTGGAAGAAAATTATCGGAGAATTGCTGGATAGTATGTAATTATAAAAATCACCCGACGGTGAGACCTTTCGGTCGCATCGTCGGGTGATTATTTTATAAAATTATTTTCTCCTGGCGTAGATCTTGGCGAGACCGCCTTCACTGGTCTCGCGGAAACGGTGGTTCAGGTTAATACCGGTCTCGTGCATAGCACGGCAGACCATATCGTAACTGATATTTCGGGAACCGGTGAGGAAGAAACTTAAATTGCAGGCGTTCATAGCACGCATAGCCGCAACAGCATTGCGCTCAATGCAGGGGATCTGTACCAGACCGCAGATGGGATCGCAGGTCAGACCCAGGTGATGTTCCATTGCAGCCTCTGCAGCATATTCTACCTGATCCAGGTTCTGCATATACAGTTCTGCCAGCGCAGCAGCAGCCATTGCGCAAGCCGTGCCGATTTCAGCCTGACAGCCGCATTCCGCACCGGAAATAGATGCATTCCGTTTGGTCAGACTGCCGATGATACCTGCGGTAGCAAGCCCCCGCAGGATCTGTTCATCGGTAAAACCGCGGGTGTCCTGGGCATATTTCAGCACCGCAGGTACGACGCCGCAAGCGCCGCAGGTAGGTGCGGTAACAATTGTGCCGTTGTCTGCATTTTGTTCGGCAACGGCATAGGCGTAGGCGGCGATATGTTTAAACTCCAGCATACCGGGCGCAAGGGGTCTGTCGGGTTCTTCGTTCAGGGATTTGGCTTTGCGCTGAACTTTTAAACCGCCGGGCAGGATACCCTCCGCCTGCAGACCGTCCTGAATGGATTGCTTCATAGTCTGCCAGACTTCCATCAGGAAATCCCAGATCTCTTCACCCTCATTCAGTTCTACATAGTCACTGAGTTTGTCGATATAACGCCATTTGCAGAAATCGGCGATCTCGGCAAAAGAGTTTTCCGGATACACTTCCGGCGTGTCCAGCAGATTTTGTCCCGGAACGCGGATGTCACCGCCGCCGATAGACTCAATCCGCAGTGTACCGATCTGCTGACCGTCCTTCATCGCAAACAGATCCATCGTATTCGGATGGCTGTCGGTAAGTTCCTCTTTGGAGAAAACGATCTCTGTGGAAATGGGGGAGAGGACCTCCCGGATGACCCGGTCTGTACCGTGGCCAACACCGGTCTTACTTAAAGAGCCGTACAAAATCACACGGAATGCGTCTGCCTGGGGATATTGTTCTTTAAACAGTTTGCTTGCCCGCTCCGGTCCCATTGTATGGGAGGAGGAGGGACCTTTGCCGATCTTATATATTTCACGGATAGATTTCACGGTAACACCTCTCTTTTGTATCTATGCCGACAGTATATCAAATATTTACGGGAAATACAACGATTTTATAAAATTATTCTTTCGGTTGCAATGCCTCCAGAGAAAGTTCGCCTGCCAATTTAAATAGCGCATCACTAAGTACAGTTTCCAGCGATTTGCCGGCGGATGCGGCGATCCGGGTATAAAAAAGAGCCACGGCGGGCTCTAATAGCAATGTTACTTCGGTCATAACAGCCTCCCTGAGGAAAAACTTTACATCATCCTATGAAAAACTTGACAGCCGTGATACAATATTAAACAGTAAAAATCGTTATCGAGAGGATGACAAAAATGGCAAAAGATAAAAAGGTAGAACAGATTACAGATATGGAGGTCGACTTTGCCCAATGGTTCACCGATGTGTGTAAGAAGGCGCAACTGATCGACTATTCCTCCATTAAGGGCATTTTTATTTACCGCCCCTATGGCTATGCAATTTGGGAGAATATCCAGCGGCTGATGGATGCCGAGTTTAAGAAGACCGGCGCTGAAAATGTCTATATGCCTATGCTGATTCCTGAAAGTCTGCTGCAGAAGGAGAAGGACCACGTTGAGGGTTTTGCTCCCGAGTGCGCCTGGGTCACTTATGGCGGCAGCGAAAAACTGGAGGAGCGTTATTGCATTCGTCCCACTTCTGAGACGCTGTTCTGTGAGTATTTCAAGAATGCGATCCAGTCTCACCGCGACCTGCCTATGATGCTGAATCAGTGGTGCAGTGTTCTGCGTTGGGAAAAGACCAGCCGTCCTTTCCTGCGTCACCGTGAGTTCCTGTGGCAGGAAGGTCACACTATGCACGCCACTGCCGAGGAGGCCAAGGAAGAAACCGAGCGTATGCTGAATGTTTATGCCGATTTCTGTGAAAATGTGCTGGCTATGCCCGTTACCCGCGGTCAAAAGACCGATAAGGAAAAGTTTAACGGCGCTGAGGCTACCTATACCATCGAGTGTATGATGCACGACCGCAAGGCTCTGCAGGCAGGTACATCCCACTATTTTGGCGATGGCTTTGCCAAGGCATTTGATATCACATTTACCGACAAGAACAACCAGAAGGTCAACCCCCATCAGACCTCCTGGGGCGTCTCCACCCGTTTGATCGGCGGTATCATTATGACCCACGGTGATAACAACGGTCTGGTGCTGCCTCCTAAGGTTGCTCCCGTTCAGGTGATCATTCTGCCTATCGCCCAGCACAAGGAAGGTGTTTTGGAAGCAGCCAATGGTTTGAAGGATCGGCTGATCAATGCCGGTTTCCGTGTCAAGTTGGACGATTCCGACAACTCTATGGGTTGGAAATGCGCTGAGTATGAAATGAAGGGCGTGCCTCTGCGTGTTGAGTGCGGTCCCCGTGATCTGGAGAACGGTCAGTGCGTGCTGGTCCGCCGTAACGATGGCGAAAAGACAGTAGTTGCATTGGAAAATCTGGAAACTGCTGTTGCTGAGCAGTTGGAACTGGTCCACAAGGGTATGTATGAAAAGGCAAAGAAGAACCTGACCGATCATATTTACGAAGCACATTCTCTGGAAGAGGCTAAGGAACTTCAGGAGAAGAACGGTGGCTTTATCAAGACTATGTGGTGCGGCGAACTGGACTGCGAACTCAAGATGAAGGAAGAGGCCGGTATGTCCTCCCGCTGTATGCCCTTTGCACAGGAAAATCTGGGCGACACTTGTCCCATCTGTGGCAAGCCCGCCAAGAAGATGATCTACTGGGGCGTTGCATACTAAGTTAAAATAAAAACAGCCCTCACCGCTACCGGTGAGGGCAGTTTTTTGTATTATATATACCGAACAACGAGTTGCCCGAAACTTACACGGGCATCCAATTGGAGTGTGACACTGGCGTCGGAACTGGGCAGACCGCGCACATCAACACTGGCAAAAGCGGTGTTGCTGTCATGCTCTACACGGATATGTTTTGGAACAATCAGTTCCAATTCGCCAAAAGAACACATTGCGGTGATATGGCAATTGTCGGCAAATTCCTTGCATTGCGTTAGGTCAACGACCAATTCGCCGAAGGAACAGGAAATATTGCCGGTTTGTAGGCGGGGGAGGTCCACTTGCCTGTGACTTTCTCCAAATGTAAGTGAACATGTAAATTGCTCACCGTCGGTGTGAAAATGATTTTCGAATTTTCCTCCTTTACCAATGTGGTGGAATGTCTGACGGGGATACAACGGTTTTTTTAGTGCATCCATCAGCAGCGTTATACCAAATAGCAAGATCAGGATAGGGAAAATCAAATCCTTGGAAATGCTCCATTGAATCACATTCAGATTATCTAATAAAAAGTATCCGCCAACCAAGATGCACCCGGTATTAAAGAAAGTGAATTTATGTAACAGACCCCCCAGGCCGATTATAAGAATCGCACATGGCCAGAGAATTTCCCAGAAGGAAACATCCCATTGTAAAATTTTGGATGCAAATGTTAGAACGCCGACGGCTAAAACAAAAATCGCCAACATTAATGCGCCCCATTTTCCACTTTCGTACTGCCATTCAAAGCCGTGACCGGATTGGGTATCGGGTTCTTCTGTAGTTGCGTCAATGCAATTATTTCTTTCTTGAACATCTCGTCCTAGTAGTTCATCGGTGGTAATGCCGAAGATATCTGCCAACTGCGGCAGTGCTGTGATATCAGGGCAGGACTGGTCGTTCTCCCATTTGCTAACGGCTTGAGGCGTCACACCTATCATTTCTGCCAATTTATCCTGGGTCAGCCCCAGTTTCTTTCTGTGCGCCATAATTCGTTTTCCTAAAGTGCTTTCCATAAAGCGCCTCCTTTCTTTGTGAGTCTATAATGCCATATATCCGCAAAAAAATCTATCAAATATTTATTGAATTGAGGATGAAAACGATACAACGGTTGGTTGAGAAAGTTTCAACTGGCTGTTGAATTTGTTGTCGTCGCTTTATTGTTCGCATTGATTAGTGGTTACCCTTAAACAAAGTTCCCTCACCGAGATTGGTATCGGTGAGGGCAGTTTTTTATCTTTCCATCGCACTGATTGCGTTTTGTGCATGTACGGGGTTTTGAATATTTTCCAAACCGAAATAATGGGTACGGTATCTGCCTTTGCGATGGTATGTTGTTTCACTGAAGGTGATGGTGCCGTTTCCGTTCTTGTGGATACGAAGCGTCATAGGAGGCAGATCTTTTGCGTCATAAATGGTAATGTGATTTCCTTTTTTTGATAATTAGTTTTTTGTTTGTGATGATATAATATGTTTTGCCGCGCATATATGCGGCGTACAAAAAACGACCGAAAACCATATATAAGCCGACTGCCACAAACGGCAAGCCCCATAACATCATAAAACTAACACCGCTTTGAATGGCACTGAATTCCCAAAATAGTGCAAAACCACACCAGAACAAACTAAAGGGAATCATAAATACGTCTTGCGGTGCGAGATAGTTACCTTTTTCGGGGCGTCCTTTCCAGGTGATATGTTCACCGGGAAGGATGTAGGAATTGCAAAACTGAAAATCATCATTATATTGCATAGATTACCTCTTTGTTCGTGGCAGGATCTGGCTGATCATCTGATTGACTAACTGGTCAATGTCTGTCCGGGTTGTTTCCCGGGAAATGGAGATGCGGAAGGAACTGTCCATAACTTCCGGGGACAGTCCCATTGCCGTCAATGTGTGACTGCGGTGTCCCTTTGCGCAGGCAGAGCCGGCTGAAACACAAATATCGGCATCCTGCAAGTAATTGATAATATTCTGTGTGGGCATACCTGGAATAGATATAGACAGAATATGGGGGGCCTGATGCGCGCCGTTGATTACGACACCGTCAATAGTGCTTAGTTTCTCCACAAGTTCATTTAAGAGCGTGGTTTCCTGCTGGATATCATTGCGGAATGTGGTGGATACTTCGGCGCAAGCCGCTGCAAAACCAAAAATTGCCGGAGTTGCCTCAGTTCCGCTGCGGTAGCCGCTTTCCTGACCGCCGCCCAGCAGCAGGGCGGGGAAGGATTTTAAGCGGGGGCTGATGTACAATGCGCCTGCACCCTTAGGTCCGTGGACTTTGTGGGAAGAAATTGAAATGAGATCAGCACCCAGGGTTTTCGCCTGAAAAGGCACTTTCATAAATCCCTGAACAGCATCCGTATGGAAAATCGCGTCCGGGCAGAGTTTGTGAGTCAGTTTTGCCATTTGAGAAATGGGCATTACAGAACCCACTTCGTTATTGACCATCATAATGGAAACCAGGAAGGTATCCTTGCGTAAGGCAGACTTTAAACTGTCAAGCGTGATCTGACCCAGATCGTCGGGCTGCAGATAGGTGACCTCAAAGCCCTGGGCTTTCAGTTCTTTTAGTGTGTTCAGCACAGCGTGGTGTTCAATGGCGGTGGAAACGATATGTTTGTTCTTTTTGCCGAAACGCTTGGCAGTTCCCATCAGCGCCCAGTTGTCCGCTTCCGTACCGCCGGAGGTAAAAAACACCCGGTCCGGTTCTGCGCCCAAAGCGGCAGCGACCCGGCTTCTGGCGCTGCGCATAGATTTTGCTGCCTCAATGCCGAAATTATATAAAGCGCTGGGATTTGCCCAACCTTCGGTCAGGGCGTCCTTCATTGCCTCCACGGCTGCCAGGCAGGGCTTTGTGGTGGCGGAGTTATCTAAATAGATCATATACTTTTCACTTTCCTACACAAAAACGCTCAAAAATTCTTGCGGTAATATCTTCCCGGACCGTAGCGCCGGTAACCTCACCCATAGCGCCCATAGCCTCTTCCACATCGGTAAGGACAGCATCGGGGGTCAATCCTAATTTCAAACCTTGCAGGGCTGACAGCATAGACTCGTATGCTCTGCGAATAGCGTCGAATTGGCGGGCGTTGGTCAGAATGGAACCGTCGCAGGGGGTATTGTCAGCAAACATCTCGTCCACTACATCTGCAAACTGTGCAAGGCCGTCGCCGGTTTTGGCACAGATGGGTATAATGGTCATAAAAGGAAGATCGCTGGGCTGCACAACGCTACCCAGATCGGCTTTGTTGATCAATGCAATGGAATTCTGTGCGTCGAGGCATACATCAATTACTTTGCGGTCATTGTCTGTCAAAGGTTGAGAGCCGTCACATACAAAAATTACCAAATCTGCATTTTCTACAGCTTGCTTTGACCGCTCCACACCCATTGCCTCGATCTTGTCTGCGGTGTCACGAATGCCAGCGGTATCGATAAGGCGCAGGCGGGTATGGCCCACCATTACGGTTTCTTCCACTGTATCGCGGGTCGTACCTGCAATCTCCGTTACAATTACACGCTCATAACCGGCAAGGGCATTCAGCAGGCTGGATTTACCTACATTGGGGCGTCCGACAATAGCAGCGGTAACGCCCTGCTTTAAAATGCGCCCCTGGCCGTAAGTTTGCAAAAGGGCATACAGTGCTTTTGCATCCTGCCGCAGGGAACTTTCGTAACTGGCAAGGCCGAAATCAGCAATGTCCTCGTCGGGATAATCCAGTACTGCGTGGAAATGGCTGCAAAGGTTCGTCAGATCATCGTAGATGGGCGCAAGTTTCTTTTGTAATACGCCGCCTACCTGGCCGGCTGCGTTGGCAGCAGCATCGGCAGTTTCTGCTTCGATCAGGTCGATAACGGCTTCTGCCTGGGTCAACGCCAGTTGTCCGTTCATAAACGCCCGCTTGGTAAATTCACCTCGTTTGGCAGGTTGTGCGCCTGCCAGATACAGCGCTTCCAATCCGGCAGCCAGTACAGCGGGTGAACCGTGACAATGAAACTCCACAGTATCTTCACCGGTATAACTGTGAGGGCCAC
Organism: Faecousia sp.; assembly: GCA_045540035.1. GTDB lineage: Bacteria > Bacillota > Clostridia > Oscillospirales > Oscillospiraceae > Faecousia. Next base: position 53,906 of record JAZQGL010000033.1, read on the forward strand.
GGGTATATACCGCCATACAGGCATCAATAACGCGGCCGTCCTTGTCGTGAAGGGTACCCAGCACCAATTTCCGGTTGGGTGCTTCTTGCAAAGGAATACCACTATTTAATGTAAATACTTTGCCGCCGATCTCAGCGCATCCGTCACCGGAAAGACGCAGAATGCCGATAGCACTGATTTGATTTCCGGTGGAAACGGCGGCGATCACATGAGACATATTTTTATGCTCCTTATTTTAAAATCTCGAATGCCTGACGATATTTGGCGCGGTAATGTGCCAAGGTCTCTTGGTCAGCGTTTTCCAGACGGGTCTCGTCTGAGTTATGCTTAAGATCTGCCAGTTTTACGGCTCTGGCAATGGGATTATCCTTGATCCGAGCCACACTTTGTTTGTCAAATGTGTGTAGATCACGGAAATCACCTCGCAGACCATTATACCATTATAACTACAGAAAAGCAAATCACATAAAGAAGATTTTTCCGTGCATACTAAGCCGGAGGTGAGTTTATGCCGGAAAAAGCCGTTTCTGGGGAAATGAACGATGTAAATATCTGCAGTATATTCGAAGATGCCGCTGATTTTGTGCGCAGAGAATTGCGTTGCGGGGAACACAAACTCTATGCTTATGCAATCGACGGATTGATCGCTGCGGCTTACGCATCAGATTATATCATAAAACCCATCACACAGCATCTGCAGGCAGATACAATGCAGAAACTGTATGACCGTGCAATGCAGGGGCAAATTTACAATAGTGTGGCTGTGCCTTGTGATGATCTGAATAAGGTTGCTTTTTTGCTGGTCAACGGATTTTGCGTGGTGCTGTTTCCAGGGGTGGGTGCCATTGGGTTCGAGGTTAAAACACCGGATAAGCGCGGCACATCTGCGCCGGAAGTTGAAAACACCGTTAAAGGTGCAAAAGATGCCTTTGTGGAAACAGTTCGTTCCAATACCAGTTATATTCGCCGGCATTTACGATCTCCGGATCTGCGGATATATGAGACACAGGTGGGACGACGGTCTCTTACGAATATCAGTGTTGTTTGGTTAGAGGGGATAACCAATCCGGAACTCGTAATCAAGATGAAAGAAAGAATTGCGCAAATTGATATTGACGGTTTGCTTAGTCCGGCGGCAGTGGAAGAATATATTACCGGTTCCCGCGCAACGGCTTTTCCTTTGATGCAATACACAGAACGCCCGGATCGGTTTAGTCAGGGAATTCTGGATGGCAGAGTGGGGCTTTTGGTGGATGGTTTGCCCTTGGGATATTTGGCACCGGCAGATCTGATGTATCTGATGGAAAGCCCGGAGGATCGGGGCAGGGATTATATCGGGGCTTCCGCTGTGCGTGTTTTGCGGTATCTGGCGCTATTGGCGGGTCTTTTACTGCCGGGGATCTATATTGCGTTGGCAACATTTCATCAGGCAGTGATCCCACTTCCGTTGCTTCTGTCTATTATACAGAGTAAACAATCTGTGCCTTTTTCCACAACCGCAGAGGTGCTGGGCCTTTTGATTGCCTTTGAACTGTTGCAGGAATCCGGTATCCATTTGCCGCAGGCGATTGGACAATCCGTATCGGTAATCGGCGGTATCGTAGTAGGCACAGCGGCGGTAGAGGCAGGGCTGATCTCCCCGGTGGCGCTGATTATGGTATCTGTGGCAGGTGTTTGCGGCTTTGTGCTACCGAATCGGGACTTGGCAAATGCGCTGCGGGTATGGCGGTTTGGAATAGCCGTCCTTTCGTCATTAGCCGGATTGTACGGAACGGCTGCAGGTCTGCTGATATTGGTGATCCATTTATCCGGCTTGCAATGTCTGGGCATTAATTATCTGTCCCATACGGGGAGATTGTTGCGGCGTCGGCTGGTCAACAGCAAATTCCGTGACGGAAAACTGAAACCGGAAGATCGGAGGAATCAGCATTGAGGAGAATCCTGTATGCAGCCATTCTTTTGTCGCTGCTATTTGCCCCGGTTGACAAACTGGACATTGCAAAACTTCTGCCGGTTGAGTCGGTGGCAGTATACTTGGAATCAGGAGAAGTTATGCTTAAGACCAATACGGAGAATGCGGGCAGGGGAGTGTCGGTTTCGGCTGCTTTGGAGAATTTGAAAGAAGTAACGCCGGCTGTTGTCTATCTGGACACAGCCAAATACTTGCTGGTATCAGAAGATGCTACCGCATATGTGGACGATTTGCGGCAGTATTTAAAGTCGTCAGTGAGAGTGGCGGTCTGTGACGGAAAGAATATGGTTAAAGATGCAGCAAGGTACTTTGGAACTCACGGAGGAACGGTAGAATTGAGACATTGGGAGACAAAGCGTTTTCGTCCCTGAAAAAGTTTAAAAAAGTGAAAATAGCTATTGACAATTAGAAGGTGATTTGATATTATACTCGAGCGCTTCCGGCAGGGGGCGCAAAATACTGCAAAAAGCCCTTGAAAAAAATGTTGAGAAAGCGAAAAAAGTTCTTGACAATGGGGTATCGATGTGGTAAACTCAAAAAGCAAACCGCTTGGCGGAAAGCAGTTCTGTACCTTGTAAATTGAATAACGCAAAGACGAACTATAAAACACCTTGGACAATTATATGGATTGTTTAAGATATTCGTGTACGAATAAATAACAGCCAACGAAAATTCTTGAGTAAATTTGCTAGACAAATTATTCA
>JAZQGL010000034.1:0-4097 GCA_045540035.1 Faecousia sp.
TTTCGCCGCCGGAGTAACCGCCACCGTAGATGGCATATGAGCCGTTGAGGTAATAGATGCCATCCCCGGCACGAGGCACATTGGAAACGCCGTCGTTAGGTGTGCCTTCTCTCCCGTCACCCTCATAGCCCGTTCCTTTGCAAATTGGACATTGACCGTCGTGATTTCTTGCATATATGCACCATTCGTTGTTGTGCCAAACCACTCTTTCTCCGGTGCAATCCGGGCATTGGTTGTAGTACTGCCCTTGTGTACAGGGGCCCGATCCCGGACCGCCCTGACACTGGCCGGTGCCGTTACAATTATCACAATCAATTGTGTCATCGCCCAGACGCTTGCCGGTGCCTTGACATAATCTGCATTTGCCTGTGCCGTTGCAATCGCCACACATTTCTATTGTTTGTCCTGTGCTGTTGCATCTGCCGCAGGGGAGTTTCCCGTCTTTGCAATCCACGGCATCACAGGTGTATATTCCGTCACCGCCACAGCAATGGCACTGGTGAAGAATCTTTGCCTCGACGGGGAAAGCCGTAAATGCCACAATGAGAGTGAGACTGATAACAAGTGAAATCAGTGAAATTGGTTTCTTCAAGTAAATACCTCCTTATTAGATCTCCTTATGTTAAGATTATAACACATTCATCTGATTTTTTCACCGTTTTCCAGAGTTGTCAATGACATTTGTGGAAAGTATATTGTGTTTATTTAGCGTATTTCTTAAAATTAAGCTATAAAATTATGTTGTATCGTTTTCGGTAATAGTCATTGACTTTTGCGAAAAATGCATTGCGTTTATTCTGCGTTTTTCTCAAAATGAAACTATATCATTATTCATCCAGCAAACTTTGTTGGTCTTTTATAATGACAAAAGCAACACCACCATAACCGTAAAGCTGCGGCGTATCATCATTCCTGATTTTATTCCGGATAGGTTAATATCCCATAGACGCACTAAAAACATCATTATAAGAACATTATAGCATAAAATTATGACTTTTTCTACACTTTTCTAAAACATTATAACGGCGGAAAGCAAAAACTACCTGCCGTTCAGTTTCTATGACACAAGCTGTTTGTTGACAGAATATCAGACTTTTTTGAGTGTTGCGCAAAAATTATCATAGAGAAGGGAGTACAAACAAAAAAGAGGTTGCGCATAAAATATATGCGCAACCTCCCAAGACATAAACATTTAACAATTAGAGAAACAAAAAAAGGACAGCCTCTGCGAAAAAATCGCAAAATCCGCCCCCCAAAAAACCAAGGTATGTAGTTCAAGTCGTCCCCAAAGGTCGTTTTTGGGAAATGATATCTTTTGTATTCCACCTTGAAAAATGGCAAGAAAAACCCAGAAACCGCCTAGGTTTCTGGGTTTTCCGAACCGATATCTTTTTCGGTTCGCATTGTTGGCTCGTAGCACCGAAAAAGATATCTCTTAAAAGTGTTTGATTTCAAATCTTTCACCACAAATGGCAGGGAACTCCTGTTTTCCCCACGGTTTATGCCAGGTAAGGGAGCCGTGCAGACGGTTTTCGGGATCGTATACCCCGTATTTCAGTGCAGAAACGGCGGGTTTAAGCCCGGTTCCACATTCAAAGTTGACAGTATCAATCAAAACATTGCAAGGTCCTTTCGGCATACCGAACAGGTCTGCAGTTGCTGCGGACAAAATGACCGTGTTGTGCTGCGCCACAATATGCTGTATTACAGAAAGATGGGAGCAATCGTGGAACGTGATGCCTTCTTCGCAGTTGTGAATGTAAAGATAATCTGCGACAACGTGTTCACCAAGAACAAAACCATAGCGAAAGCCCTGTACCGCTACGTTGCGAAGAACGTTATTGTCGTTTTGATCTCCCGACGCGATCAGCCCGGCGGCGTGGCAGGGATTGGGTTGGAGCTCTTTACCGAGTATGGTATCGCCCACCTGCTCATTCAGGCAAAACTGGCAATCGGAGATGTTGATGCGGGATACGTTCTGCAGGTTAACTGCTGACTGGGTGGGGTACATTTTTTCTTTGTTGATATGTACACGGAATTCAAGATTGGCAACAGAAAACTGTGTCGTACTGAATTTTCCTTTACAAGAGGTGCCTTCAGGCGCCGCTAAAATCGACCACGGGCGTGCGGCGGGGTCGTGTTCTTCGGGGGCTTCCCAATCAGAAAAAATTCTCGTGTTATTCGTGAGCATTGATCCAAAGGTGGTTGGGACAAAGTTATTTTTCACCGATTCAAGCGGGCGAACGATATATGCATTCAGGAGTCGGCAAGGCATTTCTCCCTCCAATTGAATGTTAGCATTGCCTGCAGGTATTACCAATTGTGAACGGACGGGCTTTCCGCCAATCTCCTCAATGCCGGGAGAGGCAATGCGGTAGCCGCCCTTGGTGTAAGGAAATAGAATCTTTCCGCCGCCGCGCTCTGCAGCAAAATCAATGGCGCTTTGAATAGCGGCGGTATCGTCGGTAATACCGTCACCTTTTGCGCCAAAATCAAAAACATTGATTCCAAATGAAGCCATACCCCGTTCTCCTTTACTTTTAAACCGGATTGTGCTATCAAATTGATTATACCATAGGGTTACAGATATTCAACCAAATATTTCGTTCAAGTCCTCCCCAAAGGTCGTTTTCGGGAAATGATATCTTTTGAATTCCACTTTGGAAAAATGGCATAACGAACCCCCGAAACCGCCCGGCGGCAACGCTCGTCCGCGTTGCATTTAGATGGGTTTGAATCCGCCTTGCAAGGAAAAAGACAGCCAGCCGAAAGGCTGACTGTCTTTTTTGTGTAATAACCCTAATTTTGAAATACCCCGACCCCCGGGGGGCGTTTTTAGACCGAGAGGGAGTTGGAATTTTCGCAGAGGGGGTCACGGTTGTTTTTATGCCAATTAACACATAGAACCGTCCCCTGTGCTACGGGTGGTCTTTTAGGAATCATTAGCCGAAACTTACTGTTTCTTTTATGTGCAAAATCTTCTGCTATTTCTACTATGTAGAGCGAATTATCTTTTCTGTTTCTGCAGAAACTACTTCTCTTCCTCGGAGTATTCTGGGTTTGCCTTTTTATTGACTTTTTATACCAAATCAATATAATTTATCTATACCGCAAAAGATGTGCTTCCGGACCCCTATGATCATAAAAGAACGGAGATCTAAATATGGAAAAATACGATATCTTTATAGAAGCTGGACAATCCAACGCCGAGGGCTATGGCCACGGTCCGGTAAAGGATCCATACATCCCAGATGACAGAATTCTATATTTATTGAACACAAAGCAAGCAACAGCAAACACTTATCCCATAGAGATTGCGCAGGAAAGACCTTTTAAGGGCGGATATCCCGACGATCGCATTGGAGATCTGGCCTTAACCTTTGCAACCAGATATATCCAAGCCGGCTTATTGGAGGAGGGCAGAAAGATCCTCATTGTCCGCTGCGCAAAGGGCGGCACAGGATTTATGTATAATCAATGGGAAATGAATGCTCCTCTATATCTACGAATGCTGGATATGGCAGACTATGCGCTGTCTTTGAATCCGGAAAATCGTTTGATGGGTATGTTGTGGCATCAGGGAGAACACGAAGCATACGAAGGAAACCAGCCTGATCGATATCACGGACAGTTACTAGCACTTGTTCAGAGCGTTAAGCAACGATACAACTGTCCCAATCTTCCTTTTATCTGTGGTGGGTTTTGTAATGAATGGAAAATCCAATATCTGGAGAGTTGCAAAGAAATACTGGCGGTTATTCGTGATGTCGCTGCAATATTAAACGGCGCCTTCATAGAAACAGAAGACCTGTTGTCTAACAACCAAAAAAACGGCGACGGAGATGTTATTCATTTCTGTCGGGAGAGTTTGCAAATACTTGGGAACAGATACTTTGATGCATATCAAAGTATTATTAAAAACACTTAAATTGCTTCAACATTCCTGTGTCTAAAATAGGACTCGATTTGCATTTTCTGCTTAATTGGAAAGGGATCTATAATTTGTTAAGTAGTCCCGGTTTGCGGTGCCCGGTATCTGCCTGCGTCGACGGCGCTCCTTGGCAGCTACCGACCGCTGCACTGCGCTCGGGTCGCTG
>JAZQGL010000035.1:0-3328 GCA_045540035.1 Faecousia sp.
ACATACGCTCACAGGTATTCTTCATGCGGGCGATGTTCATATCGGGACGGAATAGCTGGATGCTGCCATCTGGCTTGCGGTATGCTTTCATACCCTCAAACATCATTTGAGCGTAATGCAGCACTGCAGATGCAGGCTCGATCAAGAACGGTGCGTGGGGCTCTACACGCCAGGAGTGCCAGCCCTTGCCTTCGTCATACTCCATAACAAACATATGGTCCGTGAAGTATTTTGCAAAGCCAAGCTTACTCTCATCAGCAGGACGTGGTTTCGGATTTTGTGTTTTGGTTACAGGGATTTCGTAGGTCATAATCGTTTTCCTCTTTCAAATATTGTAAAGGTTTGTTTTTCTGTCCCGGAATACCGGAATGGTGTTGCGGATGTCGGTAAGCATACTTAGATCGCAGTCACCTGCAAGAATGGTCTCTTTATCTCCGGCAGAAGCAATGATTTGTCCCCAAGGGTCAATGATGGCAGAATTGCCGCCGTAGACGGTTTCGCCCGCAGTGCCGCAGGAGTTGCAGCAGGCCACAAACATCTGGTTCTCAATCGCACGGGCCGCAGTAAGTGTACACAAGTGGAAGGTCCGCACTTTCGGCCATTGGGATACCACGAACAGCATATCCAGACCTTCCACCGCTAAACTCCGGGTCAATTCCGGAAAACGCACATCATAGCAGATGATAATACCGCACTTCACACCATCTAAGGCAAATCTGCACAGGTGATTACCAGCGGTATAGTAATCATGCTCACCCATAGGGGTAAACAGATGGGTCTTATCATAGGAAGCAATGCAATTGCCGCTCCGGTCAAACACCATGGCGGTGTTATACACCTTACCGTCCCTAACATTGGACACACTGCCTGCTACGATATTCACCCGGAATTTTGCTGCCAGTGCGCCGATCTCCGCTTTCACCCGTTCACCGTCCCGATCGCACAGTCCGGTCAGGTTTTCTCTTGGGCAAAAGCCGGTATTCCATGTCTCCGGCAGCACCAGCACGTCCGGCTTTTCTGCCATCGCATCGCAGATCATCTGCCCAGCATGAGCAAAGTTTTCATCCGGACAGCCAAGCTGCATATCCATTTGCAAGCAAACAACCTTCATATCCGTCACCTCCCCAGCAGCTTACAAAGACGGTCAGCCGCTTCCTTTGTGTCCTCCGTATCTCCAAAGGCAGAAAAGCGGAAATACCCCTTACCGCAGGCACCGAAGCCTTCACCCGGAATGCCCACCACTTGAATTTCATTCAGCAGGTAATCAAAGAACTCCCAGCCGCCCATACCATCCGGACACTTCAGCCAAATATACGGAGAATTCCTGCCCCCGCAGTACCAAATGCCGATTCGTTCAAAGGCATCCATCAGCACACGGGCATTCTCCTTGTAGACTCGGATGTTCTTTTGAATCTGCTCCAAGCCTTCCTTAGTAAACACAGCGGCCGCGCCTTTTTGCAGGATATAGGAGATGCCGTTGGTTCTCGTCTCCCGGTTCCGCGCCCACATTGCGTTCAGATTCATATCCATTCGTTCCAACGCCTTGGGAACAACTGTGTATCCCAACCGGGTTCCGGTAAAGCCTGCTGTTTTGGACAGGGAGCATATCTCAATGGCACAGGTTTTTGCCCCCGGGATCTCAAAAATGCTGTGTGGAACGTCTGGATCCTCAATAAAAACCTCATAGGCTGCATCATAGAGGATCACAGCTCCATTCCGGTTGGCGTAGTCCACCCATTTGCGCAGTTTTTCCCGGTCATATGCAGCGCCGGTGGGGTTATTGGGCGAACAAATATAGATAATATCTGCCTGGATCTCCTCGCTGGGCAGCGGTAAAAAGCCATTCTCCTCTCCGGATTCCAGATGGATGACTTTCCTTCCGCAAAGAACATTGGTGTCTACATACTCCGGATACGCAGGTTCGATTACAAGGACTGTGTTATCCTTGTCGAACAGCTCCAGAACATCTCCCAGATCGTCGCAAGCACCGCTTGATACGAATACTTCATCGGCTGAAACAGAAACAGAAAACCGTCTATAGTATTCTGAAATGGCTTTTCGAAGCTCCGGCGCACCGCTTTCCGGCATATACCCATGGAAATGCTCCATGGTTGCCTGATCGTCAACAGCCGTATGCAGGGCTTTAATAACCGCATCGCACAAAGGACGTGAGACATCCCCCACACCCATACGGTAAATCTTCTTGTCCGGGTGAGAACTCTGATATTCGGCAGTTTTGCGGTAGATGGTATTGAAAAGATAAGAATCCTTCAATTCCGAATAATGCATATTGGGTGTCAGCATAGTTTGGTCTCTCCTTCATAAACGATTTCAGCCGGGCCGGTCATCGTCACAGTATTGTCAGATGCGATTCGGATAACCAGTGTACCACCGTCCAAATGAACCGCTACAGGTGCGTCATAACAGCAATAATTCTTGCTGATCGCAGCCATCACACTGGCGCAGGCTCCGGTTCCACAGGCCATCGTTACACCGCTGCCCCGCTCCCAGACCCGCATACGCAGCGCGTTGTTTCCAAGCACCTGCACAAACTCCACATTCACCCCATCCGGGAACGCGGTGTGGCGCTCCAGTTTTGGGCCAAGGGTGGTAAGGGGTACTTTGTCTATATCATTTACAAACAGTACCGCGTGGGGATTTCCTACGGTTACCGGCGTGCAAACCGCTTCTGCTCCGTCCACCAGCAACCGCATATCCTCCTGAACTGCCGCCTTTCCCATATCCACGGTGACGTTATCCACTTTTCCATCCGTCACTTGCAGATTCAAAGTACGGATGCCGGATAATGTTTCGATTCGCAAATGGAGCTTATTGGTATAGCCCTTGTCATATACATACTTTCCCACGCAGCGGATCCCATTGCCGCACATTTTGGCTTCGCTGCCGTCGGCATTGAATATACGCATCTTGAAATCAGCCACAGATGACGGGCAGATATAGATCATACCGTCCGACCCGGCACCGAAGTGGCGATCTGACAGCTGAACGGACAGCTCTGCCACATTTTCCGGGACCTCGCCGTAAACATATAAATAGTCATTGCCAAGACCGTGCATTTTTGTAAAGTGCATAGGCGCCTCCTTATGCGTCTATTGTAGAGATCCCTAGCGTGATCTCCTCCAAAACATCCAACAGTACCCGGACGGTATCCAGCGCGGTCAGCATAGTCACGCCGTTTTCTACAGCGCAGCGGCGTATCTGGCTGGAGCCGGAATGGACATCCTCGCACCGAACATCCATGGTGTTGATCACATAAGTCACATACCCGCTGCGGATCGCATCCAGGATCTCTGTGGATCCGTCATCC
>JAZQGL010000036.1:0-2376 GCA_045540035.1 Faecousia sp.
TGGCGGTACGAAAGTTGGTGCGATGTTTGGCGAAGCGGTTGTCATTTCTCATCCTGCCATCGCCGAAGATTTTCGCTACATTATGAAGCAGCACGGTGGAATGCTTGCAAAGGGATGGCTTCTCGGACTTCAGTATGAAGCGCTTCTGGAGGATGGCCTGTATTTTGAAATCTCCAGGAGAGCAGATGCGTTTGCGGACCGCATTCGTGAAACACTGAAAGAACTTCATTACCCGCTGCTAGTTGAGGGCATCACGAATCAGATTTTTCCCATCCTTCCTGATGCGCTTTTAGAAAAACTACAGGAAAACTTTACTTTTACTGAACAGGTCCGCATTGATGCGGATCATCGTGCTGTTCGGTTTTGTACCAGTTGGGCAACAAATGCAGATGCGGTTGAATCCTTGTGTGATGAATTGAAAAAATTATCAAAATAATACTTTTGATTCATAGAATTGTCATAGTACTGTGAAATAATCACTATTGAAAGGGTGTGGTGATTTGTTCGAAGTAAATAAAAAGACGATCTTTAGAATTTTTCTTGGTGTTGCCGGATGCATTATTCTATATTGGCTGCTCAATGAGCGCGAAAGTGTTAAGGTTGTAATCGGCGCGGGAATCAATGTGCTGTCTCCGTTTATAACCGGTGGTTGTATTGCGTTCATTGCCAATGTGCCTATGCGCTTTTTTGAGAATAAGTTGGGGCGTATTCAAAGCGCGGGCTTAAGACGCACGGTTGCGCTGATACTGACATTTGTTGCTGTTGCGATCGTGGTTGGCGGCGTCGTGCTTCTGCTGATCCCTCAGATCGCTGAGACAGTTGAACTCTTTATCCCCGCAGTTTACGATTTCCTGCTGGATGTCGGTGTATATATTGAGGATTTCTTAACTGAGAATCCCGAGGCTATGGCTTTGGTTGTGGAGTCTGGCAGCAATACCAGTTTTGATTGGGCTGCCATTGTTCAAAAAGTTGTTTCCATTTTGGGTGACAGCGTAACTACGATTGTGCAGGGTGCTGTTTCCACAATCGGAAGCGTCGCATCCTTTGCAATGGATCTGTTTGTTGCGATCGTCTTTGCGATTTACTGCCTTTTCCAGAAGGAGACGTTGGCAAGACAGGGAAGAAAACTTCTGTACGCATTTACAAAGGAACGCAGTGCGGACAGATTGATTCATGTTTTACGCCTGTCTAACTCTACCTTTTCTAATTTCCTGTCCGGCCAGTGCATTGAGGTCTGCATTTTAGGCGTGATGATTGCTGTTGCTATGGCAATTCTCAAACTGCCTTATATTCCTCTGGTCAGTGTGCTGGTTGCAGTTACTGCCTTTATTCCGATTGTTGGTGCTTGGGTTGGCTGTGTTGTCGGTGCATTCTTTATGTTGGTCAACGATCCTATGCAGGCAGTATGGTTTGTGCTTATGTTCCTGGTGGTTCAGCAGATCGAAGGTAATTTGATCTATCCCAAGGTCGTTGGTACTTCTATTGGCCTATCCGGTATGTGGGTGATCGTGGCGATCTCTGTTGGCGGCGATTTGTTCGGCGTCACCGGTATGCTTTTGATGATTCCCTTGGTCTCTGTGATCCAGACGGTCCTTAGAGAAGAAGTAGCGATCCGTGTCTATAACCGTAAGATCAATCCGGAAAAGCTTCAGGCGCAACCGCCTGCACTGAAATCTCACTTGAAGGAAAATCGGGAACGAAATAAGAAAAAGCGCGAGGTTCGTCGCGAGAAAAGAAAAAAGCAAGGATCTAAATAAATGAAAGGCGATGGAATTAATCCATCGCCTTTAAATTTGTGTAAATTCAAAATCTTCAAATTTTAGCCGGTCTCCGATGTCTGAACCGAAGGGAAGCAGGGCAATGGCAACCTCGGATACAACACCGGTGGCATCATACTTAACGTATGCATAATCGCCGCGAATATCAATAATTGTGCACAGCATAAATGATCTCCTTTGAAAAACCCTCCCCTGGGAAACCAGGGGAGGGTAGATACTAGCTAGGAATTAGTCCTTGTACAGGTCAACCAGCTTAACCAGATGCTCGTAGCGCTCCTTAGCAGCAGCCTCGTTCTTAGCGAACAGTTCGGTTGCACGCTCGGGGAACTCACGAGTCAGGCGAGCATAGCGAGCCTCGTTCATCAGGAACTCCTGGTAGCCGCCCTTGGGAGCCTTGGAGTCCAGAGTGAACTTGCCGGTCTCCTTGGAAGGATCGAAGCGGAACAGGTTCCAGTAACCGCAGTCGACAGCCTTCTTCATCTCAGCCTGGCAGTTCATCATGCCGCCCTTGATGGAGTGCATCTCACAGGGAGCGTAGCCGATGATCAGGGAAGGACCGTTGTAAGCCTCTGCCTCGCAGATAGCCTTGATGGTCTGA
>JAZQGL010000037.1:0-11763 GCA_045540035.1 Faecousia sp.
TAGCACCTCTGAATTGCGGAGATTTGCGCCAGACAAGGAAAAAAGCACAGGAATCCTTTGTGGATTGCGAGCATTTTTGACGCTGTATGGCACAAATAAACGCATTTCAGAGGCGATTTATCACTGTGGTGCACTGCCCAATGTGACCGGTTTTTTATTTAGATAACTTGTCCCAGACTTGCAGCCTTCTTTTTGTCCGCAATTCTGCGGATCTTCTGCAAAGAGACGCCTTCTGTCAGTAACTGGTAGTAGTCAAGGATCATCTTGGCAAGTTCGCTGTTTTCCTCCAGTTCGGAAACCTCACGCAGCACCTGCTTTGCGCTGTCCAAAGACTGTTCCATACCCTCCGCCTCGTTGATGAAACGCATCACCGCAGCGGCAGCGCCGATGGTGATATAGGCGGGCAGAATGCCGTTTTTCAGCGCCAGATTGGAAGCGCCGATCAGACGGTCTGCCGGGGAGAGTTTGCGTCTGGGATCGCCGCCAACGCGCTTGCAGGTATCCTTCAGGGCGCTGTTGGTGAACCGGTCCAGCAGATCATCGATGTGATCCAGCACAGGAGGCAGGTCTACGCCGTAGTGCTTGGACAGTACCTGGGCACTCTCCTGCATAGCCGCCTTGACGATGATATAAACTTCATCCTTGTCAATGGACTGATAGATATACTCCAGACCCAAAATGTCGCCTAAGTAAGCACAAGTGGCGTGACCCATATTGTGGATATAGAGTTTGCGCTTGATATAGAAATCAAAAGGCGCAAAGGGGATCATATTCTTGATCTGCGGAATTTCTCCCTTAAATGCTTCCTTGTCAACGGGCAGGAAGCCGTAACGCTCCACGCAGACACGCAGAGGTTCGCCGTCCTTCATCTCGTCGGTCTGCACCGGGACCATACGGCCAATGGTGGCTTCCACCAGGCCGATGTTCTCGTCAAACCAGGCGCATTCCTCTTCATTCAGTTCCGCCTTCAGCATACCTTCCAGCACTTTGTTGGCGTCCATCAGGTTTTCACAGATCAGGATATTCAGCGGACCTTTGCCCAGTTCCCTGCGGCGGCGAATGCCTGCCACGATATTTCCGATGATGAACTTCAGAATATTCACACCCACGGCAGTGGCCATAATGTCCGCATTGGCGATGGTCTCAGCAACCGCTGCGGTATCATTGCCGTTGACAGCGCTGACATTGACTACATCAATATCCTCGTGGGTATCGCCGGAAATGATACGGACCGGGTACTTGCCGTTCTGATTCAAGCCCTCCACCACCGGTGCAGCCACATCGATAAATGTAGTTTCAAAACCGGACAGAGAGAAGAGCATTCCGATAAAGCCGCGGCCGATATTACCGCCGCCATACATTACTGCTTTCATATTTCTCGCTCCATTAACGGTAAGGATAGATCTCCTCGTATTTCATAACCTCTTCCAAACTGCGCAGACCCTCGGTAGCGCCGCGCTCAGACAGCGCTGCCACAGCGGCGCAGGTTGCCAGACGCACACTCTTTTGCAGGTCCCACTTCTTCCACGCGCCATACAGAATGCCGGAGCAGAATGCATCGCCGGCACCCACAGTAGCCTTGATATGGTCGTGGGGGATCTTCAGGCTGGTGCGGTCGAAGTAGTTGCCCGCCTCGTCCAGGCAGAAAGAGCCTTCCGGACAATGGATGACAGCCCAGGTGCTGACACCCAGATTCTTCAGATGCTCCAATGCTAAGCGCATATTCTCCGGGTGCAGAGTACCGTCGTCATCGCGAAGGGTAACGCCGGTAACAGCCTGCGCTTCCAGTTCGTTGATGACACAGTAGTCGGTATACTTCAGCGCAGGAGATACGATTTTCTTGAAGCGGTTACCGGACTCGCTGACCACATCGATGGAGGTTTTCATACCACGGCTCTGCGCCTGCGCCAGAACCTTTGCCATCTTGGTGCCGTACTGGGGATCTTCTTCGTCCAGCGCATCCAGCAGCAGGATATAACCGATGTGGAAGATGTCTGCATCCAGGCGATCCCAATCGATGTAATCCTCGTTAAACCGGGCATTGGTGCCTCTGTAGTGGAAGAACGTGCGGTTCTTGCTCACATTATCGCTCATAACTGCGGTAAAGGAGGTTCTGCCCTCTCTTTTCAGCAGGCTCAGGTCGATATTATTGTGCTTGCCCAGTTGCTCCAGAATGTAATCGCCTTCTGCATCCTCACCGATCAGACCCAACGCCTGCAAAGGCATCGTGGGATCCAGTTTGGCAAGGTCCACAATATCGTTACAGACCAGACCGCCGACAGACTGGGTAATGCCTTCGGTGATGGTAACCAGTTCACTCTCTTTGGGCCAATGCTCAATGGGATATGTAATATCCACGATCAGGTTACCGGCAATACAAATACCTTTCATTGCAAATTCTCCTTAGAACTTGTCGTACTCGTTGCACAGCAGACGCAGAGGTGCTTCGTCTTCCTCGATCTCGGGGAAACGACCGATCTGGTCATAGAAGCGGTTGTCGTTTGCATCATCGTTGCACATAGAGACCTCGGCTACCAGAACGGTACCCTTACCCTCTTCACCCCAGAATCTGTGGTACAGACCCTTGGTCAGAGTGATGCTTTCACCGGGATGCAGGCAGACAACGTGACCTGCGGGGAAGGTGTGCTTTACGCCATCCATAGAGACCACCACATCGGTGTCAGCCAGTTGCTCATCCTCGGTGGAGTTGTACAGTTTGATCATCAGGTTGCCGCCGCCACGGTTAATGATGTCTTCCATCTTGTACCAGTGGAAGTGCATGGGGGTGACCTGATTTTCCTGAACGATCATCAGTTTTTCTGCGTAGGGCTTGGGGTACAGTTCGGGCTTGCTCTGATTGCCGTTGCGCAGAGTGATCAGGAACAGACCGATCTTGGAGAAATCGCCCTGACCGAAGTCGGTGATATCCCAGCCCAGCATATTTTCCTTGATCTCAGCAACCTCGTCGCCCTTGGTCTTCCACTCCTCGGGAGTCCACTGGGTGAAGGGAGGCAGAGAGATCTTGTACTCTTCAAACATTTTCATTGCGCTTTTGATAGCAGCATTGATCTCAGATCTTTTCATAATGTCGTCTCCTTTTAGATTTCGTAATAACGAATGCCCTTGATCTTACAGAAACGCTCCAGTTCCTTATGGAAGTCACCGTAGCCCACCATCCAGTGGTGGCCGATACCGTTGGCCATAATTTCTTCGTTGATCTGCTCAACGGGCTTGTCGAACTTGATAACCACCGGGTTGCCGGGGAATTCCATACCGCAGGGAATGGCGTCGCCGACCATAACTGCCATACGGAACTTTTCGCCGTGACCGCAGATATTCACCGCGGTGACCTTGCCGGGCTGTGCCACAAAGCGGGCGCAGACGCCGCTTTCTGCCAGGCGGACGGGTGCCAGTTCGATCTCACCGCCGGCAATGGAGAAGCCGGAAGAGCCGCAGTGGGCAAACAAAATGGTGTTCTTCTCTTCGTCCAGATACAGAAGGTCTGTGTTGTTGATGGGCTTTTCGCTGAGTTCATACAGCAGTTTCATAGTCAGCGCGCTGGTAACATCGCCTTCGCAAGAGCCAACAACGCCTTCTTCAGACAGCAAAGAGTAACCCAGGCAGATCTTGCCCATATAAGCGGTGTAGCAAGCAATGGACAGAGCCTGCAGATCATATTCGTTGACCAGTTGCTTCATTGCGCCGTAGAACTTCATGGACTCCAGCATACTTTCGTGGCTGGACAGAACCTTACAGCCGCACATCACATTTTGCTTTTCAGCCAGCAGTTTTTCTGCCTCTTCATCGGAGATGGCTGCTACCTTCTCGGTCAGTTCGTGCTCGTACAGAGGGATCACGCGGGCGCCCAGTTTCTCCTTAATGGAGAACTCGTCATAGGCGATCTCGGTCATACCCTTGACACGGCCGCAGACAGTACCCAGACGGACCTTGCCCATACAGTTGGCCAGTGCGTAGGCAACTGCGATGTCCTTGGTCTTCAGGGCGCACTCTACATTGTCAGCATCGCCGTAAATGAACTCATAACCCTTGCCGATATCGGTAAAGACAGCGCCGATCTGATGGGCGCAGCAAAGGCTGCCGGTGTCTCTTGCGGGGAATGCACGCAGGATCACGGGCTTGTCGATGTAACTGAGCAGGTCCAGCAGATGATGGTCCTCACTCCAGGTGGCAATACAGATCAGCAGAACGTCCATATCGACTTTCTTCAGCGCCTCAGCCGCCTGCTTAACGGTGTCCAGGTCGTGCATAACCACGCCAACATTAACGCAGTTGATGCCCTGGGCTGTCAAAGTATCTACAGTGGTATTCAGCAGTGCCGGTGCTTCATTAAAGCCCACCTCAAATGGGTGACCCAGGCCAACTGCCGCGATATTTGCTTTCATACGGATCGGTCCTTTCGTTTTAAGAATTGTGCAGAAGTTCCCAGACTTCTGTGTATGCCATATCCTCGCCGGGCAGGATCGTACCCAGTGGTGACAGACTTTCGATCTCCATCATATACTTACTGCAGAATGTCTCGAAAGAGACATTGGCGTCGGGGTATACTTTGTCCGCATACACCGGGAAGTGCTTGACAAAAACCGTATCGCCATTTTCATAGCGTACCGGACCGTAGGGGTGGCCCACGCCGATCTTGTATTTTTCTTCCAAAGGTTCATGGCGGATCACGATCTGATCCCGGGTGTAGGTAACACGGGGATCGCCAAGGCTTGTGTAATCCCACATGGAGATCCGGTGCCAGTGATCCATACCGCCGTCACGGCGTTCAAAGTTAATAGTCTCTGTGCCGCCGGGCGCGACAACGGAAATCGCCCACAAAGCGCATTCCAGTTTTTCGTCGCCGGTATTGGTGACCCGGTGCTTTACCTGCAGTTTTGCCCCGTCGAAAGTCAGCGTAAACTCTTTGATGACTTTCAGCGCAGGGTCTTCCTGCTGGGTCAGCACAATGGACTCCCCTTCTATGCGGTAAGAAATGGGATTGTTATCCGGGCAGTAGACTTTTTCGCTTTCCGGCGCCAGCCACAGACGGTGACCGCCACGGATCCGCCACCCCTCAGCAGTAGTGAAGATCGTCATATCGTTGGGGTGTTCATAGAATACGTTTTTGCCGCCGCAGAAGGAAAAGTGTCCCACACGCAGGCCGAATTCCAGAGGAATGCCCACCTCAATGATCCCGTTGTCCGCGTACAAGCAAGGTCCGTGGACCGGGTGATTTTTAATGGAATGGTTCATAATCAGGGCAGCACACGGTAAGGCACGACGCGGAATGCGTCATTGGCCATACGGAAACCTTCTGCGTACTGAACACCGCACTGAATGCCTCTGTAGCGGGCGATGGTCTCATACTGCTCGAAGAAGTTCTTGTCTGCCATAGTGTCCTTGTAGTTGTCCTGCATCCAGGAGATCTGGCTCTGGTGGCACAGACACATCTCCATCTTCTTTTCCATAAAGTCGGAGATGTCAACATACTCGGTGGGAACGAAGCCCAGACCGGAAACAGGCTCAAAGTAAGCAATGATGGGAATCTTGTCGTAAGGCTTGTTGGGGGTCTTGATCTTTTCAATGGGGATCATAACAGCGATATCATTGATGATCTTGCTGGTCAGTTCGTGGTCAGGATTGTAGTCCTCGGGATTGTGGGTCAGGATCAGGTCTGCCTTGCAGTAACGGACCAGGTCGATAAACTTCAGTCTGGCTTCCTTGTCCTCAAAGAACATCTCATCATCGTAATCCAGGCAGATGTACTCCGCGCCGATGCAGGCAGCAGCCTTTCTTGCCTCTTCCTTACGGATTCTGGCGATCTCGTCCATAGGCAGCGTTGCGGAGCCGATATTGCCATTGGTTGCGGTTGCGGTAAACACCTTATGTCCCAGACTTGCGAATTTTGCCAAAGTACCGCCACAAGAGGTTTCGATATCATCGGGATGTGCGCCAATTGCCAGAATATTCATAATTGCTCCTCCATAAATTAGTTTTTTTAAAAGAGAGGGTATCCTTATCAAAGGATACCCTCTCAAAGGTATGTTAGTTATTCAGTTAAGTACAGATTAGCCCTGCTTCCATCTCTGGACAACACAGGTAACTCTGCCGCCCTCTTCGTTGATGATCTCGTAATCACCGAAGGATGCGGGGATAACCAGAGTGGAGAACTTGTCGCACTCAGCCTTCAGCTCGGGGTTAGTCTTGGAACGGACAGTAACCTTGGTGCCGACGGTGGGAGTGAACATATGCATGAACTTGCCCTCGGTGGACAGTTCGCCGACCTTCTCGAAGTGGATACGCTCTACGTGGTAGGGCATAACGGGAGTGGACTTGTACTGATCGATGAAGTACTCGGGGGTCCACTTAATGACCTTGGGAGTAGCCAGCAGATGATCCTTGACCCAGGAAGCTCTTCTGGTCTTCTCCATGTTGCGGCCGTGCTCCAGGTGCATCTTCAGAGGCTTGCCGGTCATGGTCTTGGCATCGTCATCCCAAGAGGGACGGGCGAAGTCGTACTCGAAGAAGGAGTACTCAGTGCCGTTGATGGAGGGGTTGGTGTCCATTTCCAGAACCATCTGGTTGCCGCCGTGGCCGTGCATAGTTCCGGGAGGAATCAGGTACAGATCGCCTTCCTTGCTGGGCCAGTTAGCGATGAAGTCCTTCCAGTTTTCGATGGGCTTGATGTTCTGAGACTCTTCGCACAGACGCTCCCACTCTTCGATGTCAGCGTCATCGTGGAAACCCATCCAGGTGTTAGCGCCTTCGTAAGCTTCTGCGATGTAGTAGGTCTCGTAACGGCCCAGAGGCTCATTGAAGTGATCCTCAACGTACTTGCTGGAGGGGTGGATATGCATAGGCATAGAAATTCTCTCAGCAGGCTGAGGAGTGGGATGCCAGCCGTCGTCCAGCCAAATGTCCAGGGGGAACAGGCCGGGATAACGGTTGTGGATCAGAGAACCGACCAGTTCTTCGCCGTACTGCATAGCATTCAGCATAGGCATAGAGATGCTTCTCTCACCACCGAAGTCGATCACGATACGCAGTTCGGGACCGGCGATCTTGTTCCAGGCGTTGTTAGCCAGGCCTTCTACGCCGTAGTCCATCATCTCGTAGCGGTATGCACCCCAAGGACCGGGGCTGAAGATCTTGACTTCGTGGATGGGATACTTGACCAGAGTGGACATGATCTCATCGTAAGCAGCCTTGGGAACCAGGATCAGGTCGTTGACGTCGAAGTTCTCAACATAGTAGGTCATAGCACCGTACATGTAGTCCTTCTGACGCTTCAGCATGTAGTAGTCGGAGTAGTGGTACTCTTTCCAGCTGTAGTTGCTGGTGGGCTCGGTGCAGCCAAAGCCGATCAGCTTGCCGGTCTGCATATCCCACTGAACCTTCTGGTGGGTGTTATCGATGTAGCACTTAACATCCAGAACATCCTCAAATTCCTTAATAGCAGCGCCGATACCATAGATAATGGAAACCTTACCGGAAGCCAGCTTTTCCTTGGCAGCAGCAACAGCAGCCTTGTCCATAATGTCCTCGATGACGCCGGAGGTGTTGACCTTACCGAAGCCGGGATCGTCAGTGACGTAGGGCTGGTTGTAAGCAATGATCTCTTCTCTGGACACGAACAGTTCGTGTGCGGGGATCAGAACGACTTCACCCTGGATCTTCTCAGCAACTGCCTTGGCGATCTTCTCATAGTTGATGCCATACCAGCCGTCCAGAGCGATGGTCTTTGCGCCACCGGCAACCTTGTCAGCCAGCGCGGAGACTACCTTCTCCCAACCGAAGATAACGGAGTCTCTGTTTTGTGCGGAGATGACGATTTTGTTGTCCGCATTCTTAGCAGATTCATATACGGGCATTTTATTTTCCTCCTTCATTTTTTCCGACAAGGTATCTCATCGGTATAAAATATAACATTTTTCTGCCTTTTGGGCAATTTGCTACATTTCTTCTGTAGCCTACTTAAATCATATAGCACATAGCACTAAAAAAATAGTAACTATTTTCCTAGAAAGTTGCACTATCTTCCCAAAAAGGAAAAAACTTGACAATTCTGCTTTAGCATACTAAAATGGCACCAAGGCGGTGTAGCATATGAACATAAAATACGATATAGAACGCATCAAAACTGTCATTGACGATATCTGCAGTATCACCGATATCAGCATCTCCGTCAGCGACACCAAATACAATGAAATCTACAGCCACGAAACCACAAATGACACCTTTTGCTATAAGATCCTGAACACCAAAATCGGCGAAATGCGCTGCCATCACTCGGACCGCGATATGCTGGAGCGCTGCACCAGGGAGAAAAAGCCGATCTCCCATATCTGTCACGCCGGCGTGCTGGACACGGTGGTGCCGATCCTGAAAGACGGCTTTGTGGCAGGCTATATTATGCTGGGCCGTGTGCGTCTGACCAAGAACACCTCTGAGATCAAAGATCTGCTGGATTGGGCGGAAGATCCGGCTGAGATCGTCAAGCACTACAAAAACCTCACTTACCTGTCAGAAGCCCAGATGGATGCCATTATCCACCTGATTTCTCACATTCTGTTTGAAAACGCGGTGGAGATCGACTACGATGAGTTCATCAACTATGCCACCGACTACATTGAAAACAATCTGGCAGCAGATCTGTCCGTCAAGACACTTTGCAAGGCGCTCCACGTATCCAAAAATGTGCTGTATCAGCGCTTTAACGATGTCTACAACTGTACTGTCAACGAATACGTCACCAAGCGCCGGCTGCGCAGGGCAGAAAAACTGCTGCGTAACACCGACGAGAATATTGCCGCCATTTCTGAGGCCGTGGGTTTTTACAACTATACATATTTCAGCAAGGTATTCAAGTCCCACACCGGACTGACCCCCAGCGAATACCGCAAACACGCAAAAGCCAAAAAATAAAGGTGTGTTACCTTAAGGCAACACACCTTTTTCTTTTAAGATTCGGGGAAATCCTGGTAGCCTTCGGGAGGTGTGATCTCCACAGACTTGCCGGGATTGTTGTAAGTAATGCTGGCTTTCACATCCAGGGAAGTAACATCCTCACCTGCTGTCTCTTCCAGAGTGAAAGAAATCTCATATGTGCTGATATAGCCGTTCTTTACAGAGATAACGACCTGCGCATCCTTTACATTCAGATCTTCCGAATCAGCAAGGCTGTCGCTGAGTTGGTCCACCAGATCTGTGTACACTTCCATAAACTTCTCGCCGGAAATGGAAATGGTAGCCTTGGCAGCGCCGTCCTCACCCTTTTCCAGTTTGACATCCTGCATCAGTTCCTCAGGAATGATTTGCAGCATTTCTTCAGAATAGTCATACTGGTCGGTCTGGGGCTCAGACTGGGTCTTATACTTTTGATCTCCCATAGCCGCATAGGTCCAACCGTTTTCCTGATAGATCTGGGCCTCAATGCTCTGACCCAGCATAGACAGGGACAAATTGGTCAAAATAACGGGGTTCTCACTCTTTGTGTCCTTGGCCTTCATTTCCAGCGTGATAGGCATAGACATAGTCATCACATCGGAATTGATGGTCATATCCATCTCCATTTTTACATCCATAGCCTCCAGCGCCTGGGTCTTTGCCACAGCCTCCGCAACCGTCTGATAGGCGCTCTTTTGGCCGCAACCGGCAAACAAGCCGCAGATCATAAGCAGGGTCAACGCCAATGCAAGAATTCGCTTTTTCATTTCGTTACACTCCTTTAAGTTTTTATTGATAATATCATTGTATCAGGAGAATATAAAAAATGCAAGCAGCAGAAAAGCACTGCCCAAGCGACGCTTTCATTTGCATACCATACGTATAAATCGCTCTAATTATTTCTGCTAAAACTTTATATCATCTCCACTTTTCGATCAGATTGCGGATCTGAGAGGCAAGTTTTGCATTGTCCTTATTGGTACGACCTCTACAAGTTTTCACGAAAGTTAGGAGTGCTTCTGCTGCAGCGAGCAGATCTCCATAGACTGCCCGTGCTCTTGCAGAGCCCTTTGTCATCTCTTCTCTACGGATAGGTTTGGAGTCCGCAAACACCGTCATTCTGCCCGTCACCAGATCGTACTCAGTGCCGCTGTAGGGTGCTTCTGCGTAGTAGTCCATCTGTGTCAGCAGTTTCTGGAAAATCATACAGGCTGCATCATCGCCGTGATTGACAAAAATCATCTGAGGCTTTTCCTTGAACCCTGCGAGCCATCGGATCAAGCCTGCCTGGTCTGCGTGACCGCTGGTGCCGTGGAGCGCGGCGATCTCCGCATTGACAGTAATATCTTCACCGAACAGCCGGACATATTGCGCGCCGTCCTGAATCTTCCTGCCAAGGGAGCCTTCTGCTTGATAGCCTACAAACAGAATGGTGTTTTCTTCTCCCCAAAGATTGTGCTTCAAATGGTGGCGAATACGGCCAGCTTCGCACATACCGCTGGCAGAAAGGATCACCTTGGGTCGTTTATCAAAATTGATCTGCTTGGATTCGTCGCTGGTTACGGAGAGGCAGATATCGTCAAACCATATGGGATTGATACCTTCCCTTACCAAAGCAGCGGTTTCTTCATCGAAACAGTTTTGATCGCATTGCAGGAAGATGCCGGTGGCTTCTACTGCCAGAGGACTGTCCACATACACCGGGAATCCGTCGTGACCGCTGACCATACCCTCCTGCTTGATCTGCCGGATGGCATATAGCATTTCCTGGGTTCTGCCTACTGCAAAGGACGGAATCACCACATTGCCGCCCCGGTCAAGGGTGCGCTGAATAACCGCAGCCAACTCCCCAACGGTATTACCCGGCTTTTCGTGGAGACGGTTTCCGTAGGTAGATTCCAAAACCAGATAATCCGTTTCTTCTACCGGCAGAGGGTCTTTGATCAGTGGCTGATCGATGTTACCCACGTCACCGCTGAACACGATCTTCTTGGTAACACCGTCCTCGGTCAGCCACAGTTCGATGCAGGCAGAGCCCAGTAGGTGTCCAATGTCGGAAAAGCGGACAACGATGCCTTCTTCTGCTTGAATGACCTGACCGTATTCACAGGGGCGAAAACGGGAGATCGTGCCAACGGCATCTGCCACGGTGTAGACCGGTTCTACCAAACCGTCACCGGCACGCTGTGCTTTCCGGTTCTGCCACTGGGCTTCCGATTCCTGAATGTGGGCAGAATCCCGCAGCATAATGTTGCACAGGTCACAGGTGGTGGAGGTTGCATAAATACTGCCACGGAAACCGTCCTTATAAAGTTTGGGCAGCATACCGGAATGATCAATATGGGCGTGGGTCAAAAATACCGCTTCAATGGTGTTAGCGGGCACAGGGATCGGCACATTCTCAAATACGTCGATCCCTTGCTCCATACCGCAGTCCACCAAATATTTCTTGCCGCACACTTCCAGCAACGTACAACTGCCCGTCACCTCATGGGTCGCTCCGATAAATTGAATCTTCATATAATAGTCCCCCTGCCATAACGTCGTATAATTTCATTCATTCCTTTATTATTTTATCATACTGTGACCGAAAAAAAGAGATAAATTGTGAATTCTAATGACAAAACGCAGGAGCCATTACAAAAGGCTGCCTGCGTCTTGTTATTATTCCGATTTCAACATCCGGTAGCCGATACCGATATGGGTTTGGATATACTGGGTCTGGGAATCCTTTTCCAGTTTCTTGCGCAAGGTTGCCATATGCACCCGCAAAGATGCCATATCGCTCTCCCAGGAGCTGCCCCAGATCTTATTGGT
>JAZQGL010000038.1:0-21138 GCA_045540035.1 Faecousia sp.
GGCTCGAACTCGCTACCTCCACCTTGGCAAGGTGGCGCTCTACCGGATGAGCTACACCCGCATCTGGTGCCTCCGGTCGGAATCGAACCAACGACACGCGGATTTTCAGTCCGCTGCTCTACCTACTGAGCTACAGAGGCATATTGAGCAGAGCATTAAGCTCTGCTCAGATGCATTTATATGGCGACCCGGAACGGACTCGAACCGTCGACCTCCAGCGTGACAGGCTGGCGTGCTAACCGACTGCACCACCGGGCCATATATGGTGGGAACAACAGGGCTCGAACCTGTGACCCCAGGCTGGTAAGGCATGTGCTCTCCCAGCTGAGCTATGCTCCCATACCCATCGCCGGACGCCTACACATCTCAGCGACGGGTATCATTATACCGAAGGAAGCATTATTTGTCAAGCACTTTTTTCGTTTTTTTAGCAAGAATTTTATCGCTGAAAAAAGCCGAAAATCCTGCCCAATTTATTGTTGTTTTTAAACATTCTTCAGGATTTCTCTGATATCTTCCGGTGTGAATTTATAAACTGTATCACAGAACTGGCACTCCACCGGGAAGGTCTTGCCCTCATCAGCGATTTCCGTTAATTCCTTTTCTCCTAAACTGATCAATGCAGCTGTGACACGTTCACGGGAGCAGTAACATTTGTAGTCAACTTCTGTGGTCTCCATAAATACAACGCCCAGATCACCGCAGACTTGTCCCAGAATATCCTCAGGTGTCATTCCCTGCTCCAGCATCGCGGTAACAGCACCGGCGCGTTGAATTCCTCTTTCAACTGTCTCAATCGTCTCTTCTGTCGCACCGGGCAGCAATTGGATCAGGTATCCGCCTGCTACCTTTACGCTTTGATCACGATCCACCAATACACCGAGTGCGCAGGCAGTCGGTGTCTGCTCGCTCTGTGCAAAATAGGCAGTTACATCATCACCGATCTCACCGGAAACCAGCGGAATAGAACCAACATAGGGTTCTTTCATCTGCAGGTCACGAATCACCGTCAGAGTGCCAACTTTGCCTACCGTACTGCCGACATCCAACTTGCCCTGAAATTTTTCAACCAGAGGAACATTGGGTTCCATTACATAACCGCGGACATTGCCCGTTGCATCGGACACGCACACAATACCGCCAATAGGACCGTCACCTTTAATTTGCAGCGTCATAGATCCATTATCTACCTTCTGCATATTTCCCATCATAGACGCTGCCGTTAACGCCCGTCCAAAGGCCGCTGTGGCGTTAGGCGTTGTCTTGTGGACCTCGGCACCTCTTCGTACCATCTGCGTAGAGCGGATCGCCACGACCTTCACAAGGCCATCCATGCTCATTCCACGCACTAAATAATCTTTCATTTGATCTTACCCTTTCTTGCCTTCAGATAAATGCGTTGTTCACCGCTGACAGGTGCCTCCAATTTTCTGTCCGCATATACCGCAATATTTGTAAAACCGGCTTCCCGTAAATATCCAACCAATGTTTCAGCAGAATACGCGTATTCCTGATGTTCTTCGAAACTGCGATACCAGTTCGCACCCTGCCGCTGAAACAAATCCATACCATAGGAACAGATATTGGTATCCTCGTCAAAAGCACCGCGCCAGACACAATAGACATCATCATCCTCGTCCAAAAATACCTGACCGTCCATTGCCTTGAGTTTTTCCGGCGTATTGACATCAAAAATAAAACACCCGCCCGGATTCAGCACCTTATAAACGCGTTTGATTGCTTCCAGGCACTGATCGGGATCTGTGATGTAATCCAAACTGTCCAAAGCACATACCGCCAGATCCACCCCCCGGGGCAAACGCAATTCCTGTAGTTTTTGGCAAACAAATTGGGGTGGTATATCCAGGTTCTGAGCCTTCTGCGCTGCCACACAGAGCATTTCCTCTGACATATCCACAGCCGTCACCTGCAGCCCCCGCTCCGCCAACAAAACGGTCACGGAGCCCGTGCCGCAAGCCAGATCTACAGCCGTACGCGGATTCAGCGATTCGTTGCGCAATATTTCAAAATAAAAATCCACGACTGCAGAATAATCCACATCGTTGGTAAGTCTGTCATAACTGTATGCCAGCGTTTCATATGCGCCCATACCACTCTCTCCTACAAAAAAGCATCCCGGACAACTTGCCCGGGATGCCGCAATTTTTAGAATTAGCGATTAAAGATCTTGAAGATATCGTCGATATCGTCAGCAGCCTTTGTGTTACCGCCGGAAACAGCCTTCTCTTCGCTTGCTTCCACCTTCTGCTCGAAGCCGGTAGCGATAACGGTGACACGCATCTCATCCTCGAAGTTCTCATCCCATGTAGCACCGAAGATGATATTTGCTTCGGGGTTAGCGGCTTCCTGAACAATACCTGCAGCAGTCTCAACATCATCCAGAGTCAGTTCGGAAGAACCGGTCACATTGACCAGAACACCGGTAGCGCCGTTGATGGAAGTCTCCAGCAGAGGACTTGCAACAGCAGCCAGAGCAGCCTGCTCAGCCTTCTCACGGCCAGCTGCAATGCCAACGCCCATATGTGCGCGGCCAGCGTCCTTCATAATAGCGGAAACGTCAGCAAAGTCCAGGTTGATCACAACATTACCTGCATCGCCAACCAACTCGGAGATGGAGGTAACAGCCTGCTTCAATACATCGTCAGCGATGCCGAAAGCATTGGCGAAGGTGATCTTCTGATCGGTAACGTACTTCAGACGGTCATTGGGAATGATAACCAGGGAGTCGACCTTCTCGGACAGAGCGGCAATACCCTGCTCAGCCTGACGCATACGGTTGGCACCTTCAAACTTGAAGGGCTTGGTAACGACACCAACGGTCAGGATGCCCTGCTCCCGTGCCAGATCTGCAACGATGGGAGCTGCACCGGTACCGGTACCGCCGCCCATACCGGCGGTAATGAATACCATGTCCGTACCTTCCAGGATCTTAGCGATCTGTGCTCTGGACTCTTCAGCGGACTTCTGACCGATCTCAGGCTTGGAGCCTGCGCCCATACCGCCGGTGAGTTTCTCACCGATCTGGACCTTATTGCTGCAAACAGACTTGTTCAAGTCCTGCTTATCGGTGTTGATAACAACAAAATCCACACCGTTCACACCGGCGTTGATCATACGGTTGATAACGTTGTTACCTGCACCGCCGACACCGATTACTTTAATTTTAACTACACGCTCCTGGAACATTTCAGACATATGCTCTCCTCCTATGTATCGTTGCAGTGCGGGGTGAACCCACTTTCTGCCATAATTACAATGTTACTTGTACATTCTAACGCAAAAAAGCCATTCGGTCAATAGAAATTCTCATATTTCTGCAAACTTTTTTAAAAAAATCATTATTTTGCATCAAAGGGTGTATAAATGATTTGGTATTCCTTGTTTTGGTCGGGTTGGATCGTCAGGCTGGCATCCAATACGCCACTGTCGTAGGTCTTCATATACTCATCCACAGCCGTCTTGATCAAGCCAATTTTATAAGACAACTGTGTTGCATCCCCAAGGATAATCTGGAAGCGTTCACCATACCACATTTGCAGATCATTGATATCCGTTACATCCACACTGGCGATCTCACCTAAAATGCTGCGATCCTCCAGAAATTGCAGAATAGAAACAGCCGTTTCCAGTTGCTCCTGAGCATTTACAGTAACCGGGACAGGCGTTCCATCCTCTGCCGTCTCTTCAGACACCGGCTGATAAGCCTTTGCCTGCTCCCCTACTGCGCCTCCTGCAACCTTTACACCCAATACCATTGTGTATAGTTTTGCATCGGAACTGTTGATTTTTTCCACAAGCCCACCATCGGCCCGCATTAACCACCAATCGCCGGTATCCGCTTCAACGGCATACACAACATCCAATTCCTTGATCTCAATTTTTACCGTATCAGGCAATTTTATTCCAACACGGACAGTGTCTACATAAGGCAGTTTGGATTTTATATTGGTGCTGATTTTCGGCTCACTGATCGTCAGCAGATTTTCTCCATCCTGAATGCCGGATGCCTGCCGCACATCCCACGCCGTGTATTTACCGGTACCGGCAACAGTGACTACCTTCACTTTAAAAAATACCGACATACCGAACAACAACGCAAGAACAACAGCAACGATCGTCAGTATATGAAGCAAAAATCGGTTTCTGTTAAACGGACCGGGTTGGGTATAGACTACATCCGGCGTAGGCCGTTTCTGCGTTGCAACACGGCGCTTTCTGATAGGAGCCGACTTTTGCGCTTTTGTTGCTGCCGGCGTCTTGGGCTTTCTAACTGCAGTATTCGCAGGTTTTCTTGCCTTTGTTCCGGCAGTTCTTTTCTCTTTTGTATCCATAATGACTCCTTTTACTTACCTAACGAATAGATAATATCACACAGACGTTCCGCAGAGTCCAGTACACACATACTTTGCAGCGCTTTACGCATCTTCGTATGTCGCTGGGTATCCGCAAGCAGCGAAGTAATTTCTGCCATCAACGAATTCGCGTTGCAATCCTTCTCCAACAAAAGCACAGCCGCCCCATTGTCAGAAAGGGCTCGCGCGTTCTTCTCCTGATGATTGTCTGTCACATTCGGCGAAGGGATCAATATACAGGGCGTTCCTGCTGCTGCGATCTCGTTACAACTGGAGGCACCTGCACGGCTGATAATGATGTCAGCCGCAGCCATCAGTGTGGGCATATTGTAAATATACTCCTGCATCACGATGCCTCTGTTCTCGGTGATATCCACGCCAAGTGATTTCACTCGTTCAGGCATCCATTCCCAACCGTAACTACCGGTGGCGTGAATGTGTTGGAAAGGATAATTGTCATCCATCTCCAATTTCATCAGGTCCGCGATAACTTCATTCATTGCTTTCGCGCCCTGACTACCAAAGGCTGACACGATCAGCGGCCGCTGATCCAAACCTAATTCACGGCGGGCATCTTCCCGCTTTGTAAAGATAAACTCTCTTCGAACGGGCATACCCACAACTTCTACCTTTTGGAAATCCCGATAGTGCTTCACGCTCTCCGGGAAGCAAACCAAAACCTTATCCACCCACTTGGCAATCATCCTGGTCGTTAAACCGGGCATTGCGTTTGACTCGTGCACGCAAGTGGGGATTTTCATCATACTGGCAGCAAGCAGTGCAGGAAAACTGGCAAAACCGCCGGTGCCTACGACTACATCTGCGTCAAATTCTTTCAGTACTTTCTTACATCTGCCAACCGATTGAAGCACATAAGAAACTGCACGGATATTGTGTTTCAAACCGGCAAATGTTTTTTCTCTGGAAATTCCGGATGCTGGAATTGTATAGATGTCATATCCCGCTTTGGGTACCAGTTCTTCTTCCATACGGCCTTCAGAACCGATAAACAGTATTTTGCTGTCCGGGTATCTCTCACGCCAAATATTGGCGACTGCGATTGCCGGATTGATATGTCCTCCGGTGCCGCCGCAGGTAAATACAATGTTCATTCCAAAGCCTCCTGATGTGCCGCTCTGTTTCGGTAGCGGGAAACGCTCAAAACGATCCCCATTTCTCCCAAGTTTACAACCAGCGCGGTTCCGCCGTAGGAAAAGAACGGAAGCGCAATACCGGTGGACGGCAATAGATTGGTTACAACACCTAAATTAAGAACTGTCTGCACAGCAATCAGGGTAATAAGTCCCGCTGCGAACACCGTGGAAAACCGATCAGGAGCCCGCAGGGCGATCCAATAACCGCGCAGAATAAAAGCCGCAAACAAGGCAATGATCAGCAATGCGCCAACCAAGCCGATCTCTTCACAAATTATTGCAAAAATATAATCATTATATTGAAATGGCAGATACAGGTATTTTTGCCTGCTCTTCCCCAGACCCAAACCGAAAAGTCCCCCGGATCCAATAGCATAAAGGGACTGAAGAATTTGATACCCGGTATCCCCGGGATCATTCTCAGGGTGCAGCCACGCAGTGATGCGGTCCCCCGCATACCCCATAAATGTTACATAGACAACAACAAATACAGCCGCGGCAGCAGCGCCTGCCAGAAGCCATTTGGGGTGTGTTCCGGCAACAAACATCATCACCACCGCAACCATCCCCATCAGCATAATGGCTGACAAGTGCTTTTCCAGCGCCAAGGGAATCAGTATTCCCAGCAGCGCGCCGCCAAAGCCAAGCACGCCATATCGAAACTCACGGGCTGACTGCCCAAAACCTTTTGTCAATCTGGCAAAGAGCAGGATCAGTGTAAATTTCGCAACCTCGGAGGGTTGAAACTGCAATCCGGCAATATTGATCCAGCGCCTTGCACCGTTTACCGATTGCCCGAAGAACAGAACAGAAAGCAGTAACACAATACTGATCCCGTAAAGCGGCCAGGCAGCACGCAACCAAAAAGCCGGCGGTATACGACTTAGCAGCACCATAGCGCCGATACCGATCAACGCACAAGCGCCCTGCTTTTGCAGATACCGGGTTGATACGGTGTAGCCGGTATCATATTCACTTTGCGCGTAACTGGCTGAATAGAGCATTACCAGCCCTACGGCCAGAAGCATAAGCAACAGTATCAAAAACGGAAAATCTACGCTTGTCTCCGTCTGAAATCTTTTCAGACGGCGGTCATCTTTGGCATACAGAGATCGCCCTGCAGCCATAAGAAACTCCTTTCTTTCAGGAAATACCGATCCAGGCTATGATACACATAATTACGGAAACTGCAGTAAATGTCAGCACGATTTTTTCCTCTTTCCAACCACACATTTCAAAATGGTGATGAATCGGAGCCATTTTAAAAATCCGTTTGCCGTGGGTCAGTTTGAAATATGCTACCTGCAAAATAACAGACAGCGTTTCCGTAATATAAACCAAACCGACTAAAATCAAAATCAGAGGCATATCCAACGCAAACGCCAAGGCACAGACAACGCCGCCAAGGAACAGCGAACCGGTATCGCCCATAAACACTTTTGCAGGATGCCAATTGTAGAAAAGATATGCAATCAGGCCACCAATAAGGCTTGCAGGCAACAGCGCCAAATCAAACTTGCCCGCCGCAATGGCCGCAGCAGTAAAGAAAACCATCACGGGAATGGTAACAGAACTGGAGAGGCCATCCACACCGTCGGTAAGGTTGACAGCATTGACACAGCCCACCATAACAAACATTGCAAAGAAGATGTAAACAAGCGGATGGATCTGCAAACGCACATCCACAAAGGGAATGTACAGATCACAAGACATAACACCCTGCTTGTACAGCAGGTACAGATAAATCGCAGATACTGCCATCTGCAGCATCGCTTTCTGCGCAGATGTAAGACCCAGATTGCGCTTAAATTTCAACTTAAAAAAGTCATCCAAAAAGCCGACCAATCCAAAGCACAGTGAAAGCGCTAAGACATAAAACACTGTATAGTCACGAATTGTAAACAAATTACCGACTAAACAAAGGATCAAAGCAAGAATGAACATCAAACCGCCCATCATCGGCGTGCCTGCTTTGTAATTATGCCAGGTAGGACCGACTTCACGAATGGACTGCCCGGCTTTCAGCGCTCTGAGTACCGGCAACAAAAACCACCCAATAGCACCGGTCAGGACGGCGCTTACCAAAGCGGTTACAATTACTCTTGTCATGATCTTTCCTCCGAATTATTTATCTTGGTTCAAAAAGCGATCGGAAATCAGTTCCATCCGCATACCTCTGCTGCCCTTAAACAAAATCACATCACCGGGGCGGGCGATCTGTATGAGTGCCTGCAAAAGTTCTTCCCGATCCGTAAAAGCACGGGCACGAGACGCAGGCATACCGCCGGTAAGCGCACCTTTCAGCATTCTGCAGCTGTTAGGTCCGTAAGCCAGCAGAACATCTGCCTTTTCAGCAGCAATTCTGCCCACTTTATAATGCTCAGCCTGGGTGCAGGCGCCCAGTTCCAGCATATCTCCGAGAACCGCTATATGGCGACCCGGCTTATTATTCAGCACCGCAAGCGCCGCCGCCATAGACTCCGGACCGGCGTTATAGCAATCCTTAATGATCGTATATTCACCGGATTTGTAGATTTCCTGCCTTCCCTCCGCATTTTGAAAACGGGAAAGCGCAAGACTGATCTGCTGAGGCGTTACATTCATTTCAAGACCCACGGCAACGGCTGCCAAAGCGTCCGGAATATAATGCAAACCCTCCAGCGCCAAATCAACAGAAAACTTTTCTGCGCCGCAGCAAACATCAAAACGCATCGATTCAGCCGTGCTTTCAACATTCTCTCCTAAAACAGAACATTCCGTGTTGTGAATGCCGAAATAAGTCACCTGGGGGACTTTTGTATGCAAATTCCAAAGCAAAGAATCATCACCATTGAGAATGATCTTACCATTCTCATCCAGACCCTCCAAGATTTCCAATTTAGCCTGCAGGATGCCCTCCATAGAGCCGAGGTGCTCAATATGCATTCTGCCGATGTTAACGATCACAGCCACATCCGGTCTTGCAATAGCGCTGAGATAGGCAATCTCACCAAAATGGTTCATACCCATTTCCAACACAGCAATCTGTGTGTCCTCGGGCATCGCCAGAATCGCCATTGGCATACCGATATCGTTGTTGTGGTTAACAGGTGTTTTGCTGACACGGTATGTACTTTCCAAAACCGCAGCAACCATTTCTTTTGTTGTTGTCTTACCGACAGATCCGGTAATGCCAACCGCCTTAAAACCAATACGCTGGCGCTCATTGCGGGCAATATCGCCAAGGGCGATCCGTGTATCCGGCACAACAATTGCGGGATAATCACCGTCACAATGGGTACACAGCACCGCTGCCGCACCTTTTTCCAATGCAGCGGGGATAAAGTCATGTCCGTCACGCACACCCTGCAATGCTACAAACAACTGATCCTTCTCGATCTTTCGTGTATCGTTATTAGCACCCAGGAATGTAACATCTTTGTATTTATCATCTATCTTGCCGCCACACCAAAGCGCGGCTTGTTGCAGTGTAATTCTGCCCAAGTTAACCCCTCATTTCCTCCAGGTAAGCAGCAACCACTTCCCTTTCGTCCAGGTGGTGCTTTACGCCGTGGATCTCCTGATATGTTTCATGACCCTTACCAGCCAATACAATTATATCATTCTTTTTCGCAATGTCCATAGCGTGTCTGATAGAACTGATGCGATTTTCAATAACTTCATAGTTTTTCTTATCCGGATCAATACCTTTCAGGATATCGGAAATGATTGCCATAGGTTCTTCTGTTCGGGGATTGTCTGATGTGATAATCGCCCAATCTGCCAGTTCTACACCGATTTTGCCCATAATAGGACGCTTGATGGGATCTCTGTCACCGCCGCAACCAAATACCGCGATCAACCGACCCGTGCAAAAACCGCGAACAGAAGACAGAACATTTTCCAATCCGTCCGGAGTATGGGCATAGTCGATCAGTATCGTGTACGGCTTACCGGGGGTAGGAACGACCTCCACTCTACCCTTCACACCGCTGGCAGTTTTCAGTGCCGCAGCTGCATCAGTCAAAGAAACACCTAACTGAACAGCACATCCCAGAACGGTCAGTGCGTTGTAAACCGTAAATTTACCGGGAATCGGCAAACGAACCGGCACTTGCGTACCACGGGAAACCGCAGCAAAAGAAATACCGTCGGACAAAAGTTCCAAATTCCTCGCCTGCAGATCCGCTTCGCCACGGACAGCCGTAGTCAACAATGCACCTTTACGCTTTGCACACATCCGTGTAAACCATTCGTCATCTGCATTGGCAACACAGTACTTGCTTCTTGCAAAGAGTTCTGCCTTGGTGTCACAGTAGTGTTCCATCGTCTTGTGGAAATCCAGATGATCCTCAGTCAGATTGGTAAAAGCAGCAACCTCAAATTCGACACCGCCGACACGGTCCAAAGCGATGGCATGGGAGGAAACTTCCATAACTACATACTCACATCCGGCATCCCGCATCTGTGCAAAAAGTGCTTGCAGATCCAGGCTTTCGGGCGTAGTACGATCCGCCGAAAGGAATGTATCGCCGATCATATTGCCCATTGTGCCTACCAAACCGACCTTTGCACCGCACGCAACTTCCAAAACGTGCTTTAAAAGCAGCGCGGAAGATGTTTTGCCGTTGGTGCCGGTAATACCGATGACCTTCATAGCCTCAGCGGGGCGTCCATAAAAATTCGCACCCAATAAAGCCAGTGCCAATCTGTCAGAGGGAACAAGAACATAAGGAACATCCCGACTGGGTTCTGTTGCGGTTACAACCGCTACGGCACCCTTTTCCAGCGCCATAGGGATATACTTATTGCCATCGGTAACAAAGCCGGCAACCGCTACAAACAGGCTTCCCGGTGTTACCTTGCGGGAATCGTAAGTCACGTTGATGATCTCGGTATCCATATCCATATTGCTGCGAATAATATCTATTCCATTTAACAGTTCTCTCAGTTTCATAATTGCTCCTTGTCTGCAGTTTAATCTGCCGCTTTTGTATCCGCAAATTCCAATTCTATCATTGTTCCGGGTTGTACCTGGGTATCTTTCATAACAGATTGCGCTATAACGACAACACTGCTTTCCATTGACGGATTTCCTTTTACCAGAATATACAAACCCGCATTGGCTGCAGCGTCTGCAGCCTGCTGCCGGTTCATACCGACAAAATCCGGTACAGATATCAACTCCTGATCCGGCTGTTCGCCGAAATAAAGGATCATCTGACTATCTCCCGCTATGCTCTGTCCGGCCTGGGGGATTTGGGCTGTAACCGTCTGTTCCGTTCCCCGGAACAACGCAGTGATTCCCATCTTCTTAAGAATACTCTTTGCTTCCTCTGCCGTCAAGTCCGACATATCCGGAACGACCAAAGTTTTTCCCGCCAGATCCTCTTCAGTGTAATTTCGTTTCACCTCAAGATAAGGCAAAATATCTGCCATCACAGCGCCAACGGTAGGTGCTGCCATCACACCGCCGGAGATGTAAATTCCGGTTTTGCGTGACGGTGTATCCAGCGCCACCAATACAATATACTCCGGATCGTCCATTGGCGCAATACCTACGAAGGAGACAATTTTATCCAGTACCCGCTGACCGTTCTCGTCAAACACATCGATCTTCTCACTGGTGCCGGTTTTTCCACCGATTGCAAAACCTGCCACATTGGCATTTTTTGCTGTTCCCTCTGTTACAACCGACTCGATCAGGCTGCACATCGTTTCCGAAGTTTCCTTACGGATCACTTGACGCAAAACCGTTGGCTCCTGCTTTAAAACCGTATTGCCGTCGGTATCCAGCACCTCGGATACAATATAGGGTTCCAACAGATAACCGCCATTGACTACTGCGGCAATTCCACGAACAAGTTGAAGCGGCGTGATCTTAAACGTCTGTCCAAAAGATCCGGATGTCAAAGACGCCGTTCCCCATTTGTCTGTATCCGTCACCAACGCTTTGTCGAAAAAGACACCTTTGCTCTCACCATACAGATCAATGCCTGTCTTTTCCAGAACGCCAAAATTTTTTATGTACTCGTAAAAGCGTTCTCCGCCCAGTTTCAATGCGATGTGAGCAAACGCGATATTGCAGGAGTTTTGCAGCGCCTGGGGCGTTTTTTCAGAACCGTGTCCGGTGGACCGCCAACAATGGAGTCTT
The DNA here is from genome assembly GCA_045540035.1 of Faecousia sp. Lineage (GTDB taxonomy): Bacteria > Bacillota > Clostridia > Oscillospirales > Oscillospiraceae > Faecousia. Next base: position 11,661 of record JAZQGL010000038.1, read on the forward strand.
TGCGACCGCCCCGGTATCTGTTCTGCGCCGCTGCAGTGAAATCCCGTATCCAAATCGATCGCACCGCAATCCAGCGCCGCAGCCATTGTCAGCACCTTAAATGTTGAACCGGGTTCATATCCATCAGAAATACAACGATTTCGCCATTGCTTCAATCTGGCAGCAGACAACGCTTCCTGATATGCCTTTTTTCCGTCGGTATACGTCTGGCTGTTTTCCGGATGCATCAAATAGGAAAGGCGCATTCTTTCCAGTTCCAGCGCTGTTTCCTGATCTAAAACTTCCAAATAGTTGTTTGGATCGTAATTTCCAAGGGTTGCCATCGCCAGGATTTCACCGGTATTGACATTCATAACCATACCGAATGCCCCGTTTTGCACATCATACCGGGCAATGGCATTCTCCATCTGCTTTTCAAGGCACGCCTGCACAGCAGCATCCAGGGTAAGAATCACGCTGCAGCCTTCCTTTGATGAAACGAAATTCTCATAAGAAAACGGCATATCCATTTCGTTGTTTCCCTTAGTAGTGATCACTTTTCCCACATTGCCGGAAAGATAACTGTTGTACGCCGCCTCAATGCCCTCAGAGCCTTCATTGGACGCATTTGTAAAGCCAATCACCTGTGACGCAAGTGTGCCATAAGGATATTCTCTTACCGTATTGGGCTCCAAGTGGATCCCGGATATACTGTTTTCATTGATATAGTCGCGAATTTTGGCAGCAGTCTCTGAATCTATTCGCGCCCCGACCTGCGTGTATCGCATAGACATTTTTTGCCCCTGCTCTGTGATCCACTTTGGATCCCGGTCTAAAACACCGCCCAAAAACTGTGAAATTGCCGATAAATCTGCACCGGATTGCCGTAATTCGTGCGGATTCAGATATACATTCTCCACGCCCTTTGAGCAGGCAAGAATGTTCATATTTCTATCGTAGATAATACCGCGGTCCGCTGTTACATTGGTGGTCCTGGTCTGGTTGCGAAGAGCAAGGGAAGTGTAATAATCGTTATTCACGATCATCAGATTGTAAAGTCGTACCGCAATAGGTATAAACGCCAACATCCCCAACAGCAAACCCACAGCCAAAATGCGTTGATGTTGCCCAGTATCACCACGGATACGCATATACTGCTTACCACCCGGATGCTGCTTCATAGAATCCCGACCCTTCCTAAATGCTCAGAATGGGCAGCAAGGGAATCCCTCGCCGCCCATTGCAGCTGCTATTTTAGTCTATTGGTCAGGATGCGGTTTTTATGCAAACAAGCCCGTTAAAAATGTGTAAAAACTTGTCCAGGCATCCTTCTGCTCCTCCTGCTCCTGAACAGGAACACGAATGGTCACGCGCTGTGCCTGATCTCTTGATACCATCCCCAGCGCAATTGCCGTTTCTTCTACCTTTTGTATATCGTAACTGTTTTCATAGGTAGCGGATAAGGTTGCATTCTCTTCTTCCAAACGGCTTACATATGTCTGCATTGCATCTGCACGGTATTGCGCGTTTCTGAGTTGGGAAACGCCCACAATCATAAGAACCAGCATAAAGACAGATACAACGATACCCATTGTAGCAACAGGATCTATGCGGAACACTCTGCGCTTTTGCGGTTTGACCTTAGGCATTTTCATCTGCTTCAACGGTTCCACCGTGGCAACCTTGCGTGCGGCGCTACCATCCGTATAAAAGCGTACATACTGAACATCAAGTTGCCGTGCCATTGTATCTCTCCTTTCTGTATCTTGGTTTATACTTTTTCGCACACCCGAAGTTTTGCACTTCTGGAGCGGGGATTGTTTTCCAGTTCTTCCGCCGATGCCACAATCGGCTTTCGGCTCACCAAACTTACCTGCGGTTTTTTTCCACAGACGCAAACCGGGAAACTGGGCGGACATGTACAGCCTTTGGCTGCAGAAGCCATTGCCGTCTTCACAATGCGGTCTTCCAGGGAGTGGAATGTAATCACCGCCAGACGCCCACCCGGATTCAGTAACGGGATTGCATCTTTCATCACTTTTTCCACAGAACCCAATTCGTCATTTACCGCAATGCGAATTGCCTGAAAACTGCGCTTTGCAGGATGCTGCTTCTCACGCAATGCCGCAGGCGGCATTGCACCGCGGATAATATCAACCAGTTCCAAAGTCGTCTCTATGGGATGCTCAGCCCGGCGGCGGCATATCGCGGCCGCAATTCTGGGAGCATATCTTTCTTCGCCGTAGTCGTACAAAATACGGCACAGTTCTTCCTGCGACCAGGTATTTACTACCGCTTTTGCATCCAATGCATCTTTGGAATTCATACGCATATCCAAAGGCGCGTCTACCATATAAGAGAAGCCGCGCTCACCATCATCAAGTTGCGGAGAGGAAACACCCAGATCCAGCAAAATTCCATCCACACCGGGAATATCCAGATCCTGCAGCACCTGTGCGATCTCACAGAAATTGGAGTGTACCAGAGTTACTCTGTCTTCATATGGTTTCAATCGCTCCCCTGCTGCTGCAAGCGCAACCGGATCTCTGTCAATGCCGATGAGTCTGCCGGTCGTTAACCGTTTTGCGATCTGGCTGGAATGACCCGCACCACCTAAGGTGCCATCTACATAGATGCCATCAGGTTTAATATTCAAACCATCCAGACACTCATTCAGCAGCACCGAAATGTGATGAAACTCCATCATAGTCCGATCGCCTCCAGAGACTCCAGTAACTTTTCGGGTGTCAGGTTCTCAGCCTCAAATGCAGCAAACTCCTGTGCGTCCCAAATCTCAGCCTGACCGGCTCTGCCCACGATCATCACATCCCGGCCGATGCCGGCGTAATCCAACAGAAACTGTGTCAACGAAAAACGGAACTGCTTATCAGGGCTGCACTGATTGGCATTCATAAAAATCAAACTGGTTGCTGCAGAGCGCTGAGAGATGGGAAGCGCGTTGTAGTTCTGGCTCAAGGTTTCCCAGTCAGCAGCGGTGTAGACGGTAAGGCAACGGCGGCGACAATTTACGCCAAGGGTAACAAAAAAGTCTGTGCCTAATTCTGCCCGCAATTTCGCAGGCACAAAGAGACGATTCTTGTCATCCAATTTGGCGGGATATTTACCGATCACGTTGCTCACCTCACTCCATTTTGCTCCACTTTGCTACCATTTTGCTCCATTTACTGACAGTATAACGGATAGTTTTTCAAAAATCAATATGTTTTTGTGGTTTTTTTTCAAAAAAACAGCAAAAAACCGAACTTTTTTGTTGATTTTCGAACACTTGTTCTATTAAATATCCATTTATAGACAATTTTGGAATCCAGCAGTCTCATTATTCCAGAAAATTCTCAGTTTTCCGGGTTTTTTACTGCTTTGCAGCAAATACTGTGATAACGGTTCTTCCAGGCGTTCCTGAACCGTTTTCCGCAACTGGCGGGCACCTCCGTCCCCTTTTGTGATCCTGACGATCTCCTCTGTTACATCCGGTTGCCACTCCATCTTGATCCCCATATTTCCAAGGCGTTTTTGCAGTTGATGCAAATACTTATCTACGATTTGACTTTTTGCAGTCATATCCAAGGGTTTAAAGTGAACGATTTTATCGAGCCGCCCCAGAAACTCCGGCGTAAAATGCTGTCGCAGCAACCCTTTAGTCTCCTCTGCGCGCCCGGCAGGCTGAAATCCGAGACCGTCACCTTTTAATTCTCCGCCTACATTGGATGTCATTACTACCACAGCATTTTTAAAACTCACTCTGCGACCGGTAGAGTCAGTCAGAACACCTTCCTCCATAATTTGGAGCAAAATCCCGGATACATCCGGATGGGCTTTCTCCAGTTCATCCAACAGCACAATACAATACGGCTTTCGCCGCACTGCTTCTGTCAGTTTGCCACCCTCCTCATACCCTACATAGCCGGGAGGCGCCCCAATCAATCGGGCAACCGATTGTTTCTCCATATACTCTGTCATATCCAGCCGGATCATAGCATCCGCGCTCCCAAACAATTCTTCAGCCATTGCCCTGCAAGTTTCTGTTTTCCCCACACCGGTTGGACCGATAAACAGCATACTGGCAACCGGTCGGTTCTCATCCCGCAGCCCAAGCATTCCTTTTTGAAGAATTCCGGACACTTCCCGGATTGCCTTTTCCTGTCCCAGCACACGTCTGCCAAGAATACTTTCCAAACGCAGAAGGCGTTCCCGTTCATCCGCACTGAGCCGTCCTACCGGGATGTGGGTACGGGCTGAAACCGCCCAGGCAATGTCGCCGGCTGTTACGGTTCTGTTGCGTCGGGATTCCGCCGCCTTCCCGGATATGCGCTGCATTTTATCCCGTAATTCCGCCGCCTTTTCAAACCGGCTCTCCTTAACCGCTTCGTGTAACTCCATTTCCAGATCCTGCCGTGCCGCGTGTCTTCCCGAACGAAGTTCCTCCAGACGAGCGTGCGCCGCACCTTCGTCCAAAAGATCGATAGCCTTATCCGGCAAATACAGATCCGGTAGATACCGCACGGACAACCGCACAGCCTCACGCAGCGCCTCATCGGTGATCCGCAGACGGTGATGCCGCTCTAACCCCGGTCGCAGCCCTCGCAGGATCGCCATTGTGGCTTCCGCGTCCGGTTCTTCCACAATTACCGGACGGAAACGCCGTTCCAGCGCCGGATCTTTCTCAATATTCTTACGGTACTCCTCCCGGGTGGTCGCACCCAATATCTGCAGTTCTCCCCTGCCCAGCGCAGGCTTGAAAATATTGGCAGCATCAATAGCGCCCTCTGCCGCACCGGCGCCCACGATCGTGTGCATCTCATCGACAAACAAGATCACATCACCACTGCGGCGGATCTCCGCAAGTACATCCCTGAGCCTCTCTTCAAACTCTCCCCGGTATTTCGTTCCTGCCACCAGATTGGCCATATTCAGACTAAAAAGCCGTTTATCCTTCAGTTGCGGTGGCACGGCACCTGCCGCCATCCGTTGCGCAAGGCCTTCTGCGATTGCCGTCTTGCCTACACCCGGCTCTCCGATCAAAGCAGGATTGTTTTTGTTCTTTCGACTCAATATTCCAATCACCATATCGATCTCTTTTTCTCTGCCGATCACCGGATCCATGGATATGGCTTTCGCCAGTAAATCTTCACTGAATTGCTCAAGCATTCTCATATTCGTCGCCTCTTTTCCCCTTCTTAACAGATTTTTTTCAGTTCCGTAAAGTTGCGCTGCGGTGTTGCTGAACAGTCGCTGTACATCTACATCGCTAAGCAGTAAAATCTCATATGCCGATGTATCCTCCCGCCGCAGCAGCGACAACAAAATGTGGGCTACACCGATTTGACGGCAATGCATATACTGCGCTTCTGATCTTGCCCCCTGTAATATGCGTTTTGCTTGAGGCGAAAAACCTTGCGGCAGCGGAAGATTGGGAGTTCCTACACCATACAACACTGCAGTCATTGATTCAGCCAGCGAAAAATCGAAGCCAGAGAATCGCAGTATTTGCCCCCATTTTCCCGCAACTTGTTCCAAGCCCAAAAGTATATGAATGCTATCCACGCAACTATGTCCCATTTCCCTGGCCTTTCTGCCTGCAAAGCGCAAAAGCCTGTTCGCTTCCGTTTCATATTGCATATTTCATTTCCTCCGTCCGAAAATTTTCCCCGGACCATGGAAAAAATATACATATCACCAAAAAAAGGAATTGCATTTTTAAAAATTCGTGCTAGAATAGACTTGCACCCAACATAGGAGTGCCCGAATAACATATACATTGGAGGGAAAATCATGGCTTACAAGATTACTGACGCTTGTGTCAAGTGCGGTAGCTGCGCTGACAACTGCCCCGTAGAAGCAATCTCTGAGGGCGACGAAAAGTACGTCATCGATGCTGATGTCTGCGTAAACTGCGGCACCTGCGTTGACAACTGCCCTGTCGAAGCGATCGTAGAAGAGTGATTCTCCGAATCCGCGATCTGCCTGCGCCGCCGGTTCCCGGTACGCAGGCAGATTTTTTATAACACGAAGAAAGGAGATACTATGGAAACATTACACAACGGCTACACATTGGCGTTATCCGCCGGCGCATTCCCTTTGAGTACGGATTCTATTGCGCTGGCAGATTTTATTCGTATGCCCAAAAACGCAAATGTGATCGATCTGGGGTCCGGCTGCGGCACATTGGGGCTACTGTTGTGCGCCAATCATCCAACCTGCCAGGTCACCGGCATCGAGTTGGATCAGCAAGCGCACCTAATGGCGCAAAGGAACGCACAAAACAACGGCATAGAAGACCGTCTTACCAGTATATGCGCCGACATTCGCAGTATCTCCTCTTTCATAAAAGCTGGCAGTTTTTCCTGCTGTATTTCTAATCCGCCCTATTTTTCCGGCGGTCCGAAAAGTCGATCTGTACCCTTGGCAAGAAGAGATGATCTTTGTTCCATGGAGGATTTAATGTCCGCTGCCGATTGGGCGCTTAAATACGGCGGGGACTTTTACCTGATCCACCGTCCGGAGCGGCTGGCAGAACTTTGCGCCTGCGCCGTAAAACACAACCTCGAGCCAAAACGGCTCCGGCTTCTGCGTCACAAGCCAGACGATCCCGTTTCCCTGATTATGGTTCAGTGCAGAAAAGGCGGTAAGCCGGGTCTGATATGGGAGGAAGATCACCTTTATGACGCATCCGGAATCCCTACGGAATACTACCGCCGCTTATATCACATTTAGGAGGCATCACTATGGCCGGAATGTTGTATTTAGTCCCGACCCCTATTGGTAATTTGGGAGATATTTCCCTGCGCTGCCGGGAAACATTGGAGCAGGCAGACTTCATTGCCGCAGAAGACACCCGGGTTACCCTGAAATTGCTCAATCATCTGGGCATAAAAAAGAACCTTGTCAGCTATTATGAGCACAACAAGGAGTTTAAAGGCAATGTAATATTAGATCGCATTTTAGCCGGCGAGACCTGCGCGCTTGTGTCCGACGCCGGCAGCCCCGCCATTTCCGACCCCGGCGAAGACCTGGTAAAGCAGTGCGCAGAGGCAGGTGTCACCGTCTGTGCCATTCCCGGACCTTGCGCCGTGATCACAGCCTTGAGTATCTCCGGTCAATCCACCGGTAGATTTTGTTTTGAAGGATTTCTCTCCACAGCCAAAAAGAGCCGTCGGGAACACTTGGAATCCCTTGTAAACGAGCAAAGAACAATGATCTTCTACGAAGCGCCCCACAAACTGTTAAATACTTTAGAATCTATGGCAGAGGTATTTGGTCCTGCGCGCTCCATCAGTTTGTGCAGAGAACTCACAAAACTGCACGAAGAGGTGGTACGCACCACTCTAGGAGAAGCCATCGAACGGTATACCGCTCAGCCACCCAAGGGAGAATTCGTGCTGGTTGTCGCCGGCGCACCCGCAGCACAGAAACAGTTGCCCACCGCAGAGGATGCTGCAAAAAGGGTTATGGAACTCACCGCAGAAGGAATGAGTCGCAAAGATGCGATCAAGCAAACAGCGCAGGAATTGGGACTGCCCAAAAATGTAGTCTACGATGCTGCATTGAAATAATTTTAGCCGCAAGCATTTTGCTTGCGGCTATTTTTTGAACCCTCGACATAAGTTTAATTACGGAGGGATGATCATGGTTATGAGTTGGATATTTACCGGTATGCTGGCGATTGCCTTCATTGCCGCAATCGTCTGTGGCAGAGGTTCTGAATTGGCAGCAGCCGTACCGCGAGGCGCCCAAGCCGGTATCACACTGGCAGTTTCAATGGCCGGTTCCATCTGTCTTTGGACCGGAGTCGGCAAATTGATGGAAAAGACCGGTTTTACAGCCATCCTCTCTCGAATTCTGCGTCCATTGCTTCATCTGCTGTTCCCCTCCACAAAAAAAGACAGTGCTGCTGCCGGATATTTAAGTGCCAACATCTGCGCGAATTTTCTCGGTATGGGAAACGCTGCTACACCGCTGGGTATTCAAGCCGCCCAAAGGCTGGCGGCCTACTCTGATAAAGGAATCGCCAGCGACGAACTGTGCCGCTTGATCGTTATGAATACGGCTTCAATACAATTGATCCCTGCCACTGTTGCGGCTGTGCGCGCATCCTTGGGCTGCCATACTCCTTTCGATATTCTTCCTGCTGTATGGATCACCAGCGTCTGTTCTGTATCCCTGGGGCTTCTGGCCGCCTGGGGGCTTGGAAAGGTGTGGCGCAGATGATCGATTACCTTGTCCCCTTTCTTTTGTTGATAACCTGCGCTGTCGCCCTTAGAAAAAAAGAAAATACATATGATTTGTTGCTTTCAGGAGGGGCTGAGGGGTTGAAATTGTTAATCAGCCTTGTGCCGACTCTTATCTTATTATTGACAGCAGTCACGATGCTGCGGGCGTCCGGAGCAATTGAGATGCTCAGCCGTTTCGCAGAACCTGTGTTCGCTTTTTTCGGGATCCCTGCAGAAACAGTTGTTCTGGTCCTCATACGGCCTATCAGCGGCAGTGCCGCATTGGCTGTAGGCACCGACCTTATGATACAACACGGCGTAGATTCTCAAATTGGACGAACGGTTGCTGTTATGTTGGGATCAACAGAAACAACCTTTTATACCATTAGTGTATATTTTGGCGCAGCAGGCATCAAAAAGACCCGCTATACTGTTCCCGCAGCGCTGATTGCAGATCTTACAGGATTCATTGTCGCCTCCATTACCGTTCAACTCTTGTTTTAAAAATAAAATACCCCACAGCCAATCGGCTGTGGGGTTTTGAGCAATATAGCAAGAGGGAGAATTAATAGAACTTTCTCTTATTCTTACGGGCAGCTTCAGACTTCTGCTTACGCTTCAGGCTGGGGCTGACATAATGCTCGCGCTTCTTAACTTCAGCAATCACGCCCTCCTTGGCACAGCTACGCTTGAAACGACGCAGAGCGCTCTCCAGAGATTCGTTTTCCTTTACGCGAATTTCAGACATTGTTTTCCCTCCCTCCGATGGCATCCGGCTAATTCCTGGATGCGTTCAGGGCCATAACGGCTCGATTATTATATGCCAAGATTTGCATGTTGTCAAGAGAGATTTTCGGATTTTTCATAGTTTTTCCACGAATTCCCATGGATCGAACAGCCTCCGATTCTGATATATCATACTGCATCGATATTTGTGAGCATTGCGGAACGGAATATTAAGTTCCCTACGATAACAAACAGGGCGATATATTGGAATTGGGAAAATGGGCAAAATGGTTCAAAAACAAACAGTTAACTAAAACTTTCCAAAACCACTAAACTGTTTAGCAGTTCAAAAACCGCATAGTTATGCGGTTTTTCGGCATTTTCCAAAATCATAAGGTGAGAAAAAAACGGGAAGACTTTTGGAGAAACCTGTGATATAATAGTACTGTAAATAAATGTCTAACCGGTCGGTAGCGATTTGCTCCCGGCCATTTTTGCGCCCATTTACAAGCGAAAGGAGAATGATATGGGTAAAAGAAGAATGC
>JAZQGL010000039.1:0-37193 GCA_045540035.1 Faecousia sp.
TTCCAAGGCATCTGTCGAAAAGGTCGATCATTCCAAGATGAAAGAAGCGGCAAAGCACCCGGAGATCGTGCCGGAAAAGGTGCGCTCCCGGCTGTCTTACAGCAATGTCTTTGCCAATACCCAGATCATTTATGATCTGGACTCCAACAAGGTCAAAGAGTCTATCGTCCTGAACGCCTACAGCCAATCCTTGCGGGGCTACCGCTACACACTGCACACCGGCGAAATGATCCCGGTGCTGGAGGAAAGCGGACAGATCCTTTTTTACGATAAGGCGCAGGAAAACATCGTTATGGTTATGCCCGCCCCCTATCTGATCGACAATGCCGGTGTGTACAACCACGATATTCAGGTAGCCCTCACCGGCGGCAACGGTACATACACCCTGACATACACCCTGCCCCGGCAGTGGCTTGCCGACCAGGACCGCGCCTGGCCCGTGATCCTGGACCCGGTGGTGCAGGCAAACCTGGCAGCCAGCAACATCTCCGACCGTTCTGTGGCTGAAAACAAAACATACGCGCAGACCTGGGGTATGAATTCCTGCGGCTACGATACCGACACCGGAGTTGTGCGGTTCTTCTTAAAGTATAACACACTGCCCGCCATCACTTCTTCCGATGTGGTGGTAGGCGCGAATATTCGGATGTACCAGGCAGACACACCTGCGACCACTACTCAGGTCCAGGTACATAAAGTCATTGCAAACTGGACATCTGAGGGTATCACCTGGGCAAATCAACCCGGGCACAGCGCCAACATTGAAGATTACGCCCTTGTAGACGCGGTAGATTGGTACGGCTGGGTCGTTACCGACATTGTCCGGGACTGGTATGCCAACAGCAATACCGGTATGATGTTCAGGGCGAGTTCTGCCATTGAAAACGGCGGCACAGCCAATTACAAGCAGTTCCTTTCCTCGGACTACGGCACAGCGGACTCCCGCCCGGTTCTCACCATCACCTTACGCAATGCCAACGGTCTGGAAAGTTACTGGGATTACACTGCTTCTTCCGCTGGCAGAGCCGGTACGGGCTACATAAACAACTATACCGGCAATCTGGTATGGACACGCACCGATATGGGATTCGGCGGCAACCGGATGCCCGTGACCATCACATCGGTATACAACGCCAACGATGCGATGCAAATCAGCGACAGCAACAACGCCAATGACTCCGCCGGTAATTCCTTTGGTATGGGCAGCGGATGGCGTACCAACTATCACCAGTTGGTGTATCAATGGTCATTGGACGGCACCTATTATGTCTGGGAGGACGCCGACGGTACAGACCATTATTTCAAGTACAGTTCCGCCAACACTTACAAAGACGAGGACGGTCTGGAACTGACCCTAAAAACCGACGGTACCGGCACTAAAAAGTACAGCATTACCGACAAAACCGGAAATGTCAGTTACTTTGACGAATACGGTCGTCTATCCAGTATCTATAACAACCAGCAGACCCAAACGCATATTTTAATTGAATACGATGGCACCACAAAACGCATTGAGAAGATTACCGACGGTGCAGGGCGGGTATATGACTTTTCGTATATAAACAATTTCCTGCATTATATATACTATCTTGGCAGCGGCAACACTGTCCTCAGCACAGTAGGGTACCGCTACACTTCTTCCACGCCCACAAAGATCATTTCACCCGACAACAAAGAAACATATTACACCTACAACGCCAAAAACTTACTGCTGACAGCCAAGGATGTAGACGGTTATACCCTGACATACACCTACCACCCCGTCACCAACGCGTGGCAGCCTTATCGGGTGGCAAGCGTCACCGAGACCCACAACAGCGTCACCGGCGGCGGTCTGACCTTCGCCTACGGTCACAACCAGACCACCGTCACGGACCACGATCTGAACACAGAGATCCTGCAGTTTAACGACTTCGGCAACACCGTCTGCATTCAGGACAACGAAGGCAAAGCCCAGTTTGCCCAGTTTGCTTTTAACACTGATGAAGCCAAAGGACAAAATACAGACGCCACCAAAAAATCAAATCAGATGCGCTTATCCTCCAAACTGCAAAACACCGTGGGCAACCGGCTGAAAAACAGCAGTTTTGAAAAAGGCAGCGATTGGAGCGCCAACAGTGCCTCCCTTGCTCTCAGTCGTAGCACAGCGGCGACTTATATGGGCAGTTACGCCTTAAAAATGGTCAGCAGCGCTTCCGGCAATGTTGCAGCCTTTTCTCAATCTTTCAGCGTTGACCCCGGCGCTACTTGCACATTCTCTGCCTATGTGAAGACGGAAAGCGCCTATGCCATTATCGCATTGCAGGACGCCACCAGTTACGCCACCTATATGGGCAGTCATCTTTCTCCCAACCAGAACTGGACGCGGCTGCAAATTTCCTTTACCAACACTACGGCAAGCACAAGAAATATTACGCCGCTGCTGTTTCTCACCGCAGCGGGTACAGCCTATATGGATTGCGTACAAGTGGAAAATGCCGCTGCGCCCAGCCGGTTTAACCTGATCGACAACGGCGATTTCACCACCACCGGCGCAACACAGACCGGCTGGTCACGGTGGTCAACTCTGACATCGGCAGATACCGTGGTCTCTGCAAGTGCTGCAGCAAATACGCTGAATGCCAATGTTTACAGCATTACCGGCTCTCCCACCGGTGTCAAGAGTATTATTCAGGATGTGTATGTACCCGGCAGCGCCGGTGACAGTTTCGTATTTGCCGCCTGGGCAAAGGGCAATTCCGCGCCCCTGAATGCATACGATACCCGCGCCCGGGAGTTTGCCATCCGCGGCAAGTTCTATTACAGCGACGGAACTGCGTCAAACTACTTTACTGCCCGTTTTAACCCGGACAGCAACGCCTGGCAGTATGCTGCCGGGGCAATGGTAGCGGAAAAAGCCTACGGCACGGTCCGTATAGAACTGGTCTATAATTACAATGTCAACACCGTGTATTTCGACGGCATTCAACTTTACAAGGAGCAATTCGGCAGCAGTTACACCTATGACAGCAACGGCAATGTCATATCGGTCAAGGATCTGCAAAAGCAGATTACTACCTATGAGTATACTGTCAACAACAACCTGTCCAAGATCATACAAAACGACAATGCCAAGATGACCTATACCTATGACAATTACCACAATGTGAAAACTGCCCGAACAACAGAAGGCATCAATTATTTCTTTGAATATGACACCTATGGTAATAACACCAGAGTGTATATGGTCAATTCCACAGCCATACTGTCAGCAAGAGCGCAGTATACTTCTGACGGAAATTATCTGGACAAGACGTTCGATGCCGCTGGAAAAGAAACAGACTATACCTACGACACCAATACCGGCGTGTTAAATTCTGTGAAATATCCGGAAGATACAGATGCTACCAAAACCACCTACACCTACGACAGTATGTACCGCACCGCATCCGCATCAGCCACAACGGAAACCGGGCTGACAATGTCCGCCCAATACACCTATACCAACGATCTGCTCAGTTCTATTCAAAAACCTTCTACGAAATACAATTTCACTTACGGCGCATTCGGTCAGCGCACAGCGGTAAAGGTGGGTACACAGACCCTGGCAAGTTATACCTACACCAATGACAGAAACCGATACCTGCAAAGACTTGACTACGGCAACGGGGATAATGTACAATATACATACGATAATAAAGGTCGTCTCACGCAGGAGACCTATGAAGACGGCGCTACCGTAAAGTATACTTACGATAACGACGGTATCCTGTCCAAGGTACAGGACTCTTCCACCGGCGGCACGGTCACTTACTATTACGACCTGACAGGGCGTATGGTCAAGTACACAGATTCCCGCTCCGGTACGACCCACACCGTATCTCACACTTACAGTTCAGATAATAATCTTACCAAGCGGACACAGTCCATTGTAACCTCTGGCGGTACTGTTAACCGCGTTATGGAGTACGGCTATAATAACGACAACATTCTGACAGACTATTCCTTCGGAAGAGCCGCACTCACCTATACTTATGACACTTTCAGCCGGCTCAAAACAACGGTACTTAACTACAACGGCGCCCCGTTCCTGCAGAAAGATGTCACATATCTGGTACAGAACATCAACGTCGATACCAATTATGTCCGCCGTTATAAAACCAGCGGAAACAACTATACGCTGGATCTGTATTACACCTATGACGATAACGGCAACATTCTCTCTGTTAGTGACGGTATATACACCACCACTTATGCGTATGACGAAGCAAACCAACTGATCCGGGAGAACAATCAGGCGGCAGGCTATACCCGGATATGGTCATACAACAACGCCGGAAACATCGAGGTCCACCGGACCTTTGATTACACCACCGGCGAAGTGGATAGTTCCGACTATACCGCAATTGTAGATTACCAGTACACAAACACCAACTGGAACGACCTGCTGACCGGTTACAACGGCAAAACTTTCTCCTATGACGCCATTGGTAACCTGACCAATGACGGCACCCGAACCTACGCCTGGAAACACGGTCGGCAACTGGCAAGCCTTTCTGACGGCACCGGCACCTGGACCTACACCTACGATAACGACGGATTGCGCACGCAGCGTACCAAAGGCTCCAACACATATAAGTATCTGTACGCAGACGGCCAACTTTCCTTTATGACCGTCAACGGAACAGATGTTTACATCGCATATGACGGGCTTGGCCAGCCAATGTCTATGAGTTGTAACGGTATCAATTACTTCTATGTGACCAACTTGCAGGGCGATGTGGTGGCGCTGCTGGATACCAGCGGCACAGCCGTCGTCAAGTATACCTACGATGCCTGGGGCAGGCAACTCTCCTGCACCGGCTCTATGGCAAGCACCCTGGGCGTCCTGAACCCCCTGCGCTACCGGGGCTACGTCTACGACCAAGAGACAGGCCTTTACTACCTGCAAAGCCGATACTACAACCCCGAAATCGGCAGATTCATCAACGCGGACGGACAGATATCCGATGTTGGCGGAGATATCTTGGGATATAATCAATTCGCATATTGCTTTAACAATCCCGTAAATATGAGCGACACTTTAGGTGCCTGGCCAACTTGGAACAGCATAAAATCGGGATTCAAAAAGGTTGTTAACTGGGTCGATAACAACATCGTTCGACCGGTTGTAGATTTTATTGAAGATATTACCGAAGATTTTAATAATTATGATTCAAGCAATCAAAGTGAAGAACCGGTTTTAAAATCAAATTACTTTTCTTCCTACAAAGGCGTACCAGTTATAAGGACAGATGGAGATCGATCTGGATCTTTTGGGGCAATTTTTTTAACAAGAGAAACAAATAACAGAACTTATCCTGAAGATGTTCTTCGCCACGAGTATGGTCACACAAAGCAGTTGGAACAACTAGGTGTTGTCAACTATGCATTGTGTATTGGCTTGCCGTCATGGCAACAATGGGGTACTGGCAAATACTATAGTAAGCCTTGGGAAATTATTGCAGATATCTATGGCGGTGTGCAATCGAGAGAGCATTCTCAAACTAACATCGACAGAGGTTTTGCATATTTGGAGGGCAGTAAAATAATTGGTCCGTTTATTTGGTTATTTATAGAATAGGTGATGCATATGAAAAAAATCTCTTTATTGAAACTAGTATTAATAATTACTACTGTATGTATTATTCTCGGTGTTCTCTGTTCTTGTAACTCTTCCCGAAAAAATAAGTACTATTCACAAAGAGAAAACTACATAAGCGTAGTCGGAACGGTTTCAAGCATAAAGTATAACGAAGATTCTACCGTGCTATATATTGATTTTTCCGAATTGACTCCCGTTTTTGATGATACTTGTTTTAAAATTGTCGGAAAGAGCCTTGAAACAACCCAAACTAATAAAATTGATGATAAACTCAAACCAGGCGAACAAATAACCTTTATTACTGCTCCAAAATACTTTGGAGATGGATATGTAATGCCTATCGTCGCTATATCAATACACGGGGAGAGTTTGCTAGATTTTGAAGAAGGGTATGAAAATTGGCTGGATTGGTTATCCGAATAAAAGACAAAAAGACAGGTAACAAGACAAAAAGACAAGGGACGGTTTGCCTGAACCCTAACGAAAAGTAAAGATCAAAAACGCACAAAAACACCCGGTGGGGATCGCTGACTTGCGATCCCCACTTTTTGTCATTGCGAGGGTTGCTTGCAACCCGTGGCAATCCCCCCCTTTTTTTCAAAACCACTACCCTCTGTCATTGCGAGGAGCGAAGCGACGTGGCAATCCCCCCTCTTTCCCACAAGCACCCCCATCTGTCACCTGCAAAGACTTGACTACGGCAATGGGGATAGAGTACAATATACTTACGATA
Organism: Faecousia sp.; assembly: GCA_045540035.1. GTDB lineage: Bacteria > Bacillota > Clostridia > Oscillospirales > Oscillospiraceae > Faecousia. The sequence goes on from JAZQGL010000039.1 coordinate 6,357, forward strand.
ACAAAGGCAGAGTGACCGGGCAAACTTACGAAGACGGTGACACCGTCACCTATTCCTATGATAACAACGGCACCCTGGCCAAGGTGAAAGACTCTGCCACCGGTATCACCACTACATACCACTACGATCTGTCAGACAGACTTGCAAAGTATACCGAGAGCGGTTCCGGTTACAGCCACAGCGTCAGTTATACCTATGACAAACTGAACAACCTGACCGACCTGAAAGAAACGGTGAACGGCACGACCCACCTCACCACCTATACCTACGACGATGATAACCGGGTCATTTGCAAGATCACCGGTCTTCTTGCAGTATACTACAGTTATGACACACTGGGCAGAGTGACGCAGCAGGTCACAAAACGCGGCAGCGCTACCGTCAAGACTGAGACATATACCTACTACGGAAACTCTACCCAGGTAGCATCCCACGCTGTTACGGCAAACGGCACGACCTCCACCACAACTTACACCTACGACGGCAACGGCAATATTCTGAGTATTTCGGACGGAACCAATACTACAAGTTACGCATATGACACCGCCAACCAGTTAGTCCGGGAGAACAATCAGGCGGCAGGCTATACCCGTGTGTGGGCATACAACAACGCCGGAAACATCGAGGTCCACCGGACCTTTGATTACACCACCGGCGAAGTGGATAGTTCCGACTATACCGCTATCGTAGATTACCAGTACACAAACACCAACTGGAACGATCTGCTGACCGGTTACAACGGCAGCGCTTTCTCCTATGATGCCATTGGCAACCTGACAAGTGACGGCACTTGGGCATATACCTGGGAACACGGCAGAGAACTGACCCAAATGTCCAAAAGCGGCGCGACCTGGGACTACACCTACGATGCTGACGGTATGCGAACCAAGCGCACCAACGGTACAGATACCTACACCTATGTGTACAACGGCGGCAGCCTGACACAGATGACCAAGGGCAGCGACACGCTGTACTTTACCTATGATGCAGAAGGCAAGCCCTCTACGGTAACATACGACGGTGTAACCTACTACTATGTCACGAACCTGCAGGGTGATGTGACGAATATTCTGCTGTCCACCGGTCAAAAAGTGGTAACCTATACTTACGATGCCTGGGGCAGGCAACTCTCCTGCACAGGTTTTATGGCAAACGATCTGGGCAAACTCAATCCCCTGCGCTACCGGGGCTACGTCTACGACCAGGAAACAAGCCTTTACTACCTGCAAAGCCGATACTACAACCCCGAAATCGGTCGGTTTATTAATGCAGATTCACAATTAAATACTTCTCTTGGGATTCTTGGATTGAATCAGTTTTCCTACTGTCTAAACAACCCAGTCAATATGGTGGATTATGGCGGTAATAAACCGGGAGACTTGTTTGATACAATGGATGAAGCGGCAAAAGACTTTGCTATGATTTATGCACAACTTGGATATGAAAATCGTGTTGAATATGCTTCGTTTATTTATTCGAAAAAAGTTACTGAAACTCGCTATCGCATAGTGCCAACCGGAAGATTCTTTATTAACTTCTCGTGGCGTAGAGGTTTTTTCTTGGATTTTAAGTTTACAGGATTTAAAACGGTATCTTATAAGGTCAGAGTAACCAAATATTCATATGTCGAGCCTAACAAAGGAAGTGAAAGTGGAGTTTCTTTGCCTAGCAATAGGTTTGGTACAAAGAAAAAGGTTGCCGAGATCCACAATCACACATGGATACCGGGACACTATAATGATTGGTTTTCACCAGGAGACTTAAACGAATGGATTAATTACGTATCTACTCCATCTGGGACATTAGGGAAATACGATCCCAATAATGTCTCTTCGGAAAGGGATGGAGCTATTGCAATTTTCTGGGATACTCCGGTAGATCCTAATTGGGGGAAATAATTATGAAAAAGAGAATTATAATTATCTGCGGCATACTATTAATCGTTGTGCTGACAGGAGGTATTATTATCTATAATGATTTTGAAAAGGCAAAAGTGAAATCTTTCAGTCTGAATGACCATCCTTATTACCTTCAGGCGATTCAAGATTTTCCGTCTGACAAATATTTAGGGGAAATATTGAATGCAGAACAGGCAAAAGAAAAAGCGATAAACGAATGGCTTGATTTGTTTGGGGATAAAATTAACAATGAAAAACCGCATCAAGTTTTCTTTGATAAGGAAAATGATGTTTGGCTTGTTAAAGGATCTTTGCCAAAAGGGAGCAAGGGCGGAGTGGCATACATTTTGATAAAAAAGTCCGATGGAAAAATTCTCGCAATTTGGCACGATCAATAAATTATTGTTACCAGCATTGTGGGATAGCCTCTAACCCCTAAAGGTTTCAGGAATATTCCTGACAAGTCTGTGTTTGGGTGACCAAACGCGATGCTTGCTGGTACATAACAGTTCTATTCCCCTCGGGACAAGGGGACGGTTCTCTTGTCTCCTTCCGAACAGACAAAATAGACCCTGAATAGGCACCCGGTGGGGATCGCAACATCTGCGATCCCCTCCTTTTGTCATTGCGAGGGTTACTTGCAACCCGTGGCAATCCCCCCTCTTTCCCGCGAGTCCCCCATCTGTCACCTGCAAAGACTTGACTACGGCAATGGAGATAATGTACAATATACTTACGATAATAAAGGTCGTCTCACGCAGGAAACCTACGAAGACGGCGCTACCGTAAAGTATACCTACGATAACGACGGTGTGCTGTCCAAGGTTCAGGACTCCACCACCGGCGGCACGGTCACTTACTATTACGACCTGACAGGGCGTATGGTTAAGTACACAGATTCCCGCTCCGGTACGACCCAAACTGTGGCATACACCTATAACACAGAAAACAATCTGACCAAACGCACCCAGTCTGTGGTAACCACCGTCGGTACGGTCAACCGCGTTTCCGAGTATGGCTACAACAACGATAATCAGCTGAATTTAACGATATACTGGAAGATGATTATCTCGCCTATGCCCTTATTGTTTACCAAGGAGATGATTCATTTGAAAAGCAAAAAAGCCACCATTCCAGTTGCGGTAAAAATTCTTATTATTCTTGGCGCTATTTTATTATTTGCTCTGATTAGAAAATGTTTGCTTCAATGGGTGTATTGCTTTCCTAGGGATTCACTCTCAAACTACCCCGGCACACATTGGAAATGCGACAAATTAGAAATGGAATTGTTTGTTGATGAGTCCGGGAAGATTTCAGGCAACTGTGAAATTGATTCCAACTTGATTGTTTTGGATGCCACATCCTATGCATCGACTACTTATCACAGCAACTACATCGAGTGCATTAATCGTGCAGACAATACACAAAGTATATATTTGCATTGTTTTTACAGAAATGTTGAAGATGACGTTTTTTATGTGATTGTGGATTCAACAGAATCGACACTAGATTTAAATTCTGTTGCGGATATTGTGCCTTATAAGTTTGAAAAACAAATAAACTAAACTAAAGGGGACAAGGAGGACAAGGGGACGGTTCTCTTGTCTCCTTCCGAACAGACGAAATAAGCCCTGAATAAGTACCCGGTGGGGATCGCAGATATTGCGATCCCCACCTTTTGTCATTGCGAGGGTTACTTGCAACCCGTGGCAATCCCCCCTCTTTCCCACAAGCCCCCGCCTTTTAAGACCTCTTTTTTTGGAATTTCGTCAATCTTCGACAAATTCCGCCACAGTATTTGCGGTACAATTTAATACGAGACACATTGTGTTAAAACAATATAAAAAATGAGGTGGCGGAATGAATTGGGTGGAAGTGAAACCTTTGCCGGAGGTGTGCCGAAACTGTACAGAGGAAGATTGCTACAACTGCGATATGGCGGGATGCCGGTGGGAAATGTCGGAGCAGGCGCAGTTAAGGTTGCGGCGAAACGCAATAGAAAAACAGATCGCCCGGCTTACAAAGGAACTGTCCGAAATCGAGAGTAAGTTGACATAATATAGTAAAAGGGAGGGTTTTGCCCCTCCCTTTTTTAATGCACAATGAACGTGTTGCTGACGCAACAATTCCAATTGTAGGGGCTGGCGCCTGCGACAGCCCGTTTGTTGGATGATATTCTGGTGGGGCGTCGAAGGCGCCGCCCCCACCTACGCAACAGATCACTCATAGGGGTGGCAACCGCCCCTATAAGGCGGCAAAAAACGCCTGCATAGACGAAAAATGCATATATTTTGTGGTTTTTCTCAGAAATATTCCCCAACATCTTGTGTTTCGACAAAGTTTTTAAAAATGCTGTGGTATTATGTAGAAGCAAGGCCCGGGGTCAGCTGCACCGTAACGACCGTTGCATCGTCCTCTCCTCCGATTTGGCTGCAGGTCAACAGGGCTTTTGCTGTATCTTCCGGTGATGCGTTGGTCATTTTGGCACAAAGGTGCAGGGCTTCCTCTTCCCCTACACCGTCGCTGACCAAAAACAGCGTCTCTCCCCGGCGCAGGGACAGCCCGTACGCCGCTGCTTGTGGTTCTGTAACAGACAGACCCGGCGGTGGACCGGCTGTCCCGATTTTTTCTGCGCCCAAAGGGGTGATCAGAATACTGGGGGCTGCGCCCCATTTATACAGTTTTCCCCGTCCGGTGTCCAGTTGCAGTTCCAGAAGATCCACTGTAACTGCCCCGGCACGGTTGCGCAACGCGCAAAGGCTGTTAAGACTTTGCAGAGCGTGTTCGGCGGGGTATCCGGCGGTCAGGAGTTTGCGCAGCAGAGTCAGGGCGGTTTGCGCCTCCTGCACTGCCCCGGGTCCTGTACCCATTCCGTCACAAAGCAGCACATAGTATCGGCATTTGATGCCGGCAAACATAATGCAGCGGTCGCCGTTATCGCTTTTCGGGCGGTTGCCGTAGATCTGCACAGATGCTTCAAAACAAGGGGTGTACCGCTCGGTTTTTCTCGCCAACTGGTCGGAAAGATCCTGCAGGTATTCCGACAAAAAGCGGTACTGCTGCAGCAGGGCGCTGCGGTATTCTCTCTGCCGCTCCCGGTCTGCCCGGATGGTACGCAGTTGCTCCTGACTGCGGTGCAGTTCTGCAAGGAAACGGCCGCTTTTGCGGCAGACGATGGGCAGTTCGTCGCCGGTCAGCAGGGGTTTTTGCAAAATGGCGGCGGGCAGCGTGCCGATGCGGTGACTGTCTTTGCAATTTCTGCGATAGGGGCAGGTAATGCAGGCCCGTTCTGCTGCCCGCTCCACCAGAGCATCCTCGTCAATGGGGGTTTCCGGTACTTCCACCAGCAACTGCTGGGTCTGGGACAAAGCCCCGGCAGCAATTTCCAGCCGCACCTGGGCAACGCCGGTCTCGCCCCGCCGGGCGGGGATCTTGGCGGCGGTAGGCAGCAACACCCCGATTAGTCCCCCTGCCAGCAATCCCGGCAAAGGCAGAACATCGGTATGCTTTGTCAACATCATAATAAAAAGATAACTGATCGCCGGAGCGGTGCAGCCCAGCCACTTGGGATATTTGGGTAAAAACCGGATCAGATACCCAACGCACAGCACCGCTGTCATAGATACCGGGGTGATCCCTGCCAGATCCAGCGCCACCCCTGCCAGCACCGTGGAGGGAAATGCGCTGAGAACTGCCAGCGCTCCTGCGGCAATGTAGCCAAATCCCAGATAGGGGATCGGCGCGATCTGCGCCAAAGCCAGTACCGCCAGCGCACAGGCCAGCCAATCCAATATGGGATGCCTGCCCTGCATTACCCGGTAAAACAGCCAGGAACTGCCGGCTGCCATAGCCACCCGCAGCATATAAATACCCACCGGGGTGTTATCGGAAAGCCACACCTGAAACAGCACGCCTGCCGCTGATACCACCAAACCTGCCACTGCCGGCAGCAGCAAAGGACTCTCCCTGGTGATGACTTTACCCTGCAGGAAAAGAGACAATAAAACACCTGCCACCGCCCAAAGAATTCCCTGCTGGGCGTGAACGCCCCAAAATAGTGCATACCCTGCGCCGCTGCCCAGCGCCGCCAGTACGGCAGACCAGCCGTTGCATCCGCAGATAAATCCCATCGCAATGGGCATTGCTGCATTCCCAAGGCTGGCGGCGCTGAGGAGGAAACCGGAAACTATGTACGCAGCCGCCCGCCCGTAGAGATGTACTTTGGGATCAAGGGCCAATTTTCGAAGAAAAAGCCGCCCTTGCTGCAGGGCCGGTTGTACTGTCATAAAAAACATCACCTTTCACCGTTTGTAAGTAGGCTCTGGGGATTCGAACCACAATAGCCTTTCAGCGGCCCTTTTTGGTGCTTTTGGCATTGCCTTCCTTTTTTGTGCTATCAAGGGATTTTGTGCGGTATTGGCGGAAGGGAGGCTGCAAAAACCTGTTGGGGTTCAAATCCCCAGAGCCTAAGACGATCCTAGCACGAAAGGAATGATTTTTTTGTCAAAATCCGTTATCCGCGAAAGATTCTTGCATAGATTTCCCTATGGGTGTATAATGATGGCAAATTACCGAATTGGAGAAAGCCTATGGGGGTTGAATTTGAACTGAAATTCCGGGCAACACCGGAGGTATTCGCGCAGATTTCCCGGGATATCCCCGGAGAAATGACGCAGATCCGGATGCAGACCACGTATTATGATACACCTGAAGGAGCGCTGTCTGCCCGGTTTTACACCTTGCGGCAGCGAATGGAAAATGATATGTCGGTCTGCACATTGAAGACCCCGGCGGAAGGCGGCGGGCGGCAGGAAACGGAGGTTTTCTGCGACGATATTGAAAAGGCTGTTCCTGAGTTATGTAAACTGTCCGGCGTTGCCGGATTGCCGGAATTGCTGGCACAAGGTATCGTACCTGTCTGCGGCGCACGGTTTACCCGACAAGCCAAAACCGTTACGCTGCCGGGTGCTGTGGTGGAACTGGCGCTGGATCAGGGCGTGCTTACCGGCGGCGGTCGGGAGATCCCGCTGTGTGAGGTGGAAGTGGAACTGAAATCCGGCAGCCGGGAGGCGGCGGTGATGTACGCCACCCAACTTTCCCTTGCCTACGGTTTGGAGCAGGAAAATAAAAGTAAATTCCGCAGGGCGCAGTTATTGGCGAAAGGAGAATTATGATGGCTGAATTTGAAGGGCTGTTTTCAAAATATGACCGTTTGGTTCTGTTTGACACGGAGACCACCGGCCTGCAATTTTCCAAGGATGAGATCATTGAATTTGCGGCGGTCGTTGTGGAGCAAAGAAACGGAAAAGCGGAGATCATTCAGGAGTATGACGAACTGATCACCCTGAGTCCCGGCGGTTTCGTACCGGAATTGATCGAAAATCTGACCGGTATTTCCAATCAGGATATTCGGGAACGGGGCATTCCCAAGACCCGTGTCTGCCGGGATATTGCAGAAATGATCCGGGGAAACACGCTGCTGCTTGCTTACAATGCCCATTTTGACCTGAGTTTCCTTTATTATTTGCTGTTGCGTGACGGGGACCCGATGATCCTGAAGGGCAAAGACAAGTTGGATCTTCTGACGGTGTACAAAGACCGTCGCAGTTACCCACACAAGTTGTGCAATGCCATTGAAGCCTATGGGCTTTCCGGTCAGGTGGTCAACTCCCACCGGGCGGTGGACGATGTGATCGCCACGGTAGCAGTTATGAAAGAAATGGAAAAAGAACGCCCGGATCTTGAAAATTATGTAAACTTATTCGGCTACAATCCCAAGTTTGGCGTCGACGGCAAACGCATCGGCTCCATTACATACAAACCCCAACCCTACGACAGTCCCATTCCCCTATATAAAAGGTAACTGCATATCGGAAACAGTGTCATCCTGAGCAAGCGAAGCGCATAGAAGGATCTGCGCACAGCCGATGATCGCGCAGTAAAAAGATTTTTTACCTTCGCCCGGAATGACATATTTGGGTGGCAGGTTACCAGGTGGCAAAGCTGGACGGCGTATGCTTCCGGTTTGTAAAACGGATAAAGAAAATGCATCGTGTAAATTTTTACACGATGCATTTTTGCGTAAAACGGTTGACAAAACTCACAGATAGCGTGTATAGTAACTGTACTAGTACAGTTGAGAGACGCAAGAGAAAGGAGGGAAGACGATGCTACACCTGGATTACCGGGATGTCCGCCCCATTTATACACAAATTGTGGACGGATTCCGGGAACAAATTCTGGCAGGCGTCCTGCAAGATGGCGATAAACTGCCCAGTGTGCGGGAACTGGCAAGTCAACTTACCATCAATCCCAATACGATCCAGCGCGCCTACCGGGAACTGGAAATGCAGGGGTGGATCGAAACATTGCCGGGAAAGGGCTGTTTTGTCCGCGGTGTGCCGACCCTTCCCGGAGAGGAAAAGGCGCTGTTGGCGCAGTTTGATAAAACAGTGGCGGCGTTGACCGCCCTGGGTATTACTGCCGATTCGCTGATAGCGCGCATGAAAGGAGAAAATCATCATGTTGAAACTGAATAATATCACCAAGACCTTTGGTACGTGTAAGGCATTGGATGATCTGACGATGTGTGTCCCCAAGGGTGCGGTTTACGGTTTGGTCGGTCCGAACGGTGCGGGAAAATCTACAGCGATCCGCCACATGACCGGTATTTTCCGCCCGGATAGCGGAACGGTCACAGTGGAAGGCCAGCCGGTGTATGAAAATTCTGACGTAAAAGAACGGATCGGCTATATTCCGGATGATGTTTTCTTTTTTCCCTCGGCTTCTTTGGAGGAAATGCGCAAGTTTTACAAGGGTATTTATCCCCGTTTCGATGACAGTTTGTTTGCGCAACTGTGCGACGTGTTCCAGTTGCCCCGGAAATCCCCTTTGCGCCGGTTTTCCAAAGGTATGCAGAAGCAAGCAGCGTTTCATTTGAGTATTTGCACCCGTCCGGATCTGCTGATTTTGGATGAACCGGTGGATGGCCTTGATCCGGTGATGCGCCGCCAGGTGTGGAGTCTGATTCTGTCCGACGTGGCCCAACGGGAGACCACTGTGCTGATCTCGTCCCATAATTTGCGGGAATTGGAGGATGTTTGCGATCATGTGGGCATTATGGATCACGGCAAAATGCTGTTGGAGCGCAGCCTTGCGGATATGCAGAGCGATACGGTGAAATTGCAGATCATGGGAGATGTGCCGAAAGATATGCAGATCCTGCACCAATCCAGTTCCGGCAGACTGCAAACAGTGATCGTACGCGGCAGTATGGAGGAAGTGACCGCCCGGATCAAAGCGACCGGGCCTGCCTACTTTGATGTACTCCCGCTTTCACTGGAGGAGATATTTATCTACGAACTGGGAGGTGTGGATAATGAAGTTAAAAACATTATTCTTTAACACCACCGTTTTTCGAAAAGACATTACCCGTTTTGCGCCGGTATGGGGCGGCTACAGTGTGTTTCTGCTGCTGTGCGCTATGTTACTGGGGCAGTTTTCGCTGGAGTCCTTTCCGGGGCGGTTTTATTACTGTACATGGGCAGTTTCTTTGATTTTGTATCCTTATTGCGTCTTGTGTGCGGTGATGCTGTTTGGCGATCTGTACAGCCGGAGCAGGTGCAATGCGCTGCATGCTATGCCGGTGCGTCGGGAAGCCTGGTTTGTCACCCATAGTTTGGCGGGATTTCTGTTTTTTCTGATACCGACGCTGCTGTTTGGCGTATGGACGGCAGTTTCTTCCGGCGGACAGTGGTTTGCTGCCGGAGAATTCGTGCTGAAGGAGATCCTGCAGTTTGTATTCCGGTTTGGAATGGCGCTGCTGTGCGTGATGCTGGCAGGAAACCGGACCGGTGCGGTATGCTTATATATCATCATACATGCGCTGGAAATGGTATTTGGTTGGATGTTCCAGCAAATGTATGCGCCTTATCTGCTGAGTCTGGCGATACCGGATAACAGATTTTCCAACACATATTTCTTGGATTTATTGCGTTTTTTGCACGAGAAAACAGTACTCCAACTGTTGCTCTATGGGGCAGTGGGTGCTGTGGCGGCAGTGGCGGCATTTTGGCTGTACCGTCGGAGGAAACTGGAATACAGCGGAAAATTTCTGGTCGTACAGGGCTTGGAGTATGTGTTTACCGTGATTTTCAGCCTGGTGGCAAGTGTGATCACATTCAATCTGGCGGAACATGCTGCAGAGGATTTTTATCTGCTGCTGCCGTATTTGGTGGTGTTTTTCTTTGCCGCCAGAATGCTGATGCAACGTAGGTTCCATGTGTTCCAAATGCAAAGCGTTGTCATATTGCTTGCCGTGATATTTGTGTTTTTGGGCAGTTTGTGGCTGACCCGGGTGGATGCGCTGGGAGTTGTTTCCTATGTACCGGAAACGGAGGATATCAAATCTGTTTCCGTATATGTGGATGTAACGAAAACAGCGAGGAGCACCTATTACGATTATGACCGGTTTTCTGAGGAAGGCTTTCTGGTAAGCGCCCCGGAGGATATCGATGCTGTTACACAAGTGCATGCGCAACTGACGGAGGGCGAAGAATTTGACGGCGTATGTGAAGAGGTATATTTTACTTATACCCTGAAAAACGGCATCCGGATACGGCGGCACTATTCGCTTTCGTATTTGAACCCGGCAAGAGAAACCTTGGATTTGGCGATATCCTCCCGGCAGACGCTGTTTGGGGATGTAGATTGGGATACCTATGTCAATGAGGTGTATTATATCAAGGTTTCCCGGGCCCGGGGTGGCAGCAGATCTTTTCTGTTTGCTGAGCCTGCAATTACCGAAAATGAGACCGCAACGATCAAGATCCATAATGACAGTATGCGCCTTGAGATGATGGAGTGGTTGAAACAGGGAATTGATGGTGGGTATGTAAGACAATTGGGTTTTGATCAATGGAATGTGGTGATCAAAAGCAGAGACAGCCGCGGCAAAGAAAAAGAAGTCCGTATGATCGCTTATAGTTGCGGCTATGTAGAGCGCTGCTGGGATTATGCGCGAAATCTTCCGGACAGAACCATCACAGAGGATATGCAAATCGATTAACAGGAGGTAGGCATGAAAAGTAAACAAACATTCTTCAGCGCTGCCGTTTTGAAAAAAGATATTGCCCGGTTTGCTCCACTGTGGGGACTCTATACCGTGTTTTTGCTGATGTACATACTGCTTAACCGGCACGGAGATGGAAAGGCGGCATGGGTTGCAAACCTTGGGTCTTATACGATAAGATCTACTGGTATTTTAAATTTATTTTATGGAGGCATTTGTGCCATAACGCTGTTTGGTGACCTGTTCAAGCCCCGGATGTGCAATGCTCTGCACGCCATGCCCATACGCAGAGAAGGCTGGTTTTTGACCCATGTTGTCGCCGGATTGCTGTTTTGTGTTGTGCCCAATACGCTGGGGGCATTGGTGGAAGCGTTACTGCTGCACGAGTATGCGCATATTGCCTTTTGGTGGTTGGCGGTGGCGGTGCTGCAATTTGTTTTCTTCTTTGGCGTGGGCATTTTCAGCGCCCAGTGCGCCGGAAACATACTGGGCGCAGTGATCGTGTATGGAATCGTCCACTTTTTTGCTGTGTTTGCCACGGTCTTGTTTTCCGTGTTCTATGAACCGCTTTTGTATGGCGTTTCATTGAATATGGAAAAGTTATTCTCTTACAGCCCGGCATACAAGTTATGTTGTTATCGCATTGCACACATTTCCTATAGCGTGATGCAGAGCGAAGTTGTATTTGTGGAGTTTCCGCCTCAGGATTGGCTGTATCTGGCGATCATTGCAGGGACAGGTGTGGTAATGGCTGCTCTGGGAATGCTTCTGTACCGTCGGCGAAAACTGGAAAGTGCCGGTGACCTGATGGTAGTTAAATGGGCAAAAACAGCATTTTTATCTGTCTATACCTTATTCGTAGGCGGTGCGATCTATTTTCTTGCAGAGCAGGTGGCGCAGAAATATGCCTATGTATTTCTTGCCATGGGCTTTGCTATCGGTTTCTTTACCGGCAGGATGCTGCTGGAGCGCAAAGTCCATGTGTTTCAGTTGAAAAATTTGCTTAAATTTTGTGCGTTCGCGACAGTTTTTGCAATCAGCATAGCCTTGACCTGTATAGACCCCATAGGGATCACCCGTTATGTACCGAAACCGGAAGACGTAAAAAGCATACAGATCAGTCCTGGGTACAGGCAATACCTGGATACCGGAGAACTTGTGCAGCAGGCGGATATTGCAGCCTTTACCCGGATCCATCAGCAGTTAACGCAAAACCCTGAAGACAGCACAGGGGATATGCCGTTACATATCTGTTACCAAATGGAAAACGGCAGCACTGTGGTGCGTCAATATACACTGGATTCCAAGGGGGAAATTGCACAAAGCCTGAAAGGATATTTCAGTGCGGAAGAGTATGTGTTTGCCACCGATGATATAGAGGCACTGTTGGAAAATTTGCAGTTAGTGGTATTCTGGTCCTCCCAGAGGGGAATTCCCCATATGGATGTTGGAACCAGCGCCTACAAAACAGAGACGGATGTATGGACCAGATTTGGTTCTACTGAAGGGGTCGTTGATCATATAGAATCCAATAGCCAAAGCGTGGCAGAGGTTTCGTTGGTAAAGAAATTGCTGCAGGCCTTGCTGGCAGATTGCCGGGAAGGCAATATGGCGCAATATTCGGTGTTGCATCCAGAGCAGGATTATTACGGGACTGTAGAACTTATGTACACAGAGCCGGGGAAAAATGGCGATCTGCAACCTGAAGAGAAATACCTGGAGATCAGAGTTTATGCGGATTGTACCAATACGGTGCAGTGTTTGGAAAATTTACCCAAGGTATAACAAAAGCCGGGATTTATTCTGTTATGGAGTCCAATTTCAATAAAATAGGAATATTCTGGGGATAAAAACTTGCTATCTACGGATTTCACTAGTATAATAGAAGAAAAACTTGCAAAGGAGGTGTTTCCGTGGAGTACAGAGAGTCGGCTGTAAAGGGTTGCCTGCTGGGTATGGCGGTGGGCGATGCTATGGGCTATCCTGTGGATAAAAAGAACTGGACAGAGATCTGCGAAGATTACGGTCCTAACGGTCTTTTGGGTTACGATCTTGCCAACGGCACTGCGGAGATCACCTCTTACACCCAGATCGCCGCCTTCACCGGAAACAGCCTTTTGATGGGTGTGATCCGGGGAAATCCGGAAAAGTACAATAAATATATTGCCCTGGGTCTGCGGGAGTGGGCTAAGGGGCAGCAATATCTGCCGGAGTCGGAAAAGACATTTTGCTGGCTGACACGGGTCCCGGAGATGCGCAGAAAAAACTGTATGGACACCCGGATGCTGGATGCGCTGAGCCGGGAGACTCTGGGAACGCCGGAAACTCCGGTGCTGCGTTCTGACTCTCCCAGCGCCTTGACGGCGGCGGTGGCAGCAGGTCTTTTGTATGATCCGGAACGGATGGAACTGAAGCAGGTAGGCCGTTTGGGCGCAGAGGCGGTAGCCTTTACCCACGGCGATCCGGAGACTTTTCTTTCCGGCGCGGTACTGGCATATACCATTACCGGAATTCTGCACCGCCCGGAGCGCACCGTTGCCCAGCAGTTTTTGACGGCGGCGGAGATCGTGCAGGCGCAGTTTGAAATGTATTATTCCCGGGTGGAAAAGGTCATTGCCTTGCTGCAAAAGGCGATCTCTTTGACAAAAGACCCGGATATCTCCCCTTTGGCGGCTATGTCTTTGCTGGAATGCACCACGGCGTCGGAATGCCTGGCGGCTGCGGCATATGCCAGCATCATTCACGCAGGCAACTTTGACGAAGGTATGATCGCTGCGGTAAATCACTCCGGACGCAGCGCCGCAGTTGGCGCGCTGACCGGGGCGATACTGGGCGCAAAACTGGGTTATGAAGCATTGCCTGAGTTTTATCTGGAGTCCTTGGAGCAGGCATCTGTTCTGGAAGAACTGGCAGCAGACCTTTCTCAGGGACGGCAGATGCTGCGGATCTTTGACGATCATTGGGATCAAAAATATGTGCAAGGTTTGCCTGCCCGCTGAAAAATAATATACAATTATACAAAAAACCCTTGCAAAACCGGAATAAGGGTGCTATAATACAGACAATCTAGAGTATATTTACGAAAGAGAGGAGCCGCGGCTCCTCTCTTTTTCACGAAAGTAGGTGTATTTTTTGAAAGTAACAGAGCGCGTTACCCAGTTTGCACAGCCTATTGTGGAAGCCAACGGCTGCACGCTGTGGGATGTGGAATATGTCCGGGAAGGCTCAGAGCGGTATCTGCGTCTTTATATTGACAAAGAAGGCGGCGTGGACATCGACGATTGTGAAAAAGTTCACCGGGCGGTAGATCCGGTACTGGATCAGGAAGACCCCATTGCGGAAAGTTACCACTTTGAGGTCTGCTCAGCCGGTTTGGAGCGGGCATTGAAACGCCCCGGCGATTTTGACCGGTTTATGGGAAGCCCCATTATGGTAAAACTGTACCGTCCCCGGAACGGTTTGAAAGAGATCCCCTGTGTTCTGCGGGGTTATGAAGAAGGCCGTGTTACCGTGGAGGCCGGCAAAGAGACCATTACATTTGAAAAATCAGAAGTTGCCCTTGTGCGGCTTCGTGTAGAATTTTAAGCAGGAGGAAAGAAAAATGGCAAGAGCAAGAGCCAAGAAAAACGATGCACCCAAGGTGGATATCGGCGCTGAGATCTTTGCATCGCTGCGTGACCTGGAGAAACTGAAGGGCATCCCTGTTGAGTATATGGTAGAACGGTTGAAGCAGGCGCTGACCAATGCTTACCGGAAAGACCGTGAGGACAACCGGGATATCCCCGCTGAGAATGTTGTTGTTGACCTGAGCGAGCAGGGCCTGTCCATGCACCTGGTCAAGACCGCTGTGGAAGAGGTGGAGGACTCCGCTGTGGAGATCCACATCGAAGCCGCCAAGAAGTTAAATCCCAATGTCCAGGTGGGTGATGCTGTCACCATCGATGTGGACATTCAGAAATTCGGCCGTATCGCTGCCCAGACTGCCAAGCAGGTGGTCATTCAGGGTATCCGTGAGGCAGAGCGTGGCGCAATTTACGAGAGTTACTCCTCCAAGGCCCAGGAGATGCTCACCGGTACTGTGCTGCGTGTAGATCCCGCCGGCGACATTTTTGTCCGCATCGGTCAGGGCAATGAGCAGAACGACGCTGTGCTGCGCGCCGGCGAGCAGATCCCCGGCGAAACCTATGCTGCCGGCGACCTGATCCGTGTCTATGTGCTGGAGGTACACCGTGCAAACCGTGGTCCTCTGGTCCACGTTTCCCGTACCCACCCCAATCTGGTCCGCCGTCTGTTTGAACTGGAGATCCCCGAGATCGCTGACGGTCAGGTTGAGATCCGTAACATCGCCCGTGAGCCCGGCTCCCGCAGCAAGGTCGCTGTCCGCGCTGCCATTGAGGATCTGGATCCCGTAGGCGCTTGTGTCGGTCCCCGTGGGGGCCGTGTTGGCGCAGTTGTGGAAGAACTCCACGGCGAGAAGATCGATATCGTTGTTTTCAGCGAAGATCCCTGCGAGTATGTCCGCGCAGCCCTGAGCCCCGCGGATGTTGTAAGCGTTACACTGACCGGTCCTAAGATCTGCAGTGTTGTCGTCCCGGACGATCAGCTGAGCCTGGCCATCGGCAAGGAAGGCCAGAACGCCCGTCTGGCTGCCCGCCTGACCGGCTACAAGATCGATATCAAGCCGGAAAGCCAGGCAGATGCAGTAAGCGCAGAGTAAGCGCAATATGAGGGGGTATCACTATGCAGAAGAAGATCCCTCAGCGGCAATGTATGGGATGCCGGGAACGAAAGACCAAGCGTGAAATGATCCGGGTCGTTCGCTGTACCGACGGTACGGTAAGCCTGGACTTTAGTGGCAAACTGAACGGACGGGGCGCATACATCTGCCCTGACCCCGAATGTTTGAAAAAGGCGCAAAAGGCCAAGAGCCTGGAGCGCAGCCTGGAAGTTCCCATTCCGGAAGAAGTCTACGACAGACTATCAAAGGAAATGGGGGACGGTATCCGTGGATAGATCGCTGAATTATTTGGCATTGGCAAGGAAAGCCGGCCGCATTGAACTGGGTGAAGAACCGGTGGGTGCAGCGGCGAGAGCCCAGCACGCCCGTCTGGTGATCGTGGCGCAGGATGCCTCGGACCACACCTGGCGCAGAGCCAAGAGTTTTGTGGCAGGCACAAACCAGCAATGCGTAAAAATACCCTATTCCAAGGATGATATGGGAATGGCGGTGGGCAGAACCAGTCTTGCCATCGCGGCAATGACGGATCCGGCTATGGCGCTGGCGTTTTTGAAATCTCTGGGACAACCGGAGACTTACAAAGAGGTTATGGAAAATCTGGATAAGCGCACCCAGCGCATCCTGCAGCGCCAGAAAGAAGAGAAAGCCCACCAGCAAAACAAGCGTTTTGGTCGCTCCAAGCGGAAATAATCACAGGAGGTGCAGATCATATGAGTATTAAGTATCGATTGAAAGAAGTTGCGGCTGATTTCGGCTTTACCACCAAAGAGATCAGCCAGATTATGGAAAAGTTTTTTGAGAAGCCCAAGTCCAACACCCAGGTGCTGACAGACGATGAGCTGAATGTGATCTTTGACTATATTACCCAGACGAACCAGATCGAGTCCATCGAGGTGGTCTTTGCGGTACAGCCCAAGCCCAAGGCAGAAGAGCCCAAGGCAGAGGCAAAGCAGGCAGAAAAGCCTGCCCAGAAGAAAGAAGAAAAGCCTGCCGCACCTAAGGCAGAGCAGCCCAAGGCTGAAGAAAAGCCTGCCAAGCCCGCCGAGCCGGAGCGCAGACGGGAACGCCGTGTTGTGGATACCTCTGCGGTGCAGGTGAATACCCGCCGTTTCGACGATGTGGACAATCTGGTCTCCGAGCGCGTACAGAATTACCAGGGCGGTAAGCAGCGTATCGGCGGCAAGAAGGGTCAGCAGCAGAACCGGAAGGACAATAAGTTCAAGGGCAACAAGGCCCGCAATGAGGAGCAGGAGAAACTGCGCCGTCTGCAGATGGAAGTGGCCCGCAAAGCCCCCGTTACCGTCAAGATCCCTGAGGAGATCACCGTTGGCGAACTGGCTTCCCGGATGAAGAAAACTGCCGGCGAAGTTATCAAGTGCCTGATGATGAACGGTATTATGGCCGCCATCAACCAGACCATCGACTACGATACTGCTGAGTATGTAGCGGTGGAACTGGGCTGTAAGGTCGAAAAGGAAATTACTGTCACCATCGAGGAGCGGATCATCGACGATCACGAGGATTCCGCAGAAGAACTGGTCACCCGCGCACCCGTTGTTGTGGTTATGGGTCACGTTGACCACGGTAAGACCTCCACACTGGACGCCATCCGTAAGACATCTGTTACTGCCGGTGAGGCAGGCGGTATTACCCAGCACATTGGTGCATATACTGTCGATGTCAACGGAAATATGGTGACATTCCTGGATACCCCCGGTCACGCTGCCTTTACTTCTATGCGTGCCCGTGGCGCAAAGTCCACCGATATCGCCATTCTGGTGGTTGCTGCCGATGACGGCATTATGCCCCAGACCATTGAGTCCATCAACCACGCCAAGGCTGCGCAGGTGCCTATCATCGTTGCTATCAACAAGATGGATAAGCCTGAGGCAAACCCCGACCGTATCAAGCAGCAACTGACCGAACACGAACTGATCCCCGAGGAGTGGGGCGGCGATACCATTATCGTTCCCATTTCCGCAAAGACCGGTATGGGTCTGGACGAACTGCTGGAGATGGTCATTCTGACCGCTGAGGTTCAGGAACTGAAGGCAAACCCCAACCGCCGCGCCAAGGGTACGGTCATCGAGGCCCGTCTGGACAAGAACCGTGGTCCTATTGCAACGCTGCTGGTGCAGAACGGTACGCTGAATCAGGGCGATATCGTGATCGCCGGTACGGCTGTGGGCCGTGTCCGTGTTATGACCAATGACAAGGGCAGAACTGTCAAAACAGCCGGTCCTTCTGTGCCGGTTGAGATCACCGGTTTGGCGGAAGTACCCGCTCCCGGTGACGAGTTCAACGCCGTTACCGACGAGCGTATGGCCCGTGAACTGGTGGAGCAGCGTAAGCAGGCTGCCAAGGATGCCGCTGCCAATGCAATGCAGAAAGTCACGCTGGACAATCTGTTTGCCAAGATGCAGGAAGGCCAGATGAAGGAACTGCCTCTGATCGTCAAGGCTGACGTGCAGGGTTCTGCCGAGGCTGTGAAGGCTTCTCTGGAGAAGATCTCCAACGAGGAAGTCCGTGTCAAGCTTATCCACGCCGGTGTCGGCGCCATCAACGAGAGTGATATCCTGCTGGCTTCTACTGCCGGTGCGATCATTGTCGGCTTTAATGTCCGTCCCGATGCAGGCGCCCAGGCCAGCGCCCAGCGTACGGCTGTAGATATGCGGTTTTACCGCGTGATCTACGATGCCATCGACGAGATCGAGGCGGCTATGAAGGGTATGCTGGCACCCACCTACGAAGAGGTGGTCATCGGTCACGCCGAGGTTCGTATGACTTACAAGGTATCCGCGATCGGCACCATTGCCGGTTGTATGGTCAAGGACGGCAAGGTCTCCCGGGATGCCAAGGTCCGCGTACTGCGTGACAACATCGTCATCCACGAAGGCGAGGTCGGCTCTCTGCAGCGCTTCAAGGATGCTGCCAAGGAAGTTACCGCCGGTTATGAGTGTGGTATGAGCATTCTGAAATTCAACGACATCAAGGAAGGCGACATTTTCGAATGCTTCGCTATGGAAGAAGTCAAGAGATAAACGTTCGAATTGCCCTGTAGGGACCGACCTCCCGGGCGGTCCGCCGGTATATGCTGTCAATTGCAGTAACGGACCGTCGAGGACGCCGGTCCCTACAAAAATCTATATAAGGAGGCTGTTATTATGGCATCCAATCGAATTGGAAGGATCAATGAGGAGATCCAGAAAGAACTGGCAAATCTGATCCGCAACTTAAAAGATCCCAGAGTCCAGGATACAATGATCTCCATTACCCACGTGGAGGCAACGCCGGACCTGCGTTATGCAAAAGTCTATGTCAGTTTCCTGCAGGAGGACCGGGCAGAGGGCGCGCTGAAGGGACTGAAATCCGCCGGAGGTTATCTGCGGCGGGAACTGGGTCGCGCCCTGCAGCTGCGCTATACACCGGAACTGGTGTGGGCGTTGGATGACTCCATCACCTACGGCGCAAAAATGCTGAAACTGATCAACTCTCTGGACACCGGCAAGGACGAAGAAACAGAGGAAGAATAACTTCTTATGAACGGAATTGTAATTATCGACAAACCTGCCGATTGGACAAGTCAGGATGTGGTGTCCAAACTCCGGGGCGTGCTGCACACAAAGCGCATCGGTCACGGTGGCACACTGGATCCAATGGCTACCGGCGTTCTGCCGGTGTTTGTAGGCAGAGCCACCCGGGGCGTGGAGTTTTTTGAACACGCGGAAAAGACCTATGAAGCGGTGCTGCAACTGGGTATTATTACCGATACAGAGGATATAACCGGAACGGTGCTGGAAGAAAGACCCGTGGATGTCTCTTTCGCGGCTTTGGAAGCGGTTCTGGAGCAGTTCCGGGGGGAAATTCAGCAAATACCGCCTATGTATTCCGCAATTAAGATCGGCGGTCAAAAACTCTGCGATCTTGCCCGCAAGGGAAAGACCGTGGAACGCAAACCCCGCAGCGTTACGATCCACGATTTGGAATGTCTGGAATTTTCCGGAAACACCGCCCGTTTGCGGGTGCGCTGCTCCAAAGGCACATATATCCGCACATTGTGCAAGGATATCGGTGCGGCGTTGGGCTGCGGCGGCTGTATGGCATCTCTTCGCCGGGTGGCGGCAGGTGCTTACACCATTGACGAGGCTGTGCCGTTGGCGCAATTGGTACAGAGCAGCGATCCGGAGGCGTTTCTGCGTCCGGTGGATACGATGTTTGTCCAGTACCCGGCGGTGACGCTGACGGAAAAGCAGACCTTGCGCTGCCGCAACGGAAATTCTTTTTCTGTGGATATGGCAGCAGGTACATACCGGGCCTATGACGCAGACGGCGAGTTTTTGATGCTGGCAAAGGTTGACGAAGGAATTATGTCAACCATCAAAAGTTTTTTCAGTGTAGAATAAACTCCAATTTATCGAGCCGTTGGCTCGATAAATAGTTGACAGTTAACAGTGTACAGTTGACAGTTATTGTGTCGGCAAAGCCGACTATTTCAATCATTTTCTGAAAGAAAATACCACAATTGTCAACTATCAACTATCAACTGTCAACTCGCTCCACAGAGCGATAAACCCGAATTTGAAGAAATGGTATGCCTATGAATAAAAAGACAATTTATGCCTTAGGCTTTTTTGACGGTGTCCATCTGGGACATCAGGCCCTTTTGGGTCAGACCCGGCTTTTGGCTGCGGAAAAAGGCCGCGATGCCGGTGTGGTCACATTTACGGCTCACCCGGACGGTATTGTAAGCGGTACAGCGCCTAAGTTGATCACCACCCCGGAAGACCGGTATCAACTTTTGACCGGTTACGGTATGGAAAAGATCCTGCAACTGCCCTTTGACCGGAAATTGATGCAGATGGATTGGCAGGATTTTCTCTGCCTGCTGCTGACAGAGTACGGTGCCGCCGGTTTTGTCTGCGGAAGTGATTTCCGGTTTGGCGCAAAAGGCAGCGGGACGGCAGAAAAACTGATATCTTTCTGCAAAGACAGAGACCTTTCCTGTTCTGTTGTTCCCCAGCAATACTTGAACGGGATCCGTGTGTCCTCTACCCACATCCGCGTCTTGCTGGAAGAGGGCAATGCAGCAGAGGCAAACCGTTATCTGGGACACCCTTATACGCTTACCGGTACAGTGACAGCAGGCAGAGGACTGGGACATACCATCGGCGTGCCTACAGCCAATGTGCTTTTGCCGCCGGAACTGGTACAGCCCAAACTGGGCGTATATGCCTGCAGGGCTTTTGTGGAAGGGAAGTGCTTCCCTGCCGTTACCAATATCGGCAGCCGTCCCACCGTAGGCGGACATCAGGTTCGGGCGGAGAGTTGGCTGCTGGATTTTGAAGGCGTTCTGTATGGCAAGATGCTGACGCTGCATTTTTACGATTACCTGCGTCCGGAGAAAAAATTCCCCAATGTGGACGATTTGGTGGCACAAATCCGAAAAGATGCGGAAAAAACACGGAAAATACTGGAAAAAACCTGAAAGTTTTACTTTACTTTTGGGAAAACTTATGATAAGATAGTCGGGCTGGCTATGGCCGGCGCAGTTTTGATGCCCGATGCTCAGTTCTGGGACGACACCGACCCTTTACTTGGCACGAGGTAAATTTAAAAAAAGGTGGAAGAAAAAATGATTCTGAAGGACAAGAAGACCCAGGTTATCCTGGAAAACGCAACCCACGAGGGCGACACCGGTTCTCCCGAGGTCCAGATCGCTATCCTGACCGCTCGTATCAATGAATTGACCGAGCACCTGCGTGTTCACAAGCACGACAACCACTCCCGTCGTGGTCTGCTGATGATGGTTGGTAAGCGCCGCAACCTGCTGGACTATCTGGCTCGTAAGGACATCAACCGCTATCGTGCTATTATCGCCAAGCTGGGTATCCGTAAGTAATTTACAAAAAAGGGCGACTTCTGTCGCCCTTTTTCCACAGCAGATCTTTTGCCTTTGCTGTGGCAGCATTATCAACTAAGTAAATCCATCGGGAGATATTTAGCAGTTGAAAGTGTCGGTGAAGTTCGCCGCCAGTTTCAAGTGCTAAACCTCCCGGAACAGAAAAATATTTTAGGAGGTAAACACAAATGATTACGCGCAAGCAGTATCCCAACCATCACGTTTACGAGATGGAAATCGGCGGCCGTCCCTTTACCGTTGAGACCGGTCTGGTCGCTGAACTGGCAAATGCTGAGTGCATCTGCCGTTACGGTGACACCGTGGTCCTGACCACCTGCACCTGCAACCCCATTCCCAAGGCCGGCATCGACTACTTCCCTCTGACCATCGAGTTTGAAGAGAGAATGTACAGCGTTGGCCGCATTCCCGGCTCTTTCAACCGTCGTGAGGGCAAGCCCTCCGAGCGCGGCATCCTGAACAGCCGTATTATCGACCGTCCTATGCGTCCTCTGTTCGACGAGGAACTGCGTAACGACACCGTGGTCACCTGCACCGTTCTGGCTAACGATTACGACAACCCCGTTGAGATCGTTGCTTCTCTGGGTGCTTCCATCGCCATCGCTTCTTCCGATGTGCCCTGGAACGGACCTGTCGCTACCACCAATGTTGCCCACGTTGGCGACCGCTATATCATCAACCCCTCTTCCGAAGAGCGCGACGCCTGCGACTGCTTTGTTTGCATCAGTTCCACCTTCGAGAAGGTCGTTATGATCGAGACCGAGGCAAATGAGGCTCCCGAAGCCATCGTTTACGAGGCTATCCGCATTGCCCACGAGACCAATATGGAGATCGTGAAGTTCATCAACGGCATCGTTGCTGAGATCGGCAAGCCCAAGTTCACCTTCGAGAAGGCTGCTGTGAACCACGAACTGCTGGATGACCTGATCGCATACGGTCTGGGTCAGATCGAGCACGCTCTGGACACCGACGATAAGAACGTCCGTGAAGAGCGCCTGACCGCTGCCCGTCTGGACTTCCAGGAGAAGTTCGGCGAGAAGTACGAGGACTTTGAGACCCACATCGAGGTCTGCCTGTACAAGATGCAGAAGAAGGTCGTTAAGAAGTGGCTGCTGCAGGGCAAGCGTGTTGACGGCCGTGGTATGGACGATATCCGTCCTCTGGATGCCCAGGTCGGTCTGCTGCCCAGAGTACACGGCAGTGGCTTGTTTGCCCGTGGTCAGACACAAGTTCTCAGCATCTGTACGCTGAACACGCTGTCTGCTGCTCAGAAACTGGATACTATCTATGCCGAAGAAGGCAAGCGCTATATCCACCACTACAACTTCCCCGCATTCTCCACCGGCGAAGCAAGAGCCGCCCGCTCCACTTCCCGTCGTGAGATCGGTCACGGCGCACTGGCTGAGAAGGCTCTGCTGCCCGTGATCCCCAGCATCGAGGAGTTCCCCTACGCGATCCGCGTGGTTTCCGAGGTTCTTTCTTCCAACGGTTCTACCTCTCAGGGTTCTATCTGCGGTTCTACTCTGGCTCTGATGGATGCCGGTGTTCCCATTAAGCGCCCCGTTGCAGGTATTTCCTGCGGTCTGATCTCCGATCAGGAGACCGGCGAGTGGAGAACCTTCACCGATATTCAGGGTGTTGAGGATTTCCACGGCGAAATGGACTTCAAGGTTGCCGGGACTACCGAGGGTATTACCGCCATCCAGATGGACCTGAAGAACAAGGGTCTGACTATGGAGATCATTGCCGACGCTCTGGAGCGCTGCCGCAAGGCCCGTCTGACCATTCTGGACGAGGTTATGCTGCCCTGCATCTCCGAGCCTCGCGCTGAGGTTTCTGAGTACGCACCCAAGATGATCAGCCTGACCGTTCCCGTGGACAAGATCCGTGAGATCATTGGTTCCGGCGGCAAGACCATTCAGAAGATCTGCGCTGACACCGGCGCTAAGGTGGACATCGAGGACGATGGCTCTGTGTTCATCTCCGCTGTGGATGCTGCTGCAGCAAACGCAGCCAAGAAGATGATCGACGATATCTGTTTCGTTCCCGAAGTAGGCAAGTTGTACTACGGTAAGGTCGTTCGCATCCTGCCCATCGGCGCGTTCGTTGAGATCGCTCCCGGTCACGACGGTATGGTTCACATCTCCAAACTGGAGAACCGCCGTGTTGAGAAGGTCGAGGATGTTCTGAATCTGGGCGATATGACCTGGGTCAAGTTCATGGGCTTTGACGAGAAGGGCCGTGCAAACTTCAGCCGCAAGGACGCTCTGAAGGAAATGGAAGGCCAGCAGTGAGTCACTGCTGACAATTCGCACCAGCGTGTGATTTGCGTCGATACACATCCTGCTTTGCCCGGTATCGTTACCGCTACAAGATAGAAGGTAAGCCTAAGAAGTGAGTCACTGTTGATACTGCAATAAAATAAAAATTTCTGCCCGGGGCGAAAAGCACCGGGCAGTTTTTATCTGTATTGATGTCGATAAGCGGTGGGGGTGGTATCCACTTCTCTTGCGAAAATGCGGTTAAAACAGCGGATGGAGGCAAATCCCAGCATCATAGCGATGCGGCTTACCGGCAGGTCCGTTTCTTTCAGCAAATGCCGGGCTTCGTTTAATCGTAAGGTAGTGAGGTAGCCGGTTAAAGTAGTATCTAAACAGTCCGCGAATAAATGGGATATATAACTTTCGTTATAGCCAACGGCTTTGGCAATATCTGTTCTGCGGATCGGCTCGGTGTAATGCTCGCTGACATAGGACAGTACTGCCTGCAGCGCATCTGTACCGGTGGGTTTTTCCGTCAAGGTCAGCGCTAACAGCAATTTGCCTAAGGTGGCTAAGGTATAGCCGCGTAAAATAGCATCAAATCCGGCGTTCCGGTCCTCAAAAGCCAGTTGCATCATAGTGTGCAACTGGGTAAAAAGGGTTTGGCTTGGATGCAAAACGGGGCTTACCGGCAGATTGTGTTCCAAGGTGGCTCGATAAGCAGACAAGAAAGGTTTGCTGGGTGCGATCAGCACATAACCTTTGAAATCCCGGCTTTCCTCGTAACCGTGAACCTGATTGGGGAAGGCAATAAAAACATCCCCTGGACCGACTTTATGCCGCTGGTTGCCTACAATACCCGTAAATCCGCCTCCCAAAACCAGGACGATCTCCACAGCCTCGTGGACGTGCAGCGGGAAATCCAAACCTTTTGGGTATGTGATTTTGATCTCGGTTTTCTTTTCGTATAGTAGTTTCATAAGCATACTCCGCACAAAATTACTATATAATCGCTTTATTTATCTAGTATCATAGCACAAAATTACCTATAATGCAATTAGATGTATGAGCATTTGGGGGCGTTTGTTATGAATTTAGAAAAACATTCCAGATTTTTATATCAGCCGGTGCGGCCGTTGGGCAAAAACCGCACCTTTGTAACAAACAGCAAAGAGCATTGGCAGACGGCCTATACTACCGCTGTGGAAGGCACGGTGCTTCTGAAAAATGATGGCACATTGCCGCTGAAACAGGGAGAAAAAGTCTGTTTGTTCGGCTTGGGTATCGGTGAGTTTTTGCTGGGCGGCGGCGGCAGCGGCGAGGTGTTTTCCGACCGTGAGATCACCTTGGCAGACGGTCTGCAAGAAGCGGCTGACCGGGGCGAGATCGTACTGTATCCCGATACCATTCCTTATTATTTAAAGGAAGTCAACAAGATCCTGGACGAGGGTCACCGCACCCATCCGGTTGGCTACATCAAGTGGCGCAGAGGCTACCATATGCCATTGCCGGTGCTGCCGGAGGAAATTTACCAAGGCGCAAAGGCTTTTGGCGGCGTGGCGATTTTCTGCGTATCCCGTTTTTCTTCCGAAGGTGACGACAATGGAGACCGTACCGGCGGAAAAGGCGATTTTTACTTGTGGGATGAAGAGCAAGTATTATTGGAGCAGTTAAAAAAAGATTTTGAAAAAGTTGTAGTTGTGATCAATACTTGCGGCCCGATTTCTGTGACGGAATATAAGGACGATCCCAAGGTTGGGGCGATCTTGTATCCGTTGTATGGCGGCGGTATTGCAGGTACTGCTCTGACGGATATTCTGTTGGGCAAAGCCAATCCTTCCGGTCACTTACAGCACACCCTGGCGAACAGAATAGAGGACTATCCCAGCACAGAAAAATTCCACGACTACAAAGATTATGTAAACTACACAGAGGATATTTTTGTAGGCTATCGCTACTTTGAGACCTTTGCGCCGGAGAAAGTAGCATACCCCTTTGGCTTTGGTCTGAGTTACACGGAATTCTCTGTAAACACCACTGCCGCTTCCCTGGAGAAATTCACAGCCAAATTGGAAGTGGAAGTAAAAAATATTGGCAAAGTACCCGGCAAGGAAGTTGTGCAGGCGTATCTTTCTGCACCGCAAGGGAAACTGGGTAAGGCAAAAAAGGTGCTGTGCGCCTTCGGCAAGACCCGGCTTTTGCAACCCGGCGAAACGGCAAAAGTAAAACTGCATTTTGATATTCGGGAATTTGGCTCTTTTGATGATCTGGGCAAGATCGAATTTTGCGCTTTTCTTTTGGAAAAAGGCGAATATAATGTACATATCGGCACCAATGTCCGGGATACGCAGCAGGTGTTGACATTTACCTTGCCGGAGAATATCATTGTTCGCCGCTGTAAGCCTTATCTTGCGCCCAAGGATCTGCCGGAGCGCTTAACGGCTGACGGCACTATGGAAAAATTGCCGGTTGCCGAACCGATGGCGCATCCCATTAAGCGGTACAAACTAAAATCCGAGGCAACCTGCCAGTTCCCGCTGCTGCAGGCATATAAAGAGGACCGGCTGGACGAATTTATGGCAAGTATGACCGACGAGGAACTGTGCGAACTTCTCTACGGACATCCTATGGCAAATGTGTCTCTGACCAACGGCATCGGCGCAACACCGAAATACTACAGCCGGGACAAAAAGCGAATTCCTCTTGTGCCTACTACCGACGGACCTATGGGTGTCCGCGCCCGTCCCGGCAGAGGTGTGTACACCACCTTCTTCCCCTGCGCCACAACAATGGCGCAGACCTGGAATTTGCCGCTGCTGAAGAAGGTTGGTGCAGCCTTGGCAGCAGAGACCAAGGAAAATAATATCGGCATCTGGCTTGCACCTGCTTTGAATATCCACCGCAACCCTATGTGCGGAAGAAACTTTGAATACTACTCGGAAGACCCGTTGACTTCCGGTTTCATGGCGACTGCCTGCGTAAAGGGTGTACAATCGCTGCATATTGCGGCAACGGTGAAGCATTTCTGCTGCAACAACCGGGAAAACGACCGCCGTATCTGCGATTCCCGGGTTTCTATGCGTGCGCTGCGTGAGATTTATCTTCGGGGATTTGAAATCGTGGTAAAAAAAGCAAAACCCTGGGCTTTCATGCTGGCCTACAATCCCTTAAACGGCGTGCTGGTCAATGCCAACTGGGAGGCCATCAACGGCGTACTCCGTGGTGAGTGGAAATATGACGGACTGGTAATGACAGATTGGTGGGTGCCTTCCACTTTGGAAGAAGAGATCCACGCCGGTGTGGATGTAAAAATGCCGGAAGAGGTCAACAACGGTTATGAAAATCCCGTGCGGCCTTGCGATCCTGTGGGAATGTTAAGATCCGGAAAAATGGACCGGGGCGCAGTACTCAATTCCGTGCGCCGTATCTTGAAACTTATGGAAAGGTTGGACTAAGGTATGAAAAGATGGTTTATTACTGTTTTAACACTGGTTCTCTTGCTGACGGCTGCTTGCGGTGTTTATGCCCAGGCGGCTGAGGCGCAACTGACCCTTGCCTGGCAGCAAGGTACATATTATGACAATGTGATCAACACATCCCTTGTCAGCCGGAAATACACGGTCATTCCTTTGATAGAGGGCGATGTGATCCGTTTTGAATTCCCCACCGGCAACTGGGGTATTTACGGCTACTATGCTGACGAAAACGGATCCTGGGGTTACAATACCTACACCAAAGACAGAGCGGTATTTACTTTTGAGGCAACGGCGATCGACGGCAGAATACCTACTGAACTGCGGCTGACCGCCTTTCACCGCAGCGGAAGCAATGTGACAATCACCGACGAATTGTGGGAGACTTTTGATGTGAAGATCTATAAATCTACTGCAACCGGCCAGCCTACCGAGACAGTGACAGAGCCATCTGTTATTCCCGGTGTGGATACCAAACTGACTGTTGCCACCCAGAACTACGGTCTGTGGCGCAACGGTGTTACCGAATACGCTCCCGATGACAAGGCGGAGAGCGTGGCTGCCGCCTGGCGGCAGATGCTCCGGGATAACGATGCAGATATTCTTGGCGGTCAGGAGTATATGCAGCAGTTCAACGTCAGCAAGACGATGGATCCCAAGGAATGCGTATTCGGGGAACTGTACCCCTACCAGTTTACCACCGGCGAAAAATACACCGGCAAGAACATTGTATCCAAGACCAAACTGTATGATGAAACTGTGGTGAATTTCAGCGTCGGCAGCGGACGCCAGTACGTCAAGGCGTACACCTATATTGATGGCAAAAAGATCTGCATACTCAACGCCCATCTGTCCTTTGAGGAGGATATCAATGTTGCCCGCAAAGCCCAGATCGAAGAACTGATCAGTGTGGCGGACAAGGAAACCTACGCAATCATTTTGGGCGATTTTAATGTATATACAGTAGAGGAATTCCAACTGTTTGAGGATGCCGGTTATTCGGTTGCCAATGGCGGCAGTTTCGGCAATTTTAATACCTGGCCCAACTTTGGCAGCACCGCTGCCGGTAACCGGTACTTAGACAATATTATCGTCAATTCCAATATTGAAATTCTGAATGTTTCCTGCGACCGGCGGGATCTGAGCGATCACGCAATGCTGGTTGCCGAACTGAATTTGAAGGCAACGGAAGGCGGCGAAGAAACCGAACCCACCGAGGAGACCCACGTTCCGGAAGAAAAATGCCCCCACTGTGGCGAAGATGTACAGTGGACAGATTGGTCCGGCAACCATCTGATCACTGCGGCAGACTCCGGCAAGCATTACCGGCTCACCGGCAATATTGCCCCTTCCGGTCAGATCCAGGTGGGCAAGACCGATGGCAATATCCAAGTGGATGTAGTTATCGATACCAACGGGTATAACATTAAAAATGCAAGCAGAGCATTTGCTGTGTATTCCGGCTCTACTTTGAGTTTGGTGAATATGGACAGCCGGGTCAGTTTGATCAGCGGCGGCTACACCAACAATCCTGGCGGCGTTATCAACCTGAACGCCAATACCGATACCGGCGGTTGCACATTGAATTTGTACGACGGTATCCGCATTGCTTCTACGGCGGAAAATTCCTACACCTATGGCGGTACGATCGCACTGGATACCGGCGTGTTTAATATGTACGGCAGCACCGTTCAGGGAAGAGAAACCAAGAATGACGGCGGCGCTGTGTACATTAAAAGCGCAGATTTTCATATGTATGGCGGCAGGATCGTTGGCGGCGCAGCCGGTGGCGGCGAAGGCGGTGCAGTTTGCGTAGATTCCGGCAGTTTCACGATGCAAGGCGGCACGATCGAAGGCGGCAAGGCCACCAATGGCGGTGCGGTCTATGTGACAAGAAGTACATTTACTATGTCCGGCGGCAAAATTTCCGGCGGTCAGGCGGTATGGGGTGGCGCACTCTACCTGAATATGTCCGACACAGCCATTACCGGCGGCACCGTTGAAAATGGCAAAGCCACCGCTTCAGACGGAACGACGCCCAGAGGCGGCAACATCTATATGTATCAGTCCAGCAAAATTTCTATCAGTATTTCTGGCGGCAGCATTATCGGTGGCAAGGCGCTAAATGGCAATGGCGGCAATATTTATGCGGACAATGCAGCGATCGTAAATCTTTCCGGTGATGTGGTGATCGCTGGCGGCGAAGCCACCCGGGCATTGGCGACCAACAATGGTGGCGGCAACATTTATATGACCAACGGCACAAAACTGGTGATGTCCGGCGGCACGGTTGAAAACGGTACAACTGCATCCTACGGCGGCAATATCTACTCCCGCGCCAATATGGATATGACCGGCGGCACAATCCGGAGCGGTGTGGCATTAAACGGCGGCAACCTGATGGTTACCGGTCACAACTCCACTAAGACATTCAATTTCAGCGGCGGTGTCATCGAAAACGGTACGGCTTCCACCGGCGTGATCGACGGCACAGCAGCCAAAGGTACTTATAACGCCGACAATGTATACATCAATTCCGCTTTGATGAATATCACCGGCGGTATGATCTGTGATGACAATGGCGGCAACGCGGTTTTGGCCTTCGCCTTGGACGATGCCCGACCGGCAAGTGTTGCGCTAACGCTGACTGGTAATGTAGATTTGGCGGAATCTTTGGATGGGAAAGTCTACGCTATCAGCGGGGCAACGCTGGAATTTGATATAGGCGAAGCCCAGATAGATGCCGACGGCGATCGGATCTGGAACAATGTTGTTGCGATCCCTGGTGATATAAATTGTGATGGTGTAGTCAATAACGACGATGTAGTGCTTTTACTGTGGCACACGTTGTTCCCGGAGGATTATCCTCTGGAAAACGCCGGCGACTTAACCGGCGACGGTGAAACTACGAACGACGATGTGGTGCTTTTGCTGTGGCACACCTTGTTCCCGGAGGATTATCCCTTATAAAAAGCAAAACCGCTGTGGGAAACCACAGCGGTTTTCATATACAAAAAGCGCTGCCCGGTTGGGCAGCGCTTAAAAGTTCGGTAAGATTAGATCTCAGCGAAGTACTTGATGGTGCGGACCATCTGAGAAACGTAGGAGTTCTCGTTGTCGTACCAGGAAACGACCTGAACCTGAGTCTTGCCGTCGGGCAGCTTGCAGACCATGGTCTGAGTAGCATCGAACAGAGAACCGAAACGCATACCGATGATATCGGAGGAAACGATCTCGTCTTCGTTGTAGCCGTAGGACTCGGTAGCAGCAGCCTTCATAGCAGCGTTGATCTCTTCCACGGTAACAGCCTTAGCGCAAACAGCGTTCAGGATGGTGGTAGAACCGGTGGGAGTGGGGATACGCTGTGCAGCGCCGATCAGCTTGCCGTTCAGCTCGGGGATAACCAGGCCGATAGCCTTAGCAGCACCGGTGGAGTTGGGAACGATGTTGATAGCACCAGCGCGGGAGCGGCGCAGGTCG
>JAZQGL010000040.1:0-60683 GCA_045540035.1 Faecousia sp.
TAGCACCTCTGAATTGCGGAGATTTGCGCCAGACAAGGAAAAAAGCACAGGAATCCTTTGTGGATTGCGAGCATTTTTGACGCTGTATGGCACAAATAAACGCATTTCAGAGGCGATTTATCACTGTGGTGCACTGCCCAACCGGTGGATGTATTTTTTATGCCGTTGTCAGTTCGTTGAACAGTTCCAAAAATTCCCGGGTACATTCTTCAAAGCCGGTAAACGAGAACTCCGGCTGGGAGACGATCTCCGGAGTGGGGTGAACGATCGCCTCCCCCATAAGACTAATAAACTCGTGGGCAAGGATGGCATCGTCAATGGCAAACACCTCTGTGCGCTCCTGCTGGGTCAGGGGGCTGTCCAGCCACTTGTTCCAGATAGTCTCCTGCAGAGGCTCCTCGATCATTTTATACTGGGGCAGTTCTGCCTTTACCGGGCGGGTCACATCGGAAAGATATGCCTCGCTGGCATCGTGGAGGAGACACCCCAACTGCACCCGCCGGGAATATCCCCGGGCAGCCGCTTCCCGCATACAGTTGATGCTGTGCTGACAGACAGAATAAAAAGATTTAAAATGCCCGTTTGCCCGGCAGAGCATCGCCAAGGCGTGACCGATATCGGCAATGTCGATCAGTTCTTCTTTCGGGTGCAGGGGGTCAAACATTTTTTTGCTGCAGGTCATAATCTCACTCATAACTTACCGTCCTTTATTTCCGTCGTTATTTCACTTTGGTGATCTTCGGTTTCCACAGACCCAAAGACAGTTTTGCAAATGCTTGCAGGTATGCCCCCGTATCCAGCACCGGATCGGTGGAAAGCACCCGGAATGTGCCGCCTACCTCTGCAATGTTGTAGCCGGTATCAAAAAAACCGTTCTTGCTGTAAAACCGCATACGACTTTGCCGCTGCGCCAGATTATCCGCCGGCACATCCACCGGCTCCACATTCAAAACGATCTGCTTGCCCGGATTGCTTTCTTTGAGTGTTTGCAAGATCGCAGAGCCGTAGCCTTGGTCGCGCAATGCTTCGCTGACAGCGAAGAACATCACAAACAAAATATCTCCTGCCGATGTGGTATGGGTAAAGCCGCAAAACCGGTCTTCGTCATAATAACCCGTCAGTTCCACGCCTTTGGGCAGGGTCATCAGCCGCAAGACCCACCAGGGCAGCAATTCTTCCCTGGGAAAAGCCGTAAGGTACAAGTTTTTAATATCCCCGGGATTATGGGAATCTTTCAGAGTCTTTGCTGTTAATTCCATTACGCTCACCTATATCATAAAGGAATGTATACTCCAAGGCAATGCCC
The DNA here is from genome assembly GCA_045540035.1 of Faecousia sp. GTDB lineage: Bacteria > Bacillota > Clostridia > Oscillospirales > Oscillospiraceae > Faecousia. The sequence goes on from JAZQGL010000040.1 coordinate 1,307, forward strand.
CATCAGGCGCATAATTTCCAGTTCGTCCATAGCGTCATATAAGGCATTGTGGGTCTCGTGATATGTACAGTTATCAGACAGCAGTTGCAGCATCGGTTCGACACCGTAACCCCGCTTCAGCCTGCCGGTGGCGCAGCAATCCGCATTGGCGGGAATGCAGCAGTTATACTGTCGGTACGCCGCCAGGCGCATAATATCATACCACTGAAAATCTCTCAGTTCCGGCAAGTGATTGCGGTCGAAATTGGCGTTATAGGCAAACAGCCGCCGGACACCGTGGGCGGAAAACCATCCCATCAGGTCTGCCAATGCCGCCTCCCGGCTGCAGATCACCGGCGCTAATTTGGGATCGGCAAACAAAGTGCTTTCGTACATACCGCCCACAAGATACTCCGGGGTCAGCACCTGATATTTGGCATCGATGGGGCGAAATGTTTCTTCCTCAGCAATCACCACGCCGATGGACATCACCTGATCTGCCCAGTTGGTTTCTGTATCTATCACTGCAAATCTGCCCATAACCATCTCTCCTTTCTGCTATTATACCGAAATAAGACACCCTTTGCAAGATAAAACCGTGTTGCCTTTATAGGCAACACGGTCTTTTTTATTTGCTTTGCATCGTCATATTGCGGATATCCGTCCGGGCGCTGACCGGGTCAAACGCCTCTTTGCCGCAACTGCAGTGGGGGCATTCAAATTCCTCCGGCAGATCCGCAAACTGGGTGCCGGGGACGATCTTCTTGGTTTCGCAGCCCTTGTCCTCATCATAAGTCCAGCCGCAAAGTTCACATACATATTTCATAATTTCATCTCCCGATTTCAGTTTTGCTCTGCCAACTTCCGCGCCACGTGGACACCGCTGGCAGATGCGTGGGACAGAGAATGGGTAATGCCGCTGCCGTCGCCAATGATGTAAAGGCCCTTGCAGCAACTCTCCAGATTTTCGTCGATCTGTACTTCCATATTGTAGAATTTTACTTCCACGCCGTACAGCAGTGTATCTTCGTTGGCAGTACCCGGCGCGATCTTATCCAGCGCATAGATCATTTCAATGATGCCGTCCAAAATCCGCTTGGGCAGCACCAGACTCAGATCACCCGGGGTGGCGCTGAGGGTGGGGGTGATAAACGCCTCTTCGATCCGCTTGTGGGTGCTGCGGTGACCGGTGATCAGATCGCCGAAACGCTGCACGATCACGCCGCCGCCCAGCATATTGCTCAGGCGGGCAATGCTTTCGCCATAACCGTTGGAGTCCTTAAAAGGCTCGGAGAAATGCTTGGCTACCAGCAGTGCAAAGTTGGTGTTTCCGGTCTGCTTTGCCGGATCTTCATAACTGTGACCGTTTACCGTGACGATGCCGTTGGTATTTTCGCTGACCACTGCGCCCTTGGGATTCATACAGAATGTACGGACCCGGTCGCCGTATTTTTGGGTGCGGTAGACGATCTTGCTTTCGTATAGTTCATCGGTCAGGTGGCTGAACACCTCTGCCGGCAATTCTACACGGACACCGATATCCACCCGGTTGGATTTGGTAGGAATATTCATTTCCTTGCAGGCGGTCTCCATCCATTTACTGCCGCTGCGTCCAACGGACACAATACAGTATCTGGCGCTGTATTTATCATCGCCGCAGGTAACGCAATAACCGGCATCTGTCTGGCGGATATGCTCCACCGGGGTGTCAAAGAAAAATTCCACCTTGTCTTTCAGGTGATCATAGAGTTTTTCCAGCACCACATAGTTTACATCCGTTCCCAGATGCCGCACAGAGGCATCCAACAGATGCAGGTCATTCTGAATACAGATCTTCTTGAAGCGGGAGCCGTTGGTGGAGTAGAGTTTTGTCCCTGCACCGCCGTATGCCATATTGATATCGTCCACATACCGCATCAGTTCCAGGGCTTTCTGCTTGCCGATATACTCATACAGTGTGCCGCCAAAATCGTTGGTAATATTATATTTACCGTCGGAAAATGCACCCGCGCCGCCAAAACCGCTCATAATCGAGCAGGTTTTACAGCCGATACAACTTTTCACTTTATCTCCGTCAATGGGGCAATGGCGCTTATGCAGCGCGTGACCTGCCTCAAATACCGCGATCTTCCATTCCGGTCTTAATCGGTTCAGCTCAAAGGCGGAAAAAATACCGCCCGGACCTGCGCCGATGATGATCACATCATAATTCATAAAGTCCTCCAAAAAAGATAAAACGACTACCTGGTCATATACAACCAGGTAGTCGACCATTTACGGTGGTTCGTAGAAACGCTTGCCCATATCACAAGCATATACCCAACTTTTATGTTATATCATATATCACCAAAAAAAGCAACAATAATTTCCTTTCCTTGGTAAAAAGGACCAATGTTTTTGAAAATAACACTTGCTTTTTCCCTATACGCCCGATATAATAACGCTACCGCAGCTTTGCACGTTTCTGTATCAAATGTGCAAGGCTTTTTTTGACAAACCCCTTCCCACCCCCGAAGAAAGAGAGGAAAGTATATGAGTAAACAATTTCGGCTGTCCATCGCGCTGGATATCGACGATCTGCTGATGGAATGCTCCGGCTACGCCGTGGCACTGGCCAATGAAAAATATAAGTTCGATCCCCCGCTGTCTATCCACGAGAAAAAACAATGGGGAAAGCAAAATGACCGCTCCGATGTAGTCTATGAGTTTTTCGGCGATCCGGAGTTTTACCGGACCCAGCCGGTTCTTCCCGGCGCAAAGGAATTTGTCCGGGCGCTGACGGAGATCGCAGAGGTCTTCGTCGCTACTGCCGTCCCCCCGGAGTTTATGGGTATCCGGGCAAAGCGGATCCTGGAGGAGTTCCCTGAGATCCCGCAGGATCATATCTATATGGGTGCCCGGAAAGACAAACTGAATGTGGATATTCTGTTTGACGACGGTATGCACAATGTGGTCAACTCCAACGCCGCCTACCCCATTCTGATGCGCCGTCCCTGGAATCAGGCTGCCACCGGTATGCTGGCGGTAAATACCTATGACGAATTTTTGAAACTGATCGAGGTCATCGCCGACAGTTACACCCTGCGCCGCAAGGAAAACTGGCTGGACAAGCCGGGCATCGTGGTGCTGGTCGGTCCTTCCGGCAGCGGCAAGAGTAAGATCGCTACCCGGCTGCTGTCCAAGACGGACCGGTTCCAAAAACTTGTCAGTTACACCACCAACGACCCCACCGCCGTGGAGAAAAATGATTGGTACAACTATATTTCGCTGGAGTCTTTCCAGGCGATGTGCGACAGCGGTGAGATGTTCCAGTCCACCATGTACGCAGGTCACGGCTACGGCTCGAAAAAGAGCGATGTAGAAGCCATTCTTGCCCAGGGCAAGCACGTGTTGACCACCATGGATATCTGCGGCGCAATGTCTCTGAAGACCCATTTCCCCAATGTAACCACCATCTATATCAAGCGGGAAAAGACCGCGCTGCTGACTTCTATTTTGCGGAAAAATTCCTCCATTGAAGACAAGGTGCGGCGGCTGATCGCCGTGGATACAGAACGGCGCAACGCAGAGATCTGCGACCACGTCATCGCCTTTGACAACTATGACGAGGCCGTGGAAAAACTGAGCCAACTGCTGAATATCTGAAAAATGCTGCTAATGGCAGTAGGGAACGACCTGTGTGTCGTTCCGTTTTTGGGGCGGAATATTTTAAGGGAACGGCACATAGGCCGTTCCCTACAGATCGATAAATCGGGATCAATCGTCCCGGGAGCATTTTTCCGCGTCGATGGCCAGTACCAGCATCAGCGCGCACAGGGCATCGCTGGGATTGTTCACATCGATGACGTATGTATCGGACCACTGAAACAGTTCTTTGGACACGGAGGCAATTTGCTGACCGGCGCTGTTAAAGATGGTATAGTCCCACTCAAGAAAACTGCCCTCTACCTGCCAGCCGTTGCAATCGATGTGGTACCGGGGGCGAAACAGCGTCAGTTCCCGGCTGATGCAGCCAAGGTACTGCTCACCCAGATACATCTCGAATTTGGGAAGCAAAGTCAAGATCCGCTGCTGCACAAGACCCACCGCATTGCCCCGGGCATCATAGATCCGCAGCCGGTGACCAAATCCAAGTTCGCCTTTCACGGTGTACACCGTTTCACCGGCTTCGTTATAAATATCGTAACTGTCCAGCCAGGAAAATATCCTTTGTTTGAATAAGAGTTTCATAAAAAACACCTCCTACAAAAAAGGGGCAGCAAAAAGCCGCCCAACACATTCACTATAACAAATCCAATTTTCCTTGTCAATGGTTTTTTCGTTTTCTTGCACAAATTCTGTGTTTTCCATAAATCAGAATTGTTTATTTTGTATAGTTTTGCGGATTGCAAAAAGGATTTTTCTGTGATATTCTATAGACACAAGAGGTGATACCGATGTACACGTAAAACCTCCCCAACGGTTCAAGGCTTTCGTTGTAAGACACAGTCATTCAGTTAAGTAAGAAGGTAATCAACCTGACGACGGTAAGTGAAAAACCTTACGGCTGAAAAAGAACTGCAGCAAAGAGTTCATAATCATATAATAAAAAACATTCAATAATCAACGATAAGAATTTTTCTAAGCAATTATGATGAACTGTACGCTGTGATCTTGTAACAAAAGTACATTGGGTGAACCGTAAAACGATACCTTCATCAAGGGAAATGCTTCCACACAGAAGAGCGTTCCGCTTAAGGAACAGGCCGTGAAGATGATTGTGACTGGTGAAGTGGATTTCGAACAAATGAAGGCGGATCGTTCAATCCGTAGAAAGCGAGGTTAACCAATGATGTTAGATACTAAGAGTGAAGAGAAATGACCCTTGACTACACAGTGCTGTTTAACGGCGTAGTCAAGGGTCATTTCTTTTTTTGCTTGCTTGCCCTTCTTCCCTGCTTGTGATACAATACCGGGGAAAGAGGGTGTTTTTTTATGCGCTTAGAACAGGGAAAACCGGAAAACTGCGCCCAGCGTCTGCCGAAAGAACAGCGGGTATATGATTTTCTGGACGGATTGGGCATCGACTATCACCGGGTCGATCACGAACCGGCTATGACAATGGAGGCCTGCCTGGAGGCAGACCGGGTATTAGAGGCAAAGATGTGCAAAAATCTGCTGCTTTGCAACCGGCAGTGTACCGACTTTTATATCCTGCTGATGCCCGGCGACAAGCCTTTCAAGACTAAGGATCTGTCCAAACAGATCGGCTCTTCCCGGCTGTCTTTTGCCGGCGGCGAATATATGGAAGAATTTTTGGACATCACTCCGGGATCTCTCAGCGTGCTGGGTCTGATGAACGATAAAGAAAACCGGGTGAAACTGCTCATTGACGAGGATCTTCTGAAAGACGAATACATCGGCTGCCACCCCTGCGTCAATACCTCCAGCCTGCGGCTGAGAACCGCCGACCTGCTGGATATTATCATTCCGGCAATGCACCATACGCCTGCTATTATTCACCTGGATTATCCGGAAGAGCCTTGATTTATAAATCCGTGTCAATGGCACGATTAATAGTTGACAAAGCAATAAAGCGAAACTTATACTTCAGAACTTAATAAACCATTTTGCGCATTTGGAGGCGATCTTGTAAATGGGATCCTCCAATACCTTTTGGGCATCTTTCAGGTGTTTGCGGATCTCGATACCCTGGGGGCAATGCTTTTCGCACTTGCCGCAGCCGACACATTTTGATGCGGCGGCAGAATTTTTCCGGAAAGTGGTACACATAAAGTACTCCCGCAGAGATTGGAACCAGCCCTCCTGATAGCGCAGATTATAGGCGTTGAATGTGCCGGGAATGTCCACGCCCTTGGGGCAGGGCATACAGTAGCCGCAGCCGGTACAGCCCACTTTCACCTGGGCATTGATGGCGCTGACCACCTGACGCAGCAGTGCCTGCTCCCCTTCTCCCAGAGAACCAACTTCGGTGGTGGAGGCGGTGTGCAGGTTGTCGCGGACCATTTCGTCGGTATTCATACCGGACAGCACCACGGTGACTTCCTTCTGATCCCACAGCCAGCGGAAAGCCCACTGGGCGGGTGTGTACCCTGACGGATGGGCAGCAAACAGTTTTCTTGCCGCCTCCGGCAGTTGATTGACCAATCTGCCGCCCCGAAGGGGCTCCATAATGATCACCGGCAAACCCTTTTCGTGGGCGTACTGCAGACCACGGCGGCCTGCCTGGGTGTGCTCGTCCATATAGTTATACTGGATCTGGCAGAAATCCCAATCATAGGCATCCACCAGCGCGCAGAAAGTCTCAGAATTGCCGTGGTAAGAAAATCCCACCTGGCGGATGGCGCCGCTGGCCTTTTTTTCTGCCAGCCAATCTTCAATGCCCAGTTCCTTTAACCGCTGCCAGGTGGCAGTATCGGTGAGCATATGCATCAAGTAGTAGTCTACATAGTTTGTACGCAAGCGCTTTAATTCCTCGGCAAAGAGTTTGTCCAGGGCTTCCCTGCTCTTGATCAGGTAATGGGGCAGTTTTGTGGCGATATGCACCTGATCCCGGATGCCGTTTTTCTCGAAGATCTCGCCGATGGCAGCCTCGCTGCCGGGGTATATGTAGGCAGTGTCATAGTAATTGACACCGCCGTGAAAAGCCGTAAGGATCTGCTGCTCTGCCAAAGCCATATCGATCTTTCCCTGCTTGCGCTGAAAACGCATACAGCCAAATCCCAACACGGACAGTTTGTTGCCGTACTTGTCCAGACGATAATTCATAAAAGCACCTCCGGAAATAAAAAATAGGCCGGTTTTAGCCGCCCAACATATTCAGTATAACAAAGCATTCGTCTGCTTGTCAACAAAAATCTGCAGGCTGGAAGTAAAATCTGTATTTTGCACGAAAGACATTTGTCTTTGTTGTGCAACATTCCATATTGATTTTGGGAAAAATCTATGCTAAATTATAGTCAGAAAGGGTGATACCAATGAACAGGTAAGAACCTGAAGATCTTACAGCGTGAGATCAAAAAAACTGAAGAAATGTGAGGTAGCCATTGATGACCGAACCCAAGAATTCAATGAAATGACCCTTAACTGTTGTAAAGAAAGCAGTTAAGGGTCATTTCCTTTGTATTGCATCGGGCATTCTCCTGTGTTACAATAAGTAAAACGCAAGGAGGTACATTTATGGATCATTCATATCAAGCAGCAGAACTGTTTCAAAAAGGTTACAGTTGCGCCCAGGCAGTGGTTGTCGCCTTTTCCGATGTAACCGGATTGACGCCGGAGATCTCTGCCAAACTGGCATCTTCTTTCGGCGGCGGTATGGGCAGGATGCGGGAAGTCTGCGGTGCGGTCAGCGGTATGCTGCTGGTGGCAGGCTATTTATATGGCTACGAGTCTCCTGATCCGGAGGCGCAGAAAGCCCATTATGCCCTGGTGCAGGACTTGGCAGGTCAGTTCCGGGAAGTGGCTGGCAGCATTATCTGCCGGGAACTTTTGCAAAATCCCCCCTCTGATCCCAAACCCACCCCCCGCACCGAGGAATTTTACAAAAATCGCCCCTGCACCGGCATGGTAATACTGGCGGCGCAGATTTTGGACCGATATATTGCTGAACATCCCACAAGATAAAATAAAGACAGCCAAGGACCGTCGAGGACGCCGGTCCCTACATTTCCAAATATGTAAAAATGCGTGTTACCGGTTAAGGTAACACGCATTTTCTTATGCCAAAAACGTAAATACGAAGGCCATGATCATATAGATGATGATAATGCCGCAGATCACCACCAGCATCGGCGTGAACATCATTTTCACAGCGTTCCAGTAAGTGTTCCACACATCCTTCGCTTTCGGATGGGGCGCAGCGGGATGGCGTTTGCCCAGCCGGGGACCGGACACATTGGACATATCGGCAACGGTGCTGCCGTCGTCCACATATGTGATCTTTTCCTTCTTTTTCTTCTTGCTCACTGCTTATTCCTCGTCCAGCAAATGACAAGCAGCAAAGTGACCTTCCTCGTACTCTTTGTACTCAGGCGGGATGTGCTTGCAGATTTCCTTGGCGTAGGGGCAGCGGGTATGGAACCGGCAACCCTTGGGGGGATTGGCAGGAGAAGGAATGTCGCCTTCCAACTTGATCCGCTCCATCTTGACGGTGGGATCGGGATTGGGAACTGCAGAGAACAGCGCCTTGGTGTAAGGATGCAGGGGGTTGCTGAAGATGGCCTCTTTTGTGCCGAACTCCATCATAGAACCCAGGTACATAACGCCGATCTTGTCGGAGATAAACTTGACCACGCTCAGATCGTGAGAAATGAACACATAAGCCAAATTCATCTGCCTCTGCAGATCTTTCAGCAGGTTAATGATCTGCGCCTGAATGGAAACGACCAGCGCAGAGACCGGCTCGTCACAGATCACCAGTTTGGGATTGACAGACAGGGCTCTTGCGATGCAAATTCTCTGGCGCTGACCGCCTGAGAACTCGTGGGGATACCGCTCGTAGTAGTAATCCCGCAGACCGCACTTGTCCATCAGTTCCAGAACATAGTCCTTAATCTCGCTCTTAGGCACGATCTTATGGACCTCCACCGGCTCGCTGAGAATACCGCCAACGGTACTTCTGGGAGGCAGCGAAGAATAGGGGTCCTGGAAGATGATCTGCATCTGCTTGCGGATATCCCGCATCTGCTTGGAATCGTAATTGGTGATGTCCTCGCCATTGAAAATGATCTGACCGGCGGTGGGCTGGTGCAGTTTCAAAATGGCTCTGCCGGCAGTAGTCTTGCCGCAGCCGGACTCACCGACGATACCCAAGGTCTCGCCGGGCATCAGTTTGAAGGAGATATCGTCAACAGCCACCAGTTCCTTGGTGACCTTTCCCATCATGGTCTTTTTCAGGGGGAAAGTCTTTCGCAGGTGACGCACCTCCAAAATTGCCTCGGGATCGAAGGGCTTTTGGAAATCCTCCTGCATCTGCTGCTGCCTTTTCTCCAGGTATTTTGCCTGCTCTGCTGCGTCATCGTACTGAGCAGCAGGCGCAGTATTCAAAACTTTTTCATCAGCCATTTGCGCTCTCCTCGTCGTACAGATGACATGCTACAAAGTGGGTCGGGCTGACCTGCACCATACCGGGATAATCTCCGGAACACTTGGCGGTACACTTTGCGCATCTTTCCTTAAAATAGCAGTGGTTGGGCATATTCACCGGGTTGGGAACATTGCCGGGGATGTTGTACAGTTCGGTGCTGTCATCCAAAGTCATAGTGGGCTTGGACTTCTGCAGACCGATGGTGTAGGGGTGCTTGGGATCCTGGAAGATCTCATACACAGTACCCTTTTCGATAACCTTGCCTGCGTACATAACCACCACATAGTCGGCCATTTCTGCGATGACACCCAGATCGTGGGTGATCAGCAGGATAGAGCCATCGATCTTGGTCTTGATGTCCTGCAGAAGATCCAAAATCTGTGCCTGAATGGTAACATCCAAGGCGGTGGTAGGCTCGTCGGCAATGATCAGGCGGGGCTCAGCAGCCAGCGCCATAGCGATCATCACACGCTGACGCATACCGCCGGACAGTTCGTGGGGGAAACGGTCATAAACGTTTTCCGGGATAATGCCCACCAAGCGCAGCATCTCGTAGGATTTCTCCTTTGCCAGTTCCTTGGTGGCGCCGGGTACGTGGATCAAAGTGACCTCGTCCAACTGCTCGCCGATGGTAAACACCGGATTCAAACTGGTCATGGGCTCCTGGAAGATCATTGCGATCTGCTTGCCGCGGATGCGGTGGATCTCGTGGATCGGCATCTTGGCGATATCATAGATCTTCTCTTCCATTTTGAACTGACCGTTTTCGTCAGCCACGGGCTCGCCCTTTTCGTCCCGCTGATAGTCATAAGCCTTGAAACGGATCGAACCTTCCACGATCTGACCGGTGGGACCCTGGATCAGGCGCATAACAGACATACTTGTAACAGACTTGCCGCAGCCGGACTCACCCACAACGCCCACAACGGCGTTCTTGGGCACATCGTAGGACACGCCGTTTACTGCCTTGACAGTTCCCTGCTCCGTAAAGAAGTAGGTGTGCAGGTCCTCGATCTCCAGAATGTTGGCAGGATCTTTCATTTCGGTGAGAAATTCAGACTCCTCACACTTGCGGTTTTTGTAAGCCTCCAGCCGCTTCATTACCTTGGCGTTTTCCTTGGCAATGGCGCGGATCTCTTTACCGGAGAGATAATTCTTATTTGTCTTAGCCATACTTATCTCCTCGCTTTCGGATCCAGCGCGTCACGCAGACCGTCGCCCACAAAGTTGAAGCCAAGCACGGCTATGACGATGCATATACCGGCAGGCACCCACACATACCAGTGGTTTTGCAGCACATCCTGGTTGGTGGAGATGATGTTGATCATCGTACCCCAGGCGGCGTAAGGTGCTTTCACGCCCAGGTTCAGGTAACTCAAGGTTGCCTCGTACAGAATCATACTGCCCAGAGAAAGGCTCATCTGCACGATCAGTTGGGGCATAACATTGGGAACCAGGTGCTTGAAGATCTTCCGGCCGGTGGAGTAGCCCATTGCCTCGGCAGCCACCATATACTCCTGCTCACGCAGGCTTAGGATCTGGCCGCGGACCAGACGGGCTGTACCGGTCCAGGAAATGAAGGTCAGGTAGATCATCAGCAGGTAAATACGGTACTTGGCATCGATATCCGATGCGACCAGGATCGTACTGATGATCAGCAGGATCGGCACGCCGGGCAGACACATCAGCACATCACAGATACGCATAATCACCGTATCGATAGCGCCGCCGAAGTAGCCGGCAATACCGCCCAAAATAACACCCAGAATGGTGATCAGGAAAACAGCGATAAAACTGACCGTCAGAGAAATTCTGCCGCCGTACATCAGACGGACGAACACATCATAACCTTCGTTATCCGTGCCCAGAATATGCTCGGCAGAGGGGGCGGACAGGAAGTTATCCTTCAGAGATTTCTCGGTGGTCTGGTGGACGGTGTACTCTACCCCGTCCACGGTGTAAGTAGAAACGGATGTGGCATACTCGGTCTTGCCGCTTTCGTCCAGTTCGATCTCGCCCCACTGGGTGTAGATCATAGGACCGAAGAAACTGAAGATGAACAGACCGATCACCATAATCAGACCCAGAATGCTGAGTTTGGAACGGAAAAATCTGCGGACCACCATACGGGTGGGAGACATCAAACGCACATTTTTGTCCAGAGGTGCTTCTGTATCAACAGCCTGGTTATTCTGAATTTCCTCGTTTTTCAATTCTTCCATAACCGCACCTCCTTACTCCAATTTGACTCTGGGATCTACAATGCCGTACATCAGGTCAGCCAGCAATACGCCCAGCACGCTGAGCATTGCCAGCAACATATTGTAGCCCATAATGAAGAGAATGTCGCCGCGGTTCATCGCGTCCAGCGCAACATTACCGATACCGGGCAGGTCGAAGACCTGCTCGGTGATGATCGCACCGGAGAACAAACTGGGAAGCAGACCCGCCATAGAGGTGACCAGGGGGATCAGGGTGTTGCGGAATGCGTGCTTGTTGATAACCACGCTCTCCTTCAGACCCTTTGCCCGGGCGGTACGGATGTAATCAGAGTTCAGAACTTCCAGCATATTGGTTCTGGTCATACGCATTCTGGCACCGATACTCAAAATAACGATGGTAAGAATGGGAATGAACATATGCCGGATATAGTCCCAAAGCAGGGCGATGCCTACATTGGAGGCGGTGGCATCGATCAGGCCCGATGCCGGGAACCAGCCTAGTTTCAGCGCCAGCACGTCCTTCAGCATCTGTCCGAAGAAGAACGAAGGCAGAGAGATACCGATCATAACCAAAATGGTGACGATGTAATCCCGCAGGCTGTACTGATGGGTAGCAGCGGTGATACCCAAGGGAATGGCGATCATAAACTCGAAGATCGTGGCGATCAGGGACACCGCAAAAGAGATGCCCATATGCTCCACGATAACCCGGGCAACGGGAATGCCGTGGACAAAACTGGTACCCAGATCAAAACGGGCCAGGGCCCCGAGCCAGCTGAAATAGCCGCCCAGGATGCCCGTAAAACTGTTGTCGCCAAGGCCGTACATTTTGTACATAGCCTCTACGGTCTCTTCGCTGACGGTAGCACCGCCCTGATTCATCGCGTTGATCTTATTCTGAATAAAGTCAACGGGCATAAGCCGGATCAGAAAGTAGATGATCAGCGAGACACCTAACAAAATCAGAATTGAATATGCAATTCTTTTAACGATATATTTAAACATACGTTTCTCCGATCTAAAGCTGTGGGACTGTTAAGTCTGTTTCCCACTGCTTAACCAGCGAATTCAATCTCCCAGATGCGGTCCAGGGGGGAGGAGTAGGGGTTGACCTCGGAAGGTACGCTCTCAGGATTGATGACCTTGGAGTTGTAGGAGTACAGAACACTACGCTGGTAGACAGGCAGTTCGATAGCCAGTTCCAGGATCTGCTCCATGGCTTCCATATACAGTTCGGAACGGACTTCCTTATCGTTGGTGGCGCGGGCATCGTCGATCAGTTCGCTGAGTTCGTCCAGAATGTCCAGTTCTTCAGCGGTGCCGCTGGTCTTCAGGTAGTTGTAACCCCAAGCCAGGGTGCTGGTTGCGGTGGAGTCCTTATGGTAGACCTGATACAGGTCGGGATCCAGTGCGGAGGACCAGGCAGCAGCCCAGACTTCCAGAGCGCCGGTGTTGATCTTGGTCAGAGCCTGGGTGTCACAGACAACTTCCACGTTCCAGCCAAGGCTGTTGAGCAGGGTTGCTGCGTCACGGAAGACCTTGTAAGTGGGGTGATCCTGCAGGCTGGAACCTGCGATGGTGAAGGTGACCTTCAACTGGCTGTCGCCTTCGCTGACGCCGGCCTCTTCCATATACTTCTCAATGTTGGCGATAGCAACTTCCTGGCTCCAGGTGCCCAGTTGGGGATAGTCGAAGCCGTTGTCGGTTGCCTCAGGGCCGTCGGGGTATGCCCAGCTGATCTTGGACATAGGCCAGTAGATCTGAGAAGCAGTACCTGCGCGGTAGTAGTCCAGAGCCAGAGAGGTGTTCATAGCACACATAATGGCCTTACGGATGTTGATATCGTTGATCTTTGCGGAGTTAACACCGATGTAACCGTAACCCAACTGGTCCGTAGACAGGGTGATCATACCCTTCTTCTTCAGTGCTTCCAGTTTCTCGTAGTTATCGGTGGTCAGCGCGGGGGAAATGTAGTGGACAGTACCGTCTTCCAGCGCAGCGATGGCGTTGTTGGAAGAGACGATCTGATAACGGATCTTGCTGATCTTGGCATTCTCGATGCCCTCACCTACTGTGGTGAAATTCTCGTTGGCCTTAAAGTAGACAACGTTGTTGGTGTAGAAAGCGCTATCGGAGGGAGTATCGCTGTTGGAAGCGTCGGTGACCTTATAAGAACCGGCGCCCATAGGCAGTTTGATATTTCTCTGGGACTGGATGATGTCGGTCATAAAGTCGAAACTTGCAAACTCAACACCGAACTTGTTGTTCTCGATGTCCATGGGAACGGAACTGCCCTCACCGTAGTAGTGCTGCGGAGCGATGGTCAGCGCAAAGTTCCAGATAGCCTTGGGGTCAACGCCGTCAATGGTGATCTGCAGAACATCGTGTTCGCCCTCACCTGCAACGGTGCCGTCCTCATTGTGGCCGGATGCAACGGTGTACTCAGTGCCGTTAACGGTGATCTTGGAGCCGGCAGCCTCGGTGTGACCCAGAGATACGATACCGGAGATGTTGGAAACAGCCAGTTCGCCGTCAGCAGAGACATTCTCGTGGAGGATGACTTCCTTTGCCTTTGCGGTGAACTCGGTGCTCAGGGTGTTGGCAGTGCCCCAGTAGGACAGAATGATGTCCAGATCGCCGGCGATCTTGTCGTTGAAGATGTAGTCAACAGCAGCATCCTTGTCGGTAATGGAGTTGGGGTACTGGGGAGTCAGTTTTTCAATGGTGGTACGGTCGATCTTGCCGTCAGCACCCTCGGCGTACTTCACATCTACGTAGCCTTCGGTGTACATAAAGCAGAAGATCTCGTCCTTGAATTCCTCGTGAGACTTGTAGGGCTCTTCGGTGTAGGACTCCTGCGCGCCCAGATAGTCGTTGTACAGTTCTTCCTTGAACAGTTTCAGCGCGTATTCGTAGTCAGCCAGCAGATCCTCGTTGGTAACTTCGCTGGGCTCGTTGGAGATGGCGCTCTGGTAGCCGGAACTGACGGAGTAAGCCTTGATCGCCTCTACCATCTTCTCGTAAGAGACTTCATTGGTGGAGGAGTTCTTCAGTTCTGCGCGGAACAGATTGATCAGTTCGTTCAGACGGGCCTGGGCTCTGTTGGCAGCCTGGGAAGCGATCATATCGTTGCTGCTGTCAGAAGCAGAACCCACGGTCTGGGTACGGTACTCGCTGAGACCCTGAATGTCGGTGGAGTACAGAGTGTTGGAGCCGGTGTAAACGGGATCCAGATATACATAGTAGTTAAACAGCACGTCTTCCATAGTCAGAGGATGACCGTCGGAGAACTTGATGCCGTTTTTCAGAACGAAGGTGTATGTAGTGGTGTCGTCGCTGTTTTCTACGATCTCGTAGTCCTTAACGACAACGGCTTCATCTTCGCCGTAAGCAACTTCCACTTCGCCGTTCTTGTAGGCGGCGCCCAGCATACTGATCTGGGTCATACTGACGATGGTGCCGTCAGGCGCAGCGGTGTAGAAGAAGGGGTTGAACAGGCCGTCCAGCTGATCGGTCATAATAACGAAGGCGTCTGCATTGGCGCCGCCGCAACCGGAGAAGACGGAGACCATTCCCATGCACATAACAGCGCACAGGATCAAAGAAAGAATTCTCTTTTTCATAATATCGCTCCTTATAATAATTAACTTCTTAACCCGTGACGAATTCCACGGTGACCGTGGCTTCCGTAACGGTGATGATTACGCTTTCAGGCTTGTCACCCACTGCTTTGCAGGTGATGCCGGTGGGGTCGATATCGGTGCTTCCCATACCGCATACCAGACCGATGGTATAGTCATCGGTGCCAAAGTAGCAGGAAGAATCGATCTGCAGGGTGCTGGTCAGGATCTTCACACCGGTGCAGACGGCTTTGTCGGAAACCGCGCCTGCCAGCAGGCCGTAGGTAGTACCTGCCATACGGGTACCGCCTTTGATGGTGAAGGTCACATTTTCAAAGGTGATGTTCTCCAGCACTGCGGTCTCAGCCAGTTGACCGAACAGACCGCTGTTGGTCTTGGAGTTGTTGGTCTGGGTCAGTTCCACATTCTTAAATGTGTGACCGTTGCCCCGGATGGTGCCGGAGAAACTGCCGTGCATCAGCGCGGTGGGCCAATTCTCGCCGGTAAAGTCCAGGTCGGCGTGGATCTCGTAGCAGCCGCTGACGCTGGCATTGTCCAGGAATTGCTCCACATTGTAAATATGGAACCACTCACCTTCCGTCCAATCCGCATACAGCGCCATCACCTGATCTGTGGCTGTGCCGGTGGAAGGATCTATGGTGCCGGGATGGGCAACGACATCGGTATCGATCTTCTTGGTCAGTTCTTTATCATAATAAGCCGCCTTGAAGGTGTAGCCGGATTTCTCGGGGAAATTATTCATTTCGATGGCACCGGTCTCTTCGTCCCATACGGGCAGGAGGAAATCCTGACCGGCGGTGGGATCGTACTTGACGGAGGTCATCAGTTCGCCGGACTGGGCATCGTAAATTTCGATCTCAAACATAGGAATCCAGGCAGCATACAGCGTCAGCACAGGCTGGGCAGAGGTATACGCCTGATTGGTGTCTACAGACAGCATATCTTTTTCAAAATCCCACTTTTTGCCATAGGTGTAAATGGGATTGCCGGCATCGTCTTTGCCGGTCTCGGTACGCTCAGCGTACCAGCCTGCCAGGAAATAGCCGTTGTTGATAGGGGCAAAAGCGTTTTTCTCTCTGGCGGCGTCATCCGGTGCGATCAGGGGGATCTGTGCATTTCCGTCGCTGTCTTTTTCCATATCAGCCACGTTGTAAGAATCCACGATCACAGCGGTATTGGTGGTGAAAAATCCGCCGTTGGCATCATATTTGACGCTGACGGAATAATTCTCAGCATCGTTGCGTTCGTAAGGAGAGGCTTCCTCGCCACAGCCGGTAGCAAGCAGCGATGTTGCCAACAGCAGCATACTCAGCGCGATGGCTTTGATTTTCAAATTCATTATCCGCATCTTCCTCTTGTTCCCGGGCAGGGTCATTGTTTATGACCCTGCCCATTATTAATGATTAGACTTCGGTCTGCTCAGTTTCCTCAGCAGCCTCTGCGGGGATCTGTTCTGCGGGAGTTTCCTCTGCGGAAACTTCCTCAGCGGGGGTCTGCTCTGCGGGAGTTTCCTCTGCGGGGCTCTCCTCTGCAGGCGTTTCCTCTGCGGGAACTTCCTTTGCAGGCTTCTTGGCAAACAGTTTCTTTACCAGCGCTGCCACCTTGTTCCAGCCGGCAACGCACAGCGCAGCCACTTTCCGGCCAAAAGCAGCCATCACGGGCCAAACCTTCTTTGCCACAGAAACGATCGCGTTCCAGACTTTCTTTGCCACGGGGGCAATCACTGTCCAGACCTTCTTTGCCGCAGGAACAATGGCGATCCAGGCTTTCTTCGCCCAGATCACAACAAAGCCCCATACCTTCTTTGCCAGTTCTGCAATTTTCTGCAGCAGTTCCAGCAGAACTTCCTTGAAAGGTCTCTCTTCCTTGCGGGACTTGATCAGGGAGTACACCAGACCGGCTGCGGCTGCGACCAGGATCAGACCAACGATCACGATCAGCGCGATCAGACCGCCCTTGCCGCTTTCCTTCTCCGGCTCTTCGGTGGGTGCTTCGGGCGTCTCACCGGGGGTCTCCTCGGTGGGCGTCAGGGATACGATTCTCTGCTCGGCAGAGACCAGATCCGCATAGTTGACGACCAGGGCTTTCTGCTCCAGTGTGGGGATCTTGTCGTACAGAACGCGGGCTGCCTCTACGATACCTCTCTGTTCGTAGGAAACACGCTCGGGGATCGCCTTGATCGCCTGAATGGTAGCCAGGGTACTCTTGTTGGGTGCCTGCGCACCGTCGATCGCCAGATCCACATCGAAATACTGGCTGTAAATGAAGGAGTTGTAGTTCTGACCGTTCACCGGGCGGATCATAGTCAGTTTGTGCGGAACTGCACCGATATAATCCACAAAGTTTGCGCCGTAGAACACGTTGGAATACATGCCGTCGGTGGCATTCCACATATAGTAAGGCAGCAGACCGGTGCCGGTGATCTGGACTTCGTTGCCTTCGTAGTCGGTGTAAGTACCGAAATCACCGGTGCCGGGAATGTTCTCGAAACTTTCGTAGCGGACGGGATCAAATTCCTCTTCCAGCGTGGGCGCATCGTAACTGCCGAAGATCACGGTGTGCAGGTTGTCGCATTCATAGAATGCCTTATGACCGATGGCAAATACGGTGTCAGGCAGAGTGACACGCTCTACATCAGAGCCGGCGAATGCCATAGAAGTGATGCGGACAGTATCGTCTGCCACGATCACATTGTTCTTCTGATTGCCGGTGTAAGTGATCAGTTCCATACCGGTCTCCAACTTGCAGTACAAGTTGCCATCGATGACCACAGCATTGTCGCTGATCTCGAAGGTGTCGGTAGTCTGCTGAACGGTTTTCCCGTTGACCTCGACTTCCTCAGTGGAGGTAAAGGGTGCCAGCGTACACATTGCGAAGGGATTGTCGCCAATGGTCTCCAGATCCTCACCCAGCGTCACCTTGAAATTGGACAGTTTTTCCTTGGCAAACGCCATTGTGCCGATATTCTCCGCGCCGGTCAGATCTGCTTCGACAATGGCTGTATAGGCAAAGGCATAGTCGCCGATGTTCTTCACAGCAGCCAGATTGTTTACGGTGTTCAGCGCGCCGCAGTATGCGAATGCGCCTTCACCCAGATCAGTACCCTCTGCATTCAGAGTGATGTCGGTCAGCACCTTGCCGTTGACAAAGGCGTACTTGTCCAGTTCCTCAGCGGCGGACAGGTCAACACTAATCAGGCTCTCGGTCTCCTGGAAGGCGTACTGGCCGATGGTCTTGACGTGACCGAGGTTAATGGAGACCAGGCTGGGACAACTTGCAAAGGCGTACTGGGGGATCTCGGTGATCTGCTCACCCAGAACCACCTCTGTCAGGTTTTCACACATTGCGAAGGCGTACTCGCCGACGGATTCGGCATTGCGCAGATCTACCTGCACCAGAGCCGTTGCGTGATTGGTGGTCATATACTGACCTTCCTTGGAGACGGCGGCTACAGTCATAGCATCGTCCAGACAGATGTAGTACTCGTCGCCGGAGAAGGCGTAATCGCCGATGGAAACCGCGGTACTCAGGTCGATCTTCGCCAGAGATGTACAACTGTAGAATGCCTGCTTGCCGATCTCTGCGCCCTTACCCAGGGTAACGGATTCCAGACTTGCGTGGTATGCAAATGCGTTCTCGCCGATGACAGCATCGTCGCCGATGGTCAGGCTGGTCAGCGCAGATGCGAACTCGTAGTAGAAGTACTTTTCATCCTCTTCGTCGTAGTTCTTGACGATGAAGGTATGATCCTTATCCATATTGAAAGCGTACTTATCCAGAGTGACCTGGTTGCCAATGACAACGGTAGCCAGTTTCTCACACTGGGCGAACACACCTTCTGCCACGGTCATACCGTCGGGGATGGTGACAGATGTAATGTCAGTAAAGGAGAAGGCGTACCTACCGATCTGGGTATCCACAGTAAATGCGGGCAGTTCGGTGATGACGGTTTCGAAGAAGGCGTACTCGCCGATCTTCTCCAGGGTACCCAGGGTGACCTTTTCGATCCGGTCGGAAGAACCGAAGGCGTAGTCGCCCAGGGATGTGACATTCGGCAGGGTTACGGAGGTGATCTTCCGGTTGTGGGAAAATGCGCCGTCTGCCAGTGAGGTGATCTCAGCGCCGCCTGCATTTGCCTCGGTGAATTCCCCTGCCAAAGTGGCAGCCACAGCAACCAGTTGCTTGCCGTCTGCGGACAGAATATGGTCTGCAGACTGGACCTTGAAGGTCTTGTTGCCTTCCTTGACTTCCAGCGTCTTTACTGCGGAGTCACGGAATGCGAACTCGCCGATGTCATTGACATCCGGGCCTACGGTGACCTTTGCCAGGTTCTTGCACTCGTAGAACATACCCTCGGGCAGAACTGCGGCATTGACATAGAACTCGGTCAGCGCTTCACAGTCGGTGAAGGCGTAAGGACCGTACTTGACCTTGGGCGCGGTAATGGTCACATTGGTCAGTTTCTTACAGCCGGCAAATGCGTACTCACCGATGGACAGCAAGGTTTCGGAAGTGGTAATGCCTTCTAAGTCCTTGTTGCCGGCAAATGCATAGTCGGAAATGACGCAGATCGCAGACAGGTCGATCACGCCTTCCAGCGCACAGCCTTCAAATGCCTGCTGGTTGATGATCTTCAGGTTGTTCTCACCGCTGAAAGTGATCTTCTTCAGGCTGCTGCAGCCGTAGAATGCGCCGTACTCGATGGCTTCCAGAGTGGACGGCAGCACGATCTCTTCCAGACCGGTCAGGTTTGCAAAGGCGTAGCAGCCGATCTTCTCGATGCCCTCGGGGACCACCACCTTGGTGATGGTGGATTCACCGATATACCACTGCTTGGAGGTCTGTGCATCGTCGAATTCCAGTTCTTCCTCGGTCTTGGGAATGTACTCAAAGTTTGCAAAGGAGAAGTTGCCGATCTCGGTCAGGGTCAGGTCCTCAGGGAAGGTGACCAGACCGCCGTTACCGAAGTAGTGGCTCAGGCTTGCGCCGTTGGTAATAAAGGGATTTTTGACTTCCACGGTGACGGACTCGGAGTAGTAGGTGCTTCTGCCGTCCATCATAACCTTGACGGAAACGGAGGCGAAACCTTCTGCCACAGCGGTCACATTGCCCGCGGTGTCGACCTTAACGATGTTCTCGTTACTGGACGCAAACTCCACGGTGGTATCGTTGGGGAAGTAAGCATCCAGATCGTAGGTCAGCATTACGGTCTCCGAAGGATACAAAGACAGATTGAAGTTGCCCTCGAAGAAGCGCTTGTCACCGGTGTCACCGATTTCTTTGTCTTCACTGTCTACCTGATAGTATGCCTTCTGGGTGTGATAACCGGTCAGGCGGAAGATGTCCGCAACCGGCTTATCGAAGCGGCGGTAGCCTTCGTCCTCCTCACCCAGGACATTGACCGTAAAGGTGATGTTTTTCTTGGACACGGGATCGCTGACACGGATCACCGCATTGCCTTCCTTCACCGCCACCAACTTGTTGTTGACCACGCGGACAACGCTGGGCTTGGAGGATGCATAGTCCAACAGTTCTGCCCACTCGGTGTTGGGGGTGACCAGAGGCTCCAGGGTGTAAACTTCGTTGGGGCTCAGGGTGATGCCCTCGGGCTCCATACCTTCCATACAGAACTCTGTAAAGTTGGCAGGCAGGCCGATTTCGTAAGTTGCGTAGTTCAGCGCGTAGTCATAGCAGGTCAGCGCAAAGGTCAGATCGTTCTGTGCACCCTCTTTCATCTCATAGATGTAATCGGTCAGTTCGAACTTGACGGTAGTCACGCTGTCGCGCTGGGAATAGACAGGCGTCATAAACGCCTCAAAGGATTTCAGTTCGGGAATGGCGTTGCCGTTTTCGTCAGTACCCTGTCCCACATATCCCAACTGGGCGGACATTGCGTAGTGGTTATCGTAGATATCCACATTGGCGTACAGACGGTTCTTTTTCAGAGTCTTGTCATACTCGTAGGTATAAGTAACGCCGGAAATGGTGGGGGCTTCAAAGTCCACCGTCAGGGGGAAACTGAAGGTATTCTTTTCATTTGCCTCCAGGCCGCCATCCTCGTAATCCAGATAACCGGTCAGGGTGACGGTGTATTCGGTATTGTTCTCTAAGTTGTAGTCCTGGGTGTCGAATTCGATCTCTACATTGGCGGGGTAAATAGAGCCGCCGTCGCCGTAGGACTTACGGACATCGGTATCCACAGTCTCAAAGACTACTTCACCGGTCACATCGTCGGTGATGACGATCTCGATGCGCTGGGCGTTTCTCAAAAGACCTGCCCACACAAACCGCAGGGAGTGAATGCTGCCTTCCTTGTTGGAAAGTGCCGCATAATCTCTGGTTGCGGAGATGATCATATCATTGGGGTCCTGCAGGAAATAGTAAGAACCCAGATAACTGACAAAGTCCTCGGACACGCCGCCGATGGGACGGGATGCATAGGCGTCAGGCATAGTCTTGTCTTCCATAGCCACGGAATCGTCACGCTCGTCGGCATCGGTCTCATAGAAGTCCAGGTCGAACAGAGGCGCTTTCATCCAATCGCCGTAGAATGCCAGATAAGGCACGCTCAGGTCGATCTTTGTGCCGCTCTTTGCTTCCAGGGTGATGTAGCCTTCCACATACATACCGTTTGCAAAGGAGGCGTCCAGATACTGCTTGTCGCTGTCGGTCAGCGTCAGTTTCACGGTGACCTTGGCAGACTCCCCTGCCTTGACGGAAACTTTCTTGCCGCTGAGTTTGCCGCCTTCCACATTGACGACCTCAATGTCACCTTCCAGCCCATAGGCCTCACCGGTCACGGTGGTCAGACCGTGGGCGGTCTTGGTCTCGCTGACGCCTTCGGTCAGCACCTGAGCGGCGATCTCATAACTCAGGTTCTTCTTGCCGAAGTTGTCGATGCTGAAGGTCATTTCATACACACCGGTCTTTTCCGGATCGTCGCCCAGTTCCAGTTTGGGCTTATCCTTGGCATTGCCGTCCTTGTCATAGGCGGTAATGACCGCGGTGGTGTTAATGGAGTTCATCAGGTTGGCAAGGCCTGCGCCCTGCTTTCTGACGGAGTAAGGCAGGCCGTTGGTGTTCAGGGCGATATCTGCCGTGGACATCATCAGACCGTTGACCATCTGATTGACTTTTACATTGTCATTTGCGATGTCGGGGAAATTCTCCACCACATACTGCCGCAGCAGAATGACCACACCTGCCAGGTTGGGACAAGCCATGGATGTACCGGAAAGACGGTCATAGCCGCCGCCGGTAACGGAGGAGAGAATGTTGCCGCCGTGGGCGGTGGTCTCCGGCTTGATCTCCAGGTTAGGTCCGGGACCCCAGGAGGAGAAGTCGGAAATGAAAGGACCGGAGGTCTGCTTCTTGCTGATGTTCAGCGTACCGCCGCCCTGCTCTACCAGCATCTCGCCGTCATTCTGGGAAATGGAGCAGACAGCCAGTTTGGCCTTGCCCACATTCATCTTGATCTCACCGGAGACGTTGTTGTAGATGATGATGCCGGCTGCGCCCTGGGCCTCAGCGATCATTGCCTTTTCTTCGAAGGTGTTGTCGCCACGGCGAACCAGCGCGATCTTGCCTTTCACATCCAGACCGGTGTAGTCAGCGGTTCTGCCGACGCCGGGGATGATCACATATTCGTATTTCTTGGAATCTTCCTCACCCAGCAGGGTCTCGAAGAAGTCGTTTTCCTTGGTGGTGCCGTTGGTGGACTCATCGAAATAAATGATGGTGTCCTTGTACTTGATGTAGGGGGTCTCCTTACCGTTGATAGAAGCAACGGACATTGCGCCGGCGTATGTACCGGGAGAACCTACCGTGCCGGTGTCGGGGTTGGAGGTCAGACCCAGGTTACCGTTCTTCTCAGAGCCGTAACCGGAGTGGTAACTGTTGGAAGCCGCCACGATCAGGCTGATGCCGGCATTGCGGATCTTCTCATAAACGCCGCTGGTGATCTCTTCGTCAGACTCACGGCTGAAGCCGCAGGCTGTACCCAGAGACATATTGATCACATCTACGCCCAAAATCACGCAATCTTCCAGACCGTTGAGGATCCAGGATGCGCGGGCGGTGTCCATCACATCGGAGAACACCTTCATAGAGACCAACTGGGCATTGGGAGCAACACCGGTGATGGTGTCGTCCTTACCCACGATAACGCCGGACACGTGGGTGCCGTGGTTGTTGTGGGTGGAATAAACATCGGGATCGTTGTCGGCGTAGTCATAACCGAAAGGCACTTTCTCGTTGATATAGACATCGTCCACACCCAGACCGCCGAACAGTTCGAAAGCCTTGGTCTTATTCACGACCTTGGCAACATCCTCGTAAGTCAGGCCCAGTTTCTCGGAGGTGAAGTTGTCCACGCTGAAAGCGGTGTGCTTGGAGTCAAGACCGGTATCCAGAACGGCTACCACCATACCGGTGCCGTCATAACCGGATTCGCCGCTTTTAAAAATACCGGTCTCGTAAACATTGACGGTGTTTTCAACCAGTTGGGTCTCGGCCTTTTCATACTCTTCACAGACGTAGATACCGTTGCCTTCGCCCAGGGACTTGGCGGTGATGTCAAAATCACCGGCCTGGATCACCAGTTCAAAACCGCTGAGCAAGGTATCGTAATCTGCGCCGGTCTCGTAGGCAATGCCCTTCTCGTCCAGGGTCTGCAGGATCTGGGCTTTCTCGGCGGCGATGTCAGCACGGATATTCTGTGCTTCTTCGCTTTCCAGCGCAAATTCCTTCAGGCTCATTGTCCGGTTGCCTGCGCCGTAAGCGTCCAGCACCGTGGCATTGTCCAGCAGGACGATGACAGAGATCTCTCTGTCATCCCGGATATTCTCGGGCAGTTTCTGCATCACTGAGGTATCCAGGTATTTGGTGTAGTCAACAGAGATGTTCTCCAACTTCTTGATGTAAGAAGCCTCATACTCTGCCGCCTGGGTAAAAGGCACTGCAACCAGACCTGTAACCAAGGTTACGATCAGCAGGGTCAGCAGCACCCGTACCATCCTTTTCTGTGTTCTTTTCTTCATATATCGATCGCCTTTCTGTCGTTGTCATACTTAGTCCATTTTAATGTAAACATACGCTAGTCTATTCTACTGCATAACCTGTAAAAAAGCAAGAATTTTTATCGCATTTTTGCCGATTATTTATTTAATAAAGTATGTCCAAACTGTGAAAGACAAATGTCCGCGGTTTTTTGATTTACATTTTCTGTTTCCTATGCTATAATGTGACCGAAAATTTCACAAAAAAGCGAGGAGGGTATGTATGTCAAAGACAAACAAACGCATACACCTTATCTACAGCATTGCGCTGAGCATTCTGCTGGCTGTGGCAGGCATTTGCCTGATCGTTGCCTGCGTGGGCATTTATCGCTCCGGCGATAAACCCTTTTCGCCGGAAGCAGTGTCAGCCGCATTTTCCGGCATCGCTGTGCCGGTATATCTGTGTGTGGCGCTGATTGTCGGCGGCTTTGTGCTGGACGGTTTCCTGCCTGCAGGTCCCAAAAAGCCTTCCCTGCAAAAGCAGCACAAGGCAATTTTAGCCCGGCTTTACGCCAAAGCCGATATGCGCTATGCCCCGCCCCATATGCAAGCGGAGATCAAAACTATGCAAAACCGCCGCAAACTCTTTAAGGGTATCACCTTGGGTCTGCTGGCGCTGGGCGCGGTGATCTTTTTGATCTACGGTCTGAATCCAGAGCATTTCCACCAGTCGGAGATCAACGCCTCTATGGTCAAGGCTATGGGCATTTTCCTGCCCTGTCTCATCGTTCCTTTCGGTTACGGCGTTTTCACCGCCTACTATGAGCGGGCAACGGTCATCAAAGAGACCGAACTGGTAAAGCAGGTCATCGCCGGCGGCGCAAAAGCCCAGCCGGAAGAACCTGCGCCGAAGAAAGATCACAGCAAATTGCTGCTGGCTGTGCGTTGCTGCCTGCTGGCTGTGGGCATCGGCATTCTGGTCTTCGGTTTTATTTCCGGCGGCACCAAAGATGTTATGACCAAAGCCATTAACATCTGCACCGAATGCGTAGGATTGGGGTGATGGATATGCTTACAAAGATAAAGAAATATCTGCCCAGCAAGCGCAAGATCATGCAACTTTACTTTGCTGTACTGTTCAACGCCAACTTAAAGGGCTTCGTCACCGGCAATATCTATCAGGGCAGTACCAAAAAGATGTGCGTCCCCGGTATCAACTGCTACTCCTGCCCCGGCGCGGTAGGCGCATGTCCCTTAGGTTCGCTGCAAGGCGCATTCAGCGCTGACCGCAGCACGCTTTACTATGTAGGCGGCATCTTGCTTCTGTACAGTTTGATGTTCGGCAGAATGATCTGCGGCTGGCTGTGTCCCTTCGGTCTGGTGCAGGAACTGGCGTACAAGGTCAAAACGCCGAAACTGAAGAAAAGCCCGGTGACCCGGCTGCTTTCTTATTTCAAATACGCGATCTTGGTATTTTTCGTATTTATCGTTCCTATTCTGTACGCATTTCGGGATACGCCCCTGCCGGCATTCTGTAAGTACATATGCCCCGCAGGTACGCTGGAAGGCGGCATCGGTCTTCTGTCCAACGCAGTAAACGCCAGTTATTTCTCTATGCTGGGTCCGCTGTTTACCTGGAAGTTCCTGCTGCTGGTAAGCATTCTGGTAGGCTGCGTATTTATCTTCCGTCTGTTCTGCCGGTTTATCTGCCCTCTGGGCGCGCTGTATGGCCTATTTAACAAACTGTCCTTCTTCGGCATCAAAGTGGATAACTCCAAATGCACTGACTGCGGTATGTGCCAGACCCACTGCAAAGTGGATATCAAGCATCCCGGCGATCAGGAATGTATCAGCTGCGGTGCCTGTGTGGATAAATGCCCCACCAAGGCCATCTCCTGGAAAGGCCCCAAGTTCCTTCACCCCGGCGAAGGTCACGAAAACAGCAAAAAGCGCCGCATCACCCGGATCATTTCCGCAGTACTGATGCTGGCAGTTCTCATCGGCGCGGTGGTTTACTACTGGAATCAGCCGGACACCACCAACCCCAACCCCGGCATTACCTCTGCCGACCGCGGCAATCAGGTAGGCGATCTGTGCTATGATTACCAGTTGGAACTGGTAGACGGCAACGGCGCCACCGGTGAGATTTACGATCCCACCGCCTCCGGCAAGATCACGATCATCAACTTCTGGGGCACCTGGTGTACCCCCTGCGTCAACGAACTTCCCTACTTTGAGCAAATCGCTCAGGAGTATGCCGACACCGTAGATGTGATCGCCATTCACTCCGCGCCGCAGAAAGAAACCGCGCCGGAATACATCGGCAACCACTATCCTGATGCTACGATGATGTTCTCCTGGGACGGCGGCACTGACTTTAGCGGTGAATACTACACCGCTCTGGGCGGCAGAGGCACTTACCCCTACACCGTGGTTCTGGATGAAAACGGCATCATTACCGAGATCTTCGTCTCCTCCGTACATTACGAGGATCTGAAATCCGCCGTGGAAAACGCAAAATAATCACAAAACGGGACTATCCGACCGGATAGTCCCGTTTGTTATAGTGCACTAAAAAAGAGGCTGCCGAAAGGCAACCTCTTTTTCTTTACTTAACCAGCAGTTCTGCGATCTGGATGGCGTTGGTAGCCGCGCCCTTGCGGACCTGGTCGCCGCAGCACCACAGACTGATGCCGCAATCATCGGTCAGGTCGGGACGGATACGGCCTACGAACACGATGTCCTGATCGGTGGTATCCAAAGGCATCGGATAGACCTTGTTCTGCAGATCGTCCACCAACTTACAGCCAGGGGCATTGGCAATGACCTCCCGAACCTGCGCCACAGACACTGGCTTGTCAAAGCGGCAACTGACGGAGATGGAGTGGCTGCGGACCACGGGAACACGGATGCAGGTGCAGGTGACCTTCAGGTCCGGCAGGTGCATAATCTTGCGGCCCTCGTTCTGCATCTTCATTTCTTCGCTGGTGTAGCCTTCATACTGCTCGCCGCCGATCTGGGGGATCAGGTTGTATGCGATCTGATAAGGAAAGATCTTGGGTTCATAAGTTTCACCCTTGGAAAGGGCCTCCACCTCACCCATCAGTTCGACAGGACCGCCGGCGCCTGCGCCGGATACAGCCTGATAGGTAGATGCGGTCATTGCCCGGATGGGAGAGATCTTGTTCAGGGCATTGACAGCGGTGATGGTGATAATGGTGGAGCAGTTAGGGTTGGAAATAATGCCGTTATGCCAGGAAACATCCTCCGGATTGACCTCGGGAACTACCAGAGGTACTTTGGGATCCATACGGAAAGCAGAGGAATTGTCCACAAACACAGCGCCGGCTGCCACGATGGCAGGGGCAAACCGCTTGGCAATGTCATTTTCTGCTGCGCCCAGCACGATATCCACGCCCTGGAAAGCATCATCCCGGGCTTCCTGAATGGTGACATCCTCACCCTTAAATTTCAAAGTCTTGCCTGCGCTGCGGGCGCTGGCCAGAGGAATCAACTTACCTACAGGGAAATCCCGCTCCTGCAGAATTTTGATCATTTCCTGACCTACCGCACCGGTAGCGCCAAGAACTGCAACTGTATAAAGTTTTTTCATCTCGCTGCCTCCAATTATTTCACGAAACTGTTATAAAGCACACGGATAGCCTGGGCGAAATCCTTATTGTCCACGCCGAAGATAATGTTCAGTTCATCCGGGCCCTGATTGATCATACGAATGTTGATGCCGGCTTCGCCCAGAGCGGCGAAGATCTTGCCGGATACACCGGGGCGGAATGCCATACGGTGACCCACAGCGGCGATGACAGAGATGTTGTCCAACACTTCCAGACGGTCCGGCTGTACATCCTCCTGAATTTTGGCAAGGATCTTGTAAAGATGCTTAGCCACCGCGTCGGTACGCACCACCAGGGAAACATTGTCGATGCCGTTGGGTACGAAATCCACGGAAACATTGTAGCGCTCCAGCACGGAAAGCACCTTTCTCAGCACACCAACCTGGCTGGTCATACCACGCTTAAACATGGTGATGATGGAGAAATCCTTCTTGCCGGTGATGCCGGTGATGACACGGTTGGGGTCGGTCTCGGTGTCAAAATCTTCCTGAATAAATGTGCCGCGGTCATCGGGGGCATTGGTGTTGCGGATATTGACGGGGATACCCTTCTCCCGAACGGGGTGAATGGTACCTTCGTGAAGCACCTGGGCGCCGGCGTAACTGAGTTCGCGCAGTTCGTCATAAGTGACCTCGGGAATGGGCTGGGGATTTTCCACGATCCGGGGGTCAGCCATCAGAATACCGGAAACATCCGTCCAGTTTTCATATACATCGGCATCCAGCGCAGCCGCCGCCAAAGCGCCGGTGATATCGCTGCCGCCGCGGGTAAATGTGCGGATACGGCCATCGGGCATTGCGCCGTAGAAGCCGGGGATCACGATACCCTTGCCGTGACCCAGCCGCTTCAGGGCGGCGTAGGATACTTCCTTATCCACTGTGCCGTCCATATTGAACTGGATCCAATCGGCGGCATCTACGAATTCAAAATCCAAAAATGCTGCCATCAGTTTGGCGGAGAAATATTCGCCGCGGCTGGCCAGTTCATCCTCGGAAACATCCTTGTTGTCCAGACGCTTTTTCAGCGCTGCAAATTCGGTCTCCAGATCCAGGTTGATCCCCAGTTCATCCCGGATCTCCAGATACCGGGAGGTGATCATCTCAAAGACCGGGTCGCAGGACACGCCGTACTTGGTGTGGGCAAAGCACAGATACAGCAGGTCGGTGAGTTTATGGTCATCGGAATAACGCTTACCGGCAGCGGAGACGATAACCACTTTCCGCTGGGGGTCAGACAGAATAATATCTTTTACCTTGCGGTACTGTCCGGCATCTGCCATAGACGAACCGCCGAATTTTGTAACTTTCAGCATAAAGTTTCCTTCTTTCAATTAAACCATGGGAAGGGCTGCAATAAACGCGCCGGGATGCTTGGAAAGCCAATCGTGCATCCGGGATACGGATACCGGTCCGGTGATCACGGCTTCGCCCCAGTTTTCCTGGGTGTTTTCTTCCAGCCAGGCATCGGATGCGCCGCGGACATAGTAGCTGCGCAGCAGAGAATTGTCCGCTTCCACCTTGCCGCCGTAGGGGCTGTAATAACCCTTGCCGGCGAGCACATCGGCGCAATCCTGTACCACATTATACGCAGTGGGGTAGCGTCCTGCGCCCTGACCGTAGAAACTCATACGGCCGGAGGCGCTGCCAACCAAAGTGATCAGATTGTAGTTGGTGGGAACGGCTGCCTCGGGCTCACCCTGGCTAAACAGTGTGGGCTGGACAAAAGCAGAGAGTTTCCCCTCGTTCATCATACCGGTGGAGACCAGTTTGCATACATAACCGTGGTTTGTAAATTCTTCCACATCGGCAGCGGAAATATGCCGGATACCGGCGGCAGGCACGGACTCGGGATCCACGCTGATGCCGAATGCCACATTGGAAGACAAAATCAATTTGTGCCAGGTATCGATGCCGTCCACATCGGTACTGGGATTTGCCTCAGCATAGCCCAAAGCCTGCGCCTGAGACAGGGCATCCTGATAGGTCAGACCCAGACGGGTCATAGAATCGAGAATGTAGTTGCAAGTGCCGTTCATAATACCGCCCACAGTTTCCAATGTCTGTACGCGGCGGGCGCGCTCCAGTTCGGACAGCCAGCCGATACCGCCGCCTACGGCTGCGGTGCAGCGCAGCTGCACGCCCTTTTCCTTTGCCAGCGGGATCAGTTCATCATAGAATGTGGCAACCAGTGCCTTATTGGAAGTGACGATATTCTTACCTGCCTCAATAGCGGCACGGACAAATTCATAAGCCGGGTGCAGACCGCCCATAGCCTCTACCACGGTATCGATGGTCTCATCCTGCAAAACAGATTGGAAGTCCCTGGTGACCTCGGCATCGGGAAGAGAAATCTCCTCCAGACAGACCACTTTTGCCACCTGCATATCGCTGCGCTGGGCGGTCAGATCATATACGCCTCTGCCCACTACGCCGAAACCCAGCAAACCAATTCTCATAACGAATTCCCCCAATTGTACGGTAATGCGGAAAACGGAAACACGTTCCCATTTAACACTTGCTTTTTAATCTGAAACAGTATATCATATACCCAACAAAAATGCAATAGTTGCAAAAAACAACCTGCACCCCGGTTTTCCGCCGGTTTTTGTGCAGGATAGCAAAGAGAGGCGTCCTTTTATGCTTTATCATTCCACCCGCTCCCAACTGCATACTGCCGACAGCGCACAGGCTGTGCTGAACGGTCTTGCCCCCGACGGCGGTCTGTATGTACCTGCCAGCCTGCCCACTTTGGATGTGGCTGCCTGCCTGCAGGAAAACACTATGGATATGGCCGCCCGGATCATCGGCGCAATGCTGCCGGACATTCCGGAAATGGGCAGTCTTGTCAAGAAAGCATACACCGGCAAATTCCAGACAGAAGAACTGACACCCACGGTAGATACCGGCAAATTCACGGTGCTGGAACTGTTCCGTGGTCCTACCTCTGCATTTAAGGATGTGGCGCTGTGTATGCTGCCCCAACTGCTGACGAAAGCCAAGTCTGTCAAGGGTATGAAGGAAGATATCCTGATCCTTACCGCCACTTCCGGCGATACCGGCAAGGCGGCGCTGGCAGGTTTTCAGGATGTGGAAGGCGTCCGGATCTGCGTGTTCTACCCCGACGGCGGCGTTTCCAAAGTCCAGCGGGCGCAGATGGTGACCCAGGAAGGCGGCAATGTGTATGTCTGCGCTGTGGAAGGTAACTTTGACGATGCCCAGACCGGCGTGAAGAATATCTTCGCCGCGGCTGTGGATGGCGTGCTGCCGGACAGCAAAGGCTACCGGCTGTCCACCGCCAACTCCATCAACATCGGCCGTCTTGCTCCCCAGATCACCTACTATTTCAAGGCATATGCCGACCTTTTGAAGCGGGGACAGATCGCTATGGGCGATACGGTGAATTTCTCTGTTCCCACCGGTAATTTCGGCGACATTCTGGCAGGTTACCTTGCCAAGAAACTGGGGCTGCCCGTCGGCAAACTGATCTGCGCATCCAATGCCAATAATGTGCTGACGGACTTTATCCGCACCGGTACATATGACCGCCGCCGTCCCCTGCACAAGACCATCTCCCCTTCTATGGACATTCTGGTGTCCTCCAATCTGGAGCGGCTGCTGTACCTGATGACCGAAGACACCGAACTGGTGGCCGGTCTGATGAAAAACTTAAACACCGAGGGTTTCTACACCGTTCCTGCCGATCTGCAAGCGGCTATCTCTCAGGAATTCTGGGCTGGCTACTGTGACGACGAAAACGCAAGAAAGACCATCGGCAAAGTGTTCAAGGAGCAGAATTATCTCTGCGATACCCACACCGCTGCCGGCTGGGCTGTGGCAGAAGATTATGTCCGGGAAACCGGTGATGACCGGCCTATGGTGGTCCTTTCCACCGCATCTCCCTACAAATTCCCGGCTGCTGTGCTGTCCTCTCTGGAAGAAAGCAGCGAGCCTGACGAATTTAAGCAGATGGAGCGCCTCAGCGACCTGACCGGCGTTGCCATCCCCGCCAACCTGCAGGGCTTGCAGCAGAAAAAGGAACTGCACACCGATGTGATCCCGAAAGACACAATGCTTGACTATGTAAAGGCTATCTGACAACAGCAAGGTATCTGTTATGAACTACACAATGCTTATGGAACTTGTTTCCGAAATCGGCTGCCGCATTGCTGTCGGTGGTGGTGAAACTTACCGGGTAGAGGAAAGCGTTAATCGAATACTGTCTGCATACGCAGTGGAGTCCCGCGTATATTCCGTCCCCAACAGTTTGATTATCACGATTATTGTTCCCGGACAATCCCCTATCACGCAACTTTGTCGTATGGAGAGGAAGGGAACGGATCTGGATTGTGTGGAAATGTACGCCAATCTGGGTCGGCGCATTTGCGCAGAAACTCCGGATATGGAAACAGCGATGGCGTGGTTGAAAGAAACCGAACGCAAACAAAAACAGTACAATTTTCCAACCGTTTTACTGGGCTATGCTCTGGTATCGTGGGGTTTTAGCATTTTCTTCGGCGGCGGTTGGATGGACTCTGTCTGCGCGGCTGCCTGCGGTCTTTTTCTGGGAATCGTTGTGCATCTTTTCAAAAAAATGCACACCAATGTATTTTTCCAAAATGTTGCCGCTGCTTTTCTGTCGGCACTATTTGCCTACGGTATAAGCGCATTCGGATTTGTACCCAATGTGGACGCTTCTGTCATTGGTATGCTTATGCTCCTTGTACCCGGTGTCTTGTTTACAAACGCAATGCGGGATGCTATTTTCGGAGATACCAATTCCTGTGTCAGCCGTATCGTGGAAGCATTGCTGATCGCCGTAGCAGTAGCCCTGGGCACAGCCGCGGCGTGGAATTTAAGCACAGCCCTTTGGGGATTGCCGCCGCAAACAAGCAGCATTTCCCACGGACCGATCGTGACCTGCCTTGTCAGTTTGGTTGCATGCGCAGGTTTCGTCATCGTTTTTAATGTGCATGGATTCGGTAGAGTTTTGTGTGCGCTGGGCGGTGCGATCACCTGGGGTGCATATTGCATAGCCGCAGCGCTTGGCTGTCAAGCACTTTTATGTTGCTTTATCGCCACCTGCGCGGCCACTGTCTATTCCGAAATAATGGCGAGAATCCGAAAGTATCCTGCGATTTCCTATCTGGTTATTTCTGTATTGCCGTTAATTCCCGGTGCCGGTATTTACCACGCTGCACAGCAGGCAATTCGTGGAAATCTGGAACTGGCAGCAAACCACGGCCTCAATACAATAGCAATTGCCATTGTAATGGCTGCCGGAATTTTAGTGATCAACAGTATTATCCGCATGTGGACAACATACAAAAAGGCATAATCATAACCACCGGCACTGCCGGTGGTATTCTTATACAAACAAAAGCAGAACACCCACCGGTGTTCTGCTTTTTCTGTATTCAATCGATATATTTACCTGCGGCAAATTCGATATGATATAAATCACGCGCGTTAGCGCATATCGATCCGCAAAGCGGAATATCGAGTGCGTCAGCACATATCGAAAATCCCCCAGGGATTTATATCTATCCCCCGCATCCTACAAGATGCGGGGGATCTTTTTTATTCGAATGTTACAGTGAAGGAAACCTCACCTGCGGGGATCTCCCAGGGGTTGTTGGGATCGAAGGTGGAAATTCGCAGTTCGATCTCATCGCCTTCGCTGACAGTCAATGTCTGGCTGGCTTCCGGTGTGGCATCGCCGCTGGAGCGGATGTTGCCATATTGGTAAGTAGTCAGATTGTTGACGCAGTACTGCCAGCCGCTGGTATTCGTCTCATCCATCGCAATGGTCAGCGTACCGGCTGCCGGTGCTTTCCACAGGAAGTAATACTCCATACCGCCCGCTTCGAATGCCACAGAATTCTGACCCGCATTCAGGGTGTCAGGATTATCCATCGTGCCAAGCGGATAGGTGAAGGCAATGTGGTAAGCAGCAGCCTCGCCGCTGTTGGTGATGGTGAACACAGGGGGTGTCCACATATCGCCGCCGGTAATGGGACATTGGGCTGCGCCGTTTTCGGAAACAGCAGTCTTGCCGTTGCAGGAAACGGTGGCATTGTCACCGGTAAGATTCAGGATCATACCGCTGTAGCGACCGGTGTAGTACAAGGTTTCCCCTGCGCCAACCGTGATATCCGCCTCCAGACCCTGGATCTGATAGGGATCTTCCTTTGTGCCGCTGCCGGAAATGAAGGAAGCGGTAAAGGACACATCGCCTGCCAGGTGTTCCCACATATTTTCGGGATTGTGGGTATTGACGGTTACCACGATGGTATCGCCTGCAATGACGGATACCGTCTCGGAGGTGACCAGCGGATCATCGTCGCTGTAGTGCCAGTCGCCAAAGTAACCCTGGGTGGGATTTTCCACGGCAAAGAACCAGCCGGTTGCATTGTTTTCGGACATAGAAATGGTCAGTTTGCCATCTTCATATGCCGTAAACTCGTAATAGTAACCCACATCGTTGTCTGCCTTCACAGAAGCGGTATTCTCACCGACCATCAGGTCCGCAGGATTTTCGCTGCTGCCTTCCGGATAAGTCATTACAACATTGAATGTGGCATCCTCACCGGTATTGGTCAGCGTGAATACAGGAGGTGTGAAGAAGTCGCCGCCGGTGATCTCCAGCATAGCAAATCCCCACTCGGAGGCAGCGGTCTTGCCGTCATTTTCAACGGTCACATTCTCTCCATAGACATTGGCGAACATACCGGTGAAGCGACCGGTGCAATACACGGTCTGACCGGCAGGAACAGCAATGTCTGCATCCAAACCCTGGATCTGATAGGGCGTTTCCTGGGTGCCGTTGCCGGATACAAAGGTGGTGTTAAAGGACACATCGCCGGCAGGGGTATTCCACATATCCTGAGAGTTATAAGTATTGACCTGAACCACGATCTCGTCGCCGGCTTTCACCTGCAGCGTTTCCGTAGTCACATAAGGATCGCTGTCGCTGCAATATCTGTCGCTGAAGTAGCCCTGGGTACGGTTTTCCACCGCAAAGGACCACTCGGTCTCATTTTCAGGATCGATGGTCACCTTCAGCACACCATCTTCATAGGCCACATAACGGAAGCAGTAGCCATCCTCGTCGTTGGCCTCCAGCGTTGCAGTATGCTTTTCACCGGGGATCAGATCCTGGGGATTTTCGCTGCTGCCCAGCGGATAGACCATCATCACATTGACAACCGCGTCTTCGCCGCCGTTGGTCAGGGTGAACACGGGAGGTGTGTAGAAATCGCCGCCGGAGATCTCCTGTTCGATAAAGCCCCACTCGGAGGTGGCGGTCTTGCCGTCATTTTCCATAGTCAGGTTCTCGCCGAAGACATTGGCGATCATACCGCTGAAGCGACCGGAGCAGTATACGGTCTGGCCGGCTGCCACGGGGATATTGAAATCTGTACCCAGAATGTAGAAAGGATCTTCCTGGGTGCCGGTACCGGATACGAAGGATGCGCCGAAGATCACATTGCCTTCCGGCGTGTTCTCGCTGTCATATTCGTGGGTATTGACCAGCACCTGCAGCACATCGCCGGTTTTGACATCTGCGCTGATGTAGTCCACCATACCGTCGCTGTTGATCTCGCCGACGACCTCACCGGTGGTGGTGTTGGTGACCTGCATATACCAGCCGCTGTAGTTGGCAAAGTCCATAGTCAGTTTCAGCGTGCCATCCTGGAATGCGGTCCAGGTGAAGGCGGCATTTTCGGCATTTTCTGCCAAAGTCGCCACATTCTTATCGCCGATGGTCACCTCAGGAACGATGGGCTCCCCGGGAACGGTGGTTTCCTCGGGAACGGTAGTTTCCTCGGGGACGGTAGTCTCTTCGGGAACAGTGGTTTCCTCGGGGACGGTGGTTTCTTCAGGAACGGTAGGCTCTGTCTCTTCGGGATCAGGAGAATCCGATACCGTTACTTTAAATGCTTTTTCCGCGGCTGCATTGTTCACAAACTGCAGCGTAACCGGGAATTCCAGATCTTCCAGAGGCACGACCAACATACCCTTATCGGGCTTGTAAGTCTTTTCTCCCAAAACCACAGTTACATCGCTGTCTGAAACCTTCAGATACTTTCCGCCGGTCTGCAGGCGGTAGTAAACCGCGGACTTGGCAGGGATCTTTACCGTGGTGAAACTGCCGGGCAGTTTGTTCACGGCTTCATAATATGCGTTTTTCTCGGTACCGGGCTGATCCACTTCCACAGCAGGTTCTGTCTCCTCGGGGACAGTGGTGTCCGGAACAGAGGGCTGGGGCGTGGGATTATAGCCGCCGCTGCCGCCGGGCGTATTGCTGCCGGAAGGCTGGGTCTCCTCGGTAGGCGCAGTGGTTTCTTCCACAGGCAGGGTCGTTTCCGCGGTAGGCGGCTCTGTTGCCTGGCTGGTTTCCACCGGCTGCGTTGTACCGGCTGTCGGGGTGGTTTCATCGGGTTTTCCCTGGCTGTTGCACATCGTCAGCACCAGCACCAGACAAAATGTCAGACAAAACACGCCGATCAGTAAGCCGATCAGTGTCTTTTTATTTTTCATCGCTTCCTCCTTACATAGTTATGCAGGATCCGGTGCTTATGCAGCAGCCTTCAGAGTGATGGTCATTTCGGTTGCGCCGGCTTCAAAGTAGAACTCCTCGGCATCGGCAGTGTAGCCTTCGGGCATAAACATAAAGGAGACCTTGTAGCCCTCATCTTCTGCCACATTGAATGTAGCAACGCCGTTTGCATCGGTCTTACCGGGCAGGCAGCTGTCCTTGCAGATCTGGACCATTGCATCGGCAATGGGGTTGCCGCTTTCGTCCACAACAGTGACTTTGTAGCCAGCCTGGGCATTGTCCTTCGTATCTTCGGTGGCTTCAGCGGTGGAGGGGGTGGTGGCTGCGGTGGTCTCGGGTGTGTTGTCGGTATTGCCGCAGGCGCACAGGCTCAGCGCCATACACAGCACCAGCAGCATTGCTAAAACATTCTTCATATTTTTCATATTACATTCCTCTCAATCTTAAACAGCGGGGCTATCGGGGTTCGATCCCCCGCTGCTTCAGGTTTATCAGCCGAAATAGCAGCAGGCAAACAGCCAGGCGCTATCGGGATTTGTGCCGGGTGTATCTTCGAACAGATAGTTGGGATTGTCAATGTCCCACCAGCACAGATAAGAACCGGCGCTTTGGACCATATAAACGATATCCTCGGTCAGGGGATACAGACCGGATTTGCTGTCGATACTCTTGGCAAAATCGATCATACACTGGGTGTAGTCTTCACGGACGATGGCATTGCCGTTTTCATCATAGCGGTTGCCCTTCAGGCCGGTACCCATATTGGAGTTGACGCCCAGCATCAGATAGAAGGACAGATAGGGCGCGTTGGGACCCAGGTTGATATACAGTTTCTTGCCGTTTAAGTAGTAGCCGTCAGCGCGTTTTTCCACATTGGCGGGCTTGGTGATGTCCACATAAGTGGGTGTGCCGGAAACGGTCAGGGTAAAGGGAGTGGGGGCTGTCTTGGGTTGGTAGACTTCCACCGGCAGATCGCCCTTTACATCGCCCACGCGGGAAATGGTTACCACTGCGGTCTGCGCATCCTTGGCAGCCACGCCGAACACATAGCCGGGCTGGTTGCCGTTATCAAACTCGCCGGCACGAACGGATACTTCAAAATAGCCGTCGCTGTTTTCCGTACTGCTGACAGGTCCGGTGGGGAAATTGGGGCTTCCCCAGTGGTTGACGGTGGCGCCGCCACTGACGGTAATTCTGTAGATACCGGGCAGGTTCGGTGCAAACACGTACATCCAGTTGTTATCGTAGTCGGCGTTGTAGTTCAGCAGCGCCTTGTCCAGGGTGATGTTGGTACTGCCGGAACGAATGATCAGATAGTTGCCCCAGTACTGACTTTCATATGTCTCACGGCTGATATCCGCCGCCACAGTAAGGGTCACAGCGGTCTTATCCTTGGTAAGTTTTGCTGCGTCCTTGTCGTAGGTAAGAGCCGAACCGGCTGCGCTGACAAGAGAAAGGGTGTAATTCCCTGCCGGCAGATATGTAACGGCAGTGCCGGTCTGATCCACTTCCACGGAAGCAACAATGGCGCTGTCGCGCATAAAGTTGACCAGGATACCGGTAATGGGATTGCCGGAACCGTCAACTGTCAGCACGGAATATGCCACACTGCCGTCAGGTATTTCAGGCTCCTGACCGGGGGCAAGTTTGGTCAGGGTGACGGTGATATAATTTTTGCCGTCGGGGAATGCGTATGCGTTGGTCTTGGCGGTATAGCCGCTGGGGATGCCGATAATTGCGGTGTAGTCGCCTTTTTCCATCGCTGCTGTGTATGTACCGGAATTATCGGTACGGCCATAAGTGTTGCCCAGGGACACCAGTACATTTTCCAGCGGTGCGCCATCATTGTCGATGACCCGGACAGTGTATGTTTCGGTAGTATCGATCACTGTGTCCAGTTTTACAGACACGGTGGGAACTTTCTCGGTAAGACGGAATTGGGTGGTGGTTGCGGTATAGCCCTTGGGAACGATCAGTACAGCATCGTATTCACCCTTGGGCAGCCAGACAGAAGCCACGCCGTTTTCATTGGTGGTAATGGTGGTGCCGGTGTCCATTCCGGTTTCGGCTTCGGGATCGGTGATCACAGCGCTCAAACGGATACCCACATTGGCAACGGGCTTTCTGTTTTCATCGGTAACGGTGACCGCATAGCCCAGTTTCTCCACCTTTACCTGCTCTTGTACCTCACCGGCATTGAAAGATGCCTGGAAAGTAAAGGTAGCAGCGGGATAATTGTTGGAACTGTCGGGCAGAGAGCCTGCAGAGAACTGGATCCGCTGGCCCTTCTTTGCCTGAACGGAAACGGTTTTGTAGCCGCCTTCCACAGTACCTTCTGCGGCATTGCGCATTGCGTAGGAATTCAGGTTATACAGGCGGAAATCATAGTCAACACCGGCGGTAGCCTGCAGGCAGCGCACGGTCAGCGTGCCGTCTTCCGGGGCGGTGTAGATGTAGTACACACCCTGATCGTTACCGGCGCTGACCTTGGTCTGGAATTCTCCCAGTGTCATCGTGTAGGGATTGTCCATTGATCCGGCCAGACTGCTTAAGTACACCGTAAAGGTCAGGATCTTGCTGCCGCTGTTGCCAAAACCCAGTTTGGCAGGGGTGTATGTATCCGGCGCAGATACCAGCAGGCCTACGCTGCCGCCGGAGGCGGTGTAGGTCTCGCCTTCGTACTCAACGAAAACATCGCTTTCGCCGATCTGCATCCAGGCATTGTTGACCTTGTAAAGATCCACATAAACGGTCTTTCCGGGCTCAACCGTCAGTTCAAACTGGGTCACGCCGCCCAGTTCGGTGGGGTTGTCTACCGTACCGGTGGGGACTTCCTGGGTCAGCAGA
Source organism: Faecousia sp. (assembly GCA_045540035.1). Classification (GTDB taxonomy): domain Bacteria; phylum Bacillota; class Clostridia; order Oscillospirales; family Oscillospiraceae; genus Faecousia. The sequence continues at coordinate 40,271 of JAZQGL010000040.1, forward strand.
TCTTCGATGTCTTTCACCGTTGTCTGCACATAATCCTCAGCGGTAAAGAAAGCAAATGTATCGGTGAAGGTCTGAGAATTGGTGACAGTACCCTTATGGATCAGGGCAATGCTGCCAAAACGGTCGATGATCACCGTGGTGGGATAGGCAGCCAGTTGCATTGCCTTCTCCCAGGCAGGATCGGCCTTGCCCATAGGGAAGGTCAGACCCAGTTCCTCAGCAAAGGCGCTGATGGAAGCATCGTCGCCGTCCACCGGGTTCATTGCCAGCACCTCAATGCTGCTTGCGTACTGGGCATATGCCTCCTGCAGATAGGGGAATTCCTGCTTGCAGGGCTGGCAGTTTAAGTACCAGAAGTTCAGCATAACCGCCTTCTTGGTCTTCAGCAGTTCGGACAGTTTGTATTCCTTACCGTCGGCAGCGGTAAAGGTGAAATCCTGCATCACGCTGCCCAGTTCATAGGTCACATTCGTCAGGTCGCCTTCTACCAATTGCGCCTTCAGGACGATGTCGGTGGTCTCCCCGGTGATGGGGTAGCAGTTTTCCACCAGGTAGCCTTCCGGCACATCCTGCAGGGCTGCAAAGTAGTTGCCTGCCGGTGCTTCGAAAGTGGCAACGCCGTTTTCATCGGTCTTTGCCACCGCCACCATATCGCTCTGGGCTTCGTCGGCGTAGACAAACAGGCCGATATCCTCCAGCGCCATACCGCCTTCGGTCTTGATCTGCACAGTATATGTGGCATTGGGAGCCTGGGTCTGATTTTGTCCGCCGTCCGGATTTTTCTTGCCGAAGCAAGCCGTCATAGACAGACACAGACACAGCACCAGACACAGCGCCAGCACTCTGCGCATCGTTTTATTTCTCATATACTTCACTCCTCATTAAGGGGATGTTGCGTCGGGTTGCTCTAACGGATTACTGAATGTAGCAGCACATAAACAACCAGGCAATATCTGCATTGATGTCAGGGACTTTATTGCCGGTCTCGTCCTTAAACAGGTACAGCGCGTTATCATCGCCCCACCAGCCGGAGTGGTCACCCCGGTTCTGGATAATGTACTTCAGATCTTCTGTCAGGGGATACAGACCGCTTTCCTCGTCTACATTCTTAATGTATTCCAGCAAACATTCGCTGTAGGACTCTTTCTTGACGAATTCGCCGTTGTCATCGTAGAAATACTTGGAAACGCCGGAACGGTCCAGGATTGTTTCAAAGGATGCCAGATATTTGACCTGGGCGTTCTTGCCCAGCCGCACCAGGACCTGCGGGCCGTCAGCAGTGTTCAGGTGGTAGGTCTTGTCGGTGTCATTCAGCACCAGTTTGTAGGTATCGGAAGATGCGGTCAGATCGAATTCGCCGATCTTCGCACCGGCAGGCAGGGTGTACGGTGCCGGCTGGGTGGTAGCAGTATAGACGATCCAGGGCTCATCTTCCACGGTCCACTCCGGATCACCGGTACGCTGGATCGCCAGAATAGCGTTCTCGTCCTGGGTCGCGTCAATACCGATGACCAGCACAGTGGTGCCGGTGTTGCTTGTGCCGATCATATCGGCGCGGATAGAGGATGTGAACTTGTTGTCCACCACCTCGGCAGCGCTGTTCTCCTGCACAAAGTGGGGCGCGCCATAGTATCCGATCGCCGCATCAGAGCCGATCACAGAGAACTCATAGGTACCTGCTTCTGTGGGGGCAAAGAGGAAATAACTTCTGTCCTCGTCGTCCAGTTCCACCCAGGTGCAGCCTACAGAAACAACATAGGCTTCACAATCCTTGCCCTGGGCTGTCAGAGACTGCCCCTCATCGGGCTGGAGGTAGGAAAGCACCACATCAAGTTCGGTCTTTTCAGCAGACAACTGCAGATCAGCCGCATCGTAGTAGTATTCCTCAGAGCCGGTAAACTGCAGCTGGACGGTGTAATCGCCCTTGGGCAGCGCTTTTTCCGCCACGCCCTCTGCGTTCACTACCTGCATACCGGCCTGCTGCCCGTTTTGCATAAATTTCACAACCACACCGGAAGTGTAGGGATTGCCCAAAGCATCCTTGATGCTGACCTTATAGGCAGCCTCGCCGCTGTTGCCGCCACCGCCGCAGGCGGTAAGCACCAGGCTCAGGCAAAGTACCAGCGCCAGCACCAGTGCAGATGTCTTTCTCATATTCTTCATAGAAGCACCTCATTTGCAGGGGTGCCGAGGGGGATCAGCCCTCGGGTCCCAGATAATCGTAGTAATAGCACAGTTTCAGCCAGGACTGTTCCACATCCTTAAATGTGTACTTGTCCAGCAGTTTCTGCAGGATCTCAGCCAGTTCTTCGGTGACAACCACACAGCCCTCCCGCTCGGGGTTGCCGTCGTGGATGACCTTGTCCAGATATGCCTTGATCTTGGGTGTCAGGTCCTCGCCTTCGCCGTGGTAACGGCCGGCGTAGACATCTTCCACCTGATAGATCTCGTAATTGGCGTCAAAATCCTCGCCCCACTGAGTCTTTAAGTATTCATCGGTCTTCTTGGGGTCGTTGTCATTCTTTTCCATCATTGCCAGAACATACTGATCTTCTTCGTTCTTGCTGAAGTCAAAGCCGCCTTTATCGATCAGGCCCTGCACATCACCAACGGTGGCAAGGGGCGCATTGAACAAAGAGGTAAATCCGGTGAAGTCAGCATAGATCTTGCTGCCGACCTTGCCGTTACCCAGATCGTGATAGTAGATACCGTCGTCACCCAGCACAGCCTTGATGCCGCCGTGGATCACGTGGTACATATCATTGCCGGTGGCATCGGAATCGTAGGTGAAAGGACCGGGAGAACACAGACGGAAATGCTCACGGGAAGAACCTAAGTACTCAACATCGTAGTAGATATAGCCTACTTCGTAGGGATCCCAGAAAGCGATGTCGATAAAGTAGGGTTTTCCTGCCTCCATATAGTAGACCATGGAAACTTCGCTGCTGTCGTTAAACAAACGCTCATCCTGCTCGTAAACCAACAGTTCTTCACGGTTTTCGTTGAAGATCCAGCCGTCAACGCCATTCTGAGATTCATTACGGGAGGTAACGCGGTAAACACCGGAACGGCTGGGAACAAACTTGGCAAACATACCGCGGGGCATAATAATGCGGTTATAGTAGAAATAGTTGGACTCCACATTCTTGCCTTCCGTGGCAGTATATGCGGAGAATGTGGCCAGACCCTTGATGGGGTCTTCCAACTGGGCTCCGTCGGTGCCGTAAGCCTGGAAATACTTGCAGGCTTTCAGCCATTCCTTATCGTCTGCTTCGTCGAAGCCACAAGCCTTATCTACGATCTGCAGCAGTTCCATCAGTTCCTGGTTGACGGTGCAGATACCGTTCAGGTTTGCGTTGGAAGCGTAGTTGCAGTATTGCTCAATTTTTTCCTGATAATTCTCACCATCTACGACGATGTCACCGTTGTAGGCCATTTCCCAGATGGTGGTCTCTTCGTCGAACTGGGTATAACCCATCAGGTCTGCCAGCAGCAGAGGACCGTTTTCGCTGCCGACGTGGTAGTAGCCGTCCCCGGCATTGAACACGATTTCCTCGTAGGTGTAAGCAAAGCCATCAGCAGACACGGCTGCCTCACGGGGCAGGTATGTAGCGGCATCGATGTCCTTTTCGTCGATGATGCGTACATTCTTAATGTAAACGGTATCGTCGCCCACATTGGTGGACTCATCCTTCATATAGCAAAGCGCCACTTCGTATTCGCCGTCTTCCAGGGCGACAACGGGATAGCACTTCTCCCAGGTCTCGGGGTCGGGCTTGCCGGAGATAGAGTTGATGTCGTCGCCGTTGACGATAACATACATCACATCGCTGGCTGCCTCCGTAGAGCGCAGGAAATCAAAGCCCAGGGCCTGACCCTTCTTCAGGGTCACATCCATATACAGAATGGAAAAAGCGCTGTCGATCTCCTGGTTGGATGCCTTCAGGCACTTTTCGCCGTTTTTCTCCGCCTCGATGAAGGGCCATGCAAACTCGGCGCTTTCATCGGACTCAGGCCGGTAAGTGATGGGCAGATCAGAGGTGCCCAGCAGTGCGGCGATATTCTCGGAGGTGTCCATCTCATAAGTGGGCTTTACATTGGTGACCAGTTCGCCAACACTCTGGTAGAGTTTCTGCTCGTAATCGTCTGCGGTCAAGGTCTCAAACAGACCGGTGAAGGGACGCAGACTGGTGATGGCGCCGGATTCGATCAGGCAGATCACACCGTAACGGTCAATAATGACAGAGGTGGGATAGCCCTGAATGCCGAAGGTGTTGGACCAGGCGGCAGGGCAGGCTGCCAGAGGGAAGGACAAATTCAGACTGTAGTTTGCGGGGAATGCGGCGATGGCAGCATCGGTCTCACCCAGGGGGTCAACTGCCACGATGCCCACATCATCCTTATACATCTGGTATGCCTCTTCCATATAGGGGAACTCGGTAACACACCAGGAACAACTGGTGTACCAGAAATTCAGCAGTACCATCTTCTTCTCGGCAAGCATCTCGGAAAGGGTGACCTTGGTGCCGTCGGGGGTGGTGACGGTAAAGTCGTGCATCACATCGCCCAGACCCAGTGTTACCTCGCCCAGACCTTTGTCAGTGATGAGAGAGGAGGTCAGTTTGATCTCCTTTTCGGTGCTGTCCAGGGTGTAAGATGCCTCTACCGCATAGCCGTTGGGCTGGCTGGACAGGGTCATAGCATATGTCTTGCCGGTCTCCAGTTCGATCTTGGCAACGCCGTTTGCATCGGTCTCGCCGTAGCCCTGCATATCTGCCAGGGTATCGTCGGCATAGACGGAGATCGCCACGCCTTCCAGCGGCAGACCGCCGACAGACTTGACGCTTACAGTATAAGCGCCTTTCTCACCGCTGCCGGTGGCATCGGTGGTGGGATCGTCCTTGCAGGCGGACAGCATTGCGCACATAGACAACACCATCACAACTGCCAGAATCAGACTCAAGATTTTCTTCATTTTGTTCATGTTCGTTCTCCTGTTCTTGCATAAAATCCGATATTATGGCTATAATAATCTCATTATCCAAAATATCCTACCACAATTCCCCATACCAGTCAATAAAAATGTGCCAAAACCGGCATTTTCTTTCTACCACGGACAAACAAGTGTGTTTGGCTGTGATACAAAGACAAATATTATAAACAAAATATTTCGTTTTCTCTGTGCAAGTTATACAATTTTCTTCACCAAGATAAATTGTCAAACCATCATACCAAAACACAGTAAAATTTTACAACAAGCCCAATTCCCCAACCCGTTCCGAACAGCAGAATTGCAGGGCGGGGTCAAGACCCCGCCCTGCATTTTGATCTGTTGCGCAGCAACACCAAAATTGTGCATTTATCATTTTGCATTTTGCATTAAAAAAGCACTGCCCGGCAGGGCAGTGCTTTTTTCTTACTCGGATAGTTTGTGGATAAACAAGCCGCTTCTGAGTTTCGGCTCGAACCAGGTGGATTTGGGAGGCATAATGGCGCCGGCATCGGCAATGTCCATTAAGTCTTCCATCGTTGTGGGATACATAGAGAACGCCACGGCCATAGAGCCATCATCGACCCGGTCAGACAGGGCCTTCAGCCCCCGGATACCGCCAACAAAATCAATGCGCTTGTCGGTGCGGGGATCGCCAATGCCCAAAATGGGCTGCAGCAGATTGTTCTGCAAAATAGACACATCCAGCCGCGCCACCGGATCGGCAGCGTCATAAGTACCGTCCTTGGCCTCCAGCAGCATCCACTTGCCGTCTAAGTACATTCCGTAAGTATGCTTCTTCTTCGGCTTCAGGGTCTCACCGTCATAGGGTGTAACGGTGAACTTCTCCCCTACCTTTGCCAAAAATTCTTCCTTTGTGTTGCCGTTTAAATCCTTGACGATGCGGTTGTAATCCATAATGTAGAGTTGATCGTCAGGGAAAATAACAGACAGGAAGAAATTGAATTCTTCATCGCCGGTGTAGGCAGGATCTTCCTGACGGCGCTTCATTCCCACCCGGACAGCAGAGGCGCTGCGATGGTGACCGTCGGCAATGTACAGCGCATCCACCGTGGCAAAATCCCTGCACAAGGCTTCCACTGCCTCTGTATCGTCAATAACCCACACGGTATGGCTGATGCCGTCCTCGCTGGTAAAATCGTACACAGGGGCTTTGCTTGCCATCACAGCGCCAACCTGGGCATCAATGGATGTCTTTGCCCGGTAAGTCAGAAAAATCGGGCCGGTGTTGGCGTCACAGTAGTCCACGTGGTTGATCCGGTCCTGCTCTTTGTCAGCCCGGGTCAGTTCGTGCTTTTTGATCTGACCGTTTTGGTACTCGTCTACCGACGTACAGCCCACGATACCGATCTGGGCCCGGCCATCCATCACCTGCTTGTAGATATACAGGCAGGGCGTTTCGTCCTGAATGAACACGCCGTTTGCGATCATCTCATTTAAGTTATCTCTGGCCTTTTCGTAGACCCGGGTATCGTACAGATCGATGCTGGGATCCAGGTCGATCTCCGCCTTATCTACATGCAGGAAAGAATAGGGATTGCCCACCACCATCTGCCGGGCTTCTTCGCTGTTCATAACATCGTAAGGCAGCGCCGCCACCTGAGATGCCAGTTGTGCTGCCGGACGGACAGCCTTAAACGCGCGTACAACAGACATAGTACATACCTCGTTTGTTATTTGTGTTCTGCTTCGAATTTCTTCAAAAATTCCACCAGCGCTTCCACGCCTTCTTTGGGCATTGCGTTGTAGATGGATGCCCGCAGGCCGCCAACGGACTTGTGACCTTTCAGGTTGTCATAGCCCGCTGCCTTGGTGGCTGCCACCACTTCTGCGTCCAGTTCCTTGGAGGCGGTGACGAAAGGTACATTCATCAGGCTTCTGACTTCCTTTTCCACCGTGCCACCGAACATTTCGGAACTGTCCAGGAAATCATAGAGGATCTTTGCCTTTTCCCGGTTCATCTTGTCCATAACTTCCAGACCGCCCAGGTTCTTTAAGTACTTGAATACCTTGCCGCAGCAGTAGATCGCCCAGCAGTTGGGGGTGTTGTACATAGAGCCGGCATCGGCGTGGATCTTATACTGCATATAAGCAGGCAAATTCTCCAGATCGTCCCGGATCAGGTCTTCCCGGATGATGACGATGACCATACCTGCAGGGCCGATGTTCTTCTGTACGCCGCCGTAGATCAGACCGTAGTCAGACACATTGCAGGGCTTGCTCAGGAACATAGAGGACTGGTCAGACAGCAGGATCTTGCCCTTGGTGTTGGGCAATTTCTGCCAGGTGGTGCCGTGGATGGTCTCGTTTTCGCAGATATAGACATAGTCCGCATCCTCCGGAATGTCCAGATCGGAGCAGTCGGGAATGTAACTGTAATTCTTATCCTTGGATGAGGCGGCAACCACCACCTCGCCTACCTTCTTTGCCTCGGCAATGGCTTTTTTGGACCAGGCACCGGTCTCGATATAGACCGCCTTGCCGTTTTTCATCAGGTTCATAGGGATCATAGAGAACTGCAGCGTTGCGCCGCCCTGAATGAACAGAACCTTGTAGTTATCGGGAATGTGCATCAGGTCACGCAGATCCTGCTCCGCCTCGTCCACGATCTTCTGGAACACGGCGCTGCGGTGGGACATTTCCATTACGCACATACCGCTGCCGCGGTAGTTCATCATCTCATCCCGGATCTCCTCCAGAACTGCCTCCGGCATCATAGCAGGGCCGGCGGAAAAGTTAAAACTGCGATCATATTGCATTGTGTGTTCCTCCTTATTTGGTAGTTAACTTATAGTATAACATACTTTTTCGATTACGCAAGAGAAACATTTGTTCCTCTGCTACGGATATTTCGTTGACACTTCCCCGGATTTTTAGTATGCTAGAAGTAGAAACGGAGGGTTAATTATGAACGAGACCATCAATACATTGAAAGAAAGAATCAGTACGAAAAGTTACCTTAGCCGGCAAGTCCCCGACGACCTGCTGGACGCCGTACTGGAGGCTGGTCTGTATGCCGCTTCCGGTCTGAACAACCAGAAAGCCGTTATGGTGGCAGTCCGGGACAAACAGACCCGGGATACCCTTTCCCGGATGAATGCGGAGATCCTGGGTTCTAAAGCAGATCCTTTCTACAATGCCCCCTGCGTCATCGTAGTGCTGTCTGACCCGGAGCGGAACACCTGGGTGGAGGATGGCAGCCTGGTTATGGGCAACCTGATGAATGCCGCCCAGAGTCTGGGACTTGGCAGTTGCTGGGTACACCGGGCAAGAGAGATGTTTGACACGGAAGAAGGCAAAGCCTTGCTGCGCAAGTGGGGTCTGCCGGAAAATCTCCGTGGCATCGGCAACTGCCTTTTGGGCTACCCGGACAAAGAACCCGTCAGAAAGCCCCGCCTTGACAACCGCATTGTAAAAGTCGATTGACCGCAACATTAAATTCCGGTTTATCAATCCGCAGGATTGATAAACAGTTGACAGTGGACAGTGTACAGTTGACAGTTATTGTGTCGGCTTCGCCGACTATTTCAATCATTTTCTGAAAGAACCGTTTGGGGTGCCCGGTGTGCGCCTTGCCGATAAACCGGCTGCGTTGCCCACCGACCCCGGCACACGCTTATGCTCCGCTTCCTCTGCCCTCCCCGGCAGCGCGGAGCAACGCGGCCACAACTGTCAACTATCAACTGTCAATTGTCAACTCGCTCGTTAGAGCACAAAACCTGAATCTAAATATTTCGTAACCTTTTCCTGCTCTTTTACGAGATATACAGTAGAAGGAGGTGAGCGCCGTGGAGGACAAAGTCATCGTGGACCTTTACTGGCAGCGGGATGAGACCGCCATTGACCATACTGCCAACAAATACGGAAATTATTTGGCAAAGATCGCCTACAACATCCTCTCCGACCGGGAGGACAGCAGCGAAAGCGTCAATGACACTTATCTTGCCGCCTGGAATTCCATACCGCCCCACCGGCCGAATATACTTTCTACATATCTGGGCAAACTGACCCGGCGCATCAGTATCGACCGTTTCCGGGCAAAGACCAGCCAGAAACGCGGCTGTGGAGAATACGCCCTTTCTCTGGACGAACTGCGCAATACCCTCAGCGGCGGCAACACCACGGAAGATACCGTAGAAGCCGCATTGCTGGCAGAGTCTATGGAAAAATTCCTGCGGGAACTATCCCCGGAGACCCGGCACGTATTTTTAGGCAGATACTATTTCCTGGACTCGGTAAAAGAGATCTCCGCCTACTGCCGGATCTCGGAGTCCAAGGTAAAAGTCCTGCTCCACCGTACCCGGCAGCGCCTCCGTGACCATTTGGAAAAGGAGGGATTTCTATGATATCTGCCGAAAAACTGCTGGACAGTTTAGGGAATCTGCCGGATGATCTGATCGCGGAAACGGAAGCCATCCGCAGCAGAAAGCCGGTACACTGGGTCAGGTGGACGGCGCTGGCCGCCTGCTTATGTCTGTGCATAGGATTGTGGTTTGCCTTTCCCGGCGGTGCCAAGAGCGCCGACAATGGCGCAGGCACACCTATGGAAGAAATCGGCAATGTTCTGGAGGACATCGAACAATCCACTTCCTCTGCAGGTCATCTGGATGCCATTGTATATTCCGTCGGTGAGGACCACATCACCGCAACATCCCTTGTTGAGCGTCCTTACCCGGAGGGTTTGGACGGCACCTGTATTCAAAGAGTGCAGATCACCGTAAAATTTGAAAATTTGAAAGAAATCCCCGAGTTCAAACCCGGTCAGCAGATCCGTATCTATTACAACGAAACCGACCAAGACGGATCTCTGATCCCCTACCGAATTGAGATCATCGACGAACAGGAGGTACAACAATGAAAAAATATTTATCCATTACATTGGCGATCCTGCTGGTAATGAGTCTGCTGGCAGGCTGCGGTGCGGCAAGCAAAAGTGACAGTATGCTGGGCGCGCCTATGGAAAACGGCGCAGGCGGGCTGGATGACGGTTTTGTGGAAGAATCTCTTGCAGACTCTGCCTCCGGCACAACGACGGCGCTGCCCCAAAATCAGAAACTGATCCGCACCGTCCGTATGGAAGCGGAGACCGAGGATATGACTGCCCTTTTATCAGGCGTCAAAACCCGTATCACGGAACTGGGCGGCTATGTGGAAGGCGAAAACATCCACAACGGCAGCAACTACTCCAATTCCCGCCGCTATCGCTATGCCAACCTGACCATTCGCATCCCGGCAGATAAACTGGACGAATTTGTCAAGAATGTGTCCGACAGCGCAAATATCACCTCTTCCGAGCAGACCGTGGACGATGTGACCCTTTCCTATGTGGCAACGGAAAGCCGCATCAAGGCTTTGGAGACCGAGCAAACACGGCTTTTGGAACTGCTTGCCAAGGCAGAAACTATGGAAGATATCCTGAAGATCGAATCCCGGCTGACAGATATCCGCAACGAATTGGAGCAGGTCACTTCCCAACTCCGGGTCTATGACAACAAAGTCAACTACGGCACGGTACACCTGAACATCAGCGAGGTAAAGGAATTTACCGTAGTGGAAGAGCCGGAGACCGTATGGCAGCGCATCGCCAGCGGCTTTACGGAAAATCTGAAAGATCTGGGCGACTTCTTTGTGGAACTGTTTGTGTTCCTCGTCACCGCTGTCCCCTATCTGGTGGTACTGGGCATCGTAGCAGTTGGCATTATCCTGCTGGCCCGGACAAGACGCAATAAGAAAAAAGCCAAAAAGGAAAACAGTGATAATTAAGATCAACGCAAAACATCCTGCCTTTCGGATTACCGAAAGGCAGGATGTTCTTTAACGTTATTGCCGGTTAAATTTGATAATCTTCTGGGAATAAAGTATGCCACAGTAAGAATACAACATCATCGTTGTTGACAGCACCATCCTTGGTGAAATCAGCAGCAGCCGAAAGGGGGTACTCCTCCGGGAACAGGGTATGCCACAGCAAGTATACAACATCATCGTTGGTTACTGCCATATCTCCCGTAAAATCACCAACCGGTGTGCATTCTGCGCAAGTGTCAACGGTTTGGCACTCTCCGGTGTATTCCCGATAGCCACACCAGCAAGTCCTGAAGACCTCATGAGGATGCGTTTCTTCATAACCCGTGCTTTCCCATGAAGTATAGTTTGAACCCGTGTATTGTTTATCGCCGCACGAACACGCTATGTATTCATTGTGAGGATGGGCCGCATCTGCATAGGAAGAATAGTAATGGGTATGCTTTTTGGCATTCCACAGTTCCAATAACTTGGCACGGGTAGCCGGTCCGCAATGTCCGTCTACTTCCAATCCATGATTTGTCTGGAATTGCTTTACTGTGGCCACAGAGTTTTTACCGTAAGAACCATCCACATCAATACTGTATCCTAACTGATATAACACAGCCTGCACCCAGGCAACATCTTTGCCCTTCATTGTTGGCGATGTGTATGTCAGCGAGCGCTCCGGATACACATAATCGTCCGGATTGGTGCTTCCATAAGTTGCTTGCGGATAGCAGGTAGCACAACCGCTTACCAGTTTTGTCGCGCCGGTATATTCCGTATACCCGCAGGAACATTTTCTATATTGCTTGTGAGGATGAGCAGTTTCATATCCGATTTCAAATACATGGGTATGCACTGGCTCAAGATTTCCCGCTACGCAATAGCAGGTACTGCCGTTATATTCCAGTTCGTACCAATAATTCCCCTTGCAATTCAGCACGCGTGCTTTTACTACAAAAGAACCAGTGGTAGCGCGTGTAACTTCCGTACACTTTTGATAAGGGCCTTTGCGGATATAGGCAGTTGCCCCCTTTACCACCTTATAAGTTCCCGCATAGGCGGTATCTCTGTCATTGTCGTACGGAAACTGATAACCGCATTCAGAACAAATGCCTTTGCTGTCATATGTATGAGAACACTTATTGGCTTTGGCATAGAGAATACCGCCTCTGCCATTAAGGTAATCCGCAAACTCGCTCCAAGTATAACTCTTGGAATAAATTTTACAAACCTTAACACCATCAACTTTTGTATTACAGGCAACTGTCTGTATAGCGCCGCTATCTGTTTTCACCACAACTATGGAATGTCCGTTATCACCCGTTCTGATATGTGTCGCAGGTGCACAACCTAATAATTTTGATTTCAATGTATCCGCTGTGCAATTACTCGCTGTGATTTTTCCAGAAATGTCTTCAAAACTTGATGCGGCATTCCCGTCATGGCAACCAAATAATTTCCACTGACAGAATCTTGCAAAACCAAAGCATTGCGTAGCAGCAAGATCCACCTGACAGTTTGCCTTTGACGGCCAATACCGCAAACAATTACATCTTGAATCTGTATTTTCTATGCATATACCGTGTCCATGACATGTACCATCGGAAAATGCCGTTGTTGCACAACTTTTTCCGTCCTTAGTAAAATAATCACCCACAGCATAACCGATATCCACTCCACCAATAACGATATTAGATGCCGCCCGAACATTGAAAGTATAGAGAAAACAAGCCGCTGTAATCGTTAAAATGAACAGAATTACTCTGCCAATTCTTCTGTTCTTCATACAGGCAATCATAAAAGCACTCCTTAAAAGCATTTCATTGTCCGCCAAACGAGCTCCAATTTGTTAAATCACGTTTACCGGCATTTTGTTAATTATAGCATAACACAAAAAAAATGTAAACACATTCCAACAAGACAGGAGTGTCACATCCAAAACACACAAACGGGGATGCCGCTTTGCCGGCATCCCCGTTATCTTTATCTTTATCTTTATCTTATTCTTATACTTATTCTTATACTTATTCTTATACTTGCTTTTACAACTTGTGTAAGCAAAATCCCAAACCCATTGCGCAGCAAGGAAAACGCCGCCTTTCCACCTTCCAATTCCAATTTATCGAGCAGGCAGTGCCTGCAGACAACTCGTTACGATCGTTAAATATAATCGCCACACTCTTGGGGGTCACTCGGTATCGCGATGCCTAATATCGTTGGAAAAGCGTATCTTTTCGATACCGGGCAAAGCAGGATGTGTAATGATTCTCTGACGCGGCTGTGCGAGTTGCGGTGAAGCGCGCTTGCGCTTCAAACTGGAATTTACAGATTTCTCTGTTTGCAGGCGTAGTGGTACGCCATTTTGTAGTCCTCCAGCGCCAGATAGCACTGCTCCAGGGCTTTTGCGCATTGCATAGGATCCTGCCCTTCTGCCTTTTGGTAGCAGACAATGGCCTTTTCGTAATCCTTTTGCTCCATTGCTGCCCTTGCCCGCAGCAGATACCAGCGAATATCATCGCTGGGTACACCGTCCAGCAGGTTTGCCGCCCGGTCATATTCTCCTGCCTGCAGGGCGCTTTCCGCCCGCAGATAACGCTCCCGATCATCCTGGGGCAACTGTTTTTCCAGCGCTGCCGCCATTTCCGGGTCTGCCGTATACAGCATCAATAGACGCTGGCGCGCCAACGCCGGGGTATCATAAGGGGTTTTGCTGCCGGATCGCGCTGCCTTTTCCAGCAGGCTTTTGGCAAATATCATTTTCTCCGCCGCGATCGCCTCGGCTGCCTGCCCCATCAAACTAAGGGTCTCCAGCAGCCACCGCTCCGGAGCGGCATCGTCATCCTGCTCCCAGGCGTCCAGTATCTCACAGACCTGCCGGTACTGCTCTGCCTCGTATGCCTTCCGTGCCTGCGCCATCCGGGCTGTGTTGGGAGAAACCTCCACCTTCTCTTCCAAAAAGTAACTCACCGGCTTTCCCAGCCGTCCCGCCAGATACGAAAGGGTTGCCATGGAGGGCTTGGCGCTGCCGTTTTCAATTTGCGAGAGCATATTGCGGGTGATCTCCTCCCCGCACAGTTGCCGTTGGGACAACCCCTTTTCCAATCTTGCCTGCTTCAGCAGTTCTCCAAGCGCCATATCCTCACCCCCGGTAAGTTCTATTTACCCCATTGTAGCACACAACCCGTCAGAAATCTACCGTTACAAAAAATTCATTTGCTATTTTTTGCCTTTTGGCTTATAAATGAAGTAAATTGGTTATAAAAACAAGCAAAAGGAGTTTCCTATGGAAATACACACCCTGAAACACGGCGCCGCCCAGTCTTTGGACCGGGCAGGTTTCGACCCCAAAAAACTGGCGCTGATCCATACCGGTGTTTCCCTGGCGCTGGCGCTGATCATTACGGTGCTGCAATTTTTGCTGGATCAGGGCATCGAGACCACCGGCGGTCTTTCCGGCATCGGCACCCGGACGATCCTCTCTACCCTGCAGATGACCTTATCCACCGTCAGCCTGATCCTGCTGCCTTTTTGGGATGCCGGTTTTCAGCGGGCGAGTCTGCAGATCGCCGGGGGTAAAGAGGCTGTCCCCGCCACACTTTTGGAAGGTTTCCGGCGGTTTATGCCGGTGCTGCGGCTGTTTTTGCTGCAACTGCTCCTCTACTTCGGCTTGATGCTTCTGTGCGCCAACGCCGCCAGTATGATCTATCTGCTGACGCCCTTTTCCGACGGACTGATGAATGTGATGGATGCAGCAATGGCAGATCCCGCGTTGGCAGAACAAGCAATGCTTGCCGATGATTTTGTGAAGCAGTTGATGCCCCATATGACCGGTATGTATATCATACTGGGCATCTTGCTGATCGTGATTGCCGTCCCGATGTTCTACCGGTTCCGGCTGGCGCAGTTTGTGATTATGGACGATCCCGGCGTGGGCGCATTGCTGGCTATGGGACGCAGCGCCCAGATGATGCGGGGTAACCGGATGGATCTGTTCCGGCTGGATCTGCATTTCTGGTGGTTCTACGCCGCCGGGCTTCTCTTGTCTGCCATCGGCTGGATGGATGTGCTGCTGCCTGCGGTTGGCATTGAATTGCCGATCCACGCAGATGTGGGATTTTTCCTGTTCTATCTCGTATACGCCGTACTGCGGCTGCTGTTTTACTGGCAATACAACGCAAAAGTGCAGACCACCTACGCCCATTTCTACCTCAACAGAAAACAATAATTATGAATTAAGAATTATGAATTAAAAATTATTGTGTGACCGTCGGTCACAAATTTAAATCATTTTCGAAGAAAAACACATTAACTATCAACTGTCAACTATCAACTGTCAACTCGCTCGACAGAGCGAAAACCGGAGTTTGAATTACAACATAAAACCCTCTCATTGTGCGATACAATGAGAGGGTTTGTTTTATTTTGCTGTCTCCTTTTTGCGCCACGGCAGGGATTTATTTTGCAGGTAATAGATCAGCAGGAAAACGATATACGCACCCAGGCAGACGGCAAATATGTAAATGGGTGTATTGATATACCAGCCGAACCACTCTGAAAAGGAAGAGAATACCACGATCGGCGAGTTGCCCGGTCCTACGAAGAACATATTCATATGCTTGCCCAAGCCAAACTGCACAAAGCAATTCAACCCAAAAGCGATACCGCACAGCGCGATAAACGTCCATGTAGCGCCGGCATAATCTTCCTGCCGGTTGCCGCCCCGTTTGGAAAAGCAGACAAAAAGACCGATGAATACCAGCAGCATATGCCAGGCCATGGCGTGAATGGTCAAAAACCAGTGGTCCAGCAAAAGACCCGAAGGCTCGGCAAAGGAGATCGCGCCGCCCAGCAGATTATACAGCACCATAAAACTGTACATACCCCGCTGCAGTTTTCCCGGCTTCAGCCAAGGCACGATCAGGCACATATACATCGGGATGCTGCAAAGTTGGAAAGGAAAATCTCCCCAGGAATAGCAGTTATCTTCCATAACAAAGAAATAGAAGAACTGCTTGAATACCTCTGAAGCAGCCAGTAACAAACCGATGGAAAACAAGATCCGTCCCGCTGTCTTATCGCTGACATTTCGCAGTTTCCACGCCGCTGTGGCGCACAACGCAAAGCCGATCAATGTATAAAGAATATGCACCGCGCCATAAGACGGAAAAGGTTCCATAGGGAAAGAAACTGACTCAAAAAATGCATCCAATGCTGCAACCATTTGGCACACTTCCTTTGCAGAATCCAAGATAGCCACATCTTAGCACAATTGGTCGAATTTTGCAAGAATCCTCCATATTCTTACAAAAAACTTAAAAAAGCGGACACCCCGAGAAGGGGTGTCCCTACAATTTGAAAATCATTGCTCTTTCAGCAGGTCTGCCAATGTAATTCCCTCAAAGAATTCATCCACCATTTTGTCCAGTTTTTCCCACATAGGGAGCGTATGGCAGCAGGATGCCCGGGAACAAGCCGCCGGTCCTTGCGTTGTGCAGGACACGGTGTTCAGGCTGCCCTCCGTCAGTTTCAAAATGCTGCCAACAGTATACTCCTCCGGCTTGCGGTTCAAGCGGTAGCCGCCACCTTTGCCGTGGACAGCATCCACAAATCCCGCTTTGCTCAGGGTGGTCATAATCGACTCCAGATATTTCTGGCTGATGCCTTCTGCCTCGGCGATCTCTTTCAGAGGAATGAAATCCTCGCTGCCGTTAAGCACAAAATGCACCATCACCCGCAGGGCATATCTACCCTTTGTCGATACGATCATCCGTGGCAGTGCGCGCAGTTCTCACAGTCGGGGAACTGGGTCTTGTCGTAGGGGATGTTATTCTTTTCATAGTAGTCCTTGAGGGCGGACTTGATGGCTTCCTCAGCCAGCACAGAGCAATGCATCTTTGCTGCAGGCAGACCTTCCAGCGCCTCGGCCACCGCCTTGTTGGTCAGCGCCATAGCGTCGGCAATGGACTTGCCCTTGATCATTTCCGTAGCCATAGAAGAAGAGGCAATGGCGCTGCCGCAGCCGAATGTCTCAAACTTTACATCTACGATGGTATCGTTTTCGATCTTCAGATAGATCTTCATAATGTCGCCGCACTTGGCGTTGCCTACCTCACCCACGCCGTCGGCGTTTTCGATGACGCCAACATTCCGGGGGTTCATAAAATGGTCCATAACAACTTCACTATACAATGCCATAGTCAAAATACTCCCTTCGGCATAATGCAAAATGCAAAGTGCAAAATGCAAAATTATATATTTGTTTTCTTACATATCGCTGTGATAATTGACAATATCTCCCGAATATCCTTTTCTATGCTAAGAAATTCCTTCTCTTTAAGATATCCGGTTCTGTGTAACAATCTCAACCAGTAGTAGGTTTCGTTGGCTTCTTTCATCGCAATATTCATCTTTGCATTAAAATCCGCCTTGCTTTGACCCTTTTCTGCCTCTGCTACATTTGCTCCAATGCTTGTTCCACTACGCAAAATCTGTTTTGCCATCACAAACTCGCGTTTCGTTCTAGTTAAGTGCTTATATAAACCCACAATGCGCACTGCAAATTCAAAACTCTTGGCCTCGATGATATTTTCGCTCATTTTTCCACCTCATTTTGCATTTTGCACTTTGCATTTTGCATTAGAGAATATATTCTCTCTTTCCCGTTTGCAGATCCCGCCAGACCGGGCTCATATTCCGAAGCAGTTGCACCACCTGGGGTACGGCTTCCAGAATATAATCGATTTCTTCCTCTGTATTGTAGTGACAAAGGCTCAGGCGCAAAGAGCCGTGTGCCACATCGTGAACTCTGCCGATTGCCAACAGTACGTGGCTGGGATCTAACGATCCGGAGGTGCAGGCGCTGCCGGAAGATGCGCAGATGCCCTTGGCATCCAGCAACAGCAGCAGGCTTTCACCTTCAATGCCCTCAAAGCAGAAACTGACATTGCCGGGCAGCCGGTTCACCGGGTCACCGTTTAAGGCGCTGTGGGGGATCTTGGAAAGCCCGGCGATCAACTTATCACGCAGTGCTGTGACCTTTGCCGCATTTTCCTCCAAATGGGCGCAGGCATCTTCCAATGCCGCAGCCATACCGCAAATGCCGGGGATATTCTCCGTACCGGCACGCTTGCCCCGTTCCTGAGCGCCGCCTTCGATGATATTCACCAGAGGCAGACCCCGGCGGACATACAGCGCGCCTACGCCTTGCGGTCCGTGGAATTTGTGACCGGAAAGGCTCAGCATATCAATATTCTGGGCTTTTACATCGATCTGCAGATGACCTGCAGCCTGCACCGCATCGGTATGGAACACCACACCGGCTTCCTTACAGACCGCGCCGATCTCGGAAATCGGCAGCACAGAGCCGATCTCATTGTTGGCATACATCACGGTGACCAGGCAAGTATCCTCCCGGATGGCGTCCTTCACCTGCCGGGCGGTAATGTTGTGGCCCTGGGATACATCCAGATAGGTCACCTGAAAGCCCTCTTTTTCCAGTTTCTGCAAGGTGTGCAGCACAGCGTGATGCTCAAAAGCAGTGGAAATGATATGGTTTTTGCCCTTGCGTGCGCCGTAACGGGCAGCAGACACGATGGCCTGATTGTCTGCCTCGCTGCCGCCGGAAGTAAACAGGATCTCCCGGGCTTCACAGCCTAAACATTTAGCAACCCGCTCTCTGGCATCCTCCAACACTTCCTTGGCTCTCTGGCCGGCGGTGTGCAAACTGGAGGGGTTGGCGTATATATCTTCATAATAAGGCAGCATTGCGTCAATGGCCAGGCGGCTCATTTTCGTAGTTGCTGCGTTATCTGCGTAAACTTGCATAATTTTTCCTCCTACCTAGTAGTCTCGTGGGTAATATACCACCTCTTACCTACCTTGTCAATGGGTGAATGTGACTTAATCACATTATTTCCATTTCTCGCCAAAACTTTCGACTTTTGCATCGGTTAGTCAGCCGTCATTTTGGAATATTAAAAGAGCGAGGAGGTGTGATCTATGAAAAAAATGTTATGCCGTACGGCAGTTTTATTTTTAATGATATACGGGCTTTCCACCGGCGTAAATGCCGCATCGCTGCTGATCCCCGGCGGGCAGGTGATCGGTCTGGAATTGCAGGACGGCACAGTGACCGTCGCCTCATTCGACGAAACCCTGGGATGCGCCGCCCGGGCAGCGGGTTTGAAAGAGGGCGACCGGATCCTCCGGATCGACGAAACCAAAATTTCCAGCGCCGAGGACATCCGCAAAGCCCTGACCCAATCAGACGGGCAAATCACGCTGGTCGTGATGCGGGGCAACAAACAAAAAACCTTCACCTTGTCCCCTGCCGCCACCAAAGACGGACCCCGGTTGGGGGTGTATTTAAAACAAGGCACCACCGGCATCGGCACGGTAACTTATTATGATCCGGAAAGTGAAGATTTCGCCGCCCTGGGTCACGGTGTCAACACCGCAAACGGCACTCTGCTGCAGATGCAAAAAGGCAGTGTGTTTCCTGCCAAGGTGCAGGCTGTGAAAAAAGGCGCAGTGGGCACACCGGGGCAACTGTGCGGGGCGCTGACCGGCAAAGATCCCAACGGCACCATTGCAAAAAATACGATCCAGGGCGTATTTGGCAATCTGAACGCAGAAGTTTCAGGGACGGCATTGCCGGTAGCAAAGGCAACCGACGTGCATACCGGCAGCGCCACCATCCGCTCCACCGTAGAAGGCGATACCCTTCAGGAATATTCTGTGGAGATTTTAAAAATCTATCCGAATCGGGCAGACCGCTGCCGCAATATGCTGCTGAAAGTCACCGACCCGGACCTGCTGAATGCCACCGGCGGCATCGTGCAAGGTATGAGCGGCAGTCCTATTATCCAAGACGGCAAACTGGTGGGTGCGGTAACTCATGTACTTGTGAACGACCCGACTACCGGCTACGGAATATTTATAGAGAATATGTTGGATGCTGCGGCATAACAGTAGGGGCGACCATTGGTCGTCCGCTTTTTCTTGCAATTATGCTACCCTTGATATATAATGGATAAAAAGGGGGCCAAACAAATGGGTAACGTTTTGTATGAAGCACAATTTCAATTTACATCATCTATGTGGATACTACTGATCATACCTGTTACGTTCTTTATCTGGCCATGGATCCAGAATAAACTCTCTACGTTGATTGGTAGGGAATTGCCAAAAATAGTAGCATTCCCCCGTACAGCATGTATTACCTTTGGTTGTATTGCGGCAGTTGTTGTGGTCATTGTATTTCTTTTTCAAGGCCATATGTATTTCAAGACTGTAGGAGCATATCAGCGTGGTCAATACGAAGTAGTTGAGGGTTATGTTGAAAACTTTGATCCTATGCCCTACAACGGCCATACCCGCGAATCCTTTGAAATCAATGATGTTTATTTTGAATATTCTGATTACAATGTAACATCCGGATATCGTAATACAAAATCCCATGGCGGCGTTATTACCGGAGACGGACAATATCTAAAAATTGGGTATGTATACTACAATTCTACATATGGCAATATCATCGTGTATATTGAGGAACTTTCGCCTCCATCTTAATCATGTGTGATATGAATTCGCACTTTGTGAAATAAATCTGAG
>JAZQGL010000041.1:0-4200 GCA_045540035.1 Faecousia sp.
ATTCCGGTTTATCGAGCCGCTGGCTCGATAAATAATGCACAATGCACAATTATTGTGTCGCCAAAGGCGACTATTAAAATCATTTTTCGAAGAAAAATACCGCAATTATGCATTATGCATTATGAATTATGCATTTCGTGCGCAGCACGATAAACCGGAATTTGTTTATCTGTGTTACAATATAGGTATACTTTGCGTCTTATATAGCAGAAGGGCCTTTCAAGAGGGGAGATGCCGTATGACGGATGAGAGAATCATAGAAATGTTTTGGGCGCGGGATGAGCAGGCCATCCGGGCGTGTATGGATACCTACGGCGCATACTGCAAAACGGTTGCGTCCCGGATCTTGTCGGAGGAAGCAGATGCAGAAGAAGCCGTATCCGATACCTGGCTGGCGGCCTGGGACTCCATACCGCCGAAACATCCCCGTCATTTGCATCTGTACTTAGGCAGTATTACCCGCAACCGGGCAATCAGCATTTGGCGCGCCAACCGGGCGAAAAGCCGGGGCGGTGACCGGGTAGAGGTGGCGCTGGAAGAACTGGGTCAGTGTATATCTCCCGGCTCAGATCCGGAAGCCAGGGTGAATATGCAGCAGTTGCAGTGCGCCATTACGGCATTTCTGAAAACAGAACCGGTGACGCGGCGGCAGGTGTTTGTGCGGCGGTATTTTTATTTGGAGGAGATCCCGTCCATTGCCCACCGTTATGGCTTAAAGCAGAGCAATGTGCGAATGATGCTCAGCCGCACCCGGCAAAAAATGCGAAAATATTTGACGCAGGAGGGATATATGGAATGAACAGAGAACAGATATTACAGGCCATTGGCGGCGTTGACGAGTCGCTGCTGCTGGAGGCAGAACAAACCGTTCGCCCCAGGAAAAACACCATTGGCCGTTTGGTGCTGGTGGCGGCTGTTGTAGCCGCCCTGGCGGTGACAGTTACGGCTGCCACAGGGTTGTTCGGCGGTCTGAAGGACAACAACGGCGCAACGGTTGAAAACTTAGCCACCGGTATGGGTACATTTATCTACAGCAATGACAGTATTTACTACGGCACGGCGGGAAAGATCATTCAGTATGACACAGCGGGAAATGTACTGCGGGAGTATCCGCTGGAAAGCGAGTATGTAGTGCCACACTATCTGTTTGCGATGGAGGGGGCGATCGTTTACACCGACGGGTATGAAGGGCTCAACATTCTGCCTCTGGACGGCAGTGAACCCCAAACAGCCTTTGAGGATATGGATATGACATATGTGTATGTTGACGGCAATCAACTATACACCACGAACGGCACGGAAATGCTGAGCCGGATCGATCTGCTGACCGGAGAAAAAACAGACCTTTTGGAAAATGTCAGCACCTATTATGTGGACGATACCTATATTTACGCAGTGCAGGCAACCCGGGAGTGCTGTTATTTCCGCAGCCTGAAAGGCAGCGATACCTTTGAAAAAATCGCGCTGCCCTTTGATCCCAATAAAGTGATAGCAGACGGGGAGACCTTGTATTTCTGCCAGTGGATCGAGGAAGATCAGCGGGAGGAAGGCGATCCCCGCTATCAGGTGAACCGGGTGCTGGGTGAAGCGGTCACGCCGCTGCCGGTGTATTCCTGGTTCTACCAGGTTTTGGGCGATTGTATACTTTACCGGGAAGAAAACACCTATGACCTGGAGAGTTACAATGTTCTGACCGGGGAGACCGTAACTTTGGCAACCGATGTCTTTGACTTTGCGGTGCTGGAAGACCGGTATATCTGCATTGATCACTTTGGCGGAACAACGCAAATACTGGACGCGAAATAATGAAAACGCCACACCGGTTTGTGCCGGTGTGGCAATTTTTTGGGAAGCATTAGGGAGCCAGCAAGCCGTATTTTTCTTTTAAAAGCAGGATGCGGTATACGCTTTCATTGATGCGCTGCTCGGAAAGGCTGCCGTCTTCCAGGGCGGCGAGGATGCCGTCAAAGGCCAAAGGGTAATCTTCGGGGCAAAGTATGATGTCGCAGCCGGCTGCAATGACTTTCACGGCGGCTTCTCCGGCGTCATATTCGTTGATGATCGCGCCCATAGACATGGAATCGGTGATCACCACGCCGCCAAAATGCAGTTTGTTTCGCAAAATGTCCCCGATAACGGTGGCAGACATCGTGGCGGGGGTAAGGTCGCCGGTGATGCTGGGGGTGGCGATGTGACCTACCATTACGCAGTCATCATCGGTAAGGGGCTCGTAGGGCAGCCACTCGCAGGCGGCCATTTCCTCCAGGGTCTTGTTGTTGACAGCGATGCCTTTGTGGCTGTCCTCGGCGGTATCGCCGTGTCCGGGGAAATGCTTGAATACCGGGATAATGTCCTTTTGCTTCAGACCCTCCGCCATTGCCTTTGCCATTTGGGCGGCAATGGTGGCATCGGAGGAGAAGGCCCGTTTGCCGATCACCGGGTTAAAGGGATTGGTGTTTACATCTGCCACCGGCGCAAAGTCCATATTAAAACCCAATTCCTGCAGATATGTGCCAATGGTGATGCCGCATTCCAGAGCATCTGCGGGATCGTTATTTTTGCCCACAGAGGCGGCAGATTGATATCGGGGCAGGTCGAAACTTGCGCGGTTGGCAAGGCGGACAACGATGCCGCATTCCTCGTCCACAGACATAAACAGCGGCAGTTTGCTGGCGCTTTGCAGCGCGCCGATGAGCCGGGTCAGTTGGTGGGGGTCTGAGATGTTCTCGCCGAAAATGGCAATGCCGCCGGCAGGGTATTGGGAGAGATTGTTTGCCATCTGGGATGACCAGAACAGCACACCGTCCTCAGGGCCGCCTACGCCTGCGTCGGTCAACGCGTCGGGGCGGACGATAAACAGTTGCCCGACTTTTTCCCGGAGTGTCATCTGCTGCAAGATCGTATCGATGGGATCTTCCGGCTCTGTTTCGGTAGGGTCCGGCAGGGTGGCAGCCTCGGTGGCAGGCGCAGAGGTGCCGGGCTGGGTGGTTACGGTGGGATCGGCAAGAGATGTCTTGCATCCTGCCAAAGCCGAAACTGCCAGCAAAAGGGCAAAAAGCCCCGTAGTCAACTTTTTCATTCTGCGCCTCCTCTCTGTTTTTTTGTATTTTATCACAAAACCAAAAAAATTTCCACTCCGGCACGCAAATTGAAAATGGGAATCATCATTTTCAATTCTTAATTTCAAGTGCTTCTGACAAAAAAGGACTCCCTCATAACGAGGGAGTCCAAATATGTTATGGGATAACCGATTAGGCCTTGCCGGCGCAGCCCAGAACGTTGATCAGCTTGTGACGAACGATCTCCTTGATGTTGGCGCGGGCGGGCTTCAGGTACTGACGGGGGTCAAAGTGATCGGGATGCTCGTTGAAGTACTTACGAACAGTGCCGGTCAGTGCCAGACGCAGGTCGGAGTCGATGTTGATCTTACATACACTGAGAGCCGCAGCCTTACGCAGCTGCTCCTCGGGAACGCCGATTGCGTTGGGCATCTTGCCGCCGTTCTCGTTGACCATCTTGACGTACTCCTGAGGAACGGAGGAAGAACCGTGCAGAACGATGGGGAAACCGGGCAGGCGCTTGGTGACCTCTTCCAGCACGTCGAAACGCAGTGCGGGAGGAACCAGAATGCCCTGCTCATTGAGAGTGCACTGCTCGGGGGTGAACTTATAAGCGCCGTGGCTGGTGCCGATAGCGATAGCCAGAGAGTCGCAGCCGGTACGGGTCACGAACTCCTCCACCTCCTCGGGACGGGTGTAGGAAGCGGCCTCAGCGGACACGTTCACCTCATCCTCGATGCCGGCCAGAGAGCCCAGCTCAGCCTCGACCACAACACCGTGATCGTGAGCGTACTCAACGACCTGCTTAGTGATGGCGATGTTCTCCTCGAAGGACTTGGAAGATGCGTCGATCATGACGGAGGTAAAGCCGCCGTCGATGCAGGACTTGCAGGTCTCGAAGCTGTCACCATGGTCAAGATGCAGCACCACGGGGATGTTGGGGCACTCCTGAACAGCAGCCTCCACCAGCTTCACCAGATAGGTGTGGTTGGCGTAAGCGCGGGCACCCTTGGACACCTGCAGAATGACGGGAGCATTCTCTTCCTTGCAGGCCTCAGTGATGGCCTGAACGATCTCCATGTTGTTGACGTTGAAAGCGCCGATGGCGTAACCGCCGTTATAGGCCTTTTCAAACATTTCC
>JAZQGL010000042.1:0-7685 GCA_045540035.1 Faecousia sp.
TGCAATCAACAAGGCCATCACCTTTGCCTATGAGCCGATTGCCCATTGCCGGGATGATTTGGCAACTTTTATGGTGGAGGATATGCAGATCCAGGGTGAGTTTAATTTCGTGTATTGTAACGAAAGAGTCGCAAAAGAAAAGATAAATCGAATTTTCTAATAACTCTGCTGTGGGTAGTCTTAATTCGATATGTGATAACGTCACGGAATGGAAGGTATCCATCGCGTATAATACAGTCATAAAGATAATTAGGAGGTACTGAGGATGAAAAAACTTCTTCCGGTTTTTATAACAGCGCTTCTTCTGGTGGGCTGCGCTGTGCCTGCAACGCAGGAAATCAACTACCGTCAAATTACAATGGATGAGGCCGTTGCTATGATGGAAGAGGAGGAGGGCTACATCATTCTGGATGTTCGCACTGCTGCGGAATTTCATGAGAAGCATATCCCCGGCGCAATCAATATCCCAAACGAGACTATTGGCACAGATGCGATCCCGGAACTTCCGGATAAGGATCAGCTGATTTTGGTATACTGCCGCAGCGGAAACCGGAGCAAGCAGGCCTCCGAAAAATTGGTGAAATTAGGCTATACCAATGTTGTGGAGTTTGGCGGCATCATTGATTGGCCCGGAGAAACAGAGACGAACGAAGGAGGACCGTTATGAGCATTTTTGACTTTTTCAAACAGCCCGACATCCATAAAGGACTTGAAGAATACACGCAAACGGAAAATGCTGTTCTTCTGGATGTGCGCACACCCCAGGAATATCGGGAAGGCCATATTCCGGAAAGCATAAATATTCCGCTGCAGACCATTGACAAAGTGTCGTCTATTACGGAAAATAAAGATACGGCATTGTTCGTTTATTGCTACTCCGGTGCCCGGAGCAGGCAGGCGACAGCGATGCTGCAGAACATGGGCTATACCAATGTTCAGAACATCGGCGGCATTGCCGCTTATCAGGGAAAGGTGGAAAGGTAATATGAAGGTTGTGATCGTAGGCGGCGTGGCAGGCGGAGCAACTGCCGCGGCAAGGATTCGCAGACTGGATGAGCAGGCTGAAATCGTTGTGTTTGAGCGGTCAGGTTATATTTCCTATGCCAACTGCGGTCTGCCTTACTATATTGGTGGGGTCATCGAAGATCCCGAGGATCTGACCCTTCAGACCCCGGAAAGTTTTTATACCCGATTCCGTATCCATATGAAAGTACACCACGAAGTCACTGCCATTCATCCTGACAGAAAGACGGTTTCTGTGAAAAACTTAAACACCGGCAAAGTGTTTGAGGAAAACTATGACAAGCTGCTCCTTTCTCCCGGTGCAAAGCCTGTCTGGCCCAACCTGCCGGGGATGGACAGCAATAAACTGTTCACCCTGCGCACCGTGGAGGATACCTTCCGGATCAAGGAATTTGTGGATGCGCATAAGCCGAAATCTGCGGTTATGGTAGGCGGCGGCTTCATCGGTCTGGAGGTGGCGGAAAATTTGCGGGAGTTGGGTATGGATGTGACCATCGTCCAGCGACCCAGGCAGCTGATGAATCCCTTCGATGCGGATATGGCTGCCTTTATTCATAGCGAAGTACGGAAGCACGGCGTAAAACTGGCGTTGGGATACAGTGTGGAAGGTTTTGAGGAGAAAAACGGTGGTATAAATGTGCTGCTGAAGGATCAGCCGTCCATCCATGCGGATATGGTGGTGCTTGCCATCGGTGTCACCCCGGAATCCAGCCTTGCAAAGGATGCCGGTCTGGCGCTTGGTATCAAGGGCAGCATTCTGGTCAATGACCGGATGGAAACATCAGCCCCTGACATCTATGCTGTGGGCGATGCGGTGCAGGTAAAGCACTATGTCACCGGCGAGGATGCTTTGATCGCACTGGCTGGCCCTGCCAACAAGCAGGGACGGATCGCAGCGGACAACATTTGCGGCGGTGACAGCCGGTACTTAGGCAGCCAGGGGAGCGCGGTCATCAAAGTTTTTGATATGACCGCTGCAAACACCGGCATCAATGAAACCAATGCAAGAAAGTCCGGTCTGGATGTGGACACGGTGATCCTGTCTCCTATGAGCCACGCAGGCTACTACCCCGGCGGCAAACTGATGACCATAAAGGTTGTCTTTGAAAAGGAAACCTCCCGCCTGCTGGGAGCCCAGATCGTGGGTTACGAAGGTGTCGACAAGCGGATCGATGTGCTGGCAACTGCCATCCACGCGGGACTGAAGGCAACGGATCTGAAGGATCTGGACCTTGCCTATGCACCGCCCTATTCTTCCGCAAAAGACCCGGTGAATATGGCAGGCTTTATGATCGACAACATCTCAAAGGGTCTGAAGCAGTGGCATCTTTCCGATGCTGCCAATCTGCCCCGGGACGGAAGTTTGACCCTGCTGGATACCCGAACAGCGGGAGAATATAACCGTGGACATATCGAAGGTTTTAAAAATATCCCGGTGGATGCGCTGCGGGAACGGATCGGTGAGATCGAGCCCGGAAAGCCCGTGTATGTTATCTGCCAGAGCGGACTTCGCAGTTACATCGCCACCCGGATCCTGGAGGGCTATGGCTTTGAAGCCTACAACTTTGCCGGCGGCTTCCGGTTCTATGATGCGGTGATGAACGACCGGGCATTGATCGAAAAGGCAAGCCTGTGCGGTATGGACAACTAACGCAAATACCACTCTTTCTGCTTTGGAGAGAGTGGTATTTTTTCTGTGATATTATCACAGAACATATTTTGGAATAGGGTTATACTATGAATGTAATCAAAAACAACCAATCAACAGAAAGGTGGTATATATTATGAAACTGAATAAAAAGTCTATTGTTGTAACCGGAGCATCTTCTGGAATGGGAAAAGCCATTGTTGAACGCTTTGTCAAAGAGGGCGCGAATGTCATTGCCGTTGCCCGCCGCAAGGAGCGGCTGGACGAACTGGCGGTATCGCTGAAGGATGCGCCCGGAAAGGTTATCCCCTTTGTCGGGGATGTCTCCAAAGAGGAAACCATGGTGTCTGCCATTGACCTGGCGGTAAAAGAATTTGGTCGTCTGGATGTTTTGGTCAACAACGCCGGTATTATGGACGATATGAGTCCCATCGGTGATGTGAAGAATGAGAAGATCGACCAGGTGTTCGCGGTCAATGTTTACGGCCCGATGTACTCCATGCGAAAGGCAGTCCAGGTGTTTCTGGAGCAGGGAGACGGCGGCAATATTATCAATGTGGCATCCTTTGGCGCACTGCGAACTGCTGCCGGTGCTGTGTACGGCGCATCCAAGGCGGCTCTCGTATCCTTGACGAAAAACACAGCCTATATGTATATGCCTAATGGGATCCGCTGCAATGCCATCGCGCCCGGAGGCATTGCAACCGAGATCAGCACCTCTATGGGCATGCCCAACATGAACGGCTATAACCGGATCAAAAATGTAATGGCAACTGCGCCGGCACCCGGAAGCGGGGAGCAGATCGCATCGGTCGCACTGTTCCTGGCAAGCGATGAGTCCAGCTATGTAAACGGTGATGTACTACTGGTGGACGGCGGCTGGGCTGCAGGCTAAAACAGATGACCCGGCGGGTCTGTTCTGACCGCCGGGAACAAACAGAAGTATCTGCAATGGGAAAAAGGTCCTCCTGCATAGATTGGTGCAGGAGGACCTTTGATTTGTTGGCCGGAACTACGGATCAGGCTGCTTTCCATATGGAAACGCGAACATCTTTATACAATCTTAACACTGCTCACATGAGCCTTAACACCCCCTTTATACCTTTTCTGATAGGATTACAGTAAGAAAAGTGTTGGGAGGTATCGCCATGTGGGCGGTTTTGCATAAACGAAGGCTTAGTTCGTCCCAGATCATCCTCTTTGGCTTTGCCGGGGTGATCCTTGTGGGAACATTGCTGCTTCTGCTGCCGTTTGCTACCAACAGCGATCAAGGCGCATCCTTTTTGGACGCCCTGTTTACATCCACCTCAGCTGTCTGCGTGACAGGTCTTATCGTCCAGGATACGGCAACCTACTGGTCTGGATTTGGACAAACTGTGATTTTGCTGCTGATCCAGATCGGCGGTATGGGTGTGATCACCGTTGCTGTGGCTATTACCATGGCATCCGGCAAAAAAATATCTCTTATGCAGCGCAGTACTATGCAAGATGCCATCTCTGCCCCTCAGGTGGGCGGAATTGTCCGATTCACCGGTTTTATCCTGAGAGGTATTTTTCTGTTTGAGTTGCTGGGAGCATTGGTGCTGATGACCGTATTTGTTCCGGAATACGGTCCGAAAGGAATCTGGCTGGCGATATTCCATTCCATATCCGCCTTCTGCAACGCAGGATTTGACCTGATGGGTACGAAAAGTCCGTATTCTTCTTTGACTTACTATGCGGCGCACCCAGTGGTGAACATCACCGTGATGCTGCTGATCGTTATTGGCGGCATCGGCTTTCTGACCTGGCAGGATATCCGGCAGAACGGTTTCCACATCAAACGTTACCGGATGCAGAGCAAGGTGATCCTTGCAACCACAGGTATCCTGCTTCTTGTTCCTGCGCTATATTTCTTCTTTTTCGAGTTCTCCGCAGAGCCGATGGGAAGAAGAGTATTCCTGTCGCTATTCCAGTCGGTGACACCCAGAACCGCAGGCTTTAATACCGCAGACTTAATGGCACTCAGCGAAACCGGTCAGACTTTAACCATTGGCTTGATGCTCATTGGCGGTAGCCCCGGCTCTACGGCAGGCGGTATGAAGACCACTACAGCGGCTGTACTGGTTGCTTGCGCGGTGGCAGTTTTCCGCAGACGGGAAAACGGACGGTTCTTCGGCAGGCGGATCGCGGATGATACCGTGAAGAATGCGCTTACTGTTTTCCTAATGTACATTTCTCTGTTTCTGTTGGGCGGTATGATCATTAGCCGTATTGAAAACCTGCCGGTTTTGACTTGTCTGTTTGAAACAGCATCGGCGATCGGCACAGTTGGTCTGACCCTGGGTATCACACCGGGATTGCATCTCATTTCAAAGTTGATCCTCATCAGCCTTATGTTCTTAGGCCGGATCGGCGGCTTGACCCTGATCTTTGCCACACTGTCTGCAAATAAGAACACCCTCTCCAAACTGCCTTTGGAGAAGATTACCGTCGGATAAGGAGGAATCTCTATGAAATCTATTCTTTTAATTGGCCTTGGCCGTTTTGGAAAGCACATTGCAATGAAACTCCGGGAACTGAACCATCAGGTTATGGCGGTTGACCACAAAGAGGAACTGGTGCAGGAGATCCTGCCTTATGTGACCAATGCACAGATCGGAGACAGCACCAATGAAGCATTCCTGCGCAGCCTGGGTGTGGACAATTACGATGTCTGCATCGTAGGCATCGGCAACAACTTCCAAAACAGCCTGCAGACTACCAGCCTGCTGAAGGAGTTGGGTGCCAAACTGGTAGTGTCCCGTGCTGCAACGGATGTACAGGAGAAGTTCCTTCTGCGAAACGGTGCGGATGAAGTGGTATATCCGGAAAAGCAGCTGGCAAGATGGGCAGCCATTCGGTACAGCGCCGATCATGTGCTGGATTACATCGAACTGGACAGCGAGAACGCGATTTTTGAAGTAACGATCCCCCAGAGTTGGATAGGTAAGACCGTAGGACAACTGGATATCCGTAAAAAGTTCAATATCAATATTTTAGGAACAAAGTGTGGAAGCAAACTGGATTCCTTTATCACACCGGACACCCTGCTGTGCGAGGGAAAGTCCTTGATGGTGATGGGAAGATTCAAGGACATCCAGAAATGCTTCCGGATTTGAGATCGCAATTATGAATGTTATTTGGATCATACTGGCAGTGCTGAGTTTCATTGGCGGGCAGGTATATCTGTTCTACTTACTTCGCAAACTTGATAAGTTTTCAGAACGCAGGCCCAGCAATGAACCGACCTTTACTTACGATGACAGTTGTAGATATCCGGAGGATGTGGTAGAATGAAAGAAAACAAGATCGGAGGATTGCCTATGGCAGAACACATTCTTGTAGGCCTTTCTTCTGCACCATCCAATGCCCGGATCATCCGCACGGCGGCAACGATGGCCAATGCCTTCGGTGGCACCCTTACCGCGCTGTTTGTCCGCACTCCTAATTATGAGGCAATGTCGGAAGAAAACAAAGAACGTTTGCGGCAGAACACCGCATTGGCACAGGAACTGGGAGCAACCATTGAAACAGTATTCGGTGACGATGTATCTTATCAGATCGCGGAGTACGCAAGGCTGTCCGGCGTAACAAAAATTGTTGTGGGTAGAAGCGCTGTATCTAAACGCAAGTTCTTTGGCAAACCGACGCTGACGGAAAAACTGACTCAGATCGCACCGAATATTGATATCCACATTATACCCGATGCCAGCACGGACCCCGGTTATCGACAAAAGAAAGTCCGAAGGAGAGTTAATTTACGGACTGCGCTCCGGGACTGGGGCATCTCTGTTGGTATTCTGGCGCTTGCCAGTGGCTTGGGGTATCTCTTTTCGAAAGTAGGCTTCAGCGAGGCCAACATTATTGCAATTTATCTGCTGGCGGTGCTGCTCACCGCAATGGTCACCTCAACCCGGTCAAGTTATGTGCTGTCGGCAATTGGAAGTGTCCTGGTGTTTAATTTCTTCTTTACCTATCCGCAGTTCTCTCTGCGTGTGTACGCAGACGGTGCGCCGCTGACCTTCCTCATTATGCTCATCGCGTCCTTAACCGTCGGCACGATGACAGACCGGATGAAGGGACAGACAAAGCAATCCACCCAGGCAGCCTACCGTACCAATCTGCTGCTGGAGACCAATCAACTTTTGCAGAAAGCGCAGACAGATGAGGAAGTTTTATCTGCTTGCCGCACACAGGTGTCTAAGTTGCTGGGCAGGACAGCGTCTGTGCTGCCCGGTGTAGTCGCAAGCACCAATAAAGATACCCAGAGATACCCCATTAAGGTTCAGGACCGGGTCTATGGAACGGTCATTATCGAGGGCGCGGAACCTCTGGAAGCATTTGAGAACAGTGTGCTGCTGTCCATCCTTGGCGAGTGTGCCTTGACGCTGGAGAACAGCCGAAATGCCAAGGAAAAGGAAGCGGCGAAACTGCAGGCAGAGAACGAAAAACTTCGTGCCAACCTGCTGCGTTCCATTTCACACGATCTTCGTACTCCCTTGACCTCCATATCCGGCAATGCCGGTATGCTGCTTTCGGATATGGAAAAACTGGATAACGATACCATTCGGCAGATGTGCGGAGATATCTATGACGATTCTGCGTGGCTGACTAATTTAGTGGAGAATTTGCTGGCGGTCACCAAGATCGAAGAAGGAAGAATGCGGCTTCAAAGGCAGCCGCACCTGGTAGAAGAGATCGTTACGGAGGCTTTGCAGCACATCAGCAGAAAGCAGACAGAGCATACCGTTACCGTGCATCACGAAAATGAACTGCTTCTTGCCAGGTGTGATGCCCGGCTGATCATTCAGGTCATTATCAATCTGGTGGACAATGCCATCAAGTATACACCTGACGGCTCACACATTACCATCACCACAAAGCAGAACGAGCAACACGCCGAGATCTCCGTTGCGGATAACGGTGCTGGTATTCCGGACAGCGAAAAGGAAAAGGTCTTCCAGATGTTCTACAGCGGCAGCAATCCCATTGC
>JAZQGL010000043.1:0-2717 GCA_045540035.1 Faecousia sp.
ATCGAGCAGATCGATATCGACGGCGTTGTGGAGCCGGTGGTCGGCGAAAAGCCCAACTATAACTGCGCCGTTTCCGGCTCCGGCTATACCACCAATACCGCATATGACAATGGCACTTATGCCATCAACGGTATGTGCTGGTATGATGTGACCTTTGATATGTGGATGAAGCCCAACATGACTTTCCAGATCGGTCACGAATATAAAGTCTTTGTGGATGTAAAGACAGAAGACGGCTACGAGTTCTATACCACCAGCGTCGGCGGCAGTTATCCGCCTGCGGGCTGGGGATATATCAATGGCAATTATGCAACCCTCGGTATGCAGAGTGATGCAAGGTTTGAGCAGTCCCTTTCCTGGACATTCACTTGCCAGCCCAAGACCGTCAAATCTGTTGCGGTCAGCGGGTTGAATGTACCCGTGGACGGCGGCAAACCGGATTTCACCGCCAATACGGATAGCGACTACTATACAGTAGAAAGTATCGAGTGGATGGATTACACCAATGGCACCGATATGACTGCGGATGATACCTTCCAGGAAGGAAATGAGTATTGGCTTCTTCTCACCGTTGTTCCAACCGAGGAGGATGGCAATAAACTCTGCGAGTTTGTGGCAAATAATAAAACCGTTGCCTATCTCAACGGCGTTGCGGTGAAGAACATCCCCAACGACGCGTGGCAGGAGGTGACCTCCAGCGTTAAGAAGGTCAGTATTTACTATACCTTTAAGGTGAGCGCTTTCAACGAACCGGGAAGCCAACTGCCCGGTGACATTAACTGCGACAGTCAGGTGAATAACGATGATGTGGTGCTTTTACTGTGGCACACCCTGTTCCCCGAGGAGTATCCCATTACCGTATCCGGCGACCTGACGAAAGATGCGCAGGTCAATAATGACGATGTGGTGCTTTTGCTGTGGCACACCTTGTTCCCCGAAGAATACCCGCTGGGATGACCCCCAATATCCCGGCAAAAGCGGTGCGGTAATCCGCACCGCTTCCAAGGGAAGCAAAGCAGAATGTTGTAACTTGTTCAATTTCCGAAAGGCAGGAGGGAAAAACTATGAAGAATAATCTTTTAAAACAATTTTTAAGTGCGTTGCTGGTGCTGGTGATGGTGCTGAGCCTGCTGCCTGCAACGGCAATGGCGAGAACCATCACTCCGGAGGAAACAGGCGGTGGAATGAATTTGCGGACGGATGCCACCGGAAAACTGCTTTGGGATCCGGTTGCAGGCGCAACAGGTTACAGAATCGACGTTTGTCTGCATCCCGGTACTTCGGTTTTAATGACAGACAGCGTCGGTGCTGAGGCCACGTCCTATGCGCTGTACGAAAAGATGGATGAACGGCCCTTTGATAACGGTGATTACAGAGTGGAACTGCATGTATCCGGCGCAAACGCCGAGTACAGTTCCAGTCAACTGCTCATCTATTACGACAGCCCCTACGAAAAATTGCAGTCTCCCGCGAATCTCCGCTGGAACGGCAATGTGGCTGAATGGGATGCTGTGACAAACGCCACTCGGTATAACGTTTATGTGTGCAACACCGCCACCGGCGATTTGAGCGTAAGATCCAATGTTACAGAAACCTCTGTGGATCTTTCTTACCTTTCGCCGCAGGATGGGTGGTATTTTGAGGTTGCTGCCTTTGGCAACGGCTATCGTAACAGCGAAGTCAGCGAAAGCCCCCGAAAAGGAGGCGGCTCCAGAAATATCGTTCCCGTTGATGAACCCGGCGCCATGAACCTTAAGCTTTTGGCAAACGGAACGCTGCTTTGGGATAAATTTGACGATGCCACAAGCTATACGGTTGATATTTGTCAGCATCCCGGTACCCATGTGTATAAAAGCATTAACGTGAATAAGAATAACCAATACTGTGCATTGATCGAAGTTATGGATGGGGAACGCTTGAATAACGGAGACTACCGTATCGAAGTGTCTGCAAACGGAAGCAGTGCCGATCATCCATATCAAAGTATGCTGATGTATTACGACAGCCCCTACAGCAGATTGGCAGCTCCGGGCAATCCCCATTGGAACGGACTGTTTGCTTCCTGGGATGCCGTACCCGGTGCGGAATATTATAATGTTTATGTGAGCAATCCCGCGGAAGGCAGTATGAGTGTGAAGAGCAATGTGAAAGAGACCTTTGTTTCTCTTGCGGATCTTGAACCGCAAGAAGGCTGGTTTTTTGAGGTCTTTGCCTTTGGCAGCGGCTATCGTAACAGCACAAGCAGCGAAAGCCCCCGAAAAGGATTTATCATCGGCACAGATACCTACAATGCCTCCACAGATGAACTTTACAGCGGTGGTCAGGTCAAACTGGAAACAGAAGCAGGAATGTCCGATTATTCTTACATAGGAGAATCTTTTGAAGTATCGAAAGGATCGGAGGTCTCTGTAACTGCGCTGCCGGATGAGGGCTACGAGTTTGTGGAATGGCGAATTGGCAGTCAGACGGGAGAATGCTATTCCAAAGCCAAGAGCATAGGATTCCGTGTAGATGAAAGTTTGCATTTGTTTGCTGTGTTCCATAAAAGCATTCCCGCAGGCATGGGGACCATCAGTAATCCTGTTGTTTGCAGCAACTACGAAGAACTGAAATACGCGCTGGAGCATCCCACTGTTCAGGGTATTCTGGTCAACAGTTTTGACAACGATCCTTATCAGACCTTCTACACCCTGCAAAAGGAGAAGGACTTTAAACAT
>JAZQGL010000044.1:0-17046 GCA_045540035.1 Faecousia sp.
GATAAATAATGCACAATGCAAAATGCACAATGCACAATTATTGTGTCGCCAAAGGCGACTATTAAAATCATTTTTCGAAGAAAAATACCGCAATTATGCATTATGCATTATGAATTATGCATTTCGTGCACAGCACGACAAGCCGGAATTTGTTGTGCAGCAATACCATAATTGTGCATTATGCATTGTGCATTTTGCATTGTAAAAAACTCTTTCATTTTGTAAAATATGGATATATAATATAGATAAATCCTAATTGGGAGGTAATGTTATGACGTATATCAAAAAAGCGATCCCTGTTTGCATACTGGCATTGGTGCTGGCTCTGTCCGTCGCCTTGCTGACACCGAAAGCCCAGGCTGCCACCGGCGGCGTCTGCGGCGACAACCTGACCTGGGAACTGAACGATTCCGGTACAGTGACCATCTCCGGTACAGGTCCTATGTATGACTACAGCGACAGCGCACCTTTATTCGAGGGCAACGAGAATATCACTGCCATTGTCATCGAAGAGGGCGTGACCTCCATTGGTAAAACCGCATTTTACCGGATCCCCAATCTGCTGCGTGTATCCATTGCGGATACCGTCACCTCCATCGGTGATTACGCATTTATGGATTGCTCCGTTATGGAGGACATCGCCATCCCCTCCGGCGTGACCCACATTGGCCGTCAGGCATTTTCGGGTTGCTACGCCCTTGCTTACTATACATACGACGATGCCTACTATCTGGGCTACCCGGAAAATCCCTACCACGCCCTGCTCTGGGCAGACGGTTCTGAAAACACCTTCCGGTCCGTTTACCCGGATGCCGTCATCATTGCCGACAACGCGTTTTCTTCCCTCGGCATAGAAAGCATCACCATTCCCGACTCTGTGACCCATATCGGTCAGAGTGCATTTGCCAACACTACGCTTGTCAATGTATTTTTCGGCAGCGGTATCAAAAGCATCGGCGACGAGGCCTTTTCGAACTGTGCAAATCTGGGCGAGATCGCCTTGCCCGAGAGTCTTGTTTCCATCGGCGAACTGGCTTTCTATGCTTGCTACGATTTAAAGACCCTGTACATTGGCAGTGCCGTTACCTCTGTCGGCAGATATGCCTTTGGTGAAAACTACGGTTTGCAGAATGTGTACTACGACGGTCATCGGGACAACTGGCTTAAGATCGCCCTTGCCGAGGGCAATGAACCATTGACCGATGCCACCGTTATTTTCAGCGGCGTATATACCGCTGAGGACATCGTAGCCCAGGGCATCTGCGGCGACAATCTTTCCTGGAAACTGGACAACACCGGTACGCTGACCGTCTCCGGCAACGGCGATATGTACAATTACTACGAAAACTTCAGACCCTGGGAAAGCGTTGCCGACCGGATCGTCTCCGTGGTCATTGAAGAAGGTGTTACCGCCATAGGTGCGAATGCCTTTGCAGTTCACACCAGTATCCAATCCCTGACCGTGGCAGACAGCGTCACCGTTATCAATTCCTCTGCCTTCTACGCCTGCACCAATCTTCTGCAGGTGGATCTGGGAGACGGCGTTACCTGCATTGACACACAAGCATTCTCCGAATGCCACAATCTGCAGAGCATTCACATTCCCGCCAGCGTGGAAATACTTGCCGCATATGCTTTCAGTAACTGTTTTGCTGTGAGCAGCCTTACCTTTGGTGAGGGCATTTATCTAACCGACATCGGTCCTTACGCCTTCTCCCAAATACACGAACTGACCAGCGTTATCATCCCCGACTCCGTTGTCTCTATCGGCGACGGTGCATTCAGTTGGTGTGAAAAACTGCAGACCATTACCATTGGCAGCGGCGTCAGCGCCGTTTTCGCCTACACCTTTGACGGCTGCAGCAATCTGGAAACCGTTCTGTACAACGGCACCGAAGCCCAGTGGGAAAGTATTGAGTTTCAGGTCGACAATGGCAACCTGCTCAACGCCGAGATCATCTGCCTGCAAGAGCCGGTGATCCCCATCGTCCCCGGCAGCGGCGTCCTGGACGAGAATGTGTCCTGGGTACTGGACGAAGAGGGCGTGCTGACCATCTCCGGCACCGGCCCGATCCCCTCCGCCCAGGACAGCGAGTTCCCCTGGCGCAATAACACCTCCGTCAGATCCCTGGTCATTGCCGAGGGCATTACCAACATCCCCTACGAAGCCTTTTTCGAATGCCCGAAACTGCAGAGCGTCACCATCGCCGACAGTGTGGAGATCATTGAAGGCAGCGCATTTTGGGAATGTCCCAACCTGCAGACAGTTGACTTTGGCAACGGCCTGCGCTACATTTCCGATTACGCATTTTACAGCTGCAGAAAACTCAAAGAGATCAACCTTCCCGACAGCGTCGAGTATGTTGGTCCTTCTGCATTCGGCTGGTGTTCGCGCCTGCAGACCGTTACCATCGGCAGCGGTCTGAAAGAACTGTGTGACGGCGCCTTCACCGGTTCCTACGAGATCAACGGCTACTATGTATCCGCTGACAACACCGTCTACAGCAGCGACGCGCAGGGCGTTCTGTATAACAAAGCCAAGACCACGCTGATGAAAGCCCCCGTCGGCATTGAATCTCACGTCATTCCCGATACAGTCATCACCATTGCCGACTTTGCCTACGAGGATTGCCACAATCTGATGGAGATCACTATGGGCAAAAATGTGGTCACCATCGGCGATTACGCCTTTTCCCAGTGTTATAACATGCGCATGGCTGCCCTGCCCAAAACCCTGGAATACATTGGCAATTGCGGCTTTATAAACTGCAGTTCCTTAGAAAGCATTGCCATTCCTGCCGGTGTTTCCCATATTGGCGCAGCCGCCTTCGCCGGCTGCAGTAACATTACCGGATTTACCGTAGATCCTGCCAACGCAAACTACTGCAGCGATGCAAGCGGCGTTCTGTTTGATAAGGAAAAGACGGTTCTGATCCAGGCTCCCGGCGTTCTGGAGGCATATAGCATTCCCGGCACCGTAACCGCCATTGGCAATTGCGCATTCCAGCATAATTCTAACCTGAAAACCATTGAGATCCCGAATAGCGTCGTCACCATCGGTGATGAGGCATTCTCCGGTTGTGTAAGTTTGGAGCGCGTGATCATTCCCGACAGCGTCACCACCATCGGCAAAATGGCATTTCACTACTGCATTTGCTTGCAGGAACTGTCCATCGGCAATCGTGTCACCTCCATCGATGACTACGCCTTTTCCTGGCTGGAATCCCTGCAAAGCATCAGCCTGCCTGACAGCCTTACTTACCTGGGTGAAGAAGTGTTCAGTTATTCCCCCATCTCTTTCAACACCTATGACAACGCCCAGTATCTTGGAAACGAGCGCAATCCCTATCTGGCGCTGATCGTTGCCAATGACGGCTCCATCACAAGTTGCAATATCCACCCGGATACCCAGGTCATTGCAGGCTACGCCTTCGCCTATTGCAGCGATCTGACAAGCATTACCCTTCCCGACAATGTGCTGAGCATTGGCGCTTTTGCTTTCTACTGCTGCGACGATCTGCGGGAGGTCAACCTTAACAAAAAAATTACCCGTATCGGCGACTACGCCTTTGCAGAGTGTATCAACCTGCCGAACATCGCCCTTCCGGACAGCGTGACCCAATTGGACCGTTCGGCATTCGAGAATTGTTCCAGCCTGAATTCCGTGATCCTGAGCAAGAACCTTGCTGTCATTGAGGAATATACCTTCAATTACTGCTCAACGCTGGAAAATATCGTCATTCCCCAGGGCGTCACCACCATCGGTGATCGAGCCTTCTCGGATTGCAACAGCCTGCAGACCCTGCGCTTGCCGGACTCCATCACCCATATCGGTGAGTACGCCTTTAGCTGGTGCTACAATCTCTCCAGCGTCTACCTCTCTGCAAACCTGGAAGTCATCGGCGACGATGCCTTCTGCGCCTGCAACAGTTTGACAGATGTCTACATTTCCGACCCCAGCACCTGGTGTACCATCCAATTCGGTCAATGGAGCGCAAACCCCACCGAAAACGGCGCTGTCGTACACTTCATAGACAAAGCCGGCAACCCCCTGACCGAGATCGTCCTGGACGATACCGTGGAAGTGATCCCCGGTTACACATTCCGGGATAACGAAGCCCTGACCCGGGTGGTCATCGGCAACAATGTAACGACCATCGGCGAGTACGCCTTTAACAACTGCCCCAATCTGGAAAGTGTCACCTTCGGCAACAGCGTGGAGATCATCGGCTACGGCGCCTTTGACTGGTGCAGAAGCCTGCAAAATGTCACATTCCCCGAAAGCCTTGTTACCATCGGTTCTTTCGCCTTCTCCGGCTGTTCCACTATGACCGCTGTCCACATTCCGGACAATGTGGTCTCCATTGGCGAATACGGTTTCTCCGACTGTTACGAACTGCAGACCCTGACCCTGGGCGACAGCATCGAGTACATCGGCGATTACGCCTTTACCTGGGCATACGGGCTGAAGAATGTGGTGATCCCCGGTTCTGTCACCTATCTGGGTGAATACGCCTTTGAAAGCAGCGCCAGCCTGGAAAGCGCTGTGATCCTGGAGGGTGTAACCGACATCACTTACCATTCCTTCGCCTACAGCACGCTGAAGAATATCGCCATTCCCGAAAGTGTCACCGCCATCGACCTGAGCGCCTTTGAAGGCACTTGGGAACTGCAGGATGTATACTACGCCGGCAGCGAAAGCCAGTGGGCAGAAATCGAAGTGCTTGACTGCAACGAATTCCTGCTGGATGCCAACATCCACTTTAACCACGTTCACAACTTTACAGACGGCTTCTGCGCCGGCTGTATGACCGTCCGTTCCGACGAGGAGCCCCAGGGCATTCGCGGCGACTTCACCGGCGATGACTCCGTCAATAACGACGATGTGATCCTGCTTCTGTGGCACACCCTCTTCCCCGAGGATTATCCTCTGTCCGTAAATGCCGACCTTACCGGCGACGACTCCGTCAACAACGACGATGTTGTCCTGCTTCTGTGGCACACATTGTTCCCGGAAGACTACCCCCTGTAACAAAAATGTCCCATCCTCCCGGATGGGACATTTTTATAATGCAAAATGATAAATGATAAATGCAAAATTGTGGTGTCGGCTTTGCCTACGATTTAAATCGTAGGGGCGATCTGTGATTGCCCGCGGTTGAAACACCGCCCGGAGGAGATCCTCCGGGCGGTGTTTTTCTTATCTTCTCGTTATCGTTCTTACCAATGCCATAGCCTTTTCTGCCGGCAGATGCTGCGCCCGCCGGTCCATCGATGCTGCCACAGAGCGCAGCACCTTCAGCCAGCCCAGGGCTGTCCGCTGACCTTCCACGCCGGAAAGGTAGGGGCATTCCTCTATTTTCCGCCCGCCGAAACTCCGGGCAAACCCCAGATCTTCGCCCAGCGCCATTGCATAGGGTACCATTTCAAAAAAGTAGTTGGGATTCATATCCGCCTGCTGCCGCAGTTGCTCCTTGTCGGGATGACGCAAGTATCGCTTCAGTCCCAGTACCTGCGAGGTAGTCTGCCGACCCAGCGCCGTACGCCTGCCGGCCCACACATTCAGAACGCCCGCCAACGCCATACCGCCGATAAACCACATTGCCAAAGTAAACTCGCCGGCAATGAGTCCCAGCAGCATCCAGATCGCCGCCAGCGCCGCAGCCCGGTAGAACTTATCCTTACGCCGCAACTGCAGACCTGCCGCCCAAGGCACCATAAACCAGGCGCTGAAGCCGCCAAATGCCCCCAGCAGACCGATCAGCAGCACCTGCAGCACCGCGCCGCTTCCCATACGCAGGCCGATACCGCCGCCGGCACAAAGTCCCACACCGGTGGCAAGGACGCGCAGCACCAGCACATTTCCCGTCCGTTTGCGCAGCAGTTCCTGCACCATAGTGGGTCTTTTCTCCACCGCCTGCTGCAGGCTTGCATAGCGGTAAGACCGGGTATCCACCGTATCTTTCGCGCCGAAAAGTTTTCCGAAGCACCGCCGTTCCGCATCGCTGCGCTCGTTGCCCATTTCCATCCGTTTTTTCAGGGCGATGTTGCCACCCCGGTCACGGAGGATCTGGAGATATCCCAGGCTTGCCCAGGTAAATACGCTCATAGTCAGATCCACGCCCTGCATATAGGCAAGGCCGCCCATCTGTCCGGCGGTGTAGCCCTGAGGAGGCTGGGAGGTCATTTTTCTGCGCCAGGGCAGGCTGCGCAAAGTCAACAGCCAGTACAGCAGTCCCAGAGCGCCGCAAATGATCATACCGGCATACGCGGTCTTTGTGGATTGGGTCTTGACGATGGACTGGGGGAACATCTCCTCCGTCACCGCCATGGTCATCGTCAGGGTTTCGTGGTCTTTCATCGCTTTCAAAGAGCGGACCGTCACCACCGCGCCTTCGGCGGAGGTGTTTAAATGTTCCTCAACGGCGGCCTGATGGTAGCCGCTGGAGAAAGAGGGCAGCACCGGCACTTCGCCGGGCAGCGTCACCGATAAAAACAGATTTTCCACCGGGTAGGCAAAGCCACACAGCACCGGCACTTCCAACTGCAAGATGCCGTCCTCGTTCTGGCTGATCACATCCCGGAGGCTGTACTGGATATTTACCGTAATATCTCCTACCACCCCTCCGGCGAACCGGCTCAGGTTGATGTTGCGCACATCGCCGTCCTTGGCGGCGCTGACCCGGGAACCGTTGACCCGGACAGCGGATGCATTGGCGGGAATGGGGAAGTAGAGTTTATCCACCTTTTCTTCCAGATGCAGCGTCACCGCCATACTGACCTGACAACTGCCGTCCGCCGCCACAGAGGCAAAATCCTGCAGGGAAGTCACGCCGGTAGCCGCGCTGACAGACACAGCCATCGCCAGCACCAGCATCAGCGCCATAATAAGCACAGACACTTTCCGCATTATTTTACCTCCTCTCCCCGGATATTCCCGGTAACATCCATTTTTTGACGATTTATTTTACCATAATTCCTTACAAATTGCAACACAGCAAATTCGGTTTATCGAGTTGTTTGAAACGGTTCGATAAATCGGAATGTGTTGCGCAGCAACACCGAAACTGTGAACTGTGCACTCTGCACTGTGCACTAAAAAAACACCGCTTGGGCAGTGCCCTTACGCGGTGTTTTTTGTCAGTTCCGTTTCCACATAATATGCCGGCACGAAGATGGCATTGTTGTGGCAGCCCTCGGGGTCGGTGACCGTCAGGTCCAGACCGGAGATCAACTGATCGGCGATCATCGCCGCCGGCTCTGCCAGCGCCCGGGTCTCTACAGGGAAGGTGACCGCCTGCCCTTCCGCAAGCGTACCGCCTGTACCGGTGATCAAAGGCATCGCTTCTGGCGCTTTTTCCAACGCTTTCAGCGCCTCGATGCAGCCGGCAGCCATACCGTCTGTGGCAGTACACAGAATATCCGGCGGGGCTTTCTGATATTCTTCCGCCAGATACCGGGCCAATCTGCCCCCGGCTTCCCGGCTGTCCCAGCCAACGATGCAGCAATCTTCAAAGGCTGTCCGTCCGGAAAGGGCGGTCAGCACGCCGCTGTCCAGATAGGGCTGCAACTGCTCCATCAGACCCAGATACATCTGCAGCGCATTGTGATCTTCCGGCGAACCCATAAACAGTTCCACCGTATAGACCGTGCCTTCCTCTGCCTGGTCCAACTGTTTGGTCTTGACGATATATTCGCCCATTTCCCTGCCGATGGCGGCGTAGTCAAAGCCCACAAAAGCGCTGACCGCTTCGGTATCTGTCAGCAGCCGGTCATAGGCGACCACCGGGATCCCGGCGTTAGTCGCCTTTTCTCCCGCCGCCAGCAGTTCGGCAGGATCTACTGCCGCCACGATCAGGCATTTCGCCCCCTGATCTATCAGGGTTTTCATCTGCTGCGCCTGCTGAGCAGCGTCGCCGCCGGCATAGAGGATCTCCACCCGGTAGCCCAGTTCCGTCAGCGCTGTTTCCATATCCGCCGCTTCCGAAACCCAGCGCCGGACCGTTTCATCCGGCAGGCAGATGCCCACCAAGTCTCCCTCAGCCACCGTGGTGGGCGGCTCAGTCTGAACCGTAGGGGCTGTGGTGGTGGCAACGGTAGTCTCTACCGGCCCGGCGGTACAGCCGCAAAGCAGCAGCGCCACCAGCAGAATTAACAGTATTCGCTTCAAACCAAGCACCCCCTTTTTTCAATGCAAAATGCAAAATTGTGGTGTTGCTGACGCAACAATTGAAATTATCTTTGGTTTTTCTTATAAATGATCCCCAAGCCCCGCAGCAGCAGATTTTCGTCATATACGATCTCGTGGCTGCACAGAGGGATGATCTTGGATGCCACACCGCCGGTGGCGATCACACTTGCTTTTCTGCCCAGTTCCTGCTGGAAACGGTCGATCATACCGTCCAGCATCGCCGCGTTGCCGTACACCGCGCCGCTTTGCATACAGGTGGTCGTTGTGGTGCTGATGCACTTTTTCGGCGCTTCGATCTGGACTTTCTGCAGCAGGGATGTGCCGGAGGACAGTGCATTTAAGGAAAGGGCTACACCGGGCGCGATGGCGCCGCCCAGGAACTTATTTCCCTCGTCCACCACCGTCAGCGTGGTTGCCGTACCCATATCGATCACGATGGCAGGCAGGGGATATTCCACCATAGCCGCCACAGAAACCGCCACCAGGTCACTGCCCAGCGATGCGGGATTTTCAATAAGAATGCTCAAACCGGTCTTCACCCCGGCGCCCACCACAAGGGCGTTGCAGCCGGTGATCCGCTCCACGGCGATCTTGAAGATATCCGTCAGCGGCGGCACCACCGAGCAGATGATCGCGCCGTCAAAACTGCCGGTGTCCACCCCATTGTGGGTCAGGATCGCCTGCATACCGGCGGCATATTCATCCTCGGTCTTTTTCAGGTCCGTCACCATCCGGAACTGGGAGACCACATTGTTATTTTCGTCCAGACAGCCGATGACCACATTGGAATTGCCGATATCAATGGCTAAAATCATCATTTACCCTTTCCGATCTTGATCAGTCGTGTAATGGTGGGGGACAGAACCAAATTCAGACCCAGTTCCACCAAAAAATTAATGCCGGCAAGACCCGTGAACATATACACCACCGTGTTTGCGCCACCTGCCCAACCGGAAACCAGTTCCCAAAAGAACACCCGGCAGCCAATGAGGAAAATGCCCGTATTGACGATGGGACAAACAGCCGCAGCCGCAAACACCGCCGTCAAACTGCTTTTCTTTTCCAGCAGTTTGTACAGCGCCCCCGCCGCTAGACCGCAGCAAGTGCCTTTGAGCAGCACCGTGATCACCGTACCGGCAGGGTTTGCCACCATAAACAGGTTGGCAGCGCCGGTTGCCAATATGGCGATGCCGGACACCAGACCCAGAATGCCGCCTGCGCCCCAGCCGTAGACTGCCGCGCCGATGACCACCGGCACCAGCACCGGGTTGATAGATGCCGGACCTACGGTCACTTTTCCGAACACTACCTGCAGTACCACCACAATGGCGGAAAGCATAGCAATGCCCACCAGGTTCTTCGTTTTCATATTCATTTTTATGCCTCCTGCTGTCGCTCCGGACACCCCGGATGCAACGCAAATGTACGAAGCATTCCGCTCCGCCAACAGACATTATATATAAAACCCCCCGCAAAATCAAGGGAAACCTGCCATAAACAATGCACAATGCACAATGCAAAATGCACAATGCACAATTA
This sequence comes from Faecousia sp., assembly GCA_045540035.1. GTDB lineage: Bacteria > Bacillota > Clostridia > Oscillospirales > Oscillospiraceae > Faecousia. The sequence continues at coordinate 9,731 of JAZQGL010000044.1, forward strand.
TTGTGTCGCCAAAGGCGACTATTAAAATCTTTCGAAGAAAAATACCGCAATTATGCATTATGAATTATGCATTTCGTGCACAGCACGACAAACCGGAATTTGCTCTTTCTTTTTGCGAAAAGCCGTTGTATAATAAAGAAAACACCATTGGGAGGTAGTTTTATGAAATATATCAAAAAAGCGATTCCCCTTTGTTTATTGGCATTGGTGCTGGTACTTACCGTCACCTTGCTGACACCGAAAGCCCAGGCAGCCACCGTTGCCAGCGGCACCTGCGGCGAGAACCTGACCTGGACGCTGGACGATGCCGGCACTTTGACCATCTCCGGCACCGGCAGAATGTCCGACTTCTACAAAAAGGGTTCTCCCTGGTATGAACACCGCGCTTCCATCACCGCCGTGGTTATGGAATCCGGCGCCACCACCATTGGTCATTACGCCTTCCAGGGCTGCGAAAAGATGCTGGACGTCGCCATTGCAGATACTGTCACCACCATCGGTCAGTACGCCTTTCAGGGTTGCCACGGTCTTGTGGGCGTCACCATTCCCGACAGCGTGACCACCCTCGAGAAAGGCGCATTTAACTTCAATAACGGTCTGCTGTCCGTGGACTTTGGCAGCGGCGTTACCGCCATCGGCGTCAGCGCATTCGACTCCTGTACCAGTCTGAAGCGTATCGTGATCCCCGAAGGTGTCCCCGCCATTGAAAGGGCCACATTCCAATCTTGCTACGCCCTGGAGAGCCTCACCATCCCGGACAGCGTCACATCCATTGGCGATTACGCATTCAATTTCTGCCCCCTTGCCTATGTGACCATCCCCAGCAGTGTCACTTCTATTGGCGAGAATGCATTCTCCTATAATAGAGCATTGAAAGAACTCACCCTTCCCGACAGCATCACCACCATCGGGAACTCTGCGTTCAGCGGTTGCTCCCTTCTGTCCGATGTATACTACGACGGCAGCAGGGAACAATGGCACAGCATTGCTATCGGCACAGATAACGAGCCTTTGCTAAGCGCCGCCCTCCATTTCGGCAAGGAAGATGTCCCTGAAGATGTCTTTGTCACCGGCGATATGACCGGCGACGGTCAGGTTACCAACGATGATGTTGTCCTGCTGCTTTGGCACACCTTGTTCCCGGAGGAGTATGACATCCCCTACAGTTGCGATCTCACCGGCGACGGTCAAATCACCAACGCCGATGTGGTGCTGCTGCTGTGGCATACGCTTTTCCCGGAAGAATATCCTCTGGATCAACCCTCTGAAATTACCGGCGTATGGACCGCCCTGCAGGTTGTGGGCAATCGTCTGTACGAGATCGAACTGGATCTTGTCCGCAACATCTTAATGTGCGGTTACGGTGACGATATCGATACCTTGGATCAGCCCTTTAGAGAGGATCTTTTAAAGGAGTACGAAAGCGGCGTACAGTGTTTACATTTGGTTAACGGCACATATTACTATGTAGGTATGGGCGACGGCGGCAGTATTACATACACAACCGAAGGCAATACCATATATGTGAATTGCGACAATTATCTGTATCTGACGATCGTGAAAAACACCGACGATACGATGACCATCGTAAAAAGCGATCTGATGGGCGAGCCTTCCGGCATTTTGCTGACCCGGCGCGACTATTGAATATAACAAAAAAGACTTGTGTTGCTGCGTGAAAAGCCTCCCCTTGCAGGGGAGGCTTTTCACGTTCTGTCACAATTTTGCATTTTGCATTCTCAACTGTCCACTGTTATCTGTGTCTTGCGATGTACTCCCTCGGCGACATACCGGTCTGCTCCAGGAACACCCGGTTGAAGGTGCGGATAGAGGAAAATCCCGCGCCGTAGGCGGCCTCGGTGATGTTCATATCCTTTTTCTCCAGCAGTTCTCTTGCCCGTTCCACCCGCAAACCGTTGACGAACCGGGTAAAACTCATATTGGTCCTTTCTTTAAAAACGTGGGACACATAGAACTTACTTAAATGCAGTTCCTTGGCGACACTTTCCAGGGAGATGGGCTCTGTGTAATGCTCCATACAGTATGCCAGGGCATCCCGGACACTGTCGTGGTCAAAGGCGGTATCCGACGGCACATACTCCATAAGCGGCAGCACCTGCCCCAAAAAATGGAGAAACTGCCCCTTGGCGCTGAGCCGATCGTATTCCTTACCCCGGCTGGCGGCGGCAATGTCCTGCAGTTGCTGCTCCGTATCCGCCGGCATTTGGGCGGCCTTGATCACCGGGCGGGCAGGGATCTTGTCCTCCAGCAACTTTTTCAGATAGATATCGATACCGGAAGAAAAAATGATCAGATAATGCTTCACCGGACGCTCCAGATTTTCATAAAAATGGATCTGGTTGGGGAATGCCACAAACAGATCGCCCGGCTCCAGTTCGTACCGTTTACCGTCCACGATGCCCGCCGCCTTGCCCTGAAGCAGGTATACCATTTCCAGGTGCGTATGGATGTGGGATGTCTTTCCGAGACCGTGACTGTAGGATCCCACAAAGTAATCATAATGCTTATTTTCTATCCGATAACGCATAAAAACCTCCGAAAAAGCAATATGTGTCTATTTAAATATCTCTTTTGGCTAGAATTATACCACAGAAAGATTATAATGTAAATAGCGACCTACACAAAAGCAGGTCAAAAAGCAAAGGAGTGTTTGTGAAAATGGCTGAAAGTAACCAGAAAGTTCGTGTTGCCATCGTCGGCTATGGCGGAATGGGTAACTGGCACGCCCGGAAGATCTCTTCTCTGGACTGTCTGGAACTGGCCGGCGTTTATGACATCCGCCAGGAGCGGATCGATTTCGCCCACGAAAAGAATTACAATACATACGAGTCCTTTGAGGCAGTGCTGGATGACAAATCTGTGGAGATCGTCACTGTAGCGACCCCCAACCACCTGCATAAGGAACTGTGCATTGCCCTGATGGCAGCAGGCAAGAACGTTATCTGCGAAAAGCCCGTGGCTATGAACTCTGCCGAACTGCAGGAGATGATCGACGCCTCCCACAAGTACGGCGTGATCTTCACCGTCCACCAGAACCGCCGTTGGGATCAGGACTTTTTGATCGTCAAGAAACTGCTGGAGGAAAACGCACTGGGTCCGGTGTTCCGTATCGAGTCCCGTGTCCACGGCTCCCGCGGTATCCCCAGCGACTGGCGCAACCAGAAAGAGTTCGGCGGCGGTATGCTGCTGGACTGGGGTGTCCACCTGCTGGATCAGATCCTTTTGATGATGCCGCAGAAACTCTTAAGCGTCTATGCCCAAATGTACCACGTGACCAACGATATGGTCGATGACGGCTTCACCGCCCAACTGAACTTTGAAGGCGGTGTGATGGTGGAGGTGCAGACCAGCACCAGTAACTTCGTCTCTCTGCCCCGCTGGTATGTGCTGGGTCAGAACGGCACTTGCATCATTGACGATTTCAAACTCAACGGCAAGATCGTTATGGTCTCCGACTGGGAGAAGCGTGACGCTGTCCCCGTTGCCACCGCCGCCGGTCTGACCAAGACTATGGCGCCCCGCACCCCCGAGACCATTCAGGAATACCCCCTGCCGGAGATCGAGAGCGATGTCCGTGATTTCTACCGGAATATGATCAAGGCGATCCGGGGCGAGGAAGCGCAGATCGTCAAGCACGATCAGGTGATGCGTGTTATGCGCCTGATGGAAGCCATCAAGGAGTCCTCTGACACCAACTCCGTTATCGACCTGTCCTATTTAAACTGACCGTTAGACAACAGTCAGTTTCCAGTGCACAGTTCACAGTGCACAATGCATAGTGAATGTGTTGGCTGCGCCAACTATTTAAATCATTTTTGGAAGAAAAATACAACAACTGTGCACTTTGCACTCTGCACTGTGCACTAAAAACCAGGAGGAACAACTATGCAATTATCTGTTATGTCCCCGGTTTTGAGCCAGATGAATCTGGACGAAGCCCTGGGCTACCTGCACTCCCTGGGCGTTGACAGCCTGGAACTGGGCGCAGGCGGCTACCCCGGCAAAGCCCATATGGACGCTGAAGACTATCTGGCACACCCCGAAAAAATTGAAAATCTGAAGGCATTGCTGGCAAAGCACGAAATGAAACTCTCTGCCATCGCCTGCCACGGCAACCCGGTCCACCCCAACAAGGAAGTGGCTGAAAAGTTCCACCGGGAATTTGTGGCTGCCATGAAAGTGGCAGTGACCCTGGGCGTGGACACCATTATCGGTTTCTCCGGCTGCCCCGGCGATTGCGACAACTCTGAAAACCCCAACTGGGTCACCTGCGCCTGGCCCCCTGAGTACTTAGATATCCTGGACTACCAGTGGAACAAGGTGCTGATCCCCTACTGGAAGGAAACCGCCAAACTGGCTGCCGAGATCGGCATCAAGAAGATCGCCTTCGAGATGCACCCCGGCTTCTGCGTCTACAACCCCGCCACACTTTTGAAACTGCGGGCAGCCGTTGGCGATATCATCGGCGCCAATGTAGACCCCAGCCACCTGTTCTGGCAGGGTATGGACCCCTGCGAAGCCATTAAGACTTTGAAAGGCGCGATCTACCACTTCCACGCCAAGGACACCAAGATCGACGATGCCAACACCGCCAAAAACGGCGTGCTGGACACCGGCAGTTACGGCGATGTGCTGGGTCGCTGCTGGATCTTCCGCACCGTGGGCTACGGTCACGGCAAAGAGGTCTGGAACAACATTATCAGCACTTTGAAGGCTGTGGGCTATGACGGCGCCATCTCCATCGAGCACGAGGACGCCCTGATGAGCCCCAAGGAAGGTCTGGAAAAGGCAATTTCCCTTCTGAAAGACGCCATCATCTACGAAACCCCCGGTCAAATGTGGTGGGCCTGACGTCAATGCACAGTGCACAGTTCACAGTGCATAGTTAATGTGTTGGCTTTGCCAACTATTTCAATCATTTTTCGTAAGAAAAATACAATAACTGTGCACTCTGCACTCTGCACTGTGCACCAATAAAAATTAAAGGAGATTACTACTATGGCTGTTTGTTCCGCTAATGTCAGCAAAGACGATCTGGACGCTTTCCAGGGCGATTTTACCGAGCAGGTCGTTGACACCTCCAAGAAACTGAAGATCGGTATCATCGGTACCGGCTGGATCGCCGGCACCCATATGCGTGAGTACGCAAAAATGCCCGACGTGGAAGTCGTTGCCTGCGCCGACCTGGTTCCCGGCAAGGCAGAGGCTTTCTGCATCGAGCGCGGCATTCCCAACGCAAAGTGCTACCCCAGCCACAAGGAACTGATCGACGCCGGCGAAGTTGACGCCGTCAGTATCTGCACCTACAACACCACCCACGCAGAGTGCGCTATTTATGCACTGGAGCACGGTGTTCACGTTCTGCTGGAGAAGCCCATGTGCCTGACCACCGAGGAGGCTGTTGCGATCTGCCGTGCCGAGAAGAAGAGCGGTGCGCTGCTGTCCATCGGCTTCCAGCCCCGTTTCGACAACTCCATGAAGATGGTCAAGGAGATCGTGCAGTCCGGCATTCTGGGCGACATTTACTACATCCAGACCGGCGGCGGCCGCCGCAACGGTATCCCCGCACCCTTCGGCACCACCTTTATCGAAAAGGACAAGGGCGGTATGGGCGCACTGGCAGACATCGGCTGCTACTCTCTGGATATGGTCCTGAACGCCATCGGCTATCCCAAGCCCCTGACCGTTTCCGGCTATACCTCCGACTTCTTCGGCAAGGACCCCGAGTACTGGGTCGCCAAGGGCAAGCCTGCTGAGTATGCCGACATCTTCGGCGTTGACGATTTCAGCGCAGCCTTTATCCGTCTGGAAGGCGGCATCGTTCTGGACTTCCGTATCGCCTGGGCTATGAATATGGACACCTCCGGCGACACCCTGATCTACGGCACCAAGGGCGGTCTGCGTATCCCCTCCACCGAGTGCTGGAACGGCTCCGTCGGCGGTCCTCTGAAACTGTATCAGCGCATCGGCAAGCGTCACGTGGTTACCGAGTTCCCCGTACCCGGCAAGGCCAAGGAGAACAACTTCTACTACAAGGTTCGTTCCTTCCTGGATGCTGTTAAGAACGGCGATCCCGCTCCCGTTCCCTCCGAGCAGATCCTGATCAACCAGGCAATTCTCCACGGCATCTGCCAGTCTGCAGAACTGGGTCGTGAGATCGAGATCCAGATCCCCGAGATCTAATTCACAAGAAAGGATGCAGCGGGGGGTAACTCCCGCTGCTTTCAGTTATGGATAATATGAAAGTCGGTCTGCAGCTTTACAGCATCCGCGATGCAATGAATGCGGATATGGAGGCTGCCCTGAAGGCCGTGAAAGAAATGGGTTATGACTGCGTGGAGATCGCCGGCGGCCGTTACGGTCACACAGGCAGCGAAAACAAGGCGCTGTGCGAAAAGTACGGTCTTGCCTGCGTTTCTGCCCACCAAAGCCCCTCCTTCTTCCTTGACGACAAAGCCGATGCCATCGGCTATATCAAGGAACTGGGCGTCCCTTACTGTGTCATTCCTATGACCGTGGGCCGTCTGGACACCCTGAAAGACAAGTGGGACGAGACCGTCTCCCTTTACCGGGAAATGAGCGAAGCCTTCCACGCAGAAGGCATCCAACTGTTGTACCACAACCACGATTTTGAGATGGTCACATTAGACGGCGACAGCCAGCCCCTGCTGGACAAACTCTATGCCGAACTGCCTCTGCTGAACCCGGAATTTGACACCTGCTGGGTCAGTTACGGCGGTTATTCTCCCGCTGAGTATATCCGCAAGTATGCAGATCGGGTCAATGTGATCCACCTGAAAGACTACAAACTGAAGGCTATGGAGCAAAAGCCTATGTATCAGCAAATCGCTGAAAAAGGCTGGTCTGTCCGCCCTGAAAAGCGCAGCGAAGCCGGCTTTGCCTATACCCCTCTGGGTACCGGTGTTGAGGATTTCGATCCTATCATCGAAGCCGCCAAAGCCTCCAGCGCCCGCTATCTGATCGTGGAGCAGGACGAGAGCAAGGACCGTGACCCGCTGGAAGCCGCCGCCATCAGCCGCGCCTTCCTGAAAGAAAAATACGGAATTTAACAAAAAGCACCGGCCACCGCCGGTGCTTTTTTAATGCACAACGCTTTTGTTGTTTCGCAACAAATGTAACCCCGCCAAATTCCAATTTATCGAGCCGTTGGCTCGATAAATAATGCACAATGCAAAATGCACAATGCACAATTATTGTGTCGCCAAAGGCGACTATTAAAATCATTTTTCGAAGAAAAATACCGCAATTATGCATTATGCATTATGAATTATGCA
>JAZQGL010000045.1:0-3297 GCA_045540035.1 Faecousia sp.
CTGCGGTATCCGCCATCAAGCCACGCATACCTGCCAACTGACGGATCTGAGCCATACTACCACGGGCACCGGAGTCAGCCATCATATAGATGGGGTTGAACTCGTCCAGGTTGCCCTGCAGAGCGCCGGTAACATCGGCGGGGGTCTTTTCCCACTGCTGAACCACCAGACGGTAACGCTCTTCGTTGGTCAATTGACCCTGACGGTAGAACTGCTCGATCTCCACGACCTTCTTTTCGGCCTGGCGAACCAGTTCGTACTTGATCTCAGGAACCACCATATCCGCAATGGAAACGGAGATAGCGCCCTTGGTGGAGAACTTATAGCCCAAAGCCTTGATGCGGTCCAGCATCTCGGTGGCAATGGTGAAGCCGTGGCGACGGATACACTTGTCGATGATCTTGCCCAGAGACTTCTTATCGACCAGGAAGTCAACTTCCAGATCAAACTCGTGACCGGGAACACTGCGGTCCACAAAGCCCAGATCCTGCGGAATGGGCTCGTTGTAGATCAGGCGGCCAACGGTGGCGTCGATGATGCGGTACTGCATAACACCGTCCACTTCCCTGCCGTAACGGACACGGATGGGCGCGTGCAGACCTACATTGCCATCGGCATAAGCAGCGATAGCCTCTTCCACGCTGGAGTAGTTCAGCAGAGGACGGAACTTGGCGATCGCCTTGCCCTCAGCCTTTGCCTTCTTGTTGGCTGCCACAAACTCGTCGGCATCCACGATCTGACCTGCGGGCAGGTCGGTTTCACCGGAATCGGTGACGAATACGTTCTCAGCGCCCTTTTCTGCCTTGCCCAAACGGGTATAGGTCAGGTAGTAAGCACCGAGGATCATATCCTGGGTAGGCACGGTAACGGGCTTGCCGTCCTGGGGACGCAGCAGGTTGTTGGCAGAGAGCATCAGCATTCTGGCTTCTGCCTGTGCCTCAGCAGACAGAGGTACGTGGATAGCCATCTGGTCGCCGTCGAAGTCGGCGTTAAATGCGGTACAGCAAAGAGGATGCAGTTTCAGAGCGCGACCCTCAACCAGAATAGGCTCAAATGCCTGAATACCCAGACGGTGCAGCGTAGGCGCACGGTTGAGCATAACGGGACGGTCCTTGATGATCTCGTCCAGAGCATCCCAAACTTCGGTCTTGCCCTTGTCGATCATCTTCTTGGCGGACTTGATGTTGTTAGCCAGGCCGTCGGCAACCAGTTTCTTCATAACGAAGGGACGGACCAGCTCGATGGCCATTTCCTTCGGCACGCCGCACTGATACAGTTTCAGTTCGGGACCGACGACGATAACGGAACGGCCGGAGTAGTCAACACGCTTACCCAGCAGGTTCTGACGGAAACGACCCTGCTTGCCCTTGAGCATATCGCTCAGAGACTTCAGCGCGCGGTTGTTTGCGCCGGTGACGGCACGGCCGCGGCGGCCATTATCGATCAGCGCGTCCACAGCCTCCTGCAGCATACGCTTCTCATTACGGATAATGATGTCGGGAGCGTGGAGTTGGATCAGTCTCTTCAGGCGGTTGTTACGGTTGATAACACGGCGGTACAGATCGTTCAGGTCGGAGGTGGCGAAACGGCCGCCATCCAACTGGATCATAGGACGGATATCGGGAGGAATGACGGGCAGCACATCCATAACCATCCAAGCAGGGTTGTTGCCGGACTCGCGGAATGCTTCCACCACTTCCAGACGCTTAACAAGACGCAGTTTCTTCTGTGCAGAAGCGGTCTTCAGTTCCTCACGGAGCTGAACGGACAACTCTTCCAGATCGATCTGCTCCAGCAGGTCCTTAACGGCCTCTGCGCCCATACCGGCACGGAAGTCGTCTTCATACTTTTCGCGATAGTCGCGGTAATCCTTTTCGCTGAGGATCTGGTTTCTCTCCAGGGGTGTGTCGCCGGGGTCGGTGACGATATAAGCAGCGAAATACAGAACTTTCTCCAAAATCTTGGGAGAAATATCCAGGATCAGACCCATACGGGAGGGAATGCCCTTAAAGTACCAGATATGGCTGCAGGGTGCTGCCAGTTCGATGTGACCCATACGCTCACGACGAACCTTTGCCTTGGTGACTTCGACGCCACAACGGTCACAGACCTTGCCCTTGTACTTGATCTTCTTGTACTTGCCGCAGTGGCACTCCCAGTCCTTGGTAGGTCCAAAGATCTTTTCGCAGTACAAGCCGTCGCGCTCGGGCTTCAGGGTACGGTAGTTGATGGTCTCCGGCTTCTTGACCTCACCGAAGGACCAACTCCGGATCATTTCCGGCGAAGCAATACCAATTTTAATTGCATCAAATGTTACATCTGACATAGTATCGCCTCCTTAGTCTTCGTAGGTGTCGGCATCGGCAGACTCTGCCTCACCGAACACATTGTTCATCAGATCTTCCTGGCCCTCATCCACAACGAAGCCTGCATTCAGAACTTCCTCGGTGGAACCGACCAGCTGGCTGCCGATCTCGGCAGCGTATACGATCTCTTCCTCGTCCTCTTCGTCCTTCAGTTCGATCTCGTTGCCCTGCTCGTCCAGAACACGGATGTCCAGACACAGAGCCTGCAGTTCCTTGACCAGAACCTTGAAGGATTCGGGCACGCCGGGCTTGGGAATGTTGCTGCCCTTGACGATGGCTTCGTAGGTCTTGACACGGCCGGTGACATCGTCGGACTTGACAGTCAGGATCTCCTGCAGGGTATAGGCTGCGCCGTATGCCTCCAGGGCCCAAACTTCCATTTCACCAAATCTCTGGCCGCCGAACTGTGCCTTACCACCCAGAGGCTGCTGGGTAACCAGCGCGTAAGGACCAGTGGAACGGGCGTGGATCTTATCATCGACCAGATGGTGCAGTTTCAGATAGTAGGGATAACCAACGGTAACCAGGTTATCGAAGGGTTCGCCGGTACGGCCATCGTACAGAACGGTCTTACCGTCCTCACGCAGGCCTGCCAGTTTCAGAGTCTCACGGATGTCCTTCTCGTTGGCGCCGTCAAACACGGGGGTAGCGACCTTCCAGCCCAGAGCCTTGGCAGCATAACCCAGGTGAACTTCCAGCACCTGACCGATGTTCATACGGGAAGGCACGCCCAGGGGGTTCAGAACCACATCCAGGGGTGTGCCGTCGGGCAGGAAGGGCATATCTTCCACAGGCAGAACGCGGGAAACAACACCCTTGTTACCGTGACGGCCTGCCATCTTATCGCCCACAGAGATCTTACGCTTCTGGGCAATATAGACGCGGACGGACTTGGTGACGCCGGGAGCCAGTTCGTCGGAGTTCTCCTTGG
>JAZQGL010000046.1:0-17834 GCA_045540035.1 Faecousia sp.
CAGGCAGAACGCGGGAAACAACACCCTTGTTACCGTGACGGCCTGCCATCTTATCGCCCACAGAGATCTTACGCTTCTGGGCAATATAGACGCGGACGGACTTGGTGACGCCGGGAGCCAGTTCGTCGGAGTTCTCCTTGGTGAAGACCTTGACATCCACAACGATACCACTCTCGCCGTGAGGCACTTTCAAAGAGGTATCGCGGACTTCTCTTGCCTTTTCGCCGAAGATCGCCCGCAGCAGGCGCTCCTCGGGAGTCAGTTCGGTCTCGCCCTTGGGGGTGACCTTACCGACCAGATAGTCGCCGGAATGGACCTCGGCGCCGATACGGATAATACCGTTCTCGTCCAGATCCTTCAGGGTATCTTCGCCCACATTGGGGATATCGCGGGTGATCTCTTCCGGTCCCAGCTTGGTGTCACGGGCCTCAGTCTCGTGCTCCTCGATGTGGATGGAAGTAAAGACGTCCTCGCGGACCAGACGCTCGTTCAGCAGAATGGCGTCCTCGTAGTTGTAACCTTCCCAGGTAACGAAGCCGATCAGCACGTTCTTACCCAGAGCGATCTCGCCGCCGGAGCAGGAAGGACCGTCAGCAATGATCTGGTTGGCCTGTACGCGCTCGCCAACAGTGACGATGGGGCGCTGGTTGATACAAGTGCCGGCATTGGAGCGGGCAAACTTGGTCAGGCTGTAGGTTGCCAGTTCGCCGTCATCATAAGCGACGGAGATCTCGGTAGCGGAAACTGCGGTAACCGTACCGGTGCCGGTGGCCTTCACACAGACCTCAGAGTCCACAGCGGCTGCGTGCTCGATACCGGTAGCGACGATGGGAGGCTCGGTAGTCAGCAGAGGCACAGCCTGACGCTGCATGTTCGCGCCCATCAAAGCACGGTTTGCGTCGTCGTTCTGCAGGAAGGGAATGAAAGAAGTTGCGATGGAGATCATCATTCTGGGAGATACATCGATATAATCGATGACATTCCGGTCAACTTCAATGATCTCATTGCGGTGACGGCAGGTAATACGCTGGTTTGCCAGGCAGCCGTTTTCATCCAGCGGCTCGTTGGCCTGACCGATGTAGAAATCGTCTTCTACGTCTGCAGTCATATAGTCCACCTGGTCGGGGACCTTGCCGGTAGCCTTGTCCACCTTGCGGTAGGGGGCTTCCACGAAACCGTACTCGTTGATCTTGGCGAAGGTTGCCAGGTAGTTGATCAGACCGATGTTGGGACCTTCAGGGGTCTCGATGGGACACATACGACCATAGTGGGTGTAGTGAATATCACGGACATCGAAGGATGCGCGCTCACGGCTCAGACCGCCGGGGCCCAGTGCGGACAGACGGCGCTTGTGAGTCAGTTCTGCCAGAGGGTTATTCTGGTCCATAAACTGAGACAAGGGGCTGGAGCCGAAGAACTCCTTGATGACAGCGGTGACGGGACGGATATTGATCAGGCTCTGAGGCGTGACAGCATCCAGATCCTGCACGGTCATACGCTCACGGATCACGCGATCCAGACGGCTGAAGCCGATGCGGAACTGGTTCTGCAGCAGTTCGCCTACGCAGCGCAGACGACGGTTACCCAGGTGGTCAATATCGTCGGCAACGCCAACACCTTCTGCAACGCAGTTCAGGTAGTTGATAGATGCCATAATATCGTCAACGATGATGTGCTTGGGGATCAGGTCATCGATACGCTCGGCAATTGCCTCTTCCCAACCGTCGGCAGGAACGGTGTCCAGCATCTCTTTCAGAACAGAGAAGCAAACCTTTTCCTTAACACCGTACTGCTTGGGATCAAAGTCAACAAAGTTTGCCATATTGACCATATTGTTGGACAGGATCTTCACATTGCGTCCGCCAACATTCAGCACAGCCTCGTTGACACCCTTCTCGGACAGCTCACGCGCGCGATCGCGGCTGATGATCTCGCCGGGCATAGCCAGGATCTCACCGGTCATAGGATCAGCGATGGGCTCAGCCAGTTCCTGACCGGACAGACGGGCAGCGATGTCCATCTTCTTATTGAACTTATAACGGCCAACAGTGCTGACATCGTAACGGTGGGCGTCAAACAGCAGGCCTTCCAGGTGGGAAATGGCAGTTTCTACTGTGGGAGGCTCACCGGGACGCAGACGGCGGTAGATCTCCAGCAGGCCTTCTTCTCTGGTCTTGAAGGTGTCCTTCTCCAGAGTTGCCAGAATACGGGGATCTTCACCGAACATAGCCTTGATCTTCTCGTCAGTGTCCACACCCAGGGCGCGGATCAGGCAAGTGATGGGCAGTTTGCGGTTCTTATCGATACGGACCCAGAAAACGTCAGACAGATCGGTCTCATACTCCAGCCAGGCACCGCGGTAAGGAATTACAGTTGCGGTGTAGGTGTGCTGGTCAGCCTTGTCGACCTCGTGGCCGTAGTACATACCGGGGCTACGGACGATCTGAGAAACGATAACACGCTCAGCGCCGTTGATCACAAAAGTACCACCATTGGTCATGATGGGGAAATCACCCATAAAGATTTCCTGCTCTTTGATCTCGTCAGTCTCAGTGTTGCGCAGACGCACACGGACCTTGATGGGCTTTGCGTAGGTAGCGTCACGCTCCTTGCACTCTTCGATGGTGTACTTGGGCTTGTCCTCCATGGTGTAATCCAGGAAGCTCAGCTCCAGTTTGCCGGAGAAATCGGTAATTACGCCAACATCCTTAAAGACCTCGCGCAGGCCTTCTTCCAGGAACCACTGATAAGAATCCTTCTGGATCTTCAGCATATTGGGCATTTCCAGGATCTCTTCGTACTTTGCGTAGGACTTACGCGCGGTCTTGCCGAACAATTCGTCCCTGACCATTGCCATATGGTTCATCACTGCCTTTCTTGCGGCTTTCGCCGGAATGATGTGTAAAATACTATGATACGCGCGGATGCGTTGCCGGTTTGTTTAATTTGCTTATTGACAATCGCTTTCCGCTGTGATAAGATGTCCATGCTGGGGAGAATGCATAAAAGGGCATATTATCACAGTATGGATTACGATTGTATCATACAAGCCCCCCGCTTGTCAATATTTTTTTCCAAATTTTACCGAGGTTTTTTGACCTCGGCTTTTTTATTTTCCGGCAACCGCCTCCCCCGCCACGCCGCGGGAGTTGACAGTTGATAGTTGATAGTTGACAGTTATTGTGTCGGCAAAGCCGACACCGCAATTTTGCATTTATCATTTTGCCTTTTGCATTATAAAAATGTCCCATCCGGGTGGATGGAACATTTTTGTTACAGCGGGTAGTCTTCCGGGAAGAGTGTATGCCACAGAAGCAAGACAACATCGTCATTGTTGACTTGCCCGTCTTTGTTGATATCACCGGATACGCCCAAGGGATACTCCTCCGGGAACAAGGTGTGCCACAGAAGCAAGACAACATCGTCGTTGTTGATCTCCTTATCGCCGGTCATATCGCCGGGAACGGTCTGGGGTTGCTGGTCCGGATCTGTTTCCTGGCAGCGGCTGCAGACACCGTTTACATAGTCGTGTCCCAGAGCCTCGGTATATGTGGGCTGGATATATACTTCCTTACAGCGCTCGCACATAGAACCGACCTTGGTAACACCTTGTTCTGTGCAGGTAGCATCTTTCAACTGAATCACCACTACATTGTGGCCCAGCGAATCTTTATAGTTCGACTTCTCTGTTGCTTCACAACGGGAGCATTTTGCCTCTGTATAACCTTGTTCCGTACAAGTAGGGGCAACCGTTGTCACCTGAACGGAATAGTCGTGTCCCAATGCATCTATATAGTCGGTCACCATTGTCTGGCTACAACCTGTACACTGATATTCCGTCCAACCTTTCTCTGTGCAGGTTGCGGCAACGGTATTGATAACTTTGGCATAGTTATGTCCCAGGGCATCTGTATAATCCGTTGTGACAGTCTGACCGCAACCGGTACAAACAAAGTTGGTGTAACCCTGGTCTGTGCAGGTAGGCGCAACTACTGTGATATCCTCGCCTTTTGTGTGTCCGGCAGGAATTACTTCCAGATAGGTTTCACCGTAAAGGCAGGTGTGCTCCAAATAGCCAGCCTCAGTACAAGTAGGCGCCTGGGTGATCACCGGCGGGATCAGAGAATAGTCGTGGGTGTGGTTATATTTTACAGTAATATCATTTAAGGCATAGGGATATTCAAAAAAGATACTGTCCCATTGGGTTTGCGCACCGCTGTAGTAAACATTTTGCAGACTTGTACATCCCTCAAAAGCGTATTTATTGATCCTGCTCACACCGGAACCAACTGTAAAACTGTGCAAACCGGTACAGTCTGCAAACGCATAGGTGTCAATGGTCTCCACGCTGTCCGGAAGATTAATGTTCTGCAGGCCTGTGCAGCCGGAAAATGCATACGCACCTATGTATTGCATACCACTGCCGAAATTTACACCCTTCAGACCGATGCATTTATAAAATGCGTTGGCATCAATTGAGACAAGGCTGTCAGGGAAGGTCAAACTTTGCAGTTTGATGCACTGATAGAAAGCGGAATCATCGATATTTTTAAGATTGCTGCCAAATTGCACACGCTCCAAACCAATACATCTGTAAAATGCATCTTGACCCAATTCGGTGAGCGTATCAGGAAATACAAGACTTGTTAAACTACTGCAATTCTTAAAAACTTCAGTGCCAATACTGGTCAAACCGTTCGGGAAAGTTATACTTTTGAGTTTTCCACAGCCATAAAACGCCTCATTTTTAATTACCGTAACACTCTCAGGAAGTGACACACTCTTCAAATACTCGCAAGCCCAGAAAGCCTCATTGCCGATGACAGTGACGCCAGGCTCCACGATCACGGTGTCAACAGAATTGCGATAATTAAACCAGGGCGATCTGCCACCGGAGTAATCTGACATAGCACCGGTGCCGGAAATAGTCAGTGTACCGGCATCGTCCAGCGTCCAGGTCAGGTTCTTGCCGCAAGTGCCACTTCTGACAACAGCGGCATCTGCTTTAGGTGTCAGCAAAGTGATCGAGATCACCAGCGCCAAAGCAAGTATACAGATAGGGATCATTTTCTTTAAAGTTTTCATATGTTTCCTCCAAGTAGGATTTTCCAATATTATACAACAGTTTTTCCCAAAAAGAAAGGGCAAATTCCAATTTATCGAGCCGGTTTGCTGTACGAGACCAAAGCCTTCTCCTTGAGGAGAAGGTGGCACGGCGCAGCCGTGACGGATGTGGTGTGCAGTAAAATCCTACAGAATTAGAAGGCTTTCGGCAAATCCTTTCCATATTACCCCACATCAGTCACCTTCGGTGACAGCTTCTCCCCAGGGAGAAGCCTTTCGTGTGCGTTATTTGAAAGGGCTCAATAAATTGGAATTTGTTGCGTCAGCAACACCGCAATTTTGCATTTATCATTTTGCATTTTGCATTCAAACCGGTACAGAAGACCCGTCCCCTGCGAGTGATCTACCGCGTAGGCAAAATACCGTAGGGGCGGATGCCCACATCCGCCCGAGAAAGGGATGTTTGGCATCAGAGGAGATTGCCACACCGGGGCCAGGTCACTGGTTCGCAATGACAGGGAAACGGTACTGTAGGGAGGGTCAAGACCCTCCTCTACATTGCGTTATTTGGGGGATTGCCACAACCAGTCTGCGGACTGGTTTCGCAATGACAGAAAACGGGGCAACACAACAATTTTGCATTTATCATTTTGCATTTTGCATTAAAAACTCCCCCTATTCCCGGAGGAATAGGGGAAGTTTTTACATAATGGTGGAGAAACCGTAACTATTGACCAAAGCGTCGATCTTGCGGCCCTGCTTGCAGAAGGGGCACTCACGGGTATCGTAACTTTCGTAGTCCGGCAGGTCCTTTACATTGTACACAGAACGGACCGGGAAGCCGCTGACCTCTTCCACCGCGCTGTAAATAGCCGCCACGCCGGCAATCTTGCCGCCGTAGTAGCCGATAGCCTCTACGCTGCGCTTTGCGGTGACACCGGTGGTAACGGATGCCATCAGGATCAGCACATTCTTGCCCTGGATCATAGGCTGGATGTTTTCGCGGAAGATCATCTGAGAGTTGCCGTTATACTCCGGCTCTACTACATAAATGGTCTGGTGCTGGTTGATGGTGCGGAAACCGCTCTTGGTCAGTTCCTCAGCAACGCAAGCGCCCAGCACAGCCGTGCCGTCCAGACACAGGATGGTATCCACAGGTGTGTTATTGACAAAATGAGAGACCAGTTCTTTCGCGCTGTCCTTCGCCTCGCTGAGACGGGTCTTTTGATAGGTAATATCGATATAATAATTGATGTGACTGTGGTTGGTAGCAAAATGTCCCCGGGCATAACGCAGGGGTGCTTTTCCACGGCGTGCAGGCAGTTCACAAATTTCAATCATATTCATTTCCTCCTGAGTTTTGAATAAAAAAGAAAAAGCGTTTTCCACGATCCGGCAGAAGCGTTTTCGCCGGATCACTGAAAAAACGCTTTTTTTCATCATAACCCAGAATTTATGAAATTGCAAGAAGAAATTTTACTTGTGTACCCGATCCTGCAACGCCTGCTCCTGACGCAAAAACTGCTTGGCGATGACCTTGCAGATCTTGCGCTGCTCGATCAGTTCGTGTACCTCTTCAAAGGTCGCCCAGCGGACGCCGTCGGTCTCTCCGGGCTGCAGTTTGATATCGCAAAGCGGGGTGCGGTTTTCCAAACAGTAAAAATCGTAGTGGGTCCTTCTGTCCCGGCCGCTGCACAGCAATTCGAACTCTTCCGGTGCAGCCACGATGCCGGTCTCCTCCCGGAGTTCCCGGATAATTGCCTGCAGGCTGGTCTCCCCTGCCTTGGCAGCGCCGCCGGAGTTTTCCCAGGTGCCGGCGAAACTTTTCTCCGGCGCACGGCGGGTCAGCAGCAATCTGCCTGCACCGTCATAGACCCAGACACAGACCACCAGGCCGTATTCCCCGCTGCGCCACAGTGTGCCACGGCGGTGACGGCGACCGGTCAGATTCCGGTCTTTGTCATATATGTCATTCCATTCCACGGGGAATCAACCTTCTTCCAAACTCTTGCCCTGATCGCGGTATGCGCTTTCGGTGGGGCTTTCCCGGTCTGCCTCTTTCTGATAACGGCCTACCACATTGGCAGCCAGTTCCACCGGCAACAATGTACCTGCGCCGGCTACACATCCGCCGGGACAAGCCATACCCTCCAGCAGGTAGCCGTCGTACTTGCCGGCTTTTGCCAGCGTCATCAGTTTGCGGCACTCCCGCAAGCCCTCTGCCCGGGCGGTCTTGACCTCTACATCGGGGTTGGTCTCGTGGATCATATTTTCCACAGCGCCGGCTACACCGCCGGACACCGCAAAACCGCGTCCCGCTGCGCTGCCTTCGTTCAGGTCGTACATCGGTTCAATGGTCTCAAAGTCGATCTCCTTGGCCTGGAACATACCCTGCAGTTCTTCAAATGTCAGCACGAAATCCACATCGGAGCGGATATCCTCCCGGATCGCCTCCAGTTTCTTGGCGGCGCAAGGACCAACGAAAACAACTTTGCAGCCGGGGTATTTCTTCTTCATCAGCCGGGCGGTAAAGACCATAGGCGTCAGAGTCATAGAGATCTTATCAGACTGGTCCGGGAACAGCTTGTGGATCATAGAATGCCAGGCAGGACAGCAGGATGTCGCCATATAGTTCTGCTGGGACGGCACTTTCTCCAAAAAGTCCTTGGCTTCCTCAATGGTACACATATCCGCGCCCACAGCCACCTCCACAATGCGCTGGAAGCCCAGTTTCTTCATTGCGGCGATGAACTTGCCGGGAGTGGAGTGTTTGCCGAACTGACCGATAAATGCCGGGGCGACGATGGCGATGACCTTGTCCCCCTGCAGGATCGACTGGATCACCTGGAATATCTGACCCTTGTCCACAATGGCGCCAAAGGGGCAACTGACCAGACACTGACCGCAAGCCACGCACTTATCCTGATTGATCGTGGCTCTGCCGTGTTCATCGGACACGATAGCATCCATACCGCAGGCCGCCTGACAAGGCCGCTCCAGATGCACGATGGCATTGTAAGGGCAAGCCTTGGCGCACTTGCCGCACTTGATACATTTCTCCAGATCGATATAGGATCGGTTGTTCTTGAATGTAATGGCATCCTTGGGGCAGACTTTCTGGCAGGATGCCGCCAGACAGTTCTGGCAGTAGTTGCTGACCATATACCGGTTGGTGGGGCAGGCGTGGCAGGCATAGGGAATGATGTTGATCAGCGGGGGCTGATAGTACTGCTCGGCAACAGCCGCCTGGTCCATACCCTCGGTCATCAGGTGACGGGTCTGGATGGGACGGATATTCAGACCCATCGCCAAACGCACCCGCTCGCTGGCAATGGCGCGCTCCAGAAACACAGACTCTCTGTGCAAGGGCCGGTCACCAGGAACGATGGTATAGGGCAGTTCATCCACACCTTCATAGCCCTTGCCGGAATAGGCCAGTCTTGCTACTTCGGTAAAAACATTTTTTCGAATATCTGTAATCAGGGAAGGAATTCCGCGCATTGTAAGTACCTCCGGGGAAACGAATCTCTTTTGGGTTATTATATCGAACACACAAATAATAGTCAAGCAAACGCCGCATCCATTTTGTGGCGTTTGTACCACCGTCAGCCAGGGCGCTGCGATTTACTTTATCTTCCCCGCCGCTACCCGGGCGTCATTTTATGGTTGCTTTTTCCCAAATTCGTGTGTATAATAACCCAAGTTAAACAGTTACCCGGATGTGGCTCAGTTTGGTAGAGCGCTTGCTTTGGGAGCAAGATGCCGCAGGTTCGAATCCTGTCATCCGGACCAAAAATCGACAGGTTTCGACCTGTCGATTTTTTATCCATTGCGAAAGCAATGGTATATCATCACGCGCAAGCGTGCATCTCATCACCGAAGGTGTATATCATCAGCCGCAGGCTGCATTTCTTTTCGCAATGACGATATACAAAACTTCGTTTTGATGATATGCAATTCCTGCGGAATTGATGATATACACGGCTTTCGCCGTGATTTATGTGAGAGTTCAAAGTCATACGCAAACTCGGCGAAAATATCTTTTTTGTAGCCCATAGCCATTTAACCGAAGTTTACCCCTGTGGTGAACTTCGGTTAAATCTTTCTATCGGCAGGATTCGAACCCATCGCAGCGGAACTGTCCGGTGGACAGTTCCTGACACCAGTGCAAACACTGGTGGCTACCTTAATTTTCGCAACGCGAAAATGCATATCGAATCCTGTCATCCGGACCAGAAAAATTTCGGTGATTTTTTATGCAGTCAGGCGGAAAAGGGCGCGTTCAAAACCGATGCTTTCCTATGTGGTGTTTGCAAGTCCTTTCGTTTTTTACAAAAAGGACCTCCTTTTTCGTTACCTATGGTATTACCATAAAATTACGGAATCGGAAGTCCTTTTTTCGTTATTCTGTTCCTTTTAGAAATGAACACATATTTCTGTCCCTTCACCTACTGTGCTATCCAAGGTGATGCGTGCATGCAATCGCTGGGCAGCGTGTTTGGCGATGGACAGACCCAAGCCGGTTCCGCCGGTTTCACGAGAGTGGCTCTTGTCGACTCGGTAGAATCGTTCAAAAATCCTTGCTTGATGCTCCTTGGGAATGCCAATACCCGTGTCCTTGACCGTTACGCTGTCTTTGCCAACAGCGACGGTTACCTTGCCGCCGTCTTTGTTGTAACGGATAGCATTATCGCACAGGTTGTAGATCAGTTCATAGGCAAGTTGGCGGATGCCGGGG
The DNA here is from genome assembly GCA_045540035.1 of Faecousia sp. GTDB lineage: Bacteria > Bacillota > Clostridia > Oscillospirales > Oscillospiraceae > Faecousia. The sequence continues at coordinate 9,803 of JAZQGL010000046.1, forward strand.
ATAATGGTGTTTTCGCCCAGCAGCTCCACGGTAACATTTTTCTTATCAGCCGAGGGGAGCAGCGATTGCAGCACCTGAGAAGATACCAGATACAGGTCAACGCTTTCTTTGGGGAACTCCCCGCTTTCATCCAACTGGGACAGTCGAATCACATCGTTGATGAGATTCAAAAGCCTCTCTGCCTCACTGCATATGTAGCCTGTGAACTTGGCATTGTCCTCCGGTTTTACAAGGCCGGATTGCAGAAGCTGTGCGCTGTTCAGAATGGACTGCAAAGGTGTTTTCAGTTCATGGGACACATTGGCGGTAAACTCCTGCCGGTTGCGCTGGGAATTGACCTGCTCTGTCACATCAAAGGCAAGCACCACCGCGCCCAATAACTTTTCATTGGAAATAATGGGACTAATACCGATTTGATACTCACATCCGGCCTTAGACGTACGAAACTCCGTATGATTACCGGAAAGCGTCTTTTGAACGCCTTCCCGCATAGCTTCGCTGCGGTCGATCACCAGAAAATCAAGTCCTACGCAGGCACTGCTTGTTTCAAACAGTTTTGCCGCAGCAGGATTGATGCTGAGGATCTTTCCCTCTGCATCCAGCAAAACCAAGCCCTCCTTCATAGAGGCGGTGGTCTGCTCAAACTGATCCGTTTTCTCCTTCAGTTGTGCAAGTTGTATGCTGATCTGCTTGTTCTGTTTGTCTATCCGGTGAAGCAGCGGGGAAAGTTCGTCATAAGCCTGTGCCTCGGTTGGAGCATCCAAATTGAGATCATTGAGAGGATCCACGATCTTTTTTGCCATCATTCTGGCAAGAACGAGGGACACTAAGATCGATGCCGCAAAAACCAGCAGCATTGGCAGCAATACATCCAGCAAAAGTGCAAGGACCGAATCCTGTGCTGCCGCAATACGCAGCACCGTACCGTCCTGTAAACGAACAGCACTGTACAGCATAATGGTAGTCAAAGTATCGGAGTAACGATGGCTGGTGCCTTTTCCGTAGGCCAACGCTTTTATGATCTCCTCGCGCTGGCTGTGGTCATCCATAGCACCGGCATCTGCTTGGGTATCAAACAAAACACTGCCATCATTACCTATCCACGTAATACGAAAGTCCTCTGCCGTAACGGACGCAAGATAGTCTTGCCCGGAGGCTTCCAAACCCAGCCGGGTCAACTCCAGTTCCGATTCTAACTGCTGCCATTGCACATCGGAATAATGATTGTATAGGACACCCATAACCACACCCAGGCTCAGCAGCAGTACTACAGCAGCAACCGCAAAGATGGAACGGAAAATTCGTTTTGTCACGGTGTTACCTCCATGCGGTATCCAATACCGACCACTGTTTTAATGCAACCGGAACTTGCCCCCAGTTTCTGCCGCAGGGTCTTAATATGCATATCTACTGTTCGGCTCTCGCCAAAGTATTCTTCGCCCCAGACCTCACTCATTAAGTTTTCCCTGGTATAGACCTTACCGGGGTGTTGCAGAAACAAACGCAGAATTGCAAATTCTTTCCTGGTCAGTTCCACATCCTCACCGCATACGCGTACCTCATGGCTCTCGGTGTCCATAACAATACCGTGGGCAGACAGGCGTGTATCCGCTTTCTGCTTTCCGCAGCGGCGAAGCACCGCTTTGATCCGGGAAACCAAGGTCATAATACCAAAAGGCTTCACCAGATAATCATCCGCCCCGGTATCCAGGCCTGTAATCATATCCATTTCTGTTCCCTTGGCTGTCGCCATGATGATGGGAATATCCTTTGTAGACGGATTGCTGCGTAGTTTTTTCAGAATCGTGATACCGTCGTCGCCGGGCATCATGATATCCAGCACGATCAACTCCGGCATTTGCGTTTTCAGTGCCTCAAACATAGGGCCGCCGCCGGGAAATCCCTTTGCCTCAAATCCGGTGGTATTGAGGGTATAAACCTCAATATCACGGATCGTGCTGTCGTCATCTACGATCCAAATCATAATCAAACCTCTTTTGTGTGCTGTCCGGTAATAGAAAACTCTACCCATTCAGCGATATTGGTGGCATGGTCACCGATCCGCTCCAGGTATTTTGCGATCATCAGCAGGTCAAGACAATACTGCCCGTCCTCACGGTTCACGGCGATCATATGGATCAGCCTTTCCTTGGTACGGTCAAAGGCATCGTCTACAATATCATCCATAGAAAGCACTTTTTTGACCAATGCCATATCCTGATTCACATAGGCATCCACAGCGGATCGAACCATCTGCTGGGCAGTTTCCGCCATCAGCCGGATATCCTCGCATTCCTGTCCGGTACGCCCGTTCAGGAAAGGAACGATCTCGCCGATGTCCTCTGCCTGGTCACCAATACGCTCCATATCGGTAATGATCTTCATAGCAGCGGAGATCTGCCGCAGATCCCGAGCAACCGGCTGCTGTTGAAGGAGCATTTTCAGACAGATGGCCTCGATGTCCCGTTCCATCTGGTCGATCTCCCGGTCATGGGCGGCAGCCTCGTGGGCGATCTCCAAGTTGCCCTCCAGCAATGCACGCACCGCCAAATCAATGGCCGTCTCGCAGGCAGAGCCCATTTCGATGAGCTTTCTATGCAGGGTGTTCAGCTGGTTATCAAACAAATTACGCATTATCCAAACCTCCCGGTGATGTAATCTTCCGTGCGTTTGTCACGGGGCATAGAGAACATTTTCTCTGTTTCTCCGTATTCCACCAACTCACCAAGAAGGAAAAACGCGGTATTGTCCGAAATGCGGACAGCCTGCTGCATATTATGGGTGACCATAATAATAGTATATTCCTTCTTAAGCTGCTGCGTCAAGTCCTCTATTTTGGATGTAGAAATAGGATCGAGAGCAGAAGTAGGCTCATCCATCAGCAGTACTTTCGGTTTCACAGCCAGCGCTCTTGCGATGCAAAGCCGCTGCTGCTGACCGCCGGACAGACCCAATGCGGACTTTTTCAGCCGATCCTTGACCTCATCCCAGATAGCAGCACCTTGCAGTGCTTCTTCCACGATCTCGTCGAGCTGCACCTTGCTTTTGATACCGTGCGTTCTGGGACCGTAAGCAACGTTGTCATAGACACTCATCGGGAAAGGATTCGGCTTTTGGAACACCATACCAATTTCCTTACGCAGGTCGTTTACATCTACAGAAGGCGCAAAAATATCCTGCCCGTTGTAAGAAACAAGACCCGCAATTTTGACACCGGCGACCAGATCGTTCATTCGGTTTAATGTCTTCAAAAAGGTAGATTTGCCGCAGCCGGAGGGGCCGATAAGCGCCGTAATGCTATGATCCGGGATGTCAATGTTTACATTTTTCAGTGCCTGGAAGTTCCCATACCACAGACACAAATCTTTTGCGGTAATGATACTCATACTTTATTTTTCCTCCCGAAGTATTTGCCGATCAGTGTTGCACTCAGGTTGATCAGCAGCGTCAAAATCATCAAAATGGCAGCGATGGCAAAGGCGACCTCAAAATTACCTTCCTCGGTTGCGTAGACATACAAAGCAACGGTCAGCGTTGCGCCGGAGGAAGAAAGTCCCTCAAAAAATCCATTCAGTGCGTGGGCAAAACCGGCAGTGAACAGTAATGCTGCAGATTCGCCCACAATCCGGCCCACGGACAGAATACAGCCGGTAATCACACCGTCTACACAACTGGGCAGAACCACCGTGCGGATCACACGCCACTTGCCGGCACCCAGACCGAAAGCACCCTCCCGATAGGACTGGGGTACCGTTTTGAGACTCTCCTGGGTAGTGCGCATAACGGTGGGCAGATTCATAATGACCAGCGTCAGGCTACCCGCCAGCAGGCTCTTATCCAAGTCCATAAATTGGCAGAAGAACAATGTACCGAACAAGCCGTAAATGATAGAGGGTATGCCGGACAGGGTTTCCGCTGCGTATTCGATCATACCCACCAACCGCTTGTTGGTTGCGTACTCCGTCAGGTAGATTGCTGCGCCAACTCCCAGCGGAAGGACAAAAATTAAGGTTGCAATGATGATGTAGACCGTATTCAGAATGTCCGGCAGAATACCGATCCGCTCGGTCAGATAGCTGGGCTTGGTGGAGAGCAGTTCCCATGTGATATTGGGGATCCCCTTGATCAGCACATATCCCAGCAAAAACAGGGTCAAGGCTGCGGTAATGCCCGCTGCAAGCCACATAAGGACACGCATCGTCCATACATACATACTTCTTTTTGATCTCATTCTGACTTTTCTCCTTTCAGGAAGAAATTCAGCACCGCGTTAATGAGCATAATAAACAAAAACAGCACCAATGCGATGGAGAACAGTGCCTCTCGATAAAGGCCGTCTGCATAACCCATTCCGCTGGATACGGCAGTGGTCAGGAAACGAACGCTTTCAAATAGGGACGGCATATTCGCCACATTGCCGGATACCATCATCACCGCCATGGCTTCACCAATGGCTCTGCCCACACCCAATACTACCGATGTGGCAATTCCGCTTTTTGCTGCAGGAACACTCACCCGGAACCATGTCTCCTCAGGGGTCGCACCAAGTGCCAGAGATGCATCCTCATATTCCTTGGGAACAGCATCCAAAGCAGTAATGGAAACCTTGATAATAGACGGCAAGATCATAACTGCCAAAACGATGATGGCTGCCATTAAACTGGCACCGTCCGGTAAGCCAAACAGATTGCGAATACCCGGAACCAATACCATCATACCGACCAAGCCGTAAACCACAGACGGGATACCGGCAAGCAGGCTTACCGCAGCGGACATAACCTCTTTCACCTTGGGAGATGCCTTCTTAGAAAGGTATACTGATGTCAAAAAACCGACAGGCACTCCCAACACCAGCGCTCCTGCCGTTCCGTAGATGCTGGACAGAATAAAAGGCAGAATGCCGAATTTCGCATCTGTACCGGTAGGCTCCCACACTTTTCCAAACAGAAAGTCCCAAAGGCCAATCTCGGCGATGGCCGGGATTCCGGATACCACCAGATATACCGTGATCAGCAGCACGCAGGCAACGGTAACAAGGCCCAGGACCAGAAAAATCCCGTGAACGATTCGTTCAAATAGTTTGTTATTTTTCATAATCACACCCAAATGACGCACAGCAAGCGGCGATTTTCACCGCCGCATTGCTTACTTAGTTGACAGGGACGACACCGGCTGCGCTGATGATCTCATTTGCAGCAGAGGAAGTGGCATAGTCGAAAAAGGCCTGTGCGGTCTCGCTCAGCTCGACACCTTCCTTGGTGACCAGCACGAAGGGACGCTGTACCGCATAACTGCCGTCCTTGACAGACTCCTCACTGGGGGCAACGCCATTTACGCTGATTGCCTTGACAGTGTCTTTAACAGAGGACAGGGATACATAGCCGATGGCATTGGGATTTTCTGCAACGGCAGTCAGCACAGCACCGTTGGAAGTCAGCTCCTGGCGGTACTTGCAAGCACCCTCTGTATCGGTAATGGATTCAAAGCCGTCCCGGGTGCCGGAATTTTCCTCACGACCGATCAGCACGATCTCACCGTCGCTGCCGCCCACATCTTTCCAGTTGGTGATCTCACCGGTGAAGATGGCGGAAATCTGCTCTACAGTCAGGTCTGTCACAGCGTTGCCCTGATGTACGATGATGGCGATGCCGTCAATAGCCAGGATGGTTTCCTTCAGTCCTTCAGCCTTTTCGCTGTCCTTCAAATACCGGGAACTAAGCCCAATATCGCAGGTGCCGTCCTTCACTGCTTTGATGCCGGAACCGGAGCCGGTACCGTTGTAGGTAAAGTTTGTACCGCTGTTATTCTCCATAAAAGCCTCACCCAGAGCAAGCATTACCTTCTGCATGGAGGTAGAGCCATCGGTGGATACGGACTTTTCTTCCTTGCTGCCGCAGGCCGTCAGGCAAGCCATCAGCATCAGAACAGAAAGTGTAACTGCAATTATTTTCTTCATAATTATCTCTCCTTTGTTTTGGATTACACCCATAGCATACCCAGTTGATGTAAAGTCCGAAACCAAACCGATGTAAAATAGTTGTAATGTACTGATTACTAACTGTAAAAACCATTGGCATTCTCACTTTTTTACCGAAATCCCATAAAATAACCCGCACTAAAAATCGGCGATCCCCAAAAGGGAATCGCCGATTTTACTTATTCACTTTCCGCAATGTTTTCTATAGAAGACATTCAGGTCCGAAAAATTCTTACACATCGCTTCAAATACGATGTCTTCTTGCCTGGTCGTGTCGCCGGCAAGTTTTTTATCGATCAAATCAAGCACCGCATCAAAAGTAACATTCATCCTGCCAGAGATCCTTGCCGCTAAAGCTTCTGCTTGCAAGGCGACAAGTTCTTCCTCAAACAACATCCCCATTTGCATATCTTTTTTTAAATCTTGTTCTTGTGCCTGCAGGAAGTCTGTAAACTCATCATCTGTCATATCTTCAATCAAATAGGATAACTCTAATTTTGTATCATCCGGCAATTCCGCATAGTGATCGATAGCCTCCCGAATGGTTATGCCGGCATTTTGTTCGTCGTTACACATATCGCACGCCTCCACTTGATATGGTTATTTCCAGAATTCGTTTTTTGACAGTTTAATTAAATCCGCATATTTTTGCGCAAAGTCTTCCTTGTAATGAAAACGCATCAATTCATAATACTCCCACGCTGTTTGATATGTATCCTGCGGATCGGTAAACAGCAAGGGTTTCCCCAGTTGTTTTACATACTCGTTTACTGCATTTACCCTTGTTTTGACCTTCTGCTTTTGATGGGCAATATCCTCGTCAGTATGCCCCAGTGCCTTGTAGGTTGGAAAACCGTCTTTTTCTTCCACCATATGGCGCATCATACCGTGTCCTATTGCCTCTATCAAGCGTAATAACTTCTCTTTTTCTGTATAATGCAGATCCTCGGTTATCAAATTAAACAGCCTATAGTAATACTTACTGGCATAATCAGACCGGAAGACATCCGGTTTTGTATCCCACGGGTGCTGATAATTTCCATTTCCCATATTGTTACTCAATACCTACTTCTTTTGCCCGTTCTTCCAGTTCTGCCAATTGCTTCCTGCGCCGCTGCAGTTCTTCTGCGTACTCTTTTTCATAGTCTCTTTTCAGTTTCCAGTTTGATCTGATCTTACTGCGAAGATGCGCATCGGGTATGATATCTTCCATTGTCCGGCTTTCCCAATATTTCACAGAGTTTCTTGCCTTCTCTAAAATCTCCCGGATCTTTTTTTCATTTTCCGCCATAATTTTGTCTACCATTTCATCAAATGCTTCGCTTTTCACAAATGCATCCCATTCCGCTTTCATACGGGCTTTTTCAGCCTTTTCTATTGTCTGTTCACACACAGGGTCGCTGGGCGAAACGCTGGGCCTTATCAATTGCAAGTTGGATGCAACGTGGTTTGAATCGGGGATTCTGGCAAACTGAGGAAGGCATCGGTTGGCAACGCCCAGATAATACAGCGCCATCAGCGTTGTATTATCCTTCGTCCACGGCTGGTTTTGGTAATTAATAAACCCCATCGGTAAAGTAAAACTCTGCACGCGGTCGTGGACGACCTTCAGTTGCCCCAGAAGATATTTTATGTGGTCGGTATACTGACTGATCTGCTTTTTGCTGAAAGTCACTTCCGGCAAGTCCTTGCCGCAGGTTTTTACGGTGAACACTTTTGTTTTGATCTCATCGTCCGGATTTTTGCCAACATCTTCCTTTGCAATGACACATGCTTTGTATATTTCCAGGACATTTTTCTGATCCAGTTCCCTGATAAATGCGTATCCTTCGCCGTATTTTTCAACTATGGTGGACATATGATCGGCTCCTTTTCCCCAGTATGTTTTTTAACAACGCATTTGATATGTTTATTATAGCACAGCCTTCATATTTGTGCAACACGCACGCGCCCGGGGCCAAACGGGCCCGGGCGCCATATTCGTTACTTTCCCGCAGTTTTATACGCTTCAACCCCTTGTCAAAACATAACTCATATCCAGCAAAAACCTGATTT
>JAZQGL010000047.1:0-12340 GCA_045540035.1 Faecousia sp.
GATATCAAAAACACTCAGAAACATAATTTCCTCCTAAGGTACGGGGTCGTAATGGTCGCCTTTATAAAAGGGGTTGCAGCGGAGAAAGCGCTTCAGCGCCAACCAGCTGCCCTTTGCGGCGCCGTGTTTTCGGATAGCTTCTGCGGCATAGGCAGAGCAGGTAGGATAAAAACGGCAACGGGCAGGTAAACCGGGGGAAATTTTCCGGCTGTAAAAACCAATCAGTTTCAAAAGGAACGTCTTCATTTCACCGCTCCTCCGGGCGCAAAATGCCCGCTTTTTCCGCTGCGGCAAGATAGGCATCGGTAAGCTTTCCGAAAGGCGCACCGATACTGCGGCTCCGGGCAACCACCACAATATCCCAACCGGGCAGGAATTGTGCCTCATGCAGCCGATAAATCTCACGCAGACGCCGGCGGATCCGGTTACGCACCACCGCGTGACCAAGCTTTTTGCTGACCGTTACGCCCACCCGATTGGTGGAAGAGCGATTCTTTCTGGCATAGAGCACCAGATAACCGTTTGCGTAACCGGTGGTTCCGTAAAGCCGCCGGAATATATGATTGAGTTTTAAACTGACAGAATATTTCATAAAACTGTTCTCCATAGTAGAAACGGTTCAACGCCTCACCGCTGATGCACTGCACCGCAAAGACAAGCGTTGAACCGTTTCGCTATGAGTACCTCAAATGGGGTTACCCACGAGTTGGTCGCCAATTTTTGCTCCTATTAAGCGGACAGAACCTTACGGCCCTTTGCGCGGCGGCGAGCCAAAACCTTGCGGCCATTGGATGTTGCCATTCTCTTACGGAAACCGTGAACCTTGGATCTGTGGCGACGGCTGGGTTGATAGGTACGCTTCATTCGGGTACACCTCCTGTCAAAATCACATATGCTCGACAGCCAAATTGGCCGCAGCAACACATACTTACCGACTATAGTCATAGTCGTACCAATGCATTATAACCGAAAATCCCCCGCAGGTCAACAATTATTTTTTCGGGCAGCAAATCCCGGTTTATTGAGCCGTTTCAAACAACGCAATTGTAGGGCGGGGCCTTGGCCCCGCCGTTGGTAGCAGTGTGTTTTTAGCGGCGGGGTCAAGACCCCGCCCTACATTGAACTGCTCGATAAATGGGAATTTACTGTTCTGATATCCGATAGGCTGTGGGGGTCATGCCGGTTTCTTTGATAAATGCTCGGTTAAAACTGCGGATGCAGCCAAAACCCAGATGGGCAGCCATCTGGCTGACGGTCATATCCGTTTCTGTGAGCAGTTGTTTGGCGTCATTTACCCGCAGAGAGGTGATGTAATCGGTGAGGGTGGTATTGAGTTGGTCGGCGAAAATGTGGGAGATATAACTTTCGTTATAGCCCACCGCCCGGGCGATCTCCTGCCGGGACAAAGGCTCGGTATAATGATGGTTAATGTAAAGTAACAGTTCCTGCATAGCCGCCGCCTGCCCGGCGGGGAGTTTGGTCAGGGTCAGCAGGGGCAGCAGTTTTCCTACCACCAGCATACCGTAGCCCTGCTTTACCGCCTTGGAGGCGCTGTGCCACTCGGGAAATGCCATATTCAGCAGGTGTAAAATGCCGGTATGCTCCCAAGTGCCTTTTTTCAGTACCGGGGACAAGGGAATGTTCTGCTCAAATACGCTGTGAAAAGCAGAAAGATACGGCTGCACCGGCACGATCATAACATAGCCTGCGATGTTTTGGGTGTTTTCGTAGCCGTGTTCCTGATTGGGAAAAGAAATAAATAAGTCCCCTGCCTCCAAAGAAAACCGCTGAGTGCCGCAGATCGCGGTGGCGCTGCCGCCGGTGACAAAGGCGATCTCCACCACATTGTGTAGGTGCAAAGGAAAATCCAATGTTTTGGGAACGAAAAGCCGGATATTGTTGTTTTCCTGATGTAGCAGCCGCATAGGCAAAACCTCCACACAAAATGTCTTGTGTTTACCTTGATATGTCTTGTATCATAGCACCAAATGTCTTATAATGCAATTAATAATAGAGATTTTGGGAGTGTTTTGCAATGGTTTTAAGAAAACACGCACGGTTTTTATACCAGCCCGTACTGCCTCTGGGCAAAAACGGGCGCTTCGTGACCAACTCCAAGCCCCATTGGGACTTAGCGGGGCAGATCGCCGCAGAAGGTACGGTACTGCTGAAAAATGACGGCACGCTGCCTTTAAAACAAGGCGTAAAGATCTGTCTGTTTGGTCTGGGCGCAGGCGATTTTCTGTTTGGTGGCGGCGGCAGCGGCAGAGTGTTCACGGAAAAACTGATCACTTTGGCGCAAGGTCTGGAAACTGCGGCTGACCGGGGCGAGATCGGATTTTTTAAGCCTTTGGTAGATTTCTACACCACGGAAGTCAACAAGGTTTTTGATGCTGCCCACGCAGAGTATACCAACGATATGGACTATATGGTCTGGCGGCGCTGTACCCAATTGAAATTGCCGGTGCTGCCGGAAGATCTGTATCAGCAGGCCAAGGATTTTGGTGACACGGCGATCTTCTGTCTGTCCCGCTACTCCTCCGAGGGTGACACCGGCGGCGACCGGAAAGGCACGAAAGGCGATTTCTACCTCTGGGACGAGGAAAAGGAACTGCTGGACCGGCTGTGTAAGGATTTTGAAAAAGTGATCGTGGTACTCAATACCTGCGGCCCGGTCTCCACCGAGGAATACACCCATAATGACAAGATCGGCGCGGTGCTTTACCCGCTGTATGGCGGCGGCCTGGCAGGTGAGGTGCTGACGGACATTCTGTTTGGCAGACGCTACCCTTCCGGTCACCTGCAGCACACTTTGGCAAAGAAACTGGAGGACTACCCCACTACCGATGGCTTCCGCAGCGATGAATATTATGTAAACTACACGGAAGATATTTTTGTGGGCTACCGCTATTATGAGACCTTTGCCCCCGAAAAGGTGGCGTACCCCTTCGGTTTCGGTCTGGGCTACACGACTTTTGCGCTGGAAACCAAGGCAGCGACCAAGGAAAAATTCACGGTCAAACTGGAACTTGCTGTCAAGAATACCGGCAAATTCCCCGGCAAAGAGGTGGTGCAGGCTTATTTAACTGCGCCTCAGGGGAAATTGGGCAAAGCAAAAAAAGTACTCTGTGCATTTGCAAAAACCAAAGAACTGAGACCCGGCGAGGAAACCACGGTTAAACTCCGGTTTGATATCCGGGAATTTGCCTCCTTTGACGATCTGGGCAAGATCGATTACTGCGCATTCCTCTTGGAAAAGGGCGAATACAGCGTACATATCGGAAACAATGTAAGGGATACACAAAAGGCATTTTCTTTTACGCTTTCCGACAATGTGATCTGCCGCCGCTGCCACGATTATATGGCGCCCCGGGATCTGGAACAGCGCTTGACTGCGGACGGCACAATGGAAAAATTGCCGAAAGCCGCTAAGGTCGATCACAAGCCCAGGGGCTACCGCTTAGACGTCAAAGACGGCGAAAAGGATTTTCCGCTTCTAAAGGCTTATGATGAAAACCGTTTGGACGAATTTTTGGCAAGTCTGACCGATAGCGATCTGGCGGAGTTCCTCTATGGACATCCTATGATGAATGCCTCCAACACCAACGGCATCGGCCTTTCTCCCCGCTACGAGCGCCACGATAACAAACTGGTTCCCCTTGTTCCCACAGCAGACGGTCCTATGGGTCTGCGTATTCGTGAGGGACGGGGCGTACAGCCTACCTTCTTCCCTTGCGAGAATACCATGTCCCAGACCTGGAATGTGGATCTTGCAAACAAGATGGGTACTGCTGTCGCGAAAGAGGCAAAAGAGAATAACATCGGTATCTGGCTCGCCCCGGCGCTGAACATCCACCGCAATCCCATGTGCGGCAGAAATTTCGAGTACTACTCGGAAGATCCCCTGACTTCCGGCTTGTTTGCGGCAGCCTGCGTTAAGGGTGTGCAATCCCAGAAAATCGCGGCGACAATCAAGCATTTCTGCTGCAACAACAAAGAGATCAACCGCCGTTTGGTGGACTCCCGGGTGTCTATGCGCGCCCTGCGGGAAATTTACCTGCAGGGTTTTGAGATCGTGGTGAAAAAGGCAAGACCCTGGGCGCTGATGACCTCTTACAATCCGGTCAACGGTGAGCAGAGCAGTTCCAACTGGGAAGCCCTCAATGGAATTCTCCGTGGAGAATGGGGTTTTGACGGTGTGGTTATGACCGACTGGCGCACGTTCTCCAACATTGAAGACGAGATCCACGCCGGCTCGGATGTAAAAATGCCGGAAGTGACGACCACTTTCTATGAAAAAGCACCGAAACATTGCGACCTGCCCAAGATGATCGCCGACGGTGTGATCGACCGGGGCGCAGTACTGGCATCTGTTAGAAGAATCCTGAAAATGATGGAGAGGATGGACTAAAGTTATGGATAAGAAATTCGATCTGATCGTAGTAGGCGGCGGATTTTCCGGCACTTGCGCAGCCATCGAGGCATCCCGAAAGGGTCTTTGTGTGCTGTTGGTGGAAAAGTATAACTGTCTGGGCGGCGCACCCAACAACTGTCTGGTGCTGCCCTTTATGAACTACTGGACCAAAATGGGCGAAAAGGAGCAGTTTTTGACCGGCGATCTGTTTTTGGAGATCGTGGAGAACTTGCGCGCTATGGGCGGCATCGGCGAGAACAACAAGACATTCGACGAGGAGATCCTGAAGATCGTTCTGCAGAGAATGTGCATCGCCGCTGGTGTGAATCTGCTGTTTAATACCACCATCGTTGGTGTGGAGACGGAAAACGGAAAGATTACATCCATTCAAGGTTGGGGTAAGTCCCAAATGCTGACCCTGACCGCCACTCACTTCATCGATGCCACCGGCGACGCAGAACTGTCTGTTCTGGCAGGTGTTAACTACCGGGTAGGCAGAGAGGAAGACAGCCTTTGCCAGCCTATGACCCTGAGTTTCCGTCTGGGCGGTATGGACAAGCAGACTTTCCTGATGAACCGCGCCTATGCCAATGCCCTTTACAAAGAGCATCAGGAAAAGGGTCTTATTAAGAACCCCCGGGAAAATGTGCTGATCTTTGTCACCCAGCACGATGACATCATCCATTTTAACACCACCCGCATCGTCAAGCGCAACCCCACCGATCCCTGGGAAGTGACCCAAGCGGAGATCGATGCCCGTGAGCAGGTGTTTGAGATGCATAAGTTCCTGAAAGAGAACATTCCCGGCTGTGAGAATTCTTACTTGCTGTCAACCGGCTTACAGATCGGCATCCGGGAAAGCCGTATGATCGAGGGTCAGTACACCCTGACGGTGGAAGACCTGAAATCGCTGGCAAGATTCCCCGATGCCATTGCCGTTGCCAACTATGACATCGACATCCACAATCCGGAAGGCGCAGGCACCAGCCACTATTATTTTGGCGAAGGCGAATGGTATGAGATCCCCTACCGCTGCTTAGTGCCTAAGGGAATTTCCAATTTGCTGGTGGCGGGTCGCTGTATTTCTTCTACCCACGAGGCCCAGGCATCTTACCGCATTATGCCCTACTGCGCAGAGTTGGGTCACGCCGCCGGCGCGGCTGTCAGCGTTGCTGTGAAAAACGGCACAGATCTGCCCGATGTGGACATTGCCCAGGTGCAGCAGATCCTTCGCAGCGAAGGTTTTGTGATCTGAATAATAAAGATGGAAGCATATTGCTTCCATCTTTTTGCTTGACGCACCCGTTGCAAGAGTGTAGAATGACCCTAGAAAAAGCAAAGTGAGGGTTTTGAAATGGGTTTAACATTACAAGATTTTCCCGGCAAAGAATTCTTGATTACGGATTACGGCGCGGTGGTCAGCGACCGGCTGCAGACCGGGGCGATCCAGGCTGCGATCGACGCTTGCTTTCTGGCAGGTGGCGGTCGGGTGGTGATCCCGGCAGGTATTTATCTTACCGGCGGTCTGCGGCTGCGCTCCAATGTGGCGCTGTACTTAAAAAGCGGTGCGATTTTGCGGGGCAGTTCCAACCACGAGGATTATGACCTTTACCGCAACGACACCCTTGAGCCTATTGGCACTTGCGATGAAGAGCACCGGGGCAAAAATCCCTACAGCCGCTGGAATAACGGTCTGATCAAGGCGCTGAATGCAAAAAATATAGCCATCGTCGGCGAAGAGGGTTCTTATATCGACGGCAATAACTGCTATGATCCCACCGGCGAAGAAAATTACAGAGGTCCCCACGGCATCAACATCTGGGATTGTGAGAACATTCTGTTGGAGGGTTACACGCTGATCAACAGCGCCAACTGGGCCCAGGCAATTTTCCGGTCGAAGAATATCACTGCCCGGAATATAACCAATCTGGGCGGTCACGACGGTTTGGATGTGCGTTCCTGCGACAATATTCTTATTGAAAAGTGCCATTTCTATACCGGTGACGATTGTATTGCCGGCTTTGATAATCACGATGTGGTGATCCGTAACTGCATTCTGGATTGTGCCTGCAGCGCTATGCGTTTTGGCGGCAACAATGTGCTGGTGGAAAACTGCCGCAGCATTGCCCCCTCCCGTTTCGGTTTCCGTGGCTCTCTTTCCAAGGAAAAGCGGGCGCTCAGCGCACCGGTGGATGAAACCTGCCGCCACAGTATGCACACACCTTTCAAGTACTACTGTGATTTCCGGGCAGATATTCGCAAGACTCCTGGTGATATTTTGATCCGCAACTGCGAGTTTATCAATCCCGATGCTGTGTTCCAACTGGAATTTGACGGGGCGCATCAGTGGTGCTGCAACCGATCCCTTTCTTCTATTGTGTTTGAAAACTGCAGTTTTACCGGCGTCTGTAAGCCGCTGCTGATCCACGGCGATGCCGACGAGCCCCTGGATTTTACTCTGCGCAATGTGCAGATCACCGCAAGAGAAGGGTTTGGCGATGCCCAGTTTATGACCGCCACCAATTACAGCCGTATCACTATGGAAAATGTCACCGTCAGCGGCTATGATAATCCCGAAATGCTGCTACATACCAAAGGCGAAATCTGCCTGACCAATACCACCGATTTGCGAAAGACCTACGTCGGCGAATAAATCAGTTGACAGTGGACAGTGTACAGTTGACAGTTAAGGTGTGCGCAAAGCGCACTATTTAGGCTCTGGGGATTTGTATACACATAAAAAAGAGGACGGATATTCCGTCCTCTTTATTATATTACTCTTGGTTTCTTTTTTTCATCAGTTGGCGCATACGGGTTGCGTGGTCCAGTTCCCGCTTGCGGATACGCAGGGACTTGGGGGTGCATTCCAGCAATTCGTCGTCTGCCAGATACTCCAGACACTGCTCCAAAGACAAGATCTTCGGAGAGGTCAGACGCAGCGCTTCGTCCGAGCCGGATGCGCGCATATTGGTCAGTTGCTTTTTCTTGCAGACATTGACGGTCATATCCTCGTTACGGCTGCAGATGCCAACCACCATACCGGCATACACCGGTGTACCGGCGCCGATAAACAGGCTGCCACGCTCCTGGGCATTGAACAGACCGTATGTGCAGGCCTCACCGGACTCGAAAGCGATCAGGCTGCCGGTGAGACGGCGATCGATCTCGCCCTTCATCGGTGCGTAACTATCCAACACGCTGGACATAATGCCTTCGCCACGGGTGTCGGTCAAAAATTCGCTGCGGTAGCCGAAAAGACCTCTGGAGGGAACTAAGAACTCCAGGCGGTAGCGGCTGCCCATAGGGGTCATACCCAAAAGGTCTGCCTTCCGGCGACCCATCTTTTCGATGACAGCGCCCATACACTCTTCCGGCACGTCTGCCACCATTCTTTCGATAGGCTCGCAGAGTTTGCCGTCGATCTCCTTGGTCAGCACACGGGGGGTGGAAACGGAGAACTCGTAGCCTTCCCGGCGCATAGTTTCCATCAGAATGGACAGATGCATCTCACCACGGCCAGCCACATTGAAAGAGTCGGTGCTTGCCTCGGTGACGTGCAGAGAAACGTCCTTTAAAAGTTCCTTTTCCAAACGGTCGCGGAGATTACGGGAGGTGACGAACTTGCCGTCCTGACCGGCAAAAGGAGAGTCATTGACCGCAAAGGTCATTTCAATGGTGGGGTCGCTGATCTTCACAAAAGGCAGCGGCTCGATGGCATCCGGTGCGCACAGGGTTCTGCCGATGGTGATGTCTGCCATACCGGACAGCGCCACGATCTCACCGGCGCTGGCTTCCTGTACCGGTACTTTGCCCAGACCGTCATAGGTATAAAGGGCGACGACCTTACCCTTTTGGCGGATATCTTCGTTGTGGTAGTCACAAATGGTGACTTCCTGATTGACTTTGATCGTACCGCGCTCCACACGGCCAACGGCAATTCTGCCCACATATTCATTGTAGTCGATGGAACTGACCAGCAGTTGCAGCGGGGCATCCTTATCGCCCTCGGGGGCGGGAATGTAGTTGACAATGGTCTCAAACAGAGGTACCAGATCTGTACCCACCTCGTCAGGACCGTAAGCAGCAGTACCCTGCCTTCCGGAACAGAACACCGTGGGAGAGTTAAACTGCTCGTCGGTGGCGTTAAGGTCCAACAGCAGTTCCAGGACCTCATCCATAACCTCGTGGATGCGGGCATCGGGTTTATCGATCTTGTTGACAACAACGATGACCTTGTGACCCAGTTCCAGCGCCTTTTGCAGCACAAAACGGGTCTGGGGCATAGGACCTTCCGCAGCATCCACCAGCAGCAGAACGCCGTTGACCATTTTTAAGATACGCTCCACCTCGCCGCCAAAGTCGGCGTGACCCGGGGTGTGAACAATATTGATCTTGGTGTCTTTGTACTGTACAGCGGTATTTTTTGCCAAAATGGTAATGCCGCGCTCACGCTCTAAGTCACCGGAGTCCATAACACGCTCCACAGTGGCCTGATTTTCACGGTAAATACCGCCCTGCTTCAGCATTTCATCAACCAGTGTGGTCTTGCCGTGGTCGACGTGGGCGATAATGGCAATATTACGAATGTTCTCCTGAACAGCCATACTTGTTCTCCTTCTTTCTTTTGGCACATATCCTCTCAGTCTAAAAATATAGCACATTCATTTTCTGATTGCAATAAACTTCACAAAGTTTTTTGCTGAAAAACGCCCACTTTCTGCACTTTCGCGGGCTTGACCCCGGTTTCTGGCTATGGTATGATACTAGGTAATAAACGAGGGGTGTGGATATGAAAAACTACTTAAAGATAGCATTATCTTATATATTGGTGGTTTTAGTGGCGCTGATGATGGCGTTTAACTATCAGTTATTTGTATTTCCCAATCGATTCGCACCGGCAGGATTGAACGGTTTACTCACAATGCTGCAACATCTTTTTAATTTTAAACTGAGTTATTCTACAATTTTGCTGAATGTACCGCTCGCTGTGGTGTCGTTCTTCTTAAACAGCAAACCCCGGGCGTTGCGCACCCTTACTTACAGCGTGGCATTTTCTTTGTTTTTGATTCTGCTGGATAATGTAGATCTCTCTATGTTTGTCTATTCCACCACCAGCAGCACTTTGCTTGGCCCATTGGTTGCCGGTCTGATCACCGGTTTTGGCGGCTATGTTATGCACCGGATCAATGCCTGCTACGGCGGTACAGAATTTATTGCCGGATTTATTCACAAATATAAGCCGGAAGTCAATTTTTTTAACATTATTTTTGTTTTGAATATCTCTGTGGCGCTTGCTTCTTATTTTGTTTACGATTATAAGATCGAACCGGTATTGCTTTGCATTATTTACAGTTTCGCATCCAGTTCTGTTCGGGACAATTTGAACCGCAAGCATCAGAGCGCTGTCCGCTGTGAGATCATCACGGAGGAGCCGGAAAAAATTAACGAAGCCATTATCAATCAGTTGCACCATACAGCCACCATCATTCACGGCAAAGGTGCATACACCGGTCAGAATAAAAGTATTTTACTTTGCATTATCAATGTATCTCAGGTCAACGAACTGACCAAGATCGTAGAGCAATTTCCCAACAGTTTTGTGGTTCTCAGCAGTGCCACCCGGATCGTGGGCAACTTTAAGCGGCTGGACAGCCACGGCAAGCCGGAGATGCAACTTTATGACGGCGGTGAAGCCTTGCCAGCATCCGGACAGAAAGAAAGTAATTGATTTTGAATTTATTATAGGAGGTAATGACCAATGGCCTATTATTATCCCGAACCCAGCCACACCTTCAGCGAGTATCTGCTGATCCCCGGTTACACATCGGAAGATTGCGTGCCGGACAAGGTTTCCCTGCGGACGCCTTTGACCAAGTATCGCAAAGGCGAGGAAGAGCCGGCGATCTGTCTGAATATTCCCTTGACTTCCGCTATTATGCAGTCGGTATCCAACGATTCTCTGGCAATTGCGCTGGCAAAAGAAGGCGGTCTGAGTTTCATTTTCGGTTCTCAGTCCATTGCTTCTCAGGCGGCTATGGTGGCGAAGGTAAAGAGCCATAAGGCAGGTTTCGTGGTCTCCGCCTCCAATCTGACCCCGGATGCAACTTTGGCAGATGTACTGGCGCTGAAGGAGAAAAACGGTTTCTCCACCGTTGCCATCACCGAAGACGGCAGCGCCAACGGTAAACTTCTGGGCATCGTTACCGGCCGTGACTACCGCGTGAGCCGTATGGATGGCACAGAAAAGGTCTCCACCTTTATGACCCCCCGGGAAAAGATGGTAGTCGCCCCGGCGGACACCACTTTGAAGGCTGCCAATGATATTATCTGGGAGCATAAACTGAACAGTTTGCCCATCGTAGACGCAGACGATCACCTGATGTATTTCGTATTCCGCAAGGACTACGCATCCCACAAGGCCAATCCTCTGGAACTGCTGGACAGCCAGAAGCGCTATCTGGTAGGCGCAGGTATCAACAGCCGTGACTATGCCGAGCGTATCCCTGCTCTGCTGGCTGCCGGCGCAGATGTGCTGTGTATCGACTCTTCCGAGGGCTACACCTGCTGGCAGCAGAAGACCATCGCCTGGGTCCGTGAGAACTACGGCGACACCGTGAAGATCGGCGCAGGCAATGTAGTGGACCGCGACGGTTTCCGCTTCCTGGCTGAGGCCGGCGCAGACTTTGTCAAGGTCGGTATCGGCGGCGGCTCTATCTGCATCACCCGTGAGACCAAGGGCATTGGCCGCGGTCAGGCTACCGCGCTGATCGAGGTGGCGGCAGCCCGTGATGAATATTTCAAGGAAACCGGCATCTATGTGCCGATCTGCTCTGACGGCGGTATCGTCCACGATTACCATATGACGCTGGCGCTGGCTATGGGCGCTGACTTTATGATGCTGGGCCGTTATTTTGCCCGGTTCGACGAAAGCCCCACACCCAAGGTTATGGTCAACGGCGCGTATATGAAAGAGTACTGGGGCGAAGGCTCCAACCGCGCCCGGAACTGGCAGCGCTACGATCTGGGCGGCTCTGCAAAACTGACCTTTGAAGAGGGCGTTGACTCCTATGTTACTTACGCCGGCTCTCTGCACGACAATGTGGAGGCAAGCCTTTACAAGGTCAAGTCCACGATGTGCAATGTAGGCGTGACCAACATTCCCGACCTGCAGCGCGATGCCAAACTGACCTTGGTATCTTCCGTATCCATCGTCGAAGGCGGCGCTCACGATGTGACCCTGCGTTCTACCAACGCAGCAAAGTAAATAAGCATTAAAGGCGTGCTGCAGTTTGCAGCACGCCTTTGATTATAATCATATTCTTAAAAGCGTATTACAGGTCTTGTAATGCGCTTTTTTGTTTTTATCGACAGATTAGTCCAAAATTCGACACAGTTCGAATGCTACAATAAAATCACACGGAAGAACAAGGGGGAAAGGGCTATGAATTTGTAATCATCGGACGCATTGTATAAAATTATCTGGAAAGAGAGGAATACAAAATGTTTAAAATATGGCTAAAAACCTGCAGCATCTTGCTGGTGCTGGCGCTGATCGTAAATATGCTGCCAATGGCAGTATTGGGACAAGCCTACCGGGAGAACATATCTTCCGCAGAGCAGATCGAAACGGCAGAAACCATCCCTGCGGAGGACGCCCGTATCGTCAAAGAGATCACAGAAAACCGCACAGAGTTTTCCAAAGAATTTCAGTTAAGCAACGGTCTGCGTATGGCGGCGGTCTATGCCGATGCCGTACACTACGAGACCGAAAACGGCTGGGAAGATATCGACAACACCCTGATCGCCCAATCTGACGGCACATACGCCAACACCGCCGGCATCTGGGATGTGCGTTTTCCCGATCAACTGACCAAGACAAAAGGTGTCACCATTGAAAAAGACGGCTATACCTTGTCATTCTTTATG
>JAZQGL010000048.1:0-2741 GCA_045540035.1 Faecousia sp.
GCTCTGATGAGCGAGTTGACAGTTGATAGTTGATAGTTGACAATTGTGGCCGCGTTGCTCCGCGCTGCCGGGGAGGGCAGAGGAAGCGGAGCATAAGCGTGTGCCGGGGTCGGTGGGCAACGCAGCCGGTTTATCGGCAAGGCGCACACCGGGCACCCCAAACGGTTCTTTCAGAAAATAATTTAAATAGTCGGCTTTGCCGACACAATAACTGTCAACTGTACACTGTCCACTGTCAACTATTTATCGAGCAACGGCTCGATAAATTGGGATTTACTGCTTTCTGGTAAGCCACAGCGCGACTGCCACAGCGCTGATGCCGCCGGAGAGTTTTCCTACGATCATCGGGGCAAGCATCTCCGGCGCAAAGCCGGCGGTAAAACCCATATGGTCACCGAATACAAAGGCCGCCGACACCGCAAAAGCGATATTGACCACTTTGCCCCGGCTGTCCATATCTTTGACCATCCCAAATGTGGCAATGGAATTGGCAAGGCTGGCAATGAGACCTGCTGCGGCAGTATCATTGACGCCCAAACGGGAACCCAGTTTCATCAAGGGTTTTCTCAAAAGTTTGGTGATCACAAACACCAGCGGGAATGCGCCTGCCAGCACAATGGCGATGGCGCCGACGGTCAAAAAACCGTCCTCAATGGGAGCAAGTCCCGGAATGATCACAAATCCGGTGAGGGATTGGACAATGGCAGATGCCAGGCCTATGGTGATCATAATAATGACCGCTTTGCCAAAAATGCCAAAGCCCCTGATCATCGCCTTCTCCGCTTTCCAAAGACCCAGAGCGATCACCGCCGCGATCAAAACAATAGGGATCAGATTTTTCAATATCTTGACGATCGGAAATCCCGCTACGATGCCCCCCGCCAGAATGCCTACCGGAATGGTGACAACGCCCGCCAAAATGCCTTTTGCCAAAAAGGGTCTGTCCGCTTCTGACAATATCCCCATTGCCACGGGAATGGTGAATACAATGGTCGCCCCCAGCATAGAGCCTCCCAGAACGCCGCCCAAAAGCGCCGCTTCCGGGTCTGCGGTCAACTCCTTTGCCAGATTGGCGCCACCCATATCGCAAGCCAGGATCGTGCCTGCAAACATAGCAGGATCTGCGCCCAAAAAGCGGTACACCGGCACGATCACCGGTCGCAAAAGCCCTGCCAGCACCGGTGCCAATGCGATAATACCCACCATAGCCAGCGCCAGAGAACCCATTGCCAGAATGCCCTCTTCAAACTCTTTGCCAAGACCCAGTTTGTTGCCTAAGATCCGGTCAAGGGCTCCCAGCGCAGCAAACACCGCCATCACTGCGATCAGTATTTCGTGGACAGACATACACTTCCTCCCGTTCTTACTTCTCCGGATCGATGATGGCTACGATGGCCGCATCCACCGGCGCTTCCATAGAAAATTTTGCAGCCGGTGTACCGGTGACCAGCAGTACCCGATCCCCAGTACCTGCGCCAACGTGGTCTGCCGCCACCAATGTGCCGCCCAGTGTATCCACCACCAGAAAAATCTGTCCCTGCAGACAGGGGGCTTTCCGTGTGGCCCAAATTGCCCCTTTTACTGTTCCAATTTTCACGTTTCCAATATCTCCTTTGCCAACGGTGTCAGTACTGCGCCGGGAGCAGGCCGTTTTCCGGACGCCAGCAGATCCCGTGCCGTCTGGGCAGTAATCAGTTTTTTCTGCCCACCGTCCGTAAAGACCACGCCCCAGTTTTTCAGTTCCCGGCGGCGGGGCGCCAGCGCTGCCGACAGCCCCCGGCTGCCTTTCGCCTCCGGCAGACCCGGTTCATACAAAATCACCTGCTTACCGGCAGCCAGCGCCTCCAGCACCGGATCGCAGGAAAAACACAGTAGCCCGGAAAGGGGCAAAGACCCGATGACCACCGCATCGTGATCCCCTTCCCGGACGTAGGTATAACCCAGATCGCAGCCCGGCGTGTCACCGATCAAAAGCGCTTTCATACTACTATCCTCCCCAGATCACCGGGTTCGTACCCGCAGGCGTTGGCTTCGTCATAGTCCAGGTGGACAAAAGTGGCAAAGTCCTTACTTACACGGACCACCGTATCATCAAAGATCGTGGGTCTTTTGGTGTAGGTCTGCAGGCGGATCACCTGCTTGTCCTTTACCCCGAAACGGGCTGCGTCCTCCGGTGTCATATGAATGTGCCGCTGGGCAGCAATAACGCCCCGGTCCAGGGTCACAGAACCCGCAGGACCCATCAGCGTTGCACCGGGGCTTCCCTCTGTTTTTCCGGACAGCCGCACCGGCGGCGTCAGCCCCAAAGACCTGCCATCGGTCAGGGATATCTCCACCTGGGCTTCGCTTCGCTCCGGACCAAGTACCGCCACATTCTCAAATTTTCCTTTCGGTCCGACTACGGTGACACGCTCATTGGCCAAATACTGCCCCGGCTGGGAAAGGGGGCGCTTCGGCGTCAGACCGTGACCAAAAAGGATCTGCGCCTGCTCTTTTGTGATATGCACGTGCCGTCCGGATGCCTCCAGTGGCACAAAAATATTTCCAAGAACCTTCTGCACCAGCGCGTCCAATTCCATCTTATCACCTCTTTAAATTTCAATTTATCGAGCAGTTGCTCGATAAATAGTTGACAGTGGACAGTGTACAGTTGACAGTTATTGTGTCGGCAAAGCCGACTATTTAAATTATTTTCTGAAAGAAAATACCACAACTGTCAACTATCAACTATCAACTGTCAA
>JAZQGL010000049.1:0-3363 GCA_045540035.1 Faecousia sp.
TAAAGCCCGGCGCGCTGGTGCTGCCCGTCCATTGCAACGGCTGGCCTTTGGCATTCCTCAAGGGTGCCTCCAAGTTCGTTGTGGACGATTGGAACCAGTATCACAACTACATGTTCGGCCCCACCAAGTACTACACCGAGGATATGAAAGCGCCCTATGCCCAGCTGGGTGAGATCATCAACGGCGTCAAGCCCGGCCGTGAAAACGATGAGGAGATTATCGTTAATTCCAACCTGGGTATTGCCCTGCAGGATATCGCCCTGGGCTTTGAAGTTCTGAAGATCGCCAAAGAAAAGGGTCTTGGCACCGAGCTGAGCCTCCTGTAAATCAAATAAAAAGCCTGCACCGGGAAACCCGTGCAGGCTTTTCTTTTATTTCAAAACTTTGGAATAGCCCTTGCCGTACTGGACACACCGGGAAACCCGGCTCAATGTGGCAGAGGAAATGTCGGATTGTGCCATTACCTGGTTGTAGGTGTTGCCCTCCAACAGCAGTTTGGCGGCATAGATCCGCTCTGCCATTTTTTCCAGTTCTTTCCGGGTGCAAAGATCGTCAAACAGCGCCCGGCAATCTGCCATATTATCAAGATCCACGATCAAGCGGAATAATTCCTCGATTTTCTCGTTTTTCTTATCCATACCCATTCTCCTTAAAAGGACTCTGCGCCACGCAGAAATGCCTTTGTTTTCTCACTTTGAGGATTGCCGAACAGTTCTTCCGGTGTGCCCATTTCCTCAATGACGCCGTCAGCCATATAAATGACCACATCGGCAACGCTCCGGGCAAATTCCATTTCGTGGGTCACCACGATCATGGTGTTGTCGCTGTTTTTTAAGCCCCGGATGACCCGCAGCACTTCGCCGGTCAGCTCCGGATCCAGAGCGCTGGTGGGCTCGTCAAAACACAGCACCTCCGGCTGCAATGCCAGCGCACGGGCGATGGCAACCCGCTGCTGCTGTCCGCCGGATAACTGGTAGGGGTAGTTTTCCAGTTTGTCGGAAAGACCCACCTGATCCAGCAATGCCCGACCCTGCCGGTCGATTTGTTCCGGTGTCCCGGTCTTCAGAAGGGTGGGTGCAAGGGTCACATTTTGCAAAGCATTGTACTGGGGAAACAGATTGAAATTCTGAAAGACCAGACCAAAATGCAGCCGGTTCTCCCGGACCTGCTTATCTGTCAGCGCACCTTCGCCCAGCAGGGAATTGCCCTTTATAAGGATGTCGCCGCTGTCCGGTGTCTCCAAAAAGTTCAGACAGCGCAGCAGCGTAGTCTTGCCGCTGCCGGAAGAGCCGATGATGGCAAGTACCTGCCCCTTTTCCAGGGAGAAACTGACACCCTTCAAAACCTGGGTCTTACCGAAGGATTTTTTTATGTTTTTAACCTCTAGTAACATATTAACTCCTGAAATAACTGAGTTTTTTCTCCAAACGACCCAACACAATGGTCAGGAAACCTACGAATATCAGGTAAAATACACCGGTGTAGAACAGCGGCCATACCAATGCCTTGGTGGCTGCCAGTTCCTTGGCGTTTTTAATGATCTCACAGACGATGATACAGTTGGCCAGGGCGGTGTCCTTGATCAGGGTAATGATCTCGTTGGACATAGGCGGCACGATCCGCTGGATCACCTGCTTAAGAATGATCTTTCGGAAGATCTGGGACTTGGTCAGACCCAGCACATAGCCCGCCTCATACTGACCCCGGGAGATGCTCTCGATGCCGCCCCGGTAGATCTCGGAGAAATAGCAGGCGTAGTTCAGTGAAAATGCGATCAGCACCGCAATGATACGGCCTGCATCGTTTATTTGATAGTTGATGAAAAAGTAGCGGTCTAACTGGCTGAAGATCGGCTTACCGAACAGCAGACCCGGAACATAATAGATAATGAAGATCTGCAGCATCAGCGGCACGCCGCGGACGATCCAGACGATCACTTTTGAAATGGCTTTTACGATCCTGAAACGGCTCATAGAGCAGAATGCTATAGGCAGACCAAGCGGTGCGCCGCACAGCAGCGTCACCGCAAAGATCAGCAGAGATATCAGAAAGCCGTCGAACAGGAAAGCCGTAACTTCTAAGAACGACATAGTTTTATCTCCAAACGGTACGCAGTGGGGCAAAGCCCCACTGCGTATTATTTTTTATTTCTGGTCAGAGAAATCGGTAATGGCAGTGTTGGAAACGCCGTAGGTTTCTGCCAGTTTTGCAATGGTGCCGTCGGCAGCCAGTGCTTCCAGTTGTGCGTTGACCTGAGCGGTCAGTTCGCTGCCCTTCTTGAAGCCGATGGCGTAGTATTCAACCTCGCTGGACAGTTCGTCGACGATGACGATGTTCTCGTAGTCACCCTTGCCGGCGTAACTCTTTGCCAGCTGTGCGTCCAGAACTGCGAAATCAGCAGTGCCTGCGTTGACCTCGAACAGGCAATCGGTCTGCTTCAGGAAGCCCTTTACATTGACGCCTTCAAAAGTCTTTGCGTAGGACTCGCCGGCGGAGCCGCTTTCAACAGCAGCCAACTTGCCGCTAAGATCTGCAGCGGAAGCAATGCCTGCGTCCTTCTTGCAAACGATGACCTGACGGTTTTCCATATAGTTGTAGGAGAAGTCGACCTTTTCGCTGCGGAGGATGCCGTCATCGTCAGCGGTGTTGCAGGTGAAGCCGTTCCAAACGCAATCGATGGTGTTGGAGTCCAGATCGGTGTACTTGCTTGCCCAGTCGATCTCCTGGAAGAGGACCTCGTAGCCCAGGTTGCCGAAAACAGCCTTTGCCAGATCGGTGTCGAAGCCGACCAGTTCGCCCTGCTCGTCAAAGTAGTTCATAGGCTCGTAAATGGTGTAGCCAACGACGATGGTCTTGGTGGTATCCTTTGCTTCCGTACCCTCGGTACCTTCGGTGGTTCCGGCAGTATCGGAAGGAGCGGGATCCGTCTGATTGTTACCTTGAGGAGCAGCGGTGCAAGCGACAAGGCCAAAAGCCATAACCATAACCAATAACAATGCGACTAACTTTTTCATAACTCATTTTCCTTTCTTGTCCCGGTGTACCGGGGTGGTTGATGGCCTCATTATACTTTATCGAACTAAAGTTGTAAAGTACTTTTTTGCAAAAAATTCCCATTTTGTAGGTTTTCACAATTGACGGCGCTGATTTACCGCTTTACTTTAGTAAAGTGATACAAAATGCACAAACAAATTCCCATTTATCGAGCGGTTCCGGATATGCATTGTAGGGACCGGCGTCCTCGACGGTCCGAATTATTTTTCGACCTCGATGGGCGAAAAATAATAGATTGTTAGCATATTTTGAATAAAATCGACCCATCGAGGTTTGATTTTATTACGGACCGTCCGAAGGCCGGTCCCT
>JAZQGL010000050.1:0-3716 GCA_045540035.1 Faecousia sp.
CCTTCCGGGGCGGATGGGCGCCTAATTAGGCAGCCAGAGCAACAGTATTGTTGTCAGTTAAATTTAAAAGTTACCCGTTTTATCGTGGTCAGGTGCCACGGCCCGCTATTCCAGCCTCACTACCCCCGTCGAAACCAGTACACCCCCATATGGTGTACCGTAAGGGCGGGTTTACCGCCCTTACGGGGCGTTACTTAAAATCTGCCGTAGGGATCGGGGAGTTTTTTGGGTTCAGGATAAGTTTCTCCGTGTGTATCTACGGTAATGGATGCGATCTTCTGATCTTCCAAAGGACGGTCCTGATAGTTGGTCTGCACAGATGCAATTGCGTCGATAACTTCCAAACCGGAAGTGACCTTGCCGAAAGCAGCGTACTGACCGTCCAGGTGTTTGGCATCGGCGTGCATCACAAAGAACTGACTGCCGCCGGAGTTGGGGGATTGGCTGCGTGCCATAGACAGGACGCCGCGCTTATGCTTCAACTCGTTCTTGACACCATTATAGAAAAATTCACCCTTGATGCAATAGCCGGGACCGCCCATACCGGTACCCTCGGGGCAACCGCCCTGGATCATAAATCCGGGGATAACACGGTGGAAGATCAGGCCGTCATAGTAGTTGTGGTTAGCCAGATCGATAAAGTTATAAACACTCTGAGGCGCGATTTCGGGATACAGTTCACCCTCCATAACGCTGCCGTTCTCCATTGTGATCTTAAATGTAGGATTCATAATCAATACCTCTCTTTCATTGCCCGGTCAATCTGGCGCTTTGCATCGCGCTCAGCAGCAGATTGTCGTTTATCATACAGTTTTTTACCTTTGCACAGTCCAACCTTTACTTTCACTCTGCTGCCTTTGAAATAAACAGACAGAGGAATCAGCGAGTATCCGTCCTGCTTGACTTTTCCTAAAAGGCGCATAATCTCCCGTCGGTGCATCAAAAGGCGGCGGACACGTTTGGAATCCGGATTAAAACGGTTGCCCTGCTCGTAAGGGGAGATGTGCATCTGGTTTAACAGCAGTTCACCGTTTTTGATACCGCACCAGGCGTCTTTTAAATTCAAAGTGCCTTGACGGATGGATTTTACTTCCGTGCCACACAGTTCAATGCCGGCCTCCATTTCTTCTTCCACGAAATATTCGTGATAAGCTTCCCGGTTTCGTGCCATAACACGGATGTTTGCTTTTTCCAAATGTACCACCTCCTCAGTTCAGTATTATAGCATAATTGTCAAGTGATTTATACGCGGAAGAGAAAATCTTCCAGGTCTTTCGGTGTACTGAATGTGAAGTCACATAGTTCACGCATTTGTTTGCAGATATCGGGAGAATTCTTCTTACCCCACTGAGCAAACACGGTTTGCACACCGACTTTACTTGCCATTTCATAAGCAGGTTTCATATCATCGATAACAAGGAGTTGCGCAGGCGCAAGATGATACTTTGCCATGATCTGCTGCAGCGGGTAGGGGTTGGGCTTGCGCTGGTGTTCGGGAAGATCCCAGCCGAATATATCGTCCGGCAAAATACCGAAATGCTTTTGGTAGTCACGAGTGATGTTTTCCTCGGCAGAGTGAGAGACAACACAGAGAATGCCACCCTCACGCTTGTGGTGATGGATCAGTTCGGCGATGCCAGCGAAGGGATCGGGGATGTGTGTGCGGATATATGCCTTCCAGCCGATAAACTCTTCTTCTAATTCTGCTTCTGTAAACTGGAATTTCTGACGGCACATCTCGGCAAAACCGGGGTCAAAACAGTTTTTTATATACTCTTCCAAAGAAATGGTTGTTCCGGGACGGAACTTATCCAGAATATAGCAAAAGTATGGGTAGTTGACGGTGGATTCGCTTTGTACAACGGTATCATCGTGATCCAGCACAAGACAGGGA
The DNA here is from genome assembly GCA_045540035.1 of Faecousia sp. GTDB lineage: Bacteria > Bacillota > Clostridia > Oscillospirales > Oscillospiraceae > Faecousia. Next base: position 1,895 of record JAZQGL010000050.1, read on the forward strand.
TATTTCAGCATAGAACCCCTCCTTTTGTATGCATTATAGCAAAGAAAACGGGGAGACACAACCATAAAATTCCTCTTGCTAAATACGAACAAATGTACTATAATAAAGAAAAAGGATGGAGGGGTCTGCTGTGGAACAAAATAATTGTCCGGTTGATGTAATTGCAATTTGCAGTGCAAACGGTGATATTCGGCCCCTTAGGGTTCGTGTAGAAGATGAGCAGCATCAGTTGTTGCGCGTGGATATTGAGGAAGTTGTTAACAGCAGGGCGGTTCAGTATGTAGGCGTGGAGGCGCATGTGTTTTTATGCCGTGCCACTGTACGGGGAAAGGAATGGTTGTTTGAACTGAAATACACCATTCGCAGCCACAGTTGGTCTATGCTCAGGAAGGTGTATTGATATGACGCAGAGGATTGTTTTTCACGTGGATGCCAACAGCGCATTTCTTTCCTGGACAGCAGCATACCGGGTGAAAGTGTTAGGAGATACCCTGGATCTACGGGATATCCCGTCGGTGATCGCCGGGGATAAAGCATCCCGGCACAGTATTATTCTGGCCCGGAGTACGCCGGCGAAAAAACTTGGAATACAAACCGGAGAACCTTTGTTTCAGGCATTGGAAAAATGTCCGGATTTGGTGGTTGCGCCGCCGGATTACGGTTTATATGTGGAGGCATCCAGACATTTTGTGGAGATGCTGCGGCAATTCAGCCCGCAGGTAGAGCAGTATTCAATTGATGAAGCCTGGGTGGATATGACGGGTACTGAGCGAATTTTCGGCGCACCCAGACTGGCAGCAGAGCAGATGCGTCAGCGAATATGGGAGGAACTTGGTTTCACAGTTAATATAGGCGTGTCGACCAATAAATTATTGGCGAAAATGGCAGGTGACTTTGAAAAGCCCAACAAGGTACACACATTGTTTCCGGAAGAAATGGAAGAAAAAATGTGGCCACTGCCGGTGCGGGATCTGTTTTTGGTAGGTCCTGCGACGGAAGAAAAATTGAAGAAAATGGGTATTTATACAATTGGTGAACTGGCTGCTGCAGAGATGTCATTGTTGCGTAAGAAATTGGGAAAGCACGGCGAGACTGTATGGCATTTTGCCAATGGACGCAATGCGGATATGGTTACGCCGGAACCGGCAGAGAATAAGGGGTATGGCAATTCGACAACGACTGCCAAAGATGTGGTTACCCGTGAAGGCGCTTATCAGGTTATTTTAAGTCTGTGTGAGACGGTGGCTGCCCGAATGCGTAAAGATAACAAATGCGGCAGGTGCGTTTCTGTACATCTGCGTACCAATGAATTCCGGCATTTTACGCACCAAACACTGCTGCATGGCGCTACGAATATTACATCAGAACTGTTTAATGTGGCTTGCAGTGTGTTTGATAAGGCCTGGGATGGGCAGACTCCTTTGCGTCAATTGGGTGTTCAGGTGACAAGATTGACAACAGAGCCTTATCAGCAATATGATCTGTTCTCAGATATGACGCCTGTGCAGTATGAGCGTAAATTGCGGTTAGACGAGACAGTGGATGCTTTGCGGGATAAATTCGGCGAAGATATTATTCGCCGCGCTAAGTTTGCCCAGGACAAAGAAGGACATATGACGGGCGGACTGGATAAAGCACGGCGTACCGGTGTCACAAAACCAATTCCGGATGAGTTTTAAAAAGCCACGCAGTTGCGTGGCTTTCTTGCAAATAAGAATAGTGGAAAAATATGCAGAAAATGAAATAATACTTGTATATTCAATAATTCTGTGATAATATACATTTTGACGGTGCAGTATCCTAGTCAAGGGGACTGATTCCC
>JAZQGL010000051.1:0-7581 GCA_045540035.1 Faecousia sp.
GCGATCATCTCAGGGTCGTTTGCGTAGTGAACGATCATTTCAGACAGGGAAGGATCGTGACCGTGAACAACGATGTTTACGTTTTCCTTCTCCATAACACCGATGTTTGCCTCGGTGTCGATGGGCTTGGGAGTGCCGAACATAACATCGGAGAACTCAGTACCCATCATAGAACCGCCCCAGCCGTCGCTAAGACCTGCACGCAGAGACTGACGGATCAGTGCCTCCGGCAGAGAAGAACAACCCATATGGGTCATATGCATAGCGGTAGCGATCTCGCGGTCGATAGCCCGGGGAGTAATGCCAGCCTCGTCCCACAGTTTCTGTGTATGCTCGGGAGCGCGCTTTGCAAACTTCTGGGTACCGAAGGGGAAGCCGTACTCCAGCAGGCCGATCTCAGCCATTTCGTGAGCCAGTTCGTAGATGTCCTTGCCTTCGGTCTCTACACCCCACTCTGCAGCGATGCGCAGCAGTTTTTCGGGATCCTTAACGGTGTAGTTGCCACCCTCTCTGGTCTGGTGCAGCGTGTGCATGATCTCACGACCGTGGTCGGAGTGTGCAGCAGTACCGCCAACGGTAAAGCGCAGGTAGTTACGGGCGACGATGCCATGAACATCGCAGCCGCAGATACCACGGGGTGCCTTGGGAGTGATGCGGCAGGGACCCATGGAGCAGATCCGGCAGCAAGTACCTGCTTCGCCGAAGCCACAGTGAGGAGTTTGGTTCTTAACACGCTGCTGCCAGGTGTCAGCGCCGACCTTCTTGCCGTTTTCCAGCAAGGTATTGGTGGCTTCTTCCATCTCCTCGATTGTTGTTGTGAATGCCCAATCCTTCAATCTTGGTTCCTCCTAATTTTAGATTTCTGGAACCCGTATTTGCATACGGGCGCTAGTATATCAGTATTATTCTACTCGTTTGCTTGTCCATTGTCAATTGGTGATTTGCCCTAATTTCGACGAAAATAATATCCCCCGCGGGGGGATTTTGGGGAAAGTGATTAAAAATATAAAAAATCGCCCCTTTCCGCAGGAAAGGAGCGATGATTGCGGGAGATTATAAACTCTGACTTGCAGTGCAGATATGAGAGTTGACAGTGGATAGTTGACAGTTGATAGTTTCGGTATTTTCTTTCAGAAAATGATTGAAATAGTCAGCAAAGCAGACACATTAACTGGCAACTATATCAGCAGCAGGAACAGGGGGAAGATAAATGCGGTCAGGACGCCGGCCACCGCCAGAGAAAGGCTGCTGACAGCACCCTGCAGATCCCCCAATTCATTTGCCCGGGAAGTGCCGATGACGTGGGATGCTGTGCCGAAGGCGACACCCTGGGCGATGGGGTCGGTAATGCGCAGAATTTTGCAAAGACCGGAACCAAACAGACTGCCGATAATGCCGGTGATGCTGATGGAAGCGGCGGTTAAAGACCCGATGCCGCCGTTTTGTTCCGACAAGATCACGCCAATGGCGGCGGTGACGGATTTGGGAAGCAGAGAGATCGTGATCGTATCCTCCAGCGCAAACACGCGGCACAGCAGCAAAACGCATACGGTACAAGCCAGCATACCCGCCACAATACCGGTGACAATGGCAAGAAGATTATTCTTAAGTATTTTCAGTTGGTTGTAAAGGGGCAGCGCCAGACAGACAGTGGCGGGGGTCACCAGCCAGGAAAAGGCGGTGATATGCTTTTGGTAACTTTCGTTGGGATAACCGGTAAGCAGCAGTACGCCGATCACCAGGATCGCGCCGATCAGAATGGGATTGCAAAGGGGTGTCTTTGCTTTTTTCTGACACCACAGACCGATCTGATATGCCCCGATCGTAATTGCCAGTGGGAAAAGAGAGATGCTCTGCAAAAACTCAGCCATTGCGATCCCCCTTTCTCCGAAGCCCTTGGGTCACCAGACCGGCTACAGCAAAGGAAATCAGGGTGGTGGAGAGTAGAATGATGCAGATCGGCACAAGAGAGGGCGCGATCACTTTGTAGTAAGCCAGCAGATTTACTGCAGGGGCGACAAACAGAAGCCCCAGAAGATTTATGAGGAAATGGGCGGTCTCGGTGATGTGTTCCGGCTTCAAAAGACCAAAACACAGGGAAAGAAACAGCAGTAAAAATCCGTAGATCGCTGCGGGAATAGGCAGTGGGATCAGATTTGCCAGCAGTTGACCCAATGCGGTATAGGCAAGAATGATCAGAAACTGTTTTACATATTTCACGGCGAAATCTCCTGTCAGACGAAGGGTGTCTGCTTTTCAAAGATCACCAGCAGACTGCCGTTTTTTACGGAAATGACAGAGTCCTTGCCAATGAAATGATTGCTGACACCTAAGGGAAAGCCTGCGGAAAGCGTGCCTTCCTGCAAGGTGTATTTCAGGTTTTGCAAGGTGACGCCAGACGCGTCTTGCCCCATACAGAATACGGATAAGATACCTTCCATTTCTGCCGGGAAGGTTTGGCTGCCGTTTTTGATAACGGTAGCGATCTGGGTCTTGCCGATGAGGTAACCTTTTGCGCCACGGTCTGCCAAAAACTGCAGGGTTTGGAAGTTGGCGACGGTATGGTCCAACCGGGGACCGTCCAGACTGCCATAGAGGAAAAACTGTCTACAGCCGGCATCCAGACCCATTCGCACCGCCAGCATAGCATCGGTATCGTCTTTTTCTACCGGGAATACGCAGGCATCTTCCGGGACATAGCCCAGAGAATCGAAATCGCCTAAAACGCGGTCTGCCCGGATGCCCAGTTTTTGCATGTGCGCCAGGCCGCCGTCGGCGGCGATAACCAGATCGTTTTCGCTGATCGGCTGTACAAGGCCGTCAAATTCACCGGCACAGAAGATCACACAATTGCCCACAGTATCCCCTCCTTTTTATAATGGTGCAGCGGGAACTTTTTTGCTCCACACAAGTCCCCTGGGGTAGAAAAACCGCAACTTTTCATCGGCAATGCGGATGTCAATGGTTTCCGCGGTCATCAGTTCGCCGTCTAAGTTGATGGGGGTCGGCTTGTCGCAGCGAATAACCACCCGGTCGGTGAGGAAATGGTCCACAAGGGTGTTCAGTTCCTTGTATCTGCCGTTTTTGTATTTGCCGATGATGCCGGGAACCTGCAGCAGCGTCACCTTTTTCACCAGAAGGATATCCAGTTTTCCGTCGGTGGGATCCGCCTCCGGAACGGGGTTAAAACCGCCGCCGTAGTAGCGGCCGTTGCAGGCGCAGACAAAGGTGAATTCGCCGTCATATGTATTGCCGTCAATCTCTACTACATAATGCTCGGAGATCTTGCGCAGCAGATTGACCACGGTGGACAGCGCGTACGCCCGGAAACCGCTGAGCAGAGGCAGCCGCTTATAGTTGGAAACATCGGTGCCGATGCGGGCGTCCAGACCTACAGAGCAGATATTCAGGCTGTAGCGGTCGTTGCAGCGCACCAGATCGAAGGCGGTTTCCTGACAATCCAGCAATCGCTCCAGATCGAAAAACGCCTCCGGCGCATCGAATATTTTTACGAAATCGTTGCCGCTGCCGCCGGAAAAAACGGTGACCGCCGCGTTATCGTAACCGGCTGCGCCGGCAACTACCTCGTTCAGCGTGCCGTCACCGCCGCAGGCGTACAGGCGCACATCCTGACCGGTCTGTGCGGCTTCCCGGGCGATCCGCTCACAGTCGCCGGGGCAGGCAGAAACTTCGATCCGGTAATCAAGTCCCCGGCTTTGGCAGACCGTCTGGATTTTTTGGGTATATTCCTTTGTGCGGTCATAACTGCCGGCTGCCGGGTTGATAATAAAAATATGGGTCATATATCTGTCTCCCAAGTTCTTAATTCATAATTATTTTTTCTTGCGTGTGTAATCTGTAAACATATAGTAGTCGCACTTGATTTTGCCGTTGTAGAACTTGCGTTTCTTGTCAGCCCGGCGACCGAACCAATGCTCAAACTCCGGCTCGGAGGTGATCACATATTTCTTCCACTGGTTGGCAAATTTTAAGTGGCGTCCCAATGCGCTGTAAAGCCGCTGGGCGCTGTGCTGTTCCATCATACGCTCGCCGTAGGGCGGATTACAGACGATAATACCGCTTTCCGCAGGCAGGCTCATTTTGGTGGCGTCGCCGTCTTTGAAGGTGACGCAATCGGAAACGCCGGCTTTCCGGGCGTTGGCAAAACTTAAGGAAACGCAGGCAGGGTCGCTGTCGGAACCCAGAATCCGGTACTGTCCGTTAAATTCCTTGTCCCGCGCCTCGTCTTTTGCCTGCTGCCATACATTCTTTTCCACCCAGGGAAATTCCTCGGCGGCAAAGTGGCGGGTCAAGCCCGGCGCCCGGTTCTTGGCGATGAGGGCGGCTTCAATGGGAATGGTGCCGGAGCCGCAGAAAGGATCCCAGAAAAAGTCTTTGCCCCGGAACTTTGCCAGTTCGATCATACCGGCAGCCAATGTTTCGTGCAGAGGAGCATCGTTGCCCACAGCCCGGTAGCCCCGCTTGTGCAGACCCTGACCGGAGGTATCCAGAGAAAGGGTGACTTTGTCGTTGAGAATGGTGAAATGAAGTTGGAATTTGATGCCGGTCTCCGGCAGCCAGTTGATCCCGTACTTTTCGCCCAGACGCTTGGAGGCGGCCTTTTTGATAATGGCCTGACAGTCGGACACGCTCATCAGTTGGCTGTTCAAGCAGTGTCCCTTTACGGGAAACTGGCCGTCCTGCGGAATAAAATCCTCCAGATTGGCGTGATAGACACCCTGAAACAGTTCTTCAAATGTCTTTGCCTCAAACTGCGCCAGCACGATCATAATGCGCTCGGCAGTACGGATGCAGATGTTGGCTTTTGCCAGGGCTGCGGAGTCGCCGGTGAACAGTACCCGCCGGTCCTCTACCCGGACATTTTCCATATTCAGCCGGCGCAGTTCGTCGCCGGCAATGCCCTCCAGACCAAACAGGCAGGGGGCTACAAATTGAAATTCCATAACATTACCTCAGGGGATGATTTTTTTGGCTTTCAGGTAGCGCTCTTCTTCAGAGAAAACGCAGCCGCAGTACTTTTGCATATAAAAGCCCAGTTCCCGGGCTTTTTCCTGACCGGCTTTGAAATAAGGACGGAAATCCCGGTACAGAAACTCCACGCCGTATTCCATAGCCGCCCGCTGTGCAGTTTCGCGCATCAGTTCGTGGTTTTGGTAAGGGCTGATAAACAGCGAAGAAGTAAAACTGTCAAAGCCGCCTTCTTTGGCTTGCTTTGCCGCCTCAAACAGCCGCATTTCATAGCATTTTTCACAGCGGTTTGCGATATCCTCAGCCACGGTTCTTATAAAAGGACGCAGGGCGTAATCGTTGTTCTCGATCAGCGGCAGGTCAATGGTAGGGGCGTACTCCCGCAGGGTGTTCCGGCGGGCGCGGTATTCGGTAAAGGGGTGGATATTGGGGTTATACCAAAAGCCGGTGACCTCAAATTTATCGAAGCGCAGCACCTCGATGCATTGGTTGGCGCAGGGTGCGCAGCAGATATGCAATAAAGTTTTCATATAAAACTCCTAAAAAACATTATTTCCCATTATAACATTCCAAAAGCCCCAATGCAAGTTCCGGAAACACGAAAAACATACAGCGAAATTCCCTAGGGTTTTTCGCCTGGGCTGTGCTATAGTCAGGACAACCAAATTCCAATTTATCGAGCAGGCAGTGCCTGCAGACAACTCGTTACGATCGTTAAATATAATCGCCACACTCTTGGGGGGTAACTCGGTATCGCGATGCCTAATATCGTTGGAAAAGCGTATCTTTTCGATACCGGGCAAAGCAGGATGCGTAATGATTCTCTGACGCGGCTGTGCGAGTCGCGGTGAAGCGCGCTTGCGCTTCAAGCCGGGATTTGACGAATACGGGGCAGGTATGGTAAAATGGGCATTGTGAGAAAGAGAGGGACAGGCTATGGATGATCTTACTTATATGGATGCGGCGCTGGAACTTGCCCGGGAAGCGGCAGCGGAAGGGGAAGTGCCGGTGGGCTGTGTGATCGTCTGTGACGGCAAGATCGTAGGCCGTGGACGCAACCGGCGGGAGACCGGTAAAACAGCCCTGGGTCACGCGGAGATCGAGGCGATCGCCGAGGCCTGCAAAACGTTGGGCGGCTGGCGGCTTTGGGCGTGTACGCTCTATGTCACATTGGAGCCTTGTCCTATGTGCGCCGGAGCCATTGTCAATGCCCGGATCCCCCGGGTGGTCTATGGTGCGTCAGATGCCAAATGCGGCGCCTGCGGTTCGGTGTGCGATCTGTTTTCTATGGCGTTTAATCACCACCCCCAGGTGGAAAAAGGGATCCGTGAGGAAGAATGCGGAGAACTGTTAAAAATGTTTTTTCAAAATCTGCGAATAGAATTGCAGACACGGCCGAAATGGCGGAAGAAACCGGAATAAAGAGAGAGAGCGCGGTGCTTCACACCGCGCTCTTTTTGCTTTTAGGAGGACCTTGATGAGATTGGAACAAAAACACCGTAAATATGCAGCCGTGGCGGTGGTCTGTATTTTGTTGCTGCGGTTGCTGGGCGGCGGTGTAATGGAAATGATCGCCAATGTACTGACTACCCCGGAGGCGGCTTCCCTGCTGCTGTATTTGGGGACGGGGTATGTGATCCGTCCCGGCACGCCGGAGCCCACACAGACAGCCACAGAACCGCCCTCCGAAACCCAGCCCCCTGCGGTGCAGATAACGCCGCCGCCGGAGGGCATTCAGGCGGTGTTTGCCCCGGAGGATGCGGATCTGGTGGAGGTCAACAGCGTCTGCGGTTACGATGCGGATGTGGAGGATTATCTGACACGCACCCTTTCCTGGGACTTGAAGCAATCGGCGCCTACGGTGCTGATCGTGCATACCCACGGCACGGAGAGTTATGAAAAAACCGAGGATTATGAGGAGTCTTCTTCCTATCGCACCAGAGATGTGGGCTACAATGTGGTGTCGGTGGGTGATCGGCTGGTGCAGGTGCTGGAAATGGGCGGCATCCACGCCATTCACGACAGAACCCTTCACGATTACCCCTCCTACACCGATTCTTATAACAATTCCCGGGAGAGCGTGGCAGCGCTGCTGGAAAAATATCCTACTGTGCAACTGGTGCTGGATATCCACCGGGATGCGGTGGAGGACAGCCAGGGCGAGCAAATGAAATTTACGGCGAAGGTGGCAGAAAAAACGGTGGCGCAACTGATGATGGTGGTAGGTACGGATGCCAGCGGGCTTACCCATCCCCACTGGCCGGAAAATATGTCATTGGCGGTAAAACTCCACGCCCAACTGGAGAAAAACGCTCCGGGCATTTGCCGACCTATCAGTTTTCGTTCCCAGCGGTTCAATCAGGATCTTTCCTCCGGTGCGTTGATCGTGGAGGTGGGGTCGGCGGGCAATACCCGTCAGGAGGCGTTGCTGGCGGTGGAAATACTGGGGCAGGCGATTTTGGACATTGCCGAAGGCGCAAAACCGAAATAAATTTCTGCTTATCGAGCCGTTTCAAGCAACGCAATTGTAGGGCGGGGCCTTGGCCCCGCCGTTGGTAGCAGTGTGTTTTTAGCGGCGGGGTCAAGACCCCG
>JAZQGL010000052.1:0-1509 GCA_045540035.1 Faecousia sp.
CGTCCAGCCGGAGGAGACGGACGCAGAGAGAGAAGCCGCAAAGCGGGAAGCAGAGCGAAAGGAAGCCGAGAGACGCGAAGCGGAAAAACTGGAAGCAGAACGGCGCGAAGCGGAAAGACTGGAAGCAGAACGGCGCGAAGCAGAAAGACTGGAAGCGGAGAGACTCGAAGCAGAGAAGCGCGAGGCAGAGAAGCGGGCAGCAGAGAAACTGAAGACAACTCCGAAATCCGGAAAAAAGAAGATATTCCTGCTGCTTGGAGCGGTCCTTCTGGCTGTTGTGATTCTCGTGGCAATGTCCAACGGTTGGAAAGAGAAGAACGGTCAGTATTACTATTACCAAATGGGAGTAAAAGCGACCGGCTGGATGAAGATTGATGACTGGCATTACTATTTTGGCAGCAACGGTAAGATGCAGACCGGCTGGCAGACGATTGACAACAACAAATACTATTTTGGCAGTGATGGCAGGATGCAGACCGGCTGGAAGAAAATCGGCGACTGGCACTACTATTTTGGCAGCGATGGCAGGATGCAGACCGGCTGGCAGACGATTGACAACAACAAATACTATTTTGGCAGTGATGGCAGGATGCAGACCGGCTGGCAGGAAAGAATTGCACGGTCGAATAGTGTCAGCGCGGGTGCCTTGCACACCGTGGGACTGAAGTCGGACGGCACCGTGGTGGCGGTTGGTTACAATGGACAAGGACGGTGCGATGTAACCGGCTGGCGGGATATTGTTGCCGCCAGTGCGGGTGCCAATCATACTGTGGGACTGAAGTCGGACGGAACGGTGGTGGCGGTTGGTAACAATGGGGATGGTCAGTGCGATGTAAGCCGCTGGCGGGATATTGTTGCCGTCAGCGCTGGCTATGCTTATACCGTGGGACTGAAGTCGGACGGCACGGTGGTGGCGGTTGGTAACAATGGGGATGGTCAGTGCGATGTATCCGACTGGCGGGATATTGTTGCCGTCAGCGCGGGAGACCTTCATACCGTGGGACTGAAGTCGGACGGCACGGTGGTGGCGGTTGGTTACAATGGACAAGGACGGTGCAATGTATCCGGCTGGCGGGATATTGTTGCCGTCAGTGCGGGTGCCAATCATACTGTGGGATTGAAGTCGGACGGCAGTGTGGTGGCAACCGGTTGGAATGGTTACGGTCAGTGCGATGTATCCGGCTGGCGGGATATTGTTGCCGTCAGTGCGGGTACCTATCATACCGTGGGATTGAAGTCAGACGGCACGGTGGTGGCGGTTGGTCACAATGTTTACGGTCAGTGCGATGTAACCGGCTGGAAGGATATCGGGATGCCTTGAGAATAAACGGAAGATTATAAACGAAGCGCGCAGCCGCCGGTGAAAGCCGGCGGCTGCGCTGCTTAAGACGGGCAAATTGCAGTTTATCGCTCCGTCTTACACGCTGACCCTTGCCTCCCCCTATGGGGTGTTGCAGAGCGCAGCGAATAGAAATAGGTCGATCGCCGGTGGCGATCGCACCATAGTTC
>JAZQGL010000053.1:0-141048 GCA_045540035.1 Faecousia sp.
TACACTGACCATTGGCGGCGATGCCGTGATCACTGGCGGTGTTGCTGACAGAGCAGTTGCCCGTACCAACGGCGGCGGTAACATCTACACCCAGGTAAGCACAACCCTGAACATCAACGGCGGCGAGATCAAGGACGGCACCGCTGTTAATTCCTACGGCGGTAACGTGATGGTTCGTGGCAATGCCACTATGACCAATGGTGTGATCTCCGGCGGTACTGCGATCAACGGTGGTAACGTGTTTATCAACGGTTACAATGCAGAGCGTGTCTTCACTATGACCGGCGGTACGATCAAGGACGGTACTGCAACTACCGGCAAGATCGATCGCACAGCCAACGGTGAAGGTTTTGACGGCGATAACATCTATGTCAACTCTGCGATCCTGAACATCTCCGGCGGTATGATCACCGACAACGATGGCGGTAACGCTATCCTGGCGTATACTCCCGCGGCAGATTATCCCGCAACCATTAACCTGCAGTTGACAGACAAGGCGGACCTGGCAAATGCTTTGGATGGCAAGGTCTACCTGGTCGGCAGCGCATCTGTTGTAAATGCTGATATCGGCGGTACTTCCGATACTGTCGATGGTGATAAGATTTGGAATAAGGTGGCTCCGGAAACGGAGCCCACCGAACCCAGCACACCTGAGGAGACCACTGCTCCTTCGGTACCTGAAGAGACTACCGTTCCTTCCGTACCTGAAGAGACTACTGTTCCTTCCGTACCCGAGGAGACAACTGCTCCCACAGTTCCGGAACCCAGCGGCAATACAGCGGTTTGTCCCTGCCACGGCTTGACTGTTACAGAGATTGATGCGATCACCGCAGCAGATCCCACGGATGCAAAGGCTTGGGTCGTATTTGACGGCACAGCACTGGCTGACAACACCCACTACAGACTGGACAGCGCTCTGTCTATCAATACAGAAGGCAGCGCTACTTGTGGCGTTGAGATGACAGCCGGCACAAAGGCAATGCTGTATCTGAACAACAGTAACATTGATATGCCTATGGCAAACGACCGTTTTGTCCGTTTGCTGGAAGGCGCTCAGCTGACTATTTGCGGTAATGGTACGATTACCGGTCAGGGCAATGGCGGCGGCGTTGTCTATCTGAAGCCCGGCGCAGTGTTTAATCTGTATGATGTAATCCTTACCAACACCAGAGTTAACGGTACCAGCACCGGTGGCGTTATCTATCTGGAAAAGGGTGCAGAAGGCAATGTCGGTGTCTTCAATATGTACAGCGGTACGCTGAATGCCGGTGCGCACTCTGCCCACGGCGGCGCACTTGTTGTGAGCGGATATACCCAGTTCAATATGTATGGCGGTACAATCAACGGTTCCACCAACGAGTTGAATAAGAAGGGTGGCGCAATCTACGGCAATGCCTCTACCGCTGAGGTGTACATTTACGGTGGCACCATCAACGGCGGTAACTTTACCGATCTGGGCAACGCGATCAACTTGAACGGCAGCAAGAACCTTACAATCGCTGGCGGCACCATCAACGGTGAGGTTTACACCAGCAGCGCAGAAGCAGGTGCGGTCACTTTGTCCGGTGCTCCTGTTATTGAAAAACTGAATCTGTCCGCAGGTTGCACAATCGCTTTTGCTGAAGGCGGCGTGACAGGCGGCAGCATCGGCGTTACCGGTAATGCGGGCCCGATCTCCGAGGTTAGCGCAGACGCAGCAAACTCTGTACAGTACTTCTCTAGCGTTGACGGCATGCAGATTTCCGAATCTGAAGGCCAGATCCACCTGGCAGCAGCATTGCGCAGCGTTCGTTCCCTGGTAAAGGCAGTCATCGCAGGCGGCCTGAAGGGCACTTTGCTGACTCGCTGATTTCCCAATTATAAAACGGGGCAGGAATACCTGCCCCGTTAATTTATCTAAAAAAGACGGCATCCATCATACGGTGGATGCCGTCTTAAACTTATTTAGAGGGTTTGAAACTGTCTTTCAGGCTGACAGAGCGGTTAAATACCAGATGCTCGGGGGAAGAATCCTTGCTGTCCGGACAGAAATAACCCAGACGCATAAACTGATAGGATTCCGGTGCCTTGGCGTCCTTCAGGCTCATCTCGACCTTGCAGCCGGTGAGCACTTCCAGAGAATTGGGATTCAGGCAAGCAAGGAAATCCTTGCCGGCAGCATCGGGATCGGCATCGTCAAACAGATTGCTGTACTGACGAACCTCTGCGTCCACACAGTTGTTTGCATCGACCCAATGGATAGTAGCGCCCTTGACCTTGCGTCCGTCGGCAGGATCGCCACCCCGGGATTCAGGATCATAAGTGGCAAGGACCTCGACCACATTGCCGTTTTCATCCTTCACGCAACCGGTGCAGGTGACCAGATAAGCACCCTTCAGGCGGCACTCAGGTCCTTCCGGATACAGCCGCTTATACTTGGGTACGGGCTCGGCCAGGAAATCGTCAGCCTCGATCCAAAGATTTCTGGAGAAGGTGACCTGGCGGGTGCCGGCATCCGGATCGTTGGGGTTGTTCTCAACCTCAAATACCTCAGACTGACCTTCCGGGTAATTGGTGATGGTCAGTTTCAAAGGCTTCAGGACAGCCATAACACGGTCGGCGGTCTCATTCAGATCCTCCCGCAGGCAATATTCCAGGAAACCGTACTCGATGGTGTTGGGAGACTTCGCAACACCAACGCGATCACAGAAGTTACGAATAGACTTGGGCGTATAACCACGGCGGCGCAGACCACACAGCGTTGGCATACGGGGATCGTCCCAACCGGAAACATAGCCGTTCTCCACCAGGGCTCTGAGTTTGCGCTTGGACAGCACGGTGTGGTCGATACCCAACCGGGCAAACTCAATCTGGCGGGGGTGGTGGGGGACAGATACATTTTCAACCACCCAGTTATAAAGAGGACGGTGGTTCTCAAATTCCAGAGAACACAGACTGTGGGTGATTCCCTCCAGCGCATCCTGGATGGGGTGGGCAAAGTCATACATAGGGTAGATGCACCATTTGTCGCCCTGACGGTGATGGTGCATATGGCGGATACGGTAAATAACCGGGTCACGCATATTGAAGTTACCGGATGCCAGGTCGATCTTTGCTCTGAGGGTGTACTTGTTGTCCTCAAATTCACCGGCGCGCATACGGGCAAACAGATCCAGACTTTCTTCAATGGGTCTGTCACGGTAGGGGGAGATGGCAGGGGTGTTCAGATCGCCCCGATACTCCTTGAACTGATCGGGAGTCAGTTCACAGACATAAGCCAGACCTTTCTTGATCAGTTCTACAGCATACTCATAGTCTTTTTCAAAGTAGTCGGAGCCGTAGTAGAAACGGTCAGCCCAGTCAAAGCCAAGCCAGCGGATATCCTCCTTGATCGCCTCCACAAACTCCACATCTTCTTTTGTGGGGTTGGTATCGTCCATACGCAGGTTACAAAGACCGCCAAATTTTTCGGCAGTGCCGAAATCAATGATCAATGCCTTGCAGTGACCGATGTGGAGATAGCCGTTGGGTTCGGGCGGAAAACGGGTATGCACGGTCTGACCGGCAAAACGACCGCCTTCGGCAATATCCTCTTCAATAAAGGCGTGGATGAAATTCTTGCTTTCTGTAATTTCAGCCATCGTATCAATCCTCTCTTTGGAAAATTTGCAAATATTATAACCCATTAACCGTTTTTTTGCAACCGGTAAACCGGAATATTCTGCTCCGGTTTGAAAAGAAATTGCAGATTATGAATTTTCGTAAAACAATTTTGCGATTTTGCGAAATAGTTGTTGTCAATTCGCTCGTCTTATTATAAAATAGAGAATGTTAGAGAGGAGTGATTTGTCTTGGCTCAGATCAAGTACAAGCGTATTCTGTTGAAAATCAGCGGAGAGGCCTTGGCAGGCGATGCCCATCGCGGTTTGAATTTTGATATTATCAATTCCGTATGCCGTGTTATTCGCAAATGCTACGATCACGGTGTTCAGATCGGTATCGTTATCGGTGGCGGCAATTTCTGGCGTGGTGTTAAAGACGGCGCGGATAAAATGCAGCGTTCCCACGGCGATGCAATGGGTATGCTGGCAACGGTAATGAATTCCATTGCTGTGGCTGATGCTCTCGGCAATCACGGCATCGATGCCCGTGTGCTTACCGCGGTTGAGATGAATAAATTTGCTGAGTATTTCACTAGAGATGTGGCAGATCGTTACCTGAATGAAGGCAAGGTCGTGATCTTTGCAGGCGGTACAGGCAATCCCTATTTCTCGACAGATACCGGTGCGGTTTTGCGCGGTGTTGAGATCGAGGCCGATGCGATTTTGATGGCCAAGAATGTGGACGGCATCTATTCTGCCGATCCCAATGTGGATCCCACTGCTGTCAAATATGACGAACTTACTTATGACGAAGTTCTGGCAAAACATTTGAAGGCAACGGATACGACCGCTATGACCTTAGCTATGGACAACCATATGAATCTGATCTGCTTTGCTTTGGCAGATCCTGAAAATATCTTCCGCGTAGTGTGCGGCGAAAAAATCGGAACGATCGTTAAGGAGGAAAAATAATATGAGCGTAGATTTTACTGAATATAGCAAGAGAATGGATAAGTCCCTGGATCATCTGGCTGAGGAGTTTGGTGCAGTTCGCGCCGGACGTGCCAACGCAAAGGTTCTGGATAGAATTACTGTTGAATACTATGGCAGTGAGACACCTTTGAACGGCGTTGCCACGATTTCTACACCGGATGCACGCACCCTGGTGGTACAGCCCTGGGATACCAATTTGCTGAAGGAGATCCAGAAGGCGATCCAGATGAGCGATCTGGGCATCAACCCCCAAAATGATGGTAAAGTCATTCGTCTGGTATTCCCGCAACTGACCGAGGAGCGTCGTAAAGAACTGACCAAACAGGTCAAAAAGTACGCAGAAGAAGCCAAAGTCGCAATGCGTAATATCCGCCGCGACGGTATGGATTATATCAAGAAACTGAAGAAGAATTCTGAAATTACCGAGGACGACCAGAAGAAGGCCGAAAAGGATCTGCAGGATATTCTGGATAAGTATATCAAGAAGGCTGACGAAGCACTGGCAGCCAAGGAAAAAGAATTGATGTCCATTTAATTCGGACTTTATTGTTGGGGGCGCTTGCGCCCCCAATATGCTAGTATAAAGGGGATCAATATGGCACAGAAAGCAACAGAGAAAAATATGCCCAGACATATTGCGATCATTATGGATGGCAATGGTCGCTGGGCAAAAAAGCGTGGTCTTCCCCGTACAGCAGGGCACGCTGCAGGCGCAGAAGCCTTTCGCCGTACTGCTAATTACTGTAGAACATTGGGTGTGGAATACCTGACGGTTTATGCCTTCTCTACAGAAAACTGGAGACGGCCTGCAGAGGAAGTCAGTGGGATTATGAAACTGCTGGGAAAGTATCTGCAGGAAGCACTTGTGGATATGGAGAAAAACCACGTCCGCTTTAAGTTTTTCGGTGACCTGAGTCAGCTATCTCCAGAACTGCAAAAACTGTGCCACGATGCGCAGGAGCGCTCTGCCGGATATGAAGGTGTGCAGGTAAACTTTTGTCTGAATTACGGTGGCAGAGATGAGATCGTAAAAGCAGCCCAGGCATTTGCCAGGGATGTGGCAGCAGGCAAGTATACACCGGAGGACCTGACCGATCCGCTGTTGTCCACTTATATGTATTCTGCGGATGTACCGGATCCCGAACTGATCATCCGTCCTTCCGGTGAACTGCGCACCAGCAATTTCCTTTTGTGGCAGTCTGCTTACTCAGAGTATGTTTTTATGAACGTTCTCTGGCCTGATTTTGGTCCGAAGGATCTGGATGCGGCCATTGACGAATATTGCGGACGAAATCGTCGGTTTGGAGGCGTATAATATGAAAACACGGGTGATTGCGGCGGTGGCATTACTGCCGTTACTGCTGCTTGTGGTATTGGTTGCACCTAAGGTCTGCACAGCCGTGTTGTTCGGCTTGATGGCATCAGTGGCAGCCTATGAATTGCTCACCGGTACGGGACTGGTCAAGCACCTTAGATTGACTGTTTATGCAATGGTCTGCGCCTTCTGGTGTGTGCTGTGGTGTGGCTTGGGTATCGGTTATGCCTGGCTGCTGTTGGGTGTGCTGCTGTTTTGGGTTGCTCTGTTTGCAGAAATGATGGCGTCTCATATGAAGATTTCCTTTGACAAGATCGGTGTTACTTTTGTCGCAGGTGTTGTTCTGCCGATGCTGTTGGCAGCGCTGGTTCGCATCCACAGTACAGAAAAAGGAAGATTTTTAATCCTGATACCCTTTGTCCTTGCTTTTTTGTCGGATACCGGCGCATATTTTATCGGTCTGGCATTTGGCAAGCACAAACTCGCCCCGGTCATCAGCCCCAAGAAGTCTGTGGAAGGCGTGTTTGGCGGTGTTCTTGGCGCAATTCTGGGTATGATCATTTACTGTTTCGTGCTGCAGATTTTCTTTGATTTTACAGTAAATTACGGATTTGCCTTGATTTACGGCGTGCTTGGCAGTTTTGCCGGTGTGTTTGGTGACTTGTGCTTCTCTGTGATCAAGCGGCAGACCGGCATCAAAGACTACGGCAATCTGATTCCCGGACACGGCGGAATTTTGGACCGTTTTGATTCTATGATAGTGGTAGGACCGCTGGTGGAAGTGCTTTTGCTTCTGTTACCGGTGGTGGTATAAAGATATGGTTAAGTGTGTAAGCATTCTGGGCTCTACCGGTTCGATCGGCAGACAGAGTCTGGATATTATAGATAATCTGAAAATTCCCGTCTGTGCGTTGACGGCCGGAAACAATGTACAGCGTATGGCGCAGCAATGCCGCAAGTATCGTCCTCAGTTGGCGGTTATGGCGACGCAGGAGGCTGCGGATGCTTTGCGTGAAGAATTGAAAGATCTGCCAATCCGGATTGAATGGGGAGAAGAAGGCCTAATCCACGCCGCATCGATGGAAAATGCGGATTGCGTCATCACCGCTGTGGTTGGTATGGTTGGTCTGAAGCCTACACTGGCGGCGATCCGGGCAGGAAAGCGTATTGGTCTTGCCAACAAGGAAACCTTGGTGTGCGCAGGCGAACTGGTTATGGCAGAGGCAAAAGCCAACAATGTGGAAATCATTCCCGTGGATTCAGAGCATTCTGCGATTTTCCAGTGTCTGATGGGATCGGGTGAAAAGCGGGAGATCAAACGATTGATCCTGACTTGTTCCGGCGGTCCGTTCTTTGGTAAAACCAGGGAAGAACTGGGCATAATAACCAAGGCCGATGCTCTGCGGCATCCTAATTGGAAGATGGGTGAAAAAATCACCATCGATTGTGCTACACTTATGAACAAAGGCCTGGAGGTCATCGAAGCAATGCGCCTTTATGATCTGCCTTTGGAGCAGGTGGACGTTGTGATCCACAGGCAGAGTATCGTCCACAGTTTGGTTGAGTTTGTGGACGGAGCCGTTATGGCGCAGTTGGGAAGCCCGGATATGCGTCTGCCCATTCAGCTGGCAATGACATATCCTGAAAGAATGGCTTGCCCTGTGGAACCGCTGGATCTGCTTACCTGCGGCGATTTGAGTTTTAAAGCGCCGGATACGGAAGCGTTTCCCTGTCTGGCTTTGGCGCGGGAGTGTGCCCAAAAAGGCGGTACAGCCTGCCCGGCAATGAATGGCGCAAACGAAGAAGCGGTGGCGATGTTCCTGCGGGACGAGATCGGATTTTATGACATTTACGATCTGGTATCCCGTGCCGTTGCGGAAGTTCCGTTTATTCAGAATCCCACTTTGGAAGAAATCCTGGAGGCGGACCGACTGGCCCGTCAAGCGGTTATCAAAGCAAAATCCTGATTGAAAAGAGGAAGATCATGGCAATCCTTTTTGCGATTCTTTTATTTAGTTTGCTGGTTTTTGTCCACGAACTGGGACATTTTGTAACAGCAAAACTGTCCGGTGTACAAGTAAACGAGTTTGCGATGTTTATGGGTCCAGCCATCTTTAAAAAGCAAGTCGGTGAGACATTGTATTCGATCCGCTGCATTCCCATTGGCGGCTATTGCGCTATGGAAGGTGAGGATGGAAGTTCTGACAACCCCAGAGCATTTGGTAATGCAGCCTGGTGGAAACGGCTGATCATTCTTGTTGCCGGTTCTTTTATGAATTTTGTCGCTGGCTTTGTGATCTTTGCGATTTTGTTTATGCCGGGAGATCAGGTTGTAGAACCGATCATTAATGAGTTTACTGATTGTTGTATCTTTAACAGTGATGACGGTCTGCAACTTGACGATAAGATACTGGAGATCGACGGAGAAAAGATATATTTCAATAATGATATTTCTATGATTTTGGACCTGAATCCCACCGTTTCTCACGATGTGGTGGTTCTGCGCGACGGTCAGAAAATAGTTTTCGAGGACCTGGCAATGGCGCATACGCACACCGATGAAAACGGTCAGGAGTACCTGCACTACGGCTTTGGCTTTGGAAAGGAAGTAAAAGCAGGGTTTGGCGCGAAACTGAAATATGTTTGGAATATGTGTATCAATAATGTCCGGATGGTGCGCCTTAGTTTCCGTATGCTGGTCAGCGGAAGAGCCGGTCTGCAGGATCTGACCGGTCCTGTCGGCATTGTGCAGATAATGTCTGATACAGCAGAGGCATCTGACACGACGCTGGACGCGATCCTGAATATGCTGTATTTCGGCGGATTTCTGGCAATTAATCTGGCAGTGATGAATATGCTGCCCATTCCCGCGCTGGACGGCGGTCGTGTGGTTGCACTGTTGCTGACCACCGGAATTGAAGCCGTTACCAAAAAGAAGATCGATCCCAAGTATGAAGGGTACATCCACGGCGTTGGTATGATCCTGCTGCTTGGTTTGATGGCGATCATTATGTTTAAAGACATTTTTACGATTTTTAAGGGGTAAACCTATGACCAGAAAGATAAATGTAGGCGGCGTTGTGATCGGCGGCGGTGCGCCGGTGGTAATTCAGTCTATGCTGAACACTAAAACCACAGATGTGGCTGCCTCTTTGGCGCAGATCCGCGCATTAAAGAATGCCGGCTGCCAGATAGCCCGTTTGGCAGTGCCGAATATGGAGGCAGCAAAGTCTTTCGCAGAAATCTGCCGGGAGTCGGAGTTGCCGCTGGTTGCAGACATCCATTTCGATTATAAACTGGCTATTGCCGCGGCAGAAGGCGGCGCCTCCAAGATCCGTATCAATCCCGGCAATATCGGCGGGGAAGACCGGGTGGAGGCTGTAGTTTCTGTATGTAAAGAGAAAAAAATTCCGATCCGTATCGGTGTGAACGGCGGAAGCCTGGATAAAATACTGCTGGATAAATACGGTCACCCTACGGCGGAAGCCCTGGTGGAAAGTGCTTTTGAACACCTGGAACTTTTGGAAAAGTTTGGATTTTATGATACTTGTGTGTCGATGAAATCCTCTACCGTTCCCACTATGGTGGCGGCAGCGCGGCTGTTCCGGTCCAAGTGCGATTATCCGATCCACATCGGTGTAACGGAAACCGGTCCGGTGCGTATGGGTCTGATGAAATCCGCTATGGGTATCGGCGCGCTGTTGCTTGACGGCATCGGTGACACCGTTCGTGTCAGTTTAACGGATGATCCCGTAGAAGAGGTATATGCTGCCAAGGACATACTGAAGGCGGCAGGTCTGCGCAAGGAAGGCGTCAACATCATTTCCTGTCCCACCTGCGGACGCACAAAGATCGACCTGATCGGTTTGGTCAACAAAGTTGACGAGGCGTTGAAGGATTGTCAAAAGCCGATCACCGTTGCGGTTATGGGTTGCATTGTGAACGGTCCCGGCGAGGCGCGGGAAGCAGATATCGGCATTGCCGGTGGCGATGGCTGCGGTATGCTGTTTGAAAAAGGTGAGCAGATCGAGAAATTGCCTTATGAAGAATTGCTCCCGGCGCTACTAAAGAGAATTGAGAAAATGTAAGGAGTATTATGGAAGAACGGATCAGTTTTTTAAATATGTTCTCGCAATATCAGCCGTCTGAGCCGCTTTTAAGCCTGCTTTCTCAGACGGTCGTTACTGCTGCAGATATTGATCCGGCTTCCCGCCGCATAGAGGTTACCGTCTATGCTGATCAATACATACCGCTGCGATTACTAAATCAGGCATCTGAAGATATTGCGGCACTTTATGGTCTGCAGTCGTTGGAGATCCATTCTGAACATCCTGCCAATCAATTGCAGTGTATTGAGACGGAGGAATTGCTGGGCTATTTTGTGTCTGCCAACTCTATGAACAGAGGCTCTTTGGCAGGGGCGCAGTGGATCTGGGATGAGAACAAACTGACCATTGCCTTAAGAGCCAACGGAAAGGCAGATTTGGAAAAGTGCATTCCCACGGTACGCAATATTCTGCACCAGCGTTTTTCTGTCGATGTAACTATTGAGATCCAGGCAGGAGCAAACCTGGAGGGACAGGCGCTGTTCGATGCGATGGAAAAGATGCGGGGCAGTATGATCAGCGATTTACCCAGAGCGGCTTCTGTGCAGAAAAAAGAACAGCCGGCAATGAATAACGGCGCGATCTACGGACGCACATTTAAGGGCAAGGCTGTGCCGATGAAGGACATCTCCCTGGATATGGGCGGTGTCATTGTGGAGGGCCGTGTATTCAGCGTAGAGCATAAGGAACTAAAGAAACGCAATGCCTGGGTCATTAATTTTGATATGACCGATAATAACGGTTCTGTTCGTGTGAACCGTTTTATGGAGAACAATGAGGCAAAGCCCATTTTGGACAGCATCAAAGTCGGCTCTGTAGTTCGTGTTCAGGGCAGGCTTGTGATCAATCAGTTTGATAACGAAATGGTGCTGAAACCCAATAACATAATGCCCGGTGAACTGCCGAAACGGGAAGATACTGCCGTAGGCGAAAAGCGCGTGGAACTGCACTTGCATACATCTATGAGCAATATGGATGCCCTTACCAGTACAGAAGCGGCGATCCGTCAGGCTGCAGCCTGGGGTCACAAGGCCATTGCTATTACGGACCACGGCTGTGTACAATCCTTTACGGAGGCGCTGCACACCGTTGAGGGCAAAAAGCCGCCGAAAGTGGCAGGCACAGACGAGATCATCAAGATCTTGTACGGCTGTGAGGGCTACTATGTAAATGATGTGGATGACCGTATCGTTGTCCACGGTAACGGCGATATGACTTTCGATCAGGACTATGTTGCCTTCGATCTGGAGACTACGGGACTTTCTTCCCGGAGCGACCGCATTATTGAGATCGGCGCTGTGCGTATGCGTGGCGGCAAAGAGATCGACCGGTTCCAGACTTTTGTAGACCCGGAACGCAAACTGGAACGAAAGATCGTGGAACTGACAGGTATCACCGATGAGATGCTCCGGGGTGCGCCTAAGATCGAAACGGTCCTGCCCGCGTTTTTGGAATTTGTGGGTGACAGCGTGCTGGTTGCGCACAACGCAGATTTTGACACCGGCTTTGTCCGGGCAGAGTGCCTGCGGCAAGGGTATGAATATGATTTAACCTCGGCAGATACCCTGATTCTGTCACAGAATCTGATGCCTCAGTTAGGCAGATTTAAACTGGATGTGGTGGCAAATGCTCTGAGTTTGCCGGAATTTAATCATCACCGCGCAGCAGATGACGCTGCTATTTGCGGTATGATTATGGCTCGTTTTCTGTCTATGCTGGAGGAAATGGGCGTTCAAAATCTGCAAGGTATCAATGCCGCAATGGAAGGCCTGCGCTCTCAAAACCGCATTGGCGACCGTCACGCAAGACATATTATCCTATTCGCGAAAAACCAGCAGGGTCTGCGCAATCTGTATCATTTGATCTCAGATGCCAACCTGAAATATTTCAAACGCGTTCCCAGAATTCCTAAGTCGGAACTGATGAAATTGCGGGAGGGCCTGATCATCGGCTCCGCCTGCGAAGCCGGCGAGTTTTTCCAGGCAGTGGTAGACGGCAAGAGCGATGACGAACTGAAAAGAATTGCTTCTTTTTATGATTATCTGGAGATCCAGCCGATCTCCAATAACCGCTTTATGCTGATCCCCAAAAAAGAGGGAGAAAAACCCATTGCCAAGGACGATGAGGAACTGCGGCAATTCAACCGGACGGTTGTCCGCATCGCCGATGAGTTGGGAAAACCCGTTGTGGCCACCGGAGATGTGCATTTCCTGAATCCCGAGGACGAGATATTCCGCCATATCCTGCTGGCGACTAAGGGCTTCGACGATTGCGACAGAGATAATCCGCTGTATTTCCGTACCACTGATGAAATGCTTAAAGAGTTTTCCTATCTGGGAGAAGAAAAGGCATATGAGGTGGTTGTTAAGAATCCCAATATGATCGCAGATATGTGCGAGACGATGCGGCCCGTGCCCCACAATCTGTTTGCGCCCTCCATCGAAAATTCCGTAGAAGACCTGAAAGCGCTGGTTTACGGAAAAATGCACAGCCTCTACGGTGAAAATCCGCCGGAACTGATCCGCACCCGTGTGGAGACGGAACTGAACGATATCATCGGCTGTCATTACGATGTGATCTATATGTCTGCTCAGAAACTGGTGCAGAATTCTCTGGAACACGGTTATCTGGTGGGTTCCCGTGGCTCGGTTGGCTCGTCCATTGTAGCATATCTGTCGGGTATTACTGAGGTTAATTCTTTCCCGCCCCACTATCGCTGTCCCAATCCTGATTGCAAGTACACCACATTTGATACGCCTAAGGGCTACGAATGCGGTGCGGACTTGCCGGATGCCTGCTGCCCCAAGTGCGGGACACCTTTTGCCAAGGAAGGCTTTAACATTCCCTTTGAAACATTCCTTGGTTTTGGTGGCGATAAAGTGCCGGATATCGACCTGAATTTCTCCGGTGAGTATCAGGCAGAAGCCCACGCATACTGTACGGAAATGTTTGGTAGGTCCCATGTGTTCCGTGCCGGTACAGTGGGTACAGTTGCGGAGAAGACCGCTTTTGGCTATGTGAAGAAGTATCTGTCTGAACGGGGAAAAACCGTTGGCAAGGCAGAAGAAAATCGCTTGGCTGCAGGCTGTGTCGGTGTAAGACGCACGACCGGTCAGCACCCCGGCGGTCTGGTGGTTATTCCGCAGGAAAACGAAATCTGGGATTTCTGCCCGGTGCAGCACCCGGCGGATGACCCCAACTCTGATCAGATCACTACCCATTTCGAATATCACTCCATGGAAGAAAACCTTCTGAAACTGGATATGCTGGGACACGATGATCCCACAATGATCCGTATGATGGAGGATATGACCGGAGTGGATGCCAAGACCATTCCTTTGGACGATAAAAAGACTATGTCTATCTTTACATCCTCCAAAGTTTTGGGATATGAAAATGATCCCATTCTGGGTCCCACCGGCGCAGTTGCCGTTCCGGAGTTCAACACCCGCTTTACCCGTGGTGTTTTGCTGGATACCAAGCCTACAAAGTTTGACTTTTTGGTGCGTATTTCCGGCTATACCCACGGCACAGATGTGTGGCTGGGCAACGCAAAGGATCTGATCGTGTCCGGCGTAGCCCAGGTGGATCAGACCATCGGCTGTCGTGACGATATTATGATCTATCTCATATCCTGCGGCATTCCCGAAAAACGGGCTTTCAAAATTATGGAGTCTGTCCGTAAGGGCAGAGGTCTGCCCGACGGCGCAGAGCAGGAGATGAAGGACGCAGGCGTACCGGATTGGTATATCGGATCCTGCAAAAAGATCAAATATCTGTTCCCCAAAGCCCACGCGGTGGCCTA
The DNA here is from genome assembly GCA_045540035.1 of Faecousia sp. GTDB lineage: Bacteria > Bacillota > Clostridia > Oscillospirales > Oscillospiraceae > Faecousia. The sequence goes on from JAZQGL010000053.1 coordinate 13,801, forward strand.
TGTTATGATGGCATTCCGTATTGCCTGGTTCAAGGTATATCATCCGCTGGCATTCTATGCGGCATATTTTTACCGCCGCAGTCAGAAGGGCGGTTTCGACTCCCTGCTGATGACCCAAGGTATGGATTCCGTTATTGCAAATATCAAGGCAATCGAAAACAATGAGGATGCAACAGACAAGGATGAAGATCTGCTGATCACATTGGAAGTTGCTTACGAGTTCTATTTGCGCGGACTGGAATTTTTGCCGATCGATCTTTATAAAAGCCACGCCACAAAGTTTGTGATCGAGGACGGAAAACTGCGGCCGCCCTTTGTCGCAATTTCCGGTTTGGGTGAAAATGCCGCCTGGAATTTGATGGAGGGAAGAAAAGGCAAAACTTTCCTCTCCATTGAGGAAGTGGCAGCGGCTTGTCCCAAAGTTTCCAAAACACATATTCAAATGCTGAAAGAGGCCGGCGCGTTCGGTGATCTGCCGGATACCAGCCAGGTCAGCCTATTTTAAGGAGGAAATCCTATGCAAGATATTGGCATGCAATTTCATATTCGCTGCAAGGAAGGCGATGTAGGTCGTTATGTATTTCTCCCCGGTGATCCCGGCCGCTGTGAGGCCATTGCCAGTCATTTTGATAACCCGGTACATATCGGTATGAACCGCGAGTACAACATCTACACCGGCTATCTGCTGGGTGAGAAGGTATCTGTGTGTTCCACCGGTATTGGCGGACCTTCTGCTTCTATTGCGATGGAGGAACTGGCCAACATTGGCGCAGATACATTTATCCGGGTAGGTACTTGTGGCGGCATCCATATGGATGTGTTGCCCGGTGACGTGATCGTCGCCACCGGCGCAGTTCGTTACGAGCACACTTCTATGGAATATGCCCCCATTGAATTCCCGGCAGTGCCGGACTTTGATATTACCGCTGCGCTGAAGGCCGCCAGCGAGGACTTGGGCTACCGTACCCATACGGGCGTTGTCCAGTGCAAAGACTCCTTCTATGGCCAGCATTCTCCTGAGAAATCTCCTGTTGCCTATGATCTGTTGCAAAAATGGGAGAGTTGGAAGCGTTTGGGTGTGAAAGCCAGCGAGATGGAGTCTGCTGCGTTGTTTGTTGTTGCGTCTGCTCTGGGTGTTCGCTGTGGCAGTTGTTTCCACGTGATCTGGAATCAGGAGCGGGAAAAGGCGGGTCTTGCCCAGCCTATGACTGAGGATACCAGCGGCGCTATCAAGGTCGGAATTGAAGCAATGAAGCGCATCATCGCAGCCGATAAGAAGTAAAAGAAAATGCATCCTTCTGTTACGAAGGATGCATTTTTTATACACGGTTTTTTGTTTTAACTGGGATCTGTGACAGAATTACAGCGCCAAATACAAGAACACAGCCGATGATCTCCCAAGGAGTCATTGTTTCGTGCAGGAACAGGAATCCCAGGATGGTTGCGAAAACGGATTCCAGACTCATAATCAAAGACGCGGTTGTGGGTTCCACATCTTTCTGCCCCAAGATTTGCAGCGCGTAAGCACCGCCCATAGACAAAAATCCGGCGTGTGCCAAAGGGATTGCGCAAATTGCGATCGCATCCCAGGTGGGCTGCTCGGTAAACAGCATACCTATGCCGGAGAGAACAGCGCAGATAAAGGACTGGATCGCATTTAACCGAAGGGCGTCCACATCTTTTGCAAACAGATCAACAAATACGATCTGCACTGCAAACATAACAGCGCACAGAAGGATCATAAGATCGCTGCCGGTAAAACTTGCACCGCCAACACAACTCAAAAAGTACAAACCGATCACGGCAAGCACAATGCTGATGGGTACCATAACGGTGGTCTTTTTCTTCAGGAAAAGCCCGATCACCGGTACGATCACGATGTACATGGATGTCAGGAAGGCGGTTTTTCCTGCGTCGGTATCCACAAGTCCGAATTGCTGCAGATTGATGGCGAGAAACAGGGGAATTCCACAGAAAAGACCGGCTTTTAGCAGTTTCGGATCCAGCCATCTCTTCAGAAATGTTTTGCCGTCGTTTTTATAAAGAAAACGGTCTGCGATGGCGATCACAGGAATTAAACCAACGGCAGCCAGCAGGCAGCGTACCGCCTGAAAAGTAAAAGGACCGATGTGATCCATACCGATGCTCTGGGAGACAAAAGCAGAGCCCCAAATTAAAGTCGTCAGCAGCAAAAACAGACTGCCGCGCAATTGTTTTTTCATTTTTATCACCTTGGGTACTTTAGCACATTCCGTTCGGGATTGCAAGTGGGTGATTGCTTTTTCTGCGGCGTGTGGTATAATAAAGAAAAACACAATTCGGAGGTATATTATGGAAGAATTGAACAGAGTCAGAGAGCGTTCTGAGATCCCGGTTGAAGATACCTGGGCAACGGAAGATCTTTATCCCAGCGATCAGGCCTGGGAGGCAGAAGTTGCAACCCTGGAGGAAGACAAGAAAACGCTGACCTCTTATGCAGGTCACTTGGCAGACAGTGGCGAAAAACTGTATAACTATCTGCTTGCTATGGAACAGACCAATGTAAAAGCCAGAAAACTTGCCAACTACTGTATGCGTAAGGCTGATGAGGATACCCGCAATGCCCAGTATCAGGGGATGAAGGGTAAGTTTGTCAGTATCGCAGTTGCGCTGGATACTGCCACCAGTTTCGACACGCCGGAATTAATGGAGATCACCGACGAAAAAATGGATCGGTTCTATGCAGAATATCCGGCTTTGGAGCGGTATCGTCGCTACCTGACCAAACTTCGCCGCCGCAAGGCGCATATTCTGTCCCCGGCAGAAGAAAAGATCCTTGCATCTGCCGGCGAAATGGCGCAGACGCCTGACAAGGTCTACGGTATGCTGACCAATGCGGATATGCGCTTTGCAGACGCAGTGGATGCAAACGGCGAAAAGCATCCGCTGTCTCAGGGCACATTCGTCCGTTGCCAGGAAAGTCAGGACAGACAACTGCGCAAGAGTGCTTACGAGAACCTGTACGACGGCTTTGCCGGCGTGAAGAATACAGCCGCTGGTCTGCTGGACGGACAGAATAAGCAACTGAAATTCTGTGCTGAAGCACGGAAATATCCCAGCGCATTTGAAGCATCTCTGGATTCTACGGAAGTTCCCACAGAAGTATATCTGAATTTGATCGAAGCGGTCCATAAGAATATGGATAAGATGCACCGCTATGTTCGCCTGCGCAAAAAGATGCTGGGTGTGGACGAACTGCATTTTTATGATGTGTATGCGCCGCTGGTCAGCGATGTGGGCAAAAAAATCCCCTTCGCCCAGGCAAAGGAAACCGTTTATGAGGCGCTGGCACCTTTGGGTGAAGAGTACCGCAAAGTGCTGAAGGAAGGTTTTGACAGCCGCTGGATCGATGTTTATCAGAATGTGGGCAAGCGCAGCGGTGCATATTCTGCAGGTGCAGCCGTACACCCTTATGTTTTGTTGAACTATTCCGGCACATTGGACAGCCAGTTTACCTTAGCCCACGAAATGGGTCACGCGCTGCATTCTTATCTTTCCAACAAGCACCAGAACCCCATCGATTCCGACTATGTGATCTTTGTGGCGGAGGTGGCTTCCACTTGCAACGAAGCGCTGCTGATGGAGTATCTGCTGGGCAAGACCACAGATAAGAAGGAAAGAGCATACCTGATCAATCATTTCCTGGAGCAGTTCAAGAGTACTTTGTACCGCCAGACTATGTTTGCAGAGTTTGAACTGAACATCGGTAAGATGGTTTCCGAGGGCAAGACCCTGACGGCTGATCTGCTGTGCCAGGAGTACCGCAGACTGAATGAGATGTACTTTGGCCCGGATATGGTAGTAGACGATCGGATCGCGCTGGAGTGGGCAAGAATTCCCCATTTCTATTACGATTACTATGTGTTCCAGTATGCTACCGGTTATTCTGCTGCCATTGCGCTGTCCCGCCGCATTCTGGCTGAGGGTGAGCCTGCTGTTAAGGATTACCTCAATTTCCTGTCCGGCGGCTGTTCCAAGAGCCCCATCGATCTTTTAAAGGGCGCAGGCGTGGATATGACATCTCCTGCACCGGTAGAGGAAGCCCTGCAACTGTTCGGTCAGTTGCTGGACGAGATGGAAGCACTGATGGAGAACTGATATGGCTGAACTGTTTATCCCTACGCTCCACACATTTGCTATGAATAATATTTTCACCGGTTCTTGCGGAAACTTTCGCTTTCGGGCAAAACCTATGGTGGAAATGGCAACAGCGAAAGAGGTGGACTTTGAAAAAAGCAGCATTTTTGCTGAATTCTGGCACGGACCATTTTGCTATGAAAAAAGCGAAATGGAAGGACAGGCTACGTTCCCGATGAGTGAAGAAGGCCGTCAGGCAATGAAAGATTGGCTGGAATCAAATATCTGACAAAAAGACCCGGGAAACCGGGTCTTTTTTATCTAAAAGCATTGACTTTTGCGATGTTTATGGTAGAATATCAAGGAAATGCAAAGGCAATGCGGAAACAAAGCAGTTGCGCGGCACTATAAGCGAGAGGGAACCGGTGAAAGCCCTCTGCCGCAACACTGTATGCCACTTCCAAGCCGCCCGGGATGACCGGGACGGGCGCTCCCGTTACAGAGCGGCTAAGATGTCCCTGCTGGGGATAAATTAGGGTGGTACCGCGACCAAACTCGCCCCTATGTATAGGGACGGGTATTTTTATTTTACGGAGGTTTTTCCAATGGCTAAAAAAGCATATGGCGTAAATGAACTGCGTGAGATGTTCTTGTCTTATTTTGAGAGCAAGGATCATCTGCGTCTTCCCAGTTTTTCGCTGATCCCGCAGAATGACCAGTCTCTGCTTCTGATCAATTCCGGTATGGCACCTATGAAGCCCTATTTCAAGGGCGAGGTAGAGCCGCCCCGCCGCCGCGTTTGTACTTGTCAGAAGTGTATCCGTACCGGTGATATTGAGAACATCGGCAAAACTGCCCGCCACGGAACTTACTTTGAAATGCTGGGTAACTTCTCCTTCGGTGATTACTTCAAGCGTGAGGCGATCCACTGGAGTTGGGAATTCCTGACCAAGGTGGTCGGTCTGGAGGAGGATCGTTTGTTCCCCTCTATCTACGAAAACGATGAAGAGGCTTTTGAGATCTGGAACAAGGAAGTTGGCATCGCGCCTGAGAATATCTTCCGTTTCGGCAAGGCTGACAACTTCTGGGAGCACGGCTCCGGTCCTTGCGGTCCTTGCAGCGAGATCTACTATGACCGCGGTGAAAAGTACGGCTGCGGCAGCCCGGATTGTACCGTAGGCTGTGAGTGCGACCGTTACATCGAAGTGTGGAACAACGTTTTCTCCCAGTTTGACAATGACGGCAACGGTAATTATACCGAGTTGGTGCAGAAGAATATCGATACCGGTATGGGTCTGGAGCGTTTGGCAGTTGTCTGTCAGGATGTAAACAGTTTGTTTGATGTTGACACGGTTATGAACATCACTAACCACGTTACTGCCATCACCGGTGCATCCTACGGACAGAGTGTTAAGACCGATGTGAGCCTGCGTGTTATCACCGACCATATCCGCGCTTCCACCTTTATGATCGCGGACGGTGTTCAGCCCACCAACGAAGGCCGCGGCTATGTCCTGCGCCGTCTGCTGCGCCGCGCAGCCCGTCACGGCAAACTGCTGGGCGTGAATAAGCCATTCCTTTATGAGGTCGTTGAGACCGTTATTAAGGAAAATGAAAGCCACTATACCTATCTGCGTGAGCGCGCTGCCCACGTGATTCAAGTGGTTAAGACCGAGGAAGAGAACTTTGCCCGTACCATCGATACCGGTATGCGTATCTTCTCTGAAAAACTGGCCGGTCATAAGGCTAAGGGCGAGACCGTATTCTCCGGTGCAGACGCATTCCTGCTGTCTGATACCTACGGATTCCCCATCGATCTGACAGTAGAAATGCTGGAAGACGAGGGTATGACCGTGGATATGGATAAGTACGTTGCTTGCCGTGAAGAGCAGCGTGTTCGCGCCCGGGAAGCCCGCAAGGCGCTGGGCGATCTGGGCTGGGCAGGTATCGATTTCGGTTCCGATGTGACCGCAACGGATTTTGTAGGCTACGATGTGAACAACTGCGATGCAAAGATCGTGGCAGTTTGTGTCGGTGAAGAGGTCACCGGTTCGATTACCGGCGGCGAAAAGGGTGTCATCGTCCTTGATAAGACACCTTTTTATGCGGAAATGGGCGGTCAGGCTGCAGACCACGGTGTTTTGCTGTTCGGCGACAGCCGTTTTGAAGTTACAGATGTTCAGAAGGACAAGGGCGGCAGATATCTGCACACCGGTACAATGCGCAGTGGCACATTGAAGGTCGATGATGTTGTCTGTGCATCTATCGATGTGGAACGCCGTAAGGCGATTATGCGTGCCCACTCTGCAACCCACCTGCTGCAGAAAGCACTGAAGAGCGTTCTGGGTGACCACGTGCATCAGGCAGGTTCCCTGGTAGAGCCCGACCGTCTGCGTTTTGACTTCTCTCATTACTCTTCGGTTACGGCTGAGGAGATGGCAAAGATCGATGCTATAGTCCAGGCTGCGGTTCTGGAAGGCTACAGCATCGATGTGCGTGAAATGCCCATCGAGGAAGCCAAAGCAATGGGCGCTATGGCGCTGTTTAGCGAAAAGTACGGCGATACAGTCCGCGTTGTCAATATGGGCGGTTACTCTATTGAACTTTGCGGCGGTACCCACCTGGACAATACCGCAAAGGTAGGTCCCTTCCGGATTGAGAGCGAAGGCAGCGTGGCATCCGGTGTCCGGCGTATTGAGGCGATCACCGGCAAGGCCTGCCTGGCTGAGATGGAACTGGCCCGTAAGCGTGTGTACGATGCCTGCGCTATTTTGAAGACCAAGCCCGGCGAAATGGCTGCCAAACTGGAAAGCCAGATCGAGGAGATCAAGAATCTGAAACGGGCTGTTGAGACATATAAGGCCCGGGAGTCTGCCGGTGAGGCGGACCGTTTCCTGTTCGGCGCTCACGATGTGGGCGGTTTGAAGGTTCTGACAGCCAATATTCCGGATGCAGATGCCGGCAAACTGCGTCAGATGGGTGATACGCTGCGGGATAAGGCTGCAAATGTTGTTGCAGTTTTGTCTTCCGTTAACGGCGAAAAGATCACATTCCTGGCTGTTTGCGGCAAGGATGCGATTGCTAAGGGTATCAAGGCAGGCGACTTGGTAAAACTGGTCTGTACGACCTGCGGAGGTTCCGGCGGCGGCAAGCCTGATTCTGCAATGGGCGGCGGTAAGGATGCGTTGAAACTGGACGATGCATTGGCCCAGGTAGATGATTTTGTAGCATCTAAACTGTAATTAATTGGACGCTGCCTTCTGGCAGCGTCCTTTTATAACTGACGGAGAGGGGGAGACCCGTGAGAAAACTGATGTGGTTTACCGTTGGTTTTGTGGCAAGTTGCGCTTTAGGACTGTCGGTGCTGTTTGAAAGTTGGCTTTTGATCGCAGCAGCGGTGGCGTTGTTGGCGGGTATCGGGCTTTGTTTTGTGAAAAAACTGCCCTGCAGTATTGCGGCAGCGGTTCTCTTCGGCTTTTTTGTGGGAACGGTTTGGGTGGTTGTATACAATCATATCTACCTGCAACCTGCCAGGATGCAAGATGGAAAAGAGATTACTGCATCTGTAGAGATTTCTGATTACAGTTATGAGACGAAATACGGAATCGCTGCCGCGGGTAACTTATCCTTAGAGGATAAAAACTTTCGTGTTCTCGTATATCTGAATGATATTGAAAGTTTATCTCCCGGCGATGTTGTGTCCGGAGAGTTCAAACTTCGCTTTACCTCTGAAGGCGGTGAAAAAGAGGCGACCTACCATCCCGGCAAAGGTATCTTGCTGCTTGCCTATGAAAGCAGCGATATCACACTGCAAAAAGCAGGAAGTGTCCCGAGTCGGTATTTTGCTGCCCGGCTGCGAAAGGGTATTCTGAACATTATAGACCAGATATTCCCGGAAGACACCTTGGGCTTTGCCAGAGCGCTGTTGCTGGGAGACAGCAGTAAACTAACCTATGAAACAGATACTGCCTTTAAAGTCAGCGGTATCCGGCATATTATTGCAGTGTCCGGTCTGCACGTATCGATACTGTTTGCATTGGTATATTCACTGTGCGCAAGACATCGGGTGATCACAGCCGTTGTTGGATTGCCGGTTTTGCTGCTGTTTGCGGCAATTGCAGGATTTACGCCTTCTGTAACCCGCGCTTGCATTATGCAGACGCTTATCGTATTGGCGATCCTTTTGAATAAAGAGTATGACCCGCCGACAGCGTTGGCTTTTGCGGTTTTGGTGATCTTATGCAGCAATCCATTGGCGATCACTTCTGTCAGTTTGCAACTCTCTACCGGATGTGTTGCGGGTATTTTTATGTTTGGAGAGAAGATTCGTGCATATTTTGTGCGTCTGCTGCGCTGTCCGAAGGGTATGTCCTATCGGTCACGGATCACCCGGTGGTTTGCAAGTTCTGTTTCAATTACGCTGAGCGCCGTGATCATAACAACACCGCTGTGTGCCTATTACTTTGGTATGGTGAGTGTGATCGGCGTGCTTACCAATCTTGTGACATTATGGGTCGTTTCTACTGTTTTTTACGGCATTATGTTTGCTTGCGTGCTGGGTGCGCTATGGTTGCCGATGGGCGGCTTTGTGGCAACGGTGATCTCCTGGCTGATGCGGTATGTGATATTCGTTGCAAAAGTTTTCTCCAGGATACCTATGGCGGCGGTATATACCTGCAGCGTCTATATTGTTATATGGTTGGCAGTAAGTTATATTTTTCTTGGCATATTCCTTCTTATGAAGAAAAAGCGTCCTTTGATATTTGCGTTTTGTGTATTAGGCTGCTTATGTGCGGCACTGGCGCTTTCCTGGGTCGAACCACGGCTGGATTCCTATCGGGTTACCGTTTTGGATGTAGGCCAGGGGCAATCCATAGTTTTGCAGGCAGGGGATGCATATTATCTGGTGGATTGCGGTGGCGATCAGGAGGAAGAGGCTGCAGATACTGCGGCAGAATACCTTCTTTCGCAAGGCATCACAAAACTTGATGGTGTGATCGTAACCCATTTTGATGCAGACCACGTAGGTGGCATTCCGCATTTGCTGACCCGGGTGGATGTGGAACAACTCTATTTGCCGGCAATTCAGGACGACGGTTCAGTAAAGAATATACTGACAGAATTGTATTCCGATAAAATCTGCTGGATACGAAGAAATATTGCTTTAGAGAATGATTTAGGAAATATCAGTCTATTTACAGGTGATAAGAAAACGGATGAAAATGAAAGCGGTTTATGCATCTTGTTTCAACCGGAAAATTGTGATATACTGATTACCGGAGACAGAAACATATCCGGGGAACGGGCGCTTTTGCAGCAAACCGAACTGCCTGATTTGGAATTGCTGATCGTGGGTCACCACGGCGCCAATTCTTCTACCGGATTTGAACTTTTAAGCGCAACACAACCGAAAACGGCAATCATTTCAGTCGGCAAGAACAATCTCTATGGGCATCCTGCAAAAGATGTACTGGAGAGACTCGAAAAGATTGGTTGTAAGATTTTGCGCACCGATCAACACGGAACGATTATCTACAAGGGGTGACTAGTGTGGCAAGAAAAGCGGACAATCCCAATGCGATCCAGGAACTGAAAAAGTCCATTCGCGAAAAGAATACACAGCGTCTCTATATTTTTCACGGCGAAGAGACATTTCTGCTGTCATACTATGTGCAGCAATTGAAGAAACTGCTGGTTGATCCCTTGACAGAGTCTTTTAATTATCAGAAATTGACAAAAGAAACTTTTGATATGGTCGCTTTTGCCGATGAGGTGGAAAGTCTGCCTATGATGTCGGAAAGCACCTTTATCTGGGTGGACGATATCGATATCTTCAAATTGAGCGATGTTGACCGCACAAGATTGGCGGAGGTTTTGGAGGATATTCCTGACTACTGCACCATTTTGTTTACTTTTGAAACCACAGAGTGGAGACCGGATAAACGGTTGAAAAAACTGTGGACCGCAATCGAAAGTAACGCTGTAATCGTGGAGTTTGCCCGGCAGGACCAGCGGGATCTGATCACCTGGGTAACACGGCATTTTGCTGCCAATCAAAAATCCATCGATCCCAATTTGTGCAGTTATCTTATCGATCTGACCGGCGGCACAATGACAGCGTTGGCAGGAGAGATCTCTAAAATATCCGCCTATTCCGGTGCTGATGTCATTACCAAAAGTGATATTGACGCGGTTACAGAGCCGGTGCTGGATGCTGTTGTTTTCCAAATGACGGATATGTTGGGCGAGGGCAAGTACGAACTTGCGCTTCTGAAACTGCAGCAACTGCTGAAATTGCAGCAGGAGCCCATTGCGATCCTGGGCGCTATTGGCAGCCATTTCCGCAAAGTGGGCGTTGCCAGAACGTTGCTGGATAACGGAAAGAATTCCGGTGATTTGATGCGGCTTTGCGGTATTACGGATTACCCTGCCAGAAAACTGATGGGCGCTGCCAGAAACTTCTCAGCCGCTTTTTGCGCCCGGGCAACGGAAATTGCAATGGAAACTGACCGGAAGATGAAAACCTCCTACGATTCCCCTGATAGGCTCTTGGAACTGTTGATTTTGGAGCTCGCCCGGGAGGCACGCAATGGTTAGAATTCATGAGGCCATCGTAGTGGAAGGCCGCTACGATAAAAATACGCTTTCTCAGATCGTGGACGCACCCATTATCCAGACCAACGGCTTTCAGATTATGAAAGATACGGAGCAGATGGCGCTGATACGGGCTGTTGCTGCCAAACTGGGAATTATCATTTTTACGGATTCTGACGGCGCAGGTTTTGTCATTCGCAACTACTTAAAAGGCGCTCTGCCGCAGCAGCAGGTCAAACACGCCTACATTCCGGATGTTCCGGGAAAAGAGAAGCGGAAAACTGCTCCCGGCAAGGAAGGCAAACTGGGCGTGGAGGGGATGACACCGGAAATAATTCTGGACGCGCTGAAACGCGCCGGTGCTACCATAGACGGAGAAACATCTGTTGAAAAAAATCAGATCACAAAATATGATCTGTTTTCGTTTGGATTGTCAGGCACGCCGGATAGCCGAAACAAACGGAAAACCTTGCAAAAACAACTGGGTTTTCCGGAGCATATGAGCAGCAATGCGCTTCTCCAGGCGCTGAATATGCTTTATACCAAAGATGAATTTTGCAGATTAATGGATACACTGTAATTGTGATCCGATACGGAGAATAGAAATGGTTGATATTTCAGTAAAAAACTTAACAAAGTTCTTCGTGATCGGAGAAAACCTCTTGGAAGATCTCAGTTTTGAGATTCAGGAGGGGGAGTGTGTTGCGATCCTTGGCCGCAATGGCTGCGGAAAGACCACGCTTTTCAATATCCTGACCGGACAGATGGATTATGACAGCGGAGAGATCTTTATCAATCCCCATAAACGGATCGGTCTGATCTCCCAGATCCCGCAATTCCCGGAAGGATACACCGTGGAAGATGTGTTGCGCAGCGCCTTTCTTCCTCTGATGCAACTGAAGCAAAAAATGGAAAAACTGGAACAGCAGATGTCCGTTGTGGCAACACGGGAACTGCTGCAGCAATACGATGATCTCAGTAACCGATTTGCTTCCGGCGGCGGATATGATATGGATGTGCAGGTGGAAAAGATCTGCAACGGTCTGGGAATTACGCCTGAGCAGCGACAGCAGGCTTTTGACAGCCTTTCCGGCGGTGAAAAGACCAGAGCAAACCTTGCTCGTCTGCTGCTGGAAAAAACGGATATCCTTCTGCTGGACGAGCCTACCAACCATTTGGATCTGCGCAGTGTGGAATGGCTGGAAGGATATATCAATTCTTTTAAGGGCACAGTTCTTACTATTTCTCACGACCGCTTTTTCCTGGACCGTGTGGCTGACCGCGTCATCGAGATCGTGGACGGATACTGTGAGTTTTACTCAGGTAACTATTCGTTCTATATCGAGGAAAAACAGGCCCGTTTCAATTTGCAGTTAAAGCAATACGAACAGGAACAGGCAAAACTGAAGCAACTGGGTTATACCGTTGAGCGAATGAAGGGCTGGGGCATTAACAACCGTACCCTATACCGCCGCGCAATGTCGATCCAGCACCGTATGGAACGCATTGAAAAGACAAAACGCCCCACCAAAGAAAAAACAATGAAGGCCAGTTTCGGTGAAAAGGATTTCGCCGGAGATATGGTGTTCAGTATGCGTGGCGTTGAAAAATCTTTCGGCGAGAGAACTCTGTTTTCAGATGTGGAACTGAAGGTGGAAGGCGGCGAGCGGATCGCGCTTCTGGGCGATAACGGCACCGGAAAATCCACATTTATCAAGTGTTTACTCGGGGAAGAGGATTGTGTCGGTAAGATCCAGTTTGGACCGACAGTTACCTTTGGATACCTGCCCCAGATCATTCATTTTGAACGTCCGGAGCGCACGCTCTACGACACAATGTTATACGAGAAGAATTGTTCCCCGCAGATGGCAAGAGATCGACTTGGCGCGTTTTTGTTTCAGGGTGAGGATGTGTTCAAAAAAGTGGGTGATCTGTCCGGTGGCGAAAAGTCCAGGCTTCGGCTGTGTATGCTGATGGATCAGAAGATCAATCTGCTGATTCTTGATGAGCCGACCAATCACTTGGATATTGCATCCAGAGAATGGGTTGAGGCTGCCATCGAGGAGTTTGAAGGCGTGTTGCTGTTTGTGTCCCACGACCGGTATTTCATTGAAAAATTTGCTGAGCGTATTTGGCTTTTGGAAGATGAAAAGATCCGTGATTTTAAGTGCGGATACAGCAAGTACCGCGCTATTATCGAACACGAAGCAATGCAGAAAATTCCGGTAGTAACGGAAATAAAGCCCAAAAAAGAGAAACCCAAAAGCGGAACAAAAGAGTCGGATAAGTTGGTCCGCAAATTGGAACGGGAGATCGATAAGCAGGAAAAACTGATCGCACAACTGGATCAGTCCATTGAGGCCGCCGCTGCCGATTATCAGGAATTGACACGGTTGCTGGCTGAAAAAGAGGATGCAGAAACTGTGCTTATGGATCTGATGCAGCAGTGGGAGGATGCCCAAAGCTGACAGTTGACACCAGCGGTTTTCCGACCTATAATATGGCAAGATATCAATTAAAGGAGCGTTTCAAATGAGTTCTTGTAGTGGAAATTGTTCCACTTGCGGCAGCGATTGCGCAGATCGCAAGCAGGAGAGTTTGTTGGCACAACTCAATCCCAAAGCCAGCGTAAAAAAGGTGATCGCCGTTGTATCCGGTAAAGGCGGCGTTGGTAAATCTACCGTCACATCTATGTTGGCGGTTGCTATGTCCCGTCAGGGCAAGCGTGTTGCGGTTCTGGATGCAGATATCACCGGACCTTCCGCGCCCACAGCCTTTGGTGTGACAGAGTGCCAGGGTGCAACAGAGGATGGCTTATATCCCGCTGTTACCGCAACCGGTATTCAGGTGATGTCTATCAATCTTCTGCTGGATAACAGCACAGATCCCGTTGTTTGGCGCGGTCCGGTCATTGCCGGCGCTGTTAAGCAGTTCTGGACCGATGTTATTTGGGAAGATGTGGACTATATGTTTGTAGATATGCCTCCCGGTACCGGTGATGTGCCTCTGACCGTGTTCCAGAGCCTGCCGGTAGATGGCATCGTGATCGTTACCAGCCCCCAGGATCTGGTGTCTATGATCGTTGCCAAGGCAGTAAAGATGGCCAATATGATGCACGTGCCGGTTTTGGGTTTTGTGGAGAACTACAGTTATCTGGAATGCCCGGATTGCGGCAAGCGGATCCATGTGTTTGGCGAGAGCAAACTGGAAGAAGTAGCCGATGCGCTGAACCTGCCGGTTCTGGCAAGACTGCCCATCGATCCCAAGGTCGCGGAAAGTTACGACAGCGGCAAGATGGAAAGCGTGAACACAGATGGCTTGTCCGGTGTGATCGAGGCAATTCAAAAAGCAGAATAAAACAAACACCCGGTTCGAAATGAAATCGAACCGGGTGTGTTTTTTTGTTTATCGCCAACCGCCTTGTTTCATAAACTCAGCGATCAGGTCGCGGGCATAAACGCCCTTTTCGTATTCCTCTACTACGGTCAACTTGTTGGGTGCGTAACTGGCGGTGTAAGTATCAACGATTATATAGTAAGTTTCGTTGGGGTTAATGTTGTTCTTGATCTGTTCGCCGTAATCGCCGTAGGCAATAAAGTAACTGTCGTGGTCAGTTTCAAAGAATTTGGATTTTAGTTCCGTGCCTTTTACGGAACACAAGACCAGATCGTTATCGAAGGGGAAGAGGGATTGGAGCATTCCGTAGGTGACTTCGCCGGCAGACAGCGTCCAGGGGCTGCGTACGGAGATGAAACCACCGCCCAGCGTAATGTCATATTTGTCGCCCCAGGCCTTCATACCGGTTTCGTAATACAGATCAGCAATCAGTTGCCGCATTTCGTTACTTTGGCGAATAACAGCATTGGTTCCCACCACTTCCAGAGCAGGAGCAATAATATCGTTGTATTTTTCCATCAGGTCCGCAACGATATGATCATCTTCCAGATTTGCATATTTACCGGTGACCACCAGGTCGGATTTCTTAACAGAGGACTCCCTGGTTGCCAGATTGTAACTGACAGTGACATGGGAAATGCCCTTGTTGTCACCTTTGTTTTGCAGATGGTAAACGCCGTGGATGTCTTTCAGAACATAGCGCTGGTGAGTGTGACCCTCGAAAACAAGATCTACATAGCCGTCAGAAAGGGCTACATCGTAGTAAGAGCGCAACTGAGAACTCTTGACGTTGGACACGGCGGAGGACAAACTCTGCCCGTATCCATCGTGAAGTACATAAATGATGTAATCCGCACCTTGTGTCCGCAGATCGTCGCATTCTGCTTTTACCAGTTCGGTTAATTCCTGACCGACTTTGAAATAAATGTCTTCCGTCTTGTCTGCTGCGATAGAGGAGTAGCAATCGCCCATAGCGCCGACAATGCCCACCTGAATATCACCCAGATCCACAATGGTGGAACTCTGGCAGTAATCTACCTGCTCGTTGGTGGTTCTGTCATAGATGTTGATAGCAAGGAAGGGGAACTCTGCTAACTCAGCGTTGTTTTCAATGGGCGTTTCGCCCCAGTCATATTCGTGATTGCCAAGGGTCATAGCAGCAAAACCCACATCGTTCATCCATTCGGTGGTCAAAGCGCCCTGGGTCAGGTTGGACTCTGAACTGCCTTGCCACATATCGCCGGAGGAAAGAATAATGGTGTGTTCTTCCTGCTCCTTTGCATTGTTCAAATATGTAGTCAATTCGTCTACGCCGGGATGGTTTTCACCGTCTGCGATTTTACCGTGCAGGTCGTTGACGTTGTACAGATCAAATGTAACAATTACAGAAATCTGACACAGATCGCACAGCATATTGGAATCGGCATCTATATGCGTGCATTCTGAAGTGCCGGGACTATCGGGTATGTCGGTTTTGTCCTGACAGCCGGCAAAAAGCACGGCAAGGCACAAAAGCAGGATGACCCATATTTTCTTTTGTTTCATCATAGTAATTCACCTTTATTGCAAATTTCTATAACATTTTAGCATAAATAGATGTATCTGTCAAAGAATATATGGTTGCGCCATTATCCCAATATATTGTGGTTTTTGTTGACTTTACGGCACAAAATGGATATAATACAGTAGATAAATTATGGATAAGTTTGGCAGGTAGTAATTATGGCAAAAGCAAGTAATCAACAATACGGAAATTCCAGTATTTCCATGCTGAAAGGCGAGGAACGTGTACGCAAACGTCCTGCGGTTATTTTCGGTTCTGACGATCTGGAAGGCTGTAAGCACGCGGTCTTTGAGATCCTTTCCAACGCCATTGACGAAGCCCGTGAAGGTCACGGCGATACGATCATCGTTACCCGCTATGAAGATCTTTCCGTGGAAGTGGAAGACTTTGGCCGTGGCTGCCCCGTGGATTACAACGAAAAAGAAAAGCGCTATAACTGGGAACTTGTTTTCTGTGAAATGTACGCAGGTGGTAAGTATGGCGAAAACGGCGAAAACTATGAGTATTCTCTGGGTCTCAACGGTCTGGGTTCCTGCGCAACCCAGTATGCCTCTGAATTTTTTGATGCGACCATTCGCCGTGACGGATTTCGTTACGATCTGCACTTTGAAAAGGGTCGCAACAAGGGCGGCTTGAAAAAAGAGCCGGCAGACCGGAAAAAGACCGGTTCTGTATTCCATTGGCGTCCGGACCGTCAGGTATTTACAGACATCAATATCCCTGTAGAGTATTATCGGGATGTTCTGCGCCGTCAGGCAGTTGTCAATAAGGGCATCACTTTTAAACTGCGCATTCAAAACGGCAGCAGATTTGAGACCGAGGAATACTGCTATGAAGATGGCATCAAGCAGTATATTGAAGAGATGGTAGGGGACAATGCATTTACGATGCCCGTGTTCTGGGAGGCAGAACGCCGGGGCAGGGATGCAGAAAACCGTCCCGAGATGAAACTGAAGATCACAGCATCCTTCTGTTTCTCTAAGCAGGTCAATCACGTGGAGTATTACCACAACTCTTCCTGGCTGGAATACGGCGGAAGCCCTGACAGAGCGGTGCGTTCCGGTTTTGTTGCTGCATTTGACAAGTATCTGCGTGACAATAATAAGTACACCAAAAATGAAAGCAAGATCATTTATCAGGATGTGCAGGACAGTCTGGTTCTTGTGACCAACTGTTTTTCTACCATTGGCTGCTTTGAAAACCAGACTAAGAAATCTGTCAATTCCAAGTTTACCCAGGAAGCAATGACCGCTTTCTTTAAGGAAAAACTGCAGGTTTGGTTCCTGGAAAACAAGCAGGAGGCTGACCGGGCTGCTGAGCAGATACTGATCAACAAGCGGGCCCGCGAGAGCGCCGAGAAGACCAAGTCCAATATCAAGAAGAATCTGAGCGCAAAGGTCGACATTGCCAACCGCGTGCAGAAATTCGTGGATTGCCGCAGCAAAGATGTGAATGTGCGGGAACTCTACATCGTTGAGGGTGATTCTGCATTGGGCAGTGTTAAACTGAGCCGTGACGCAGAGTTCCAGGGAATTATGCCGGTACGCGGTAAGATCTTGAACTGCCTGAAGGCGGATTATACGAAGATCTTTGCATCTCCCATTATTACCGACCTGATGAAGGTGCTGGGCTGCGGTGTGGAGATCCAGGGCAAAAAAGCCAAGGAGTTGTCTTCTTTTGATATTGACAACCTGCGCTGGAATAAAGTTGTTATCTGTACGGATGCTGATGTGGACGGTTTCCAGATCCGCACATTAATCCTCACGATGCTGTATAGACTTTGTCCTACGCTGATTCGTGACGGTTATGTGTACATTGCCGAGTCTCCGTTGTTTGAAATCAGTTGCAAGGAAAAGACCTGGTTTGCCTATAACGAGTACGAAAAGACAAAGATCCTGAAAGAACTGGAAGGCAAGAAGGTTTCCATTCAGCGCTCAAAAGGCCTTGGTGAAAACGATCCCGAAATGATGTGGATGACCACGATGAATCCGGAGACACGCCGACTCATCAAGGTTATGCCCGAGGATGCTGAGCGCACAGCCCATTATTTTGATGTTTTGTTGGGCGATAATTTGGCTGAGAGAAAGAATTTTATTGCGGATAATGGTGCCAGATACTTAGACCTGGCAGACATTTCCTAAGAGGTGTTCCCATGGCACGAAAGAAGAAAGAACCGGAACAGAATAAAAAGAAGATCAATACAGACAATATAGTCGGTTTGGTTGGCTCTACGACAGAGCAGGCGATCTCCGAAACATTGGAGATCAACTATATGCCTTATGCGATGTCTGTTATTGTTTCCCGCGCAATTCCTGAGATCGATGGCTTTAAACCCAGCCACCGCAAACTGTTATACACAATGTATAAGATGGGTCTTTTGAACGGCGGTCGTACCAAGTCTGCAAACATCGTGGGTCAGACTATGCGCTTAAACCCCCACGGCGATGCTGCGATCTACGAAACGATGGTCAGACTTGCCCGTGGCAACGAAACCTTGCTGCACCCCTTTGTTGACTCCAAGGGTAACTTCGGTAAGGTGTATTCCCGGGATATGGCATATGCTGCAGCCCGTTACACGGAAGCAAAACTCGACAGCATTTGTGCGGAATTGTTCCGTGACATTGACCTTAACACCGTGGATATGGTGGATAACTACGATGCCACAATGAAAGAGCCGGCATTGCTGCCTACCACATACCCCAATGTGCTGGTGTCCGCTAACCAGGGCATTGCCGTCGGTATGGCCAGCAACATTTGTTCTTTCAATCTGGCAGAGGTGTGTAATACCGCCATTGCTTTGATCAACAATCCGGAACACGACATTCTGGAGACGTTGCCCGGACCGGATTTTTCCACCGGTGCGCAACTTCTGTTTGATGAAGCAGCGACCCGCGAAATCTACTCCACCGGTCGTGGCAGTTTTAAACTGCGGGCGAAGTGGCGTTATGAGTCCAAGGGCAACCTGATTGAGGTGTATGAGATCCCGTATTCCACCACCAGTGAAGTTATAATGGACAAGGTTGCAGACCTCATTAAGGCTGGCAAGATCAAAGAAATTGCCGATATGCGTGATGAGACCGACCTGGGCGGTTTGAAACTGACCATTGATCTGAAACGCGGTGTCGATCCTGAAAAACTGATGCAGAAACTCTTCCGCCTGACACCCTTGCAGGACAGTTTCTCCTGCAATTTCAACATTCTGATCGCCGGTATGCCCCGGGTAATGGGCATCGGTGAAATTTTGGAAGAGTGGACCGCCTGGCGTACGGACTGCGTTATGCGCCGTATCTACTATCAGATCGAGAAAAAGCAGGATCGCCTGCATCTGTTGAAAGGTCTGGAGCGAATCTTACTGGACATCGATAAAGCCATCAAGATCATCCGGGAGACCGAACTGGAAAGTGAAGTTGTGCCGAATTTGATGATCGGTTTTGGCATTGATGAAATTCAGGCAAACTATGTTGCGGAGATCAAACTGCGTAATATCAACAAAGAATACATTCTGAAACAGACCAAGGCCATTGACGATCTGGAAAAGGAGATCGCCGATCTGCAGGATACGCTGAACAGCAGACGCCGTCTGAAGAATGTGATCATTTCCGAACTGAAGCAAGTTGCGGATAAGTACGGTCAGCCCCGTAAAACGGAGATCATCTACGATTCTCAGCAGATCGAACCGGAGAGCGAGGAAGATGATACCCCCGACTACCCGGTGACGCTGTTTGTCTCCAAAGAGGGCTATCTGAAGAAGATCACTCAGCAGAGTTTGCGTATGTCCGGTGAACAGAAGTTCAAAGAAGGGGACAGCCTGGCATTCTCCAGAGAGACTAACAACAAGGCAGAGATCCTGGTATTCACAGACCAGTTCCAATGCTATAAATCCCGCTTGTCTGATTTTGAGGACGGCAAGGCATCACTGCTTGGTGATTATCTGCCTCAGAAATTGGGTATGGATCCCGGCGAAAATGTTGTTCAGGTAATTCTTCCCGGCGATTATAAGGGCTTTGTGCTGTTCTTCTTTGAAAACGGTAAGGTCGCCAAAGTGCCGCTGAGCGCTTATGAGACAAAGACCAATCGCCGCAGATTGACCGGTGCGTATTCCGACAAGAGTCCCGTAAAGACGATTATGGCGTTGGATACGGATGCACAAGTAGCGCTGTATTCTACGGATGGACGCGTTGCGGTGGCTTCTACGGCGCTGCTGCTGCCGAAAACCAGCCGTAATACCATTGGTGTGTCTGTGATGAGTTTGAAGAAAAAAGCCGCAATGGACCGTGCAGCGCTTCTGGAAGACAGTGGAATTGTGAATGTAAGCAGATACCGCTGCAGAAATATTCCGGCAGCCGGTGCGCTCCTGAAAGAGGAGGACTCTGCGGAAAAGCAGATTGCCTTTGAAATGTAAATCTAAAAAGGTATGGCGCGGTAAGGAGGTACTATGGATCAGTTTGTGAAAAAATCCATATTGTTTGGGAAGATCATCCTTGGCTGCGCCATATTTGCTTTGGGTTTTAATCTGTTTTTGGAGCCTAACGGATTGAATGCCGGTGGAATTTCCGGTCTTTCCATGGTTCTGACACATTTTATCGGCATTGGTACAGTTGGTTTGTTTACGGCGCTGTTTAACCTGCCGCTGTTTGCTTTGGGCGGCTGGAAGATCGGCAAACGGTTTTTGCTGTATTCACTGCTGGGAATGCTGGCAAGTTCCGGATTGATCGATATGTTTGCCATGCTGCCGCGACCGGAAACTGAGCCTTTGATCGGTGCGCTCTACGGCGGCCTTTTATGCGGATTCGGTTTGGGTATCGTTTTCTCCACCGGAGGTTCTACCGGCGGATCCGACATTATCGTACGCCTTTTAAAGAAGAGTTGGCCCAATATCCCCATTGGCGTTATCAATATTGGATTTGATATGGTGGTTGCGCTGTTGACCGGTTTGGTATTTCGGGACATCAGCCGCACCTTATACAGCGGTGTTGCGATTTTTGTCAGCGGCAGGGTAATGGATGCTGTTGTCTACAGTTTTGACTATTCCAGGGTCGCGCTGATCGTCAGCAAACACCACGAGGCCATTGCTGCAGCAGTTGCAAAAGAACTGGACCGCGGCGCCACTTATTTGCACGCAGAAGGCTCTTACAGCAGAGATGAAATGCAGGTTGTTTTAACTGCTGTAAAGCGTCAGCAATTGGCAGATCTAAAGCGAATTGTGGTAGAAATCGATCCCAATGCGTTTATCATTGTGCAGGAAGCACATCAAGTTTTGGGCGACGGGTTTGCCAAGTATTCCAAGGACGCTTTATAGCGCGAAAATATTTTTATTTTCTGCAAATAAATCCAAACAAGGGTATTGACATATTCCAAATATCTGTTATAATACCTCTTGTTCCGCGGGTGTAGCTCATCCGGTAGAGCGCCACCTTGCCAAGGTGGAGGTAGCGAGTTCGAGCCTCGTCACCCGCTCCAAAAAAGTAAAGGACCGCTTTTGCGGTCCTTTTTCATTTTCCTAAAATTACCCCCTCTTCTGCGCTGCAGAAGAGGGGGTGTGGTTTATAGAACTTTGGATAAGAATTCCTGCAGACGGGGATGTTGCGGTGCGCTGAAAATGGTTGCAGGATCGTTCTGTTCCACGATCTTACCTTCATCCATAAACAGAACCCGGCTGCCCACTTCCCGGGCAAAGCCCATTTCGTGGGTAACTACCACCATTGTCATACCTTCCGAAGCAAGTTCTTTCATTACCTCAAGAACTTCGCCTACCATTTCGGGGTCCAGAGCGGAGGTGGGCTCATCGAAGAGCATAACCTTGGGGTTCATTGCCAGCGCACGGACAATGGCAATACGCTGCTTCTGTCCGCCTGAGAGTTGACTGGGATAGGCATCCGCTTTTTCCTCCAGACCGACACGGCGCAGAAGTTGCGTTGCAACATCGTTTGCTTCTTCCTTGCCCATAAGTTTGGTGCGGATGGGTGCAAGGGTGATATTCTTGCGGATGGTCATATTGTTAAACAGATTGAAATGCTGGAATACCATACCCATCTGCCGGCGCACCAGATCAATGTTGACCTTGGGGTCCGTGATAACCGTGCCGTCAAAGGTGATACTGCCGGAGGTGGGAACTTCCATCTGGTTCAGACAACGCAGAAAGGTAGACTTACCGGAACCGGAGGGTCCGATGATAACGACCTTCTCACCGGGATAGATATGTTCGGAAATATTATCCAGAACCAGATGATCGCCAAAAGATTTTGATAAATTCTTAACGTCTATCACTTTGACGCAGCCTCCTTTCCAGTTTGCTCTGCAACCAGCTAAAGATCATAACCAGACCCAAATACATAAGAGCAATACCGATCAGCGGGAACATCTGCTCATATGTACGACCATAAATGGCTTGTGCAGCATACAGCATTTCTTTACCGCCGATAACGGTGATCAGAGATGTATCTTTCAACAGAACGATAAACTCATTTCCCAAAGAGGGGAGAATGGCTTTAAAGGCCTGGGGAATAACGATCAAGCGCATAGTGTCGATGTAATTAAGGCCCAGGCTGCGTCCGGCTTCAGACTGACCGGGATCCAGCGACATCAGACCGCCGCGGATGATCTCAGCCACATATGCGCCGGAGTTAATGCCCAAAGTCAAAGCGCCGATGGTGGTAAAGTCCCGGCTGCTGGAGAAGATGACCAGACCCATGATCAGCATTTGAACCATCATAGGTGTACCGCGAATAACGGTTACATATATTTTGCATACCCAGTTAACAATACCGAATAAAATTTTGCCGATTATATTGCCGGAGCCGGGGCGCTGCTGATCGTAAGCAGTACGGATCACAGCGACGATAATACCCAGGATAACGCCGATGGCAAGGGCCATAGCGGTAACCAGCAGGGTAGTGCCCATACCTTCCAGATATTGCAGCCAACGATCCTTTTCGATAAATGCCTGATAAAACTTTACGAAGTACTCCTGCCAAACCGGCACTTCTTCGCCGGCTTTTATCAGGTTTTTCCATAATTCATAATATTGTGCCACAAAAAAACCTCACATTATTACACATCAAAAAGGGCGGCATATGATGCCACCCTTTTGACAGGTTTACAAACTTATTCAGCGGGGATGTACTTGTCGACGATCTGCTGGATGGTGCCGTCCTCGGTCAGTTCCTTCAGTGCGCCGTTGATGGCTTCGACCAGTGCGGTGTTACCCTTGTCACAGCCAATGGCGTAGTTCTCAATAACCCAGTCGCCTTCCAGAAGAGCCAGTTCAGGGTTTGCGTCAACGAATGCCTGAGCAGGAGCGTTGTCAATGATAACGCAGTCGACCTGACCGTTGATCAGAGCGCGGATTGCAGTAGCGCCATTGTCGTATGCATTGACATGATCTTCGCCGTAGCCGCCGTTTTCGGGGGTGTCGGAAGCGTAGATGTAACCGGTGGTGCCACGCTGTGCGCCGATCATCTTCTCACCCAGGTTATCCATGGTGACATCGGAGCCTTCCATAACGATAACGACTTGCTTGCCGGTAGCGTAACTGTCGGTGAAGTCCATAACCAACTTACGGTCTTCGTTGACGGTAACACCAGCCATAACGATATCGCTCTTGCCTTCGTTAACAGCCAGCAGAGCTGCGTCGAAGTCCATATCCAGGATCTCAAGTTCCAGACCCAGCTTTTCAGCGATCTTGCCGGCGATCTCAACGTCGATACCCTCGAAGCCGCCGTCATCGGTGGTCATCTCGTAGGGAGGGAAGGCGGCGTTGGTGGACATAATCAGTTTGCCTTCTTCAATGGTCTTCAGACCGGATGCTTCATTGCCGGCGTTGGTTTCATTGTTGGGGTTGGTTTCGTTGTTGGCTGCGTTGTTGCCGCAAGCGGCGAACAGACCCAGTACCATAACCAGTGCCAAAACGATTGCAAGTAACTTTTTCATAATGATATCTCCTTTGCGGTTTTGATTGATGAGTGTATTATACTCTGCATAATATTCATCGTCAAGTGGATAAGTATACAATGATTTACACAAAATATACGGTTACTTATGTGCGTTTATAACAAAGATATTCAAATATTCACATTCATTATGAATTTTGTGGTACTGTGAATTATGAATTCGATGAATATTATTCATAAATACTATGCATATTCTACGATCTGGAATTATAGATAACAGGGCGGACAAGAAGAAAATATTAGTTGTAATAGTTAATAATTTATTATATAATGATAAAGAATTTAATCGTTAATGATAAAGAATTTAACCTTTCGAGGAGTATACTTGTATGATGAATCGAAGTGAAGAATTAAAGAAATACCTGGTTCCCGGAAAGCACGTCCACCTGGTTGGCATCGGTGGCGTTTCTATGCGCCCTTTGGGACTGGTGCTGAAGGATATGGGGCTGATAGTTACCGGCTCCGATATGAATTCCTCTGTGTCTACAGATGAGTTGATTGCAAAAGGTATTCATGTTGCCATTGGACACGAGGCTGCCAATATTCAGGGTGCTGATTGCATCATCCGCACCGCTGCTGCACATAATGATAATCCTGAGATCGCTGCTGCCCGCAGTATGGGGATACCTACATTTGAACGCGCGCAGGCTTGGGGCGTTATTATGCAGGCATATAAGAATGCAATCTGCATTTCCGGTACCCACGGCAAAACAACGGCAACCTCTATGGTGACCCATATCCTGATGGAAGCCAATTGGGATCCGACGGTTATGATCGGTGGTTATTTGCCGTTGCTGCGCGCAGGACACAGAGTGGGAAATGGTGATACCATTGTGCTGGAAAGTTGTGAGTATTGTGATTCCTTCCTGAATTTCTTTCCCAGCCTTGCGGTCATTCTGAATATTGAGGCGGATCACCTGGATTATTTTAAGGATCTTGCCGATGTGGAAAAGTCTTTCCGCAGTTTTGCCCAGTTGTCCTCCGGTGGTGTCCTTGCCAATGGTGATGACCCCCATGTTGTGGAGACACTGAAGGGAATGGATTATGTCAGTTTCGGCTTAAGACCTGACAACCGCGTAACCGCCGGTAACATTTGTCCCGATTGGCGGCATTTTGATGTTATGTGCGACGGGGAATACTATTGCCATCTGGACCTGAAGGTTTTAGGTCGGCATAATGCAATGAATGCCCTTGCAGCAGCAGGCACGGCATGGATGTTGGGCATTCCCGGAGAGGCTGTGTCTATGGGTCTGGCAACATTCAGCGGTGCAGAACGCCGTATGCAGTTTAAGGGTAAGTTCCACGGCATTGATGTATATGACGATTATGCGCATCATCCTGACGAACTGGCTGCAACCATTGAGGCAATCCGCTCTATGGATTACAAGCGGATTGTTGTGGCGTTCCAACCCCATACCTACACGCGCACCCGGGCGCTGTTCAATGACTTTATCCGGGAACTGAAAAAAGCAGATCACGTTGTTTTGGCGGAGATCTATGCAGCAAGAGAGCGTAATACCACCGGTATTTCTTCTATGGACCTGGCTGAAAAGATTCCCGGATCTGTTTACTGTGAGACGCTGCCCCAAGTTACGGAGTATTTGAAGAACAATGCCCGCGAGGGAGATGTTCTGTTGACTGTTGGCGCTGGTGATATTTATAAAGCCGGTGAGGCATTGTTGAAAGAAGCCTAAGGTCTGAAAGAAACGAGGCGATTATCGTGAAGAAACTGAATGTGTGTGTCTTGTTTGGTGGCGTGAGCCCTGAACACGAGGTATCACTGCGTTCTGCTGAATCTGTATTAAATCATATGGATGCAGAGAAATATAATATTTTCCCTGTTGGTATCACAAAGGCAGGCCAGTGGCTTTTGTATGGCAGTAACGACTATTCTATGCTTCCTTCCGGCCAATGGCAGGAATGTGGCGAGAATAAGAAAGCGGTTATTTCTCCCGAGCGCGGGCAGGGACTGCTCATATTTGAAGACAACAACTGCAAACAGCAACCCATTGATGTGGTCTTTCCTGTAATGCACGGCGAAAACTGTGAGGATGGTGCAATGCAGGGACTGATGCAGATCGCCGGTATTCCCTGTGTAGGTCCGGACGTGGCTGCCTCTGCTGTTTCTATGGATAAAACATTGACTAAACTGGTGATCGACCATACGGAGATTCCGCAGGCTGCGTGGCATTTGGTCAGATCAACAGAACTGCACAGCCGTATGGACACAATTCTGGATACCATTGAGAAAACGTTTTCCTATCCTGTATTTGTAAAACCTGCAGGCACAGGTTCTTCTGTCGGTGTTTCCAAGGCAGTGGACCGTGAAAGCCTGCAGAAAGCACTGATAGAGGCAGGAAAACACGACGATAAAATTTTGGTAGAAGAATTCATCGATGGTAAAGAGGTGGAAGTTGCAGTTATGGGCAATGGCAGCCCCGTGGCTTCTGTCTGCGGAGAAATCGATTCCGGTGCTGAGTTCTATGATTACGATGCCAAGTATGTTACCGACACATCGGTTGCGTATATTCCCGCGCGTATCAGTGAAGCAACCGCAGAGCGTGTAAGAGAACTGGCGGTCACTGCATACCGTGCTATGGGCTGTCGGGGAATGAGCCGCGTTGATTTTTTTGTTACCCATAAAGACGAGCGCATTGTCTTTAATGAGATCAACACGTTACCCGGATTCACCTCCATATCTATGTATCCGAAACTGTTTGCCGCCAGCGGTATTCCGTACAGCGAACTGATCGATATGCTGTTGAATCTTGCTGTGGAGGCGTCCTGATGAAAACACCGATTATCCTTTCGATCTGTGGTCGCCAGACCTATATGGATCAAGAGCCGGATGTGATCGAATTGGTGACGGAAGGTACGATGGAATATCTGGACGGTGGTTGGGATATTGAATATCAGGAAAGTGACCTGACCGGTATGGATGGCGTTACAACCCGGTTTCGTGTGGAGCGGGATAGGATCGTCCTGACACGCACAGGTAAACTGCACTCCCAGATGATCTTCCAGGAAGGTCTGCAGCACGAATCGCTGTACCAGATGGAATTTGGGGCGCTGATGATCACGGTTTGTGCGAAAAGAATTTTTGCACAATTGGATGATCACGGCGGTGTGATTGACCTGATCTACGGTATCGATATCGAGCAAACAACAGCCGGAGAGGTTGATTATCACCTTGTGATCCGCGCAAAATGAAAGTAAAAGGACATCGCTTTAGGCAACACCACATAGGGAAGTAATGCCTGAAAAAAGAACATCTATTCCCACCATACGCCGTTAAAAATGCTCGAAATACACCAAGTATTTCTGCGCTTTTTGCCTTGTCTGGCAGCAATATCTGTCTTTTTCAGGTGCTGTGCAGTTTTGAAGTGCGAACTTTTTCGATTAACAAATAATAAAATCACCGGAATACTGTTGTATTTCGGTGATTTTTTTATGCAGTTAGGCGGAAAAGGGGGCGTTCAAAACCAATACTTCCCTATGCGGTGTTGCCTTTTGCGATGTCCTTTTTGTTATGATCAGGGCAACTCGGGAGGCAAAGCGCCTTCGTCTGTTACACCGCCGTTACCAATGCCCGGTTCAGGTCCCGGGGGATTCGTATCGATTGGCGTTGTTTCGTTGACGATCTTGCAGATGACAGCGTCCTTCTTTTGGTATTTGGATTTCTCCTCGAATTTTTTCTCAATCAGTTCGTCGTTCTCTTTATTATACTTACAGCGGTAGGTTTCGACGGTATAGCCGGTGTAAGGCTTTTCGATAACCTCACCGTCTTTGTATCCTTTGGGATTGTTGGCATCCATTTCCTGATACACGGTGTCATAATCCTGAGTAGACAGAACTTCGTATTCCATTTTGACGTAGTAGTCTTTGGTATCGGTTCCCATCAGTGTAACAGTTGTACTGCCGCCGGATGCACTGGCCTCGATACGGATCGGATAATCCAGAGTGTTCCGGAAACGGAAATCCACAGATCCCCAACTGACGGTTGCGTCCATACCTAAGGGCATATAAGAGGTTGCATATCCGTGATTGCTCCGGGTCAGGATCTCCAAGTCTGCCACCATAACGCAGTAGTAAAGGGAAGAGGAGACTTGACAGATGCCGCCACCGACGGTTTCCACGATCTCGCCGCCGTTGTAGGATGTTCCGGTTTTGTATCCTTTTGCTGTAGTGCGCTCACCAAGAACGGTGTTATAAGAAAATACATCACCGGGGAACAGCACGGTGCCGTTGATGGCCTCGCAGGCAAGACGCAGGTTTGTATCTCTGTTTTCAATACTGGAACTGGTTGCGGTGTAGGTGGAAAGTTTATCCCGATAGAGCATTTCTGAGAGGGTCTCGGATGTGGTTTGCGGTTTGATGTTAGAGAAGGGGATCTCGACAGTCGTACCAAATGCAGCATTTTGCAATTTTTCTTTTGCTGCCGCAATATCGAATCCGTAGCCGTCTTTGCCCTCAATAATATCAAATGTGTCCGGGTCGAAACTGGCGTCAACCGGTGCAATATAATACTTTGCAAGAATATCTTCAAGCGCAATGGGATCAGGCTCGATCATACTGCATTCACCCTCAACGGTGAAAACATTCTGGCTATAGGCAGCGACAACCTGGTCATAGAGTTTGTTCAGGTCCAGCCCGTATTCCGGCACACCAAGATGGACTACCAGTGTTTGATCAGGTGCAGTGCCGGTCACTTCGTATTTGCTTTGAGACAGTGTGGTGCTGTACTTTGCGCCCAACTGCGCCAGTGCGTCACGAATGGCGCTCTCGTTCAACTTCAAATAAGGGGCAAGATTGACGGCGTAGCCGGAGGTGGCAGCAACATCCTGCTCGTTTTTGCGCTTACTTTCGCTTCCGCTTTGACCGTAGCGATATGCTTCCCGTACGGCTCCGCGGACATTCAGACCGCTGCACAATGACGGGGAGAGTTCCGTCTGCTCGTCAAGAATTTTAACGACCATGGATTTTTGGGAATAGGTGTTGTCTGTAGCGGCTTGCACAGCAGCAACGGCTTGCGCCTGCGTCATTCCGCCGACATCCACGCCGGCAACGCTGACATTATTCAGTATCGTGCCATTTGTATTAAAGTTTGCAAAATAGACACATCCGATGAATATGCCTATACCCAACACAATGACGGTCAGGCAGATGGCAATGATAGGTAGAGCCTTTTTGCTGTTTTCGTTTTGTCCTTTTTTGGACTTTTGGGAATACTTAGCCATAAAGGAACTACCCCCTTTCTCTGTTTAAGTTGCTGTTATTGTAGCAGAAATTTTGATAAATGCAAGTTAGTTTACATATTTGGAAAGATGTTCCACGAATACCTTGGACTGTCGCAAACTGTCAACACCGGAAGAAAGTTTCAGCCGCAGCGTAGGTTCTTTGGCAGAAGCAATGAACTGCACACGGCTTTTATAGCCGTCTTCTGCGCATAGGGCGCTGATCGCTTCCAAATTCAGTTGAGACAGCGTGAAAAGGACTTCGCCTGCTTTTTGACGGATGTCCTTGATGGACACTTTTCTGGCGTTAGCCCGCAGCAGAGCAATGTCGATCAAATTCAGAACACCCTTAGGCGGATCACCGTAACGGTCGATGATCTCATCCAGAAGATCGTCTGCGTCTGCCTGCTCGCGGATCGCTGCCATTCGCCGGTACAGATCCATACGCTCTTCGCCTCGGGAGACATAGTCCTTATCCACATTGGCGGTTACATTCAGGTCTGCTGTACAATCCGGTTCTTTAGGCTTTTCGCCCCGCTGTTCCAGAACAGCCTCATCCAGAAGTTTCAGGTACATATCATAACCCACAGACATCATATGACCGGACTGTTCTGCGCCCAGCAGGTTACCGGCACCGCGGATTTCCAGATCGCGCATAGCGATTTTAAAACCGGAACCAAATTCTGCAAAGTCCCTTACAGCCGCCAGACGCTTCTCTGCGATCTCGGAAAGCGCACGGTCGGGTCTGTAAGTGAAATAGGCATAAGCGTGCCGTGTGGAGCGTCCTACGCGTCCACGGAGTTGGTGCAATTGACTCAAACCGAAGCGGTCTGCGTTTTCGATGATAAGGGTATTGGCATTTGGGATATCCAAACCGGTTTCGATAATGGTCGTGCATACCAAAACCTGAATTTCGCCGTTGCTCATTGCGTACATCACGTCGCCCAGGGCGTCTTCGCCCATTTTTCCGTGGGCTACGGCTACGCTGAGTCCCGGGATACGCTTCTTCAATGCAGAAGCGCATTGTTCGATGGTTTCAACTCTGTTATGCAGATAGTAGACCTGACCGCCCCGCTCGATCTCTCTGCGGATGGCGTCGTCGATGATGGCGTTGCTGTGTTCCATAACGAACGTCTGGACGGGGTAGCGGTCGGCAGGAGGTTCTTCAATGGTGGACATATCCCGAATGCCGGACAACGCCATATTTAAGGTGCGGGGGATAGGGGTTGCAGACAGGGTCAGAACATCAATACCTTGTGAAATCTCTTTCAGACGCTCCTTGTGACTGACACCAAATCGTTGTTCCTCATCAACGATCAGAAGACCCAGATCTTTGTACTGCACATTTTTCTGCAGCAATTTATGGGTGCCGATCACGATATCCACCAATCCGGTCTGGAGTTTTTGCAGAGTCTTTTTCTGCTGCGTCGGCGTACAGAAACGGCTGAGCATTTCAATGTTGACCGGGAAACCGCGGAAACGGGAAACGGCTGTCTGATAATGCTGCTGTGCCAAAACTGTGGTCGGAACAAGAATTGCAACCTGTTTTCCGTCCATAACGGCTTTCATAACGGCACGGAGAGCAACTTCGGTCTTTCCGAAACCTACGTCACCGCACAAAAGACGGTCCATAGGAATGGGGGATTCCATATCCGATTTGATCTCCCCGATACAGCGAAGTTGGTCATCGGTTTCGGGATAGGGGAAGTTATCCTCGAACTCTTTCTGCCAAGGGGAGTCTGCGGCATAAGCAAATCCGGGCTGCCGTTTTCTGGCGGCGTAAAGTTGGATCAACTCTCCGGCCATATCTTTAGCGGCTTTTCTGGCTTTTGTTTTTGTTTTTTGCCATGCGTCTGTGCCGATCTTATTCAGCCGGACATTGCCATCTTCGCCACCGCCGCCAATATATTTACTGACCATATCCAACTGGGTGGCGGGAACAAACAGCGTGTCTGTACCCTGATATGCGATTTTGACATAGTCCTTAACAGCGCCGTCCACACGGATCTGTTCCATAGCGACAAATCTGCCGATGCCGTAATTTTCATGAACCACCAGATCGCCAGGTGACAGATCGGTAAAGGAGTTTAATTTTTGCCGGTTTGTTGCTTTTTTTCGGACAGTGCGCTTTTGCTGACCTTTGGCAATCAGTTGTCCCTCGGTAAGAACAGCCAGTTTTTTGTCGGGATATTCCATACCGAAAGGTAAAGAGCCTTCTGCCAGAAGGATCTGTCCCGGTTGGGGCAGGGATGTTAATGGAATGCACAGAAAAGCGCCGATGCCTTTACTGCTGAGCATTTCCTGCAACAGTTCTGCTCTGCGGCGTGAACCACACAGAACCAAAGAGGAGAACTCCATCTTCTGATAATGCGCCAAATCGGCGGCTGCGGTGTCCAAACTTCCGCCATAGCCGGGTAACTGCTTTGCATGCATAGGCAGCAATTGCTTCGGTGGGCATTCTTCGGGATAGGCACTGCCTGCAAATGCATCCAAATAGACAACCGTCTTTCCTGAAAGCCTTTCTGTGAAGTCTTCCCATTGCCAAACATAGTCGCACAGTTCGCCGACCACAAGACCGGACTGCAACAAACTGTCCAGTTGCATACCGACCTCTTCTATCCTCGTGTTGGCGGTGCGGTGCAGGTTGTTTTGTTCGCACAGCACCCACACAGAATTGGCGGGGAAATAGTCTGCCGCGGTGCAGAAATCCGGATAGATCAGCGCTGCATATCGATCAGATGCAGGGTTTTGCAGATCATTTTCATATTTATTAAGATCTTTCTCTAAGGTAGAGATCAACGCATCGTGTGGGGTCTTCTTCCTCTTCTGGCGGGCGATAATGCTTTGAATATCGTCGCACAGACCACTAAGACCGTTGGGGTGTAAACGGGGCTGAGTCTCACCGATGGGCAGGATCAGCATTTCGTCTGCATTTTCTGTACGGCGCTGCGTATCGGGATCAAAGAATCCCATTGTGTCCAATTCGTCGCCGAAAAACTCTGCCCGGAACGGATAGTCAGCAGCAGGGGAGAAGATATCCAATATGCCACCCCTGATGGCGAACTGTCCCGGACCTTCCACCATCGGACAGCGGGTATAACCGATCTGAACCAGTTTTTCGGTCAATTCGTCGATTTGGTATACGCCGCCGATTTGCAGAGAGAAGGATGCCTGCTTTAACACCTTGGGCGGCATAGTGCGCAGGGAAAGGGCCTCCCAGGATAAGATTTGTATGCGGGTTTTTCCGGTTGCCAGATCGTACAACTGACGCAAACGCTTTTGTTCCCATCCTCTGGAAACAACGGCACTGTCGTAAAGGGTCAGTTCTCTTCCGGGCAGAATGGGGAATGCCTCGCCGGTAAATGAATGCAGTTCGTCCTGAAGGCGTTTTGCTGCCATATCGTCATGGCAAAGCAAGACAAGTGGGCGTGATAAGTCCTTGGTAAGACCAGCGATCAGATGGCTTCGGTTGATCTGCGCAATACCGGTAACGGCAGCAGATTCATTGTTTTCAATTGATTGAATCAACAACCGGTATTCCGGGATGTTTTGCAGAAAAGTCAGAAGCTTTTCCATAACTTACCTCACATTTCTTCCCACGCAGGAACGCGGAAAGGGGAGAAATACCTCCCCTTTCCGTGAAAATAGAACAATAATTTTACTTTTTTGCGTTGTATAAATTGGCGGCTGCCTGGGTGCCTTTGTCGATGATGCACAGCGCGGCATCTGCTGCGTTATTCAGAGCATCTGCCAGGGCTTTTTCTTCGGATGCGGAAAAGCCGGAAAGCACCCAATCGGCCAAGTCCTGCTCGGCATTAGGTTTTGCGCCGACACCGATCTTTACCCGCGGAAAATCCTGACTGCCGAGTTCGTTTATAATGGATTTAATGCCGTTGTGACCGCCTGCAGAACCGTCAGAACGAATCCGTAACCGACCGGTATCCAAAGAGATGTCGTCAAACATTACGATGATTCTCTGAGGAGGTATATTGTAATAGGCGGAAATTTGCAGTACTGATCTGCCGGACAAGTTCATATAAGTCAGCGGTTTCAGCAGGAATATTTTTTTGCCGTTACGGGTCGTTTGCCCATACAGACCCTGAAATTTGCCTTTGTCTATCTTGCAGTTTAGGTTCTCTGCAAGAATATCAATGGCTCTGAAACCGCAATTATGCCGGGTTTTTGTATATTCTTTACCCGGGTTGCCAAGACCGACGATCAGCCAGTTTTCTTTTGTCCGTCCAAACACGATCAAAACAGATCAGCGATAGAAGTACCGCCGTGTACGTGGGCAATCGCACGGGCAAAGATAGGAGCAACATCCAACTGCTTGATCTTATTGCTGGGCGTGTTGGTGATCAGGGGGATGGTGTTGTGTACGACCAGTTCTTTAATAGCGCTTGCTTCAATGCGGTCAAATGCAGGACCGGACAGAACGCCGTGGGTTGCGCAGGCGTAAACCTCCTTTGCACCACCGACCTCAACCAGCGCGTTTGCAGCATTGCACAGAGAACCGGCGGTATCGACCATATCATCAAACAAGATGCAATTCTTACCTTTGACATCGCCGATGACATTCATAACCTCACAGACATTGGCCTTCTGGCGGCGCTTGTCAACAATTGCCAGACCCATATGGACCTTAGCGGCAAACGCACGGGCGCGTGCCACAGAACCGACATCGGGAGAAACAACAACAAAGTCATCGTGATTGTACTGATCTTCGGGGAATTTGTTGAGATAATAGTTTACAAAAGTGGGGTTACCCAGCAGGTGATCAACAGGGATATCGAAGAAGCCCTGGATCTGGGAAGCGTGCAGGTCCATTGTCAAGATACGATCTGCGCCGGCAGCGGTCAGCATATTGGCGACCAACTTTGCAGAGATGGGATCACGGCTCTTAGCCTTGCGATCCTGACGGGCATAACCAAAATAGGGGATAACAGCGGTAATGCGACCGGCAGAAGCACGGCGGCAAGCATCGATCATAACAAGAAGTTCCATAAGATGATCGTTTACGGGCTTGCAGGTGGACTGAATCAAGAATACGTCAGCACCACGAACAGTTTCGTGCAGAGAAACAGCGACTTCGCCGTCGGCAAAGTTGTTGACCGTTCCCTGACCTAAGGTCAGGTTTAACTCTTTGCAAACTGTCTCGGCAAAAGCAGGATTGGAGTTGCCGCAGAAAATTTTGATGTTATCACCGTATGCAATCATCTCAAATTACCTCACTTTATCTTTCTTCAAAATCTCTCCCCGGTCTAACCGTGAGCCAGTACAGGGATATTATACCATTGTTCCGTTGCGAAATGCAACACCAAAGCGGGTAAAATAACCACTAAAAAATCAAAAAAATTTCTTTAATGTTGCATCAATGCGACGATAAATTCGTCTTCCGTTGAAAAAAACAAAAAAATGCACAGGCGGTGTAAGATTTTAACTGCAATTGTACTTGTACAGCGGATGGTTTTGTGGTATAATATCTAGAACAAATTTTTGAGTACTAGGAGCCGATTATGAACGACAAAATCCGTGTCCGGGGCGCGCGGGTCAACAACCTGAAAAATATCGATGTGACGATACCCCGAGACAAGCTTGTGGTATTTACCGGTCTTTCCGGATCCGGCAAATCCAGCCTTGCGTTTGATACGATTTATGCGGAAGGTCAACGCAGATATGTAGAGAGTTTGAGTTCTTATGCCCGCCAGTTTTTGGGGCAGATGGACAAGCCGGATGTGGATGCAATCGACGGCCTTTCTCCGGCAATATCCATTGATCAAAAGACAACATCCAAAAACCCAAGATCTACCGTTGGCACAGTAACGGAGGTCTATGACTATTTACGCTTACTTTGGGCGCGTGTAGGTGTGCCCCATTGTCCCAAATGCGGCAAGGTGATAATGCGTCAGACTATCGACCAGATCGTGGACCGTATCGAAGCGCTTGGGGAAGGGACAAAGTTTATTGTCTTGTCTCCTATTATTCGCGGCAAAAAAGGTGAACACGTCAAGGTGTTTGAAGATGCCCGGAAATCCGGTTTTGCCCGTGTGCGTGTGGACGGCATTCTGTATGACTTGAACGAGTCTATCGTATGTGAAAAGAATAAGAAACATAACATCGAACTGGTGGTGGACCGTCTGGTCATTCGGGAAGGACAGCGACGCAGATTGACCGACTCGGTGGAAACCGCGTGCCTTCACTCCGGCGGTTTGGTGATCATTCAGTTGCCGGCAACGGAAGAAGAACTTACTTTCTCTCAAAATTATGCTTGTGAGGATTGCGGCATCAGCCTTTCTGAACTGGAGCCTCGTATGTTCTCTTTCAATAATCCTTCGGGTGCGTGTCCTGCTTGTACGGGTCTTGGATTTCAGTTGATCGCGGATGAAGATCTGGTAATCCCGGATAAGACGAAATCCATTTTCGACGGCGCAATTCAGGCGAGCGGATGGAGCAACGCCCGAACGGACTCGATTTTCAGAATGTATTTTGAAGCGCTTGCGCAGAAATATCATTTCTCGTTAACAGCACCGGTAAACGACCTTTCTCCTGAGGCAATGGATGTCATTTTGTATGGAACGAAAGGTGAAAAACTGCGGATGTCGTACAATCGGGGTAATGGAATGGGCGTGCTGGAACAGCCCTTTGAGGGCATCCTTAACAACATCAGCCGCCGCTTCCGGGAAACCCAGTCTGATGCCGCCAGAAAGGAACTGGAAGAATGTATGGCAACGGCACCGTGTCCTCAATGTCACGGTGACAGACTTTCTGAAATCGCACGGGCGGTCACAGTTGGTGGAATTGGAATTATGGATTTCTGCCGTATGAGTATTCGGCAGGAATTGGAGTTTTTGGAAAATCTCCATCTGGAAGGCAGTATGGCTGTTGTCGCCCAGCAGGTTCTGAAAGAGATCAAGGACAGATTGCGCTTTCTGGTGGATGTGGGTTTGCAGTATCTGACACTTTCCCGGGCTTCTGCGACACTGTCCGGCGGTGAAAGCCAAAGAATTCGTTTGGCGACGCAGATCGGTTCTTCTTTGATGGGTGTTTTGTATATTCTGGACGAGCCTTCTATCGGCTTGCATCAGCGGGATAATGACAAACTACTCAAGACTCTGCAGCACTTGCGGGATATTGGCAACACGCTGATCGTTGTGGAACACGATGAGGATACGATGCGTGCTGCGGATTATATCGTGGATGTGGGACCCGGCGCAGGAAGCCACGGCGGCGAGATCGTGGCAACCGGAACACTGCAGGATATTATGGACTGCAAGGAGTCTGTGACCGGACAATACCTGACAGGATTTAAGAAGATCCCCGTGCCTTCCCACAGAAGGGCTGGAACCGGTAAGGAACTTACTATTCGTGGCGCTTCCGAGAACAATCTGAAGGATGTGGATGTTTCCATTCCTTTGGGTACGCTAACTTGTGTCACGGGCGTTTCCGGATCCGGTAAATCCAGTTTGGTTTGCGAGGTGCTTAACAAGACGCTGTTAAGCAAATTAAACCACGCAAGAACACGCCCCGGTGCATGCCGCTGTATAGAGGGATTGGAACATCTTGACAAGGTGATCGACATTGATCAGAGCCCCATCGGCAGAACGCCCCGGTCCAATCCTGCTACCTATACCGGTTTGTTCAATGACATTCGTGAGTTGTTTGCCTCCACCGCAGATGCCAAAATGCGTGGCTACGGTCCCGGCCGTTTCTCCTTCAATGTGAAGGGCGGACGGTGCGAAGCCTGCAATGGCGACGGTTTGGTAAAGATCGAGATGCACTTCCTTGCAGATGTTTATGTACCTTGCGAGGTTTGTCGCGGTCAGCGGTATAACCGGGAAACGTTGGAGGTGCGCTATAAAGGTAAGAATATTTCTGATGTTCTGGAGATGACCGCGGAAGAGGCTGTGGATTTCTTTGAAAATCTGCCGAAGATCCGGCGTAAGGCGCAGACACTTGTGGAGGTCGGTCTGGGATATATCAAACTTGGTCAATCCAGCACTACGCTCTCCGGCGGTGAGGCCCAGCGCGTAAAACTGGCAACGGAACTTGCCCGGGTCTCTACCGGCAGAACGATCTACGTTTTGGACGAACCGACAACCGGTTTGCACTCCGCAGATGTCCACAAGTTGATCGAAGTGTTGCAGCAGTTGGTAGAAGCAGGGAATACGGTGCTGGTCATTGAGCACAATCTGGATGTGATCAAAACCGCGGATCATATTATTGACCTTGGTCCCGAGGGTGGCGACGAGGGTGGCTATTTGATTGCTTCCGGCACACCGGAAGAGGTTGCTGCAGTTCCCGAGAGTTACACCGGACAGTATTTAAAGCGGTATCTGTAAAATGAAATCCCCGACCGAAACCGGTCGGGGAGAGGATCAATTATTCAAAAAAATCGGAAGGAAGAATATCGGACAGTTCCACAAGCAGATGATCAAAGCCACCGGCATAGTCAATAGGCAGCATAACCGGTGAGTGGATATGATTTCCGGCTTTTGTTTTAATGGCAATGGACAGAGTAAAGCGAATGTGCTTGCAGTCCGGCTGCTCAAACAGAAGCGTGCCGCCGTGGGCAATGGCCGCTTTGCGTACCATAGTCAGACCGAGACCAATGCCGGTGTTTTGCGTGTTCAGACCGGGTTCGCGCAAATAGCGCGCAAACAGATTGGTGCTGAGGTGTTCGGCGTGGTCAGGCAGTTCGTTCTCAATGGAGAAATACAGTTTTCCGTTTTTTTGATGCAGATTTGCTGTTATCGCGCTTCCTTTAGACGCAAATTTGATAGCGTTGGAGATTAAATTCAGAATAGCCCTCTCCAGTTTTTCGCTATCGACGATTCCCAAAACAGCGTGCGGAATTCCCTGATAGTTCAAAATACGACCTGTAGAGGAGATCATAGCGGATGCTTTATCGATGATCTCGTCAACAATGCCGACAATGTTACGGTTTTCAATGCGGCTGAGCCGGGACTGGTCGTAACGTGCCACATCAGACATATTGCATAACGCACGGTGGAACTGATGTAGATTGCGATTGATATTCTGCAATTTGCGTTCCAGTTCCTGATTGGTTTCCGTTTCGCTATGCTTGATGCTGCCGATGGTTGCTAACGCATCCGAAAGGGGTTCGCGCAGACATTGTGAAACCAATGCAAAAGTTTGGAGTTGTGCATCGGAGTATTCGGATTCCAGACAGAACAGATCCTGTTCCTCGCACTTTGTAACAGAAACGGGATATGCAATGCCTTCAACTGTCAGGGCCAGGTTAAGACGACCGCCGGTAAAGGCTTCATATTCTTCTTTTCCAATGTTGATCAGCGGGAGAACAGAGTCGCCAATATTGATCTGCCGTTGGATCGCAGCCTGATTTGCGT
Organism: Faecousia sp.; assembly: GCA_045540035.1. Lineage (GTDB taxonomy): Bacteria > Bacillota > Clostridia > Oscillospirales > Oscillospiraceae > Faecousia. The sequence continues at coordinate 52,022 of JAZQGL010000053.1, forward strand.
GGCTGATAACGCCTTCTTTCACAAGAAATGCAGGACAGGGCAACGCTTCCAACATTTCACGGTGTTCTGTTTTTCTCTCCATAGGCGCCTCCTTTCGCATATCTTGTGCAATTTTGCATAGAAATTGCGTCGACAAATTCCGACGAATTCTAAACTAATGTCATTTTACAGAATAAATGCAAAAATAGCAAGGAAAAAGTATTTGAGGGTGAAAAAATGTCAATACATGAAGGACACAGACAAAGAATGAAGCGCCGTTATCTGCGCAATGGTCTTAACGATTTCAGTGAACACGAAGTTCTGGAATTACTTTTGTTTTATTGCATTCCTCGCAGAGATACCAATGAAATTGCCCATAGACTGATTGATCACTTCGGATCGCTTGCCAAGGTTTTTGATGCCACAGTATCCCAACTGATGGAAGTGGAAGGAATGGGAGAAAATGCGGCGCTGTTTATTTCCTTGATCCGTGAGACGGATGCTTATTATCATCTCCGTCGTTTTGATTTGAATCAGCCATTGAGAAACTGCGACGAATACGGTACATACTTACACGCATTTTTTGAAAATGAACGAAATGAAGCCGTCTATTTGCTGTGTTTGGATGCGAAATGTATGGTTTTGGGATGCGAGAGAATTACAGAAGGAAGCGTAAATACCACATCTGTGCCGATACGTCGGGTGGTTGAGGTGGCGCTTGCTAAAAAGGCGACCTCGGTGGTGTTGGCGCACAATCATCCCAGCGGTATCGCAACACCCTCGGATGAGGATATACAAACGACTTATCAACTGGGCAAAACACTATATTCCGTTGGTATTTCGCTGGTTGATCATATCGTTGTCGCGGATGACGAATTTATTTCTATGGCTGTATCAAATCTATACAGTTTGGACGATATTGCCAGAGAGTGAGAGAGGATCGGTATGACGATTATTGTTTGCCTGGATGATAATAACGGTATGTGCTTTAATCACCGCCGGCAAAGCAGAGATCTGCATCTTTGCCAGCGTGTCGCGGAGATTTCAAGTGACAGCGTACTGTGGATGCGTGCATATTCTCAAATGCTTTTCGAGGGCTTGCGGGTAGACATACGGGTTGATCCGCAGTTTTTGGAGAAGGCAGGAAAAGGGGAGTGCTGCTTTGTTGAGGAACAGGATGTAACACCTTTTCTTGATAATGCCGAGAAAGTTATCATTTTCAGGTGGAACAGAGTGTATCCGGCGGATATGAAATTCCCAATACACTTATTAGCAGACAAGTGGACAAAAACAGAGGTTAGCACATTTCCCGGGAAATCCCACCAGCAAATTACGCAGGAGGTGTATCTGCGATGAAAACGAAAAAAGAAAAAACGATCAGTGTGATCGTTTCTGTTGTTGCGGTGATATGCGTACTGGTAATGCGTATTAATCGAGCACCGTCCTACAGCGAGTCGGTTATGAATGTTCCGGAATTCTCCGGGCAGCCTTATGTTGTGGTGAATGACAACAAGCCGGAATTTACGGAAAACGATCTTACGGTGGACCCATATGAGTTTTACTCTGAAATGGATGCATTGGATCGTTGTGGATACGCAATGGCTTGTGTAGGTGTTGAGATTATGCCTACGGAAGACAGGGGCGCAATCGGACAAGTAAAACCCTCTGGCTGGCATACGGTAAAATATGACTTTGTTGACGGGAAATACTTGTATAACCGCTGTCATCTGATCGGATTTCAACTGACCGGTGAAAATGCAAATGAAAGAAACTTGATCACCGGAACCAGATATTTGAATGTAGAGGGTATGTTACCCTTTGAAAATATGATCGCGGACTATGTGAAGGAAACAGATAATCACGTGATCTATCGGGTAACACCTATATACGACGGCGACAATTTGGTCGCTCGGGGTGTACAAATGGAGGCATTCTCCGTAGAGGACAACGGAGAGGGGATTTGTTTCAATGTCTATGCTTATAACAATCAGCCCGGTGTTACCATTGATTATGCCACCGGTAAGTCCGCTGAGGAAGAATAAACGAAAGAAGGTGTCTTAACTTGGATCGGTTTCAACTTGTTTCTGAATATAAGCCATCCGGCGATCAGCCTGAGGCGATAAAAGCCCTGGTTGACGGCGTTAACTGGGGATTGAGAGAACAGACCTTGCTGGGTGTTACCGGCTCCGGTAAGACATTCACAATGGCTTCTGTCATCGAAAAACTGAACCGTCCCACGCTGGTTTTGGCGCATAACAAGACCCTTGCAGCGCAGTTGTGTTCGGAATTTCGGGAGTTCTTTCCCAATAATGCGGTGGAGTATTTTATTTCCTACTACGATTACTACCAGCCTGAGGCGTATATCGCCCACACAGACACCTATATCGAGAAAGATGCGTCCATCAACGAAGAGATCGACCGTTTGCGTCACAGCGCAACTGCCGCCCTGTTTGAGCGGCGGGATGTGATTGTCGTATCCTCGGTCAGTTGCTTGTATGGCTTGGGTGACCCTATCGATTACAGAAGTATGGTGGTGTCCCTGCGTGTTGGTCAGGAGCGCCCGCTGGACGATATTCTGCAGAAATTGACGGAGATACGTTACGAGCGAAACGATATAGATTTTTCCCGTAACAAATTCCGTGTCCGCGGTGATACATTGGAAGTGTATCCGGCGTATTGGTCCGGCAGAGCCATTCGCGTGGAGTTCTTTGGCGATGAAGTGGACCGGATCTCGGAGATCAATGCGGTGTCCGGAATGGTGGAACGGTATGTGGATCACGTTGCTATTTATCCTGCCAGCCACTATGTCGCTTCCAGAGACAAATTGGAGCGCGCTATGCGGGATATACGCCGCGAATGTGACGAACAGGTTGCTTGGTTCCGCGCCCACGATAAACTGCTGGAAGCCCAGCGTATCGCCCAGAGAACAAATTATGATCTTGAAATGCTGACAGAGATCGGTTTTTGCAACGGTATCGAGAATTATTCCCGTGTCATTCAGGGCAGACAACCCGGCACACCGCCTACTACATTGCTGGATTATTTTCCGGAAGATTTTGTTATGTTCGTGGATGAGAGTCACGTGACACTACCGCAGTGCAGAGCAATGTATGCCGGTGACAGAAGCAGAAAGGATGCCCTTGTGAATTACGGTTTTCGGTTGCCGTCGGCTTACGATAATCGCCCGTTGAACTTTGAGGAGTTTGACGAAAAGATCAATCAGGTCATTTATGTTTCTGCTACGCCTGCCGAGTATGAGCGTACCCGGTCCGGTCAGACAGTGGAGCAGGTGATCCGGCCTACCGGCTTGCTGGACCCGGTAGTACAGGTGCGCCCCATTGAGGGACAGATCGACGATCTGATCGGTGAGATCAACAGCCGAACCGCAAAAAACGAGAGAGTTTTGGTCACCACGCTCACAAAGAAAATGGCAGAAGACCTGACGGCTTACCTGCAGAATGTGGGCATCAAGGTGCGCTATATGCACTCGGATGTGGGCGCAATGGAACGAATGGAGATTATTCGGGATCTTCGTATGGCGAAATTCGATGTGCTCATCGGCATCAATCTGCTGCGTGAGGGTTTGGACTTGCCGGAAGTCAGTTTGGTCGCCATTTTGGATGCGGACAAAGAAGGCTTTTTGCGGTCAGAAACCAGTTTGATTCAGACGATTGGCCGCGCGGCAAGAAACGCAGAGGGTCTGGTTATTATGTACGCAGACAATGTGACACCCTCTATGCGTTCTGCCATCGACGAAACCCAACGCCGCCGCGCCATTCAGGATGAATATAATAAGGCCAACGGCATTGTGCCGAAGACGATCATTAAGTCTGTCCGGGATCTGATCGAGATATCTTCGCCCACAGCAGAACGCAAGGGCAGGGCAGGCATCAAGATGACCAAGGCAGAAAAAGAAAAAGAGATCGCCCGTCTGGAAAAACAGATGAAAGAAGCCGCCAGGATGATGGAATACGAATACGCAGCCGTGCTGCGCGATCAGATCATCGAACTGCGTGGAAATTAAAAAATGCTGCAGGAGGGAAGAACCCTTCTGCAGCATTTAATTTATCCGGGGATTTCACCGCGGGTGGTGTCCAGCACTGCGTGCGGATCAAACAGACCTTCGAACCATTGCGCGTTGTGTGCCATAGTGGAGCCGGATACCAGGATTCTGCCCTGGCGGATATAATCGCTGTGCGCGGAGTACCAACCCTGACCACCTTCGGCAAAGCCAATGTAGTACTGGTAGCCTTTGGATTTTAAAGCGTTGAATGTATCGCCGTTGTACGCAACCGTCTTCTCAGCCAGATCACTGTTCATTGCAAATACGAAAATATCGGTATTACCCAGTACCGGGGCAATGGAATCGTCCCACTTGGTCAGGTCACTCATAACCTTGTCGATCTCACGGTCTGCGTATGCATCGTTTCCGTAGGTGTAGCAAGCGATTTCGTAATTGTTCTCTATAAGTTTTCTTACGAGTTCGGTTGCCTTTTGAATCTCTTGATTATAGTAGGCTTCGTCAAAATTGGACTTTGCTTCAGAGTTGATTCTGTAGCCAAAAATTCCGTCATAACCGGTCACAGCCAGAACCGCTTTCGCGCCACCATAAGAGAAATCCGGGTGGGATTCCACAAACGAATCCAGAATAGGCACAAGATCGTAAGCGCCTGTGACAGTATTTCCGGTGGCGTCAACCATTTCACAAGTGACGCTGCCGTCAGCATCTACGATCAACTTGCTGGCGAAACCTGCGCCGTCTTTATCGGGAAGGTTATCCCCATCGCCGTCGATCATATAGGTGTAGTAATTTACATTTGTTTGCGTAATGATCAGAGGCTTTTTGCCTTCGGGGAGATACAGTTCTTTGGGTCCGTTGATGGTTGTGATGTCCTTCAACTGAACAAGAATGTAGCCGTTGTCATACAATTGCTGCAGGATCTTGGCAAACTCACCGGTGGTTACAAAATTCCGGTTATAGGATGTTCCGTACGCAGCATTTGAAAAAGCCCGGGCAGGATCTGCAATAAGGGTCTGGAAGGAGAGGTTCAGAACCTTAGCAGGATCGTTCCAAAGAACCAACTTTTCTTTTGCAGCCTGATACTCTGTCAGTTTTGCAGACAGTTCCGGGAAATCTTCATGGCTGCCGGAGAAAGAGTTCAGAAGATCAATGGCGTGCGCGTAATCAAGATGGCTTGCAGATTTTGCAGCGTCATTCAGAAGACGGGATGCTTCCTGATTCAGGCGCGTTTGCTCTTCTTGTGCAGCGATAGACGCCTCTAACTGCACTTGTGCATTATATTTGCTGCGCTGTACTGCCCGTACGATAGAGCCGATCATAAAGACGAAGATCAGCACCAGTGCAATTCCTGCGATTATAACGGGCAGATAAACCTCTTTGAAGATCTGCATTTTACTGCGTTTTCTGCGACGCGGGTTTACCGGGCGTGTTGTATTTTTGTTCATTTCGTCCATACCTAGTCCGCCTTTCAGAAATTTCTGATTATATTATACCTTCCAATGCGACAAAATGCAAGTGTATGGATTATACTTGCATTTAAATGAAAATTGCGATAATATACTAAAAAACACAAATCAGGAGTTTTTTATGGAGAAGATAACCAGTTTTACAATTGATCATATACGCCTGCAGCCGGGTTTGTATGTTTCCAGAAAGGACCGCGTTGGAAATGAGACGGTTACCACATTTGACCTTCGTGTAACCAGCCCCAATGAAGAACCGGTGATGAATACTGCGGAGATGCATACCATTGAGCATTTGGCGGCAACATATCTGCGCAATGAGCCGAACTGGAAAGAAAAAGTTCTGTACTTTGGTCCTATGGGCTGCCGTACCGGCTTTTACCTTTTGCTTGCAGGTGACTATACGTCCCGGGATGTTCTACCACTTGTAACGGATTGCTTCCGCTTTGTTGCAGGTTTTTCGGGAGAAGTGCCGGGTGCCAGCGCAAAAGATTGCGGCAATTACCTGGATATGAATTTACCTATGGCAAATTACTGGGGTAAGCGCTATGCGCAGTTGCTTGCTAATATTGATGAAACCAGACTTGTATATCCGGAATAGGAGATAGATATGAAAAAGTTAGGAATTATTGGCGCGATGACTGTAGAGGTCGAAACGCTGAAAGAGAATATGACGAATTTGTCCGTTACAGAACGGGCAGGTATGACATTCTATCAGGGCGAGTTGGAACAGATGCCGGTAGTGGTAGTTGTCTGTGGCGTGGGTAAAGTCAATGCTGCGCTGTGTGTGCAGGTTCTGTGCGATTGTTTTGATGTTGATTGTGTGATGAATACCGGTGTTGCCGGTTCGCTCTGTGCAGAATTGGATATCGGCGATTTTGTTATTGGCAGCGACGCAATGTATCACGATTTTGATTGTCATACATTAAATCCCAACTATCCCGTGGGACAAGTACCCGGACTTCCGGTGCGTGCATTTCCTGCGGATCAGACATTGGTGGAATGCGCTTTTGCGGCAGCCGAGCAGGTGCATCCCGGTCACGCGCGCATTGGCAGAGTGACCAGCGGTGACCAGTTTGTATGCGAAAAAGATGCCAAGCAGATGATCATCCAAAACACCGGTGCGCTGTGTACGGAGATGGAGGGGACGGCCATCGCCCACGCAGCCTGGCGCAACCAAATTCCCTTCGTGATCATCCGCGCGATCTCTGATAAGGCAGATGACTCTGCACAGATGGATTATCCCACGTTTGAAGCCATTGCAGCAAAGCGCTGCGCAGCGGTTACACAGACAATGGCAAAGAAATTGTATTCGGAAAACGTATAAAAAGCAGGCGCTATGAAGCGCCTGCTTTTTCGTTCAATAGTGTATATTGATGGTCTGATTGCAGTTCCATTCGATAGGGGAATTGTTCAATGGTATAAATACCACGGTAATCCAAACCGGAGCCAATGGGCAAACCGGTTTGTTTGTCGACGGTTAAATAGCAACGCATAGTATCTACAGTGTAGGATTGCGCTGTTGCTCCCAGAATATTTGCATCCTGATACAGCGTTGTGCAGGCTTCAGCGTCGATCAATCTTGCAAAGACATCATTTCCTGTCAGTTCAATGGTGATGGTATCTTCGTTTTCCGTAATGGATGCGCCAGTTATGTATTGGGGCAGCAGAATTGTGCCGACCAAAAGGTCGCTGCAATAACTGCGCATTTTGTTGATATCAATATCCTTGTTGATGCTTTCCGGTCCGTTGTCCACGGAGATGGAATAGGTGTTATTTTGGAATGTTTCGCGCTGGATAAAATTAGTGGCAGTGCCGGCTTTGCTGCTGTTGATGATCTCAACAGTTGTGTCGACTTGTGCAGTCCAGGTGGTATCTTGTGCGGTATTCAGGACAACAGTTTGATTGCGTTGATCGCCGAATGCCTCGCAGAAGATGCTGTCATGGCAAGTTCCCTGAACACCGGTGGCATCCAGTAGGTAACCGCAGGCTTTTTCCAGCATCCGGGGTGCATCCGGGCTTTCTAATTTGATATATTCGCCGGGATTGTCGGGCAATGAAATAGGGTCAGTATCCGCATAATCAATCTCTACGGTGACGGAAATACGGATGTCGAGATTGTTAACGGTATAGGACGCGGTATAGACACTTTTGGTCAGTTGTCCTTCGTCGTTGATATGGGCAGTGCCCGTGGATTGGTGAACTGCTGTCTCATCCGAAAGAACCCAGGATTCGATGGTCTTGGGGTCAGAGAAGGAGATTGTATAGCCTTTTCCGGTATCTTTTCCGGTGACCGTGTTGTAATTATCTGCAGTTAAGGGTTGAGCAGGGGTGTAGCGGGTAAGATAAGTCTCTGCGTCCATATCGCCATAGAACTGACATCCGTCAACAGTAAGAAACAGTTGGTTATCACTGAAGATCTCGGATAGTTCAACTGTCTGATTTCCTATAATCAAGGTCTCGGTTGCGCTGGCTTGCAGAGGACCGTTAACAAGTCCTTGATAGCGAACTTGCTGCGCAGATTGTTCTGTCAGAAACTCATTGCCGAGAAGGGTTTCTTTCTTATAGGAGATACGCACGGAGAGATTGTCAGTGCTGTTTAATATATCAACTGCGTTTTCATATATCACAGATCCATTTTCAATGGTGGGATAGGTAGGATCCGGAGAGTCAGAATCGCTTGTAGTGACAAATACGGTTATAGCGACCAAAAGAAGCAGCGCAATTCCGGCAAAAATGGCAATTTTGCGACTATGTTCTTTCATACAAAACACCTTTCAAAAAAGATACTTAATTATATCAAAAGTTTATGCTACTGTCAAATGAACCGTGTTTTAACAACTTTTGCTTCGAAAAGGATATTAATATAAATAGCCGCCCAAAGGCGGTTTTCTATACCGGTGGACGCGAGAGGATTCGTTTAACAAATGTTCGGCTTGGTCGAGCCCTCGCCGGCGGCGCTCGTCCGCGCCGCATTTGATTGTTCGAATCTCCTCTGCGTAAATGCCATACCAATAAAAAAACCACCCCTTTGGGGTGGCTTTCTTATTGGTGGACTCGAGGAGATTCGAACTCCCGACCCCCACAATGCGAATGTGGTGCGCTCCCAGCTGCGCTACGAGCCCGTTGACAAACTGATTATAGTATTCTGTAGTTCCTTTGTCAAGATTTCAATATGCATTTACAAACTGTGGCTTTGAAAAAATGGTATTCACAGATGTACCACGAAACAAAAAGCACCACCCGTGGGTGGTGCCTTATTGGATATTAGTAATTCAAAATGACCATCTCGGTTGCGGGGAGGAACAAGGCGTATTCGCCGTCCTTCTTTTTCTCCAGACGGATCTTATCGGAGGATGCGTACAGAATGTGCAGATCAATACCGGGCTTGGTGTGGATCGCAGTAACAGCATCTGCTTTGTGATCGATCTCGTCGCCCTTTGCAACGGTTCGGGTATTGCCTTCATTATTGAATGCCGTCAGGTAATGACCGTTTTCGTCATCGGACAGAACCCAGTGCAGAGAGTCTACAGTAATGGGTAGTACCTTTGCAGCAACCTCGTTGATGGTATGACCGATCTTCTCCAGATCATCGTTTTTGATAATGGGGAACTTGTGACCCATCTTCAGCGCAAACACACCGTCGGGATCTGCATCGATCAGCAGATCATACTTGCCAAATGCCTCCTCGGGGCAGTCGGAATAGATGATATCGAACAGATCGCCGAAACGGGAGTTCTGCATTGTATGACCTTCGTTGCCGACAATGTTTTCATCCAACCGCTTGTAGATATACTTCATCAGATCGTGGATCTTACGGAAACGCTCAGCTTTGGCGGGGGTGACATTGATTGTGCAGTAGGCCAGATGAAGGGCGCCCAGCGCACCAACATTATAACTGCCAAGGGGCACGCTATAGTAATCGGGAGGGAGAACAATTGCGATAGGAGTTTTTGCTTTTACATTCTTGTGCTTTAAACTGAAGTCGATAAACTCCTTTTTTAGCAGACCGTAAGGGGAGAGTTCAAAGGTCTCCATATCGGTATAGGATGCATTTGTGCCCCATTCCTCACCCATAAACTCGGCACCGCTCATAAGAGAGTAGTAGTAAATTCTGCGCTGCAGCAGGCGGGAAGAACCACCGTTCTGACCGCAGGAAGTGAAATCGTCGCCAAACTGAGACTGGACCATATGCCATTCGTTAAACGGATGATTGTTGTAAACAGGTTGGGTATATTTTCCGTCCGCTCTGAACCAGCACTCGTAATAAGTGCCCCAACGTTTGCTGTTTGCTTTTGCCATACCTCTGGCTAATGCTACCTGCACACGCATATTGGGGACCTGACCGCCGACCTCAGGAAGGAATGTCTTGACACCCAGTTTGTTCTCCAGATAGCAGATCTGCGCGCCGCTATCGCAGGAGATGATCATACCATCGGTCTCGTCCATACGCTTTTGAATAACGCCCATCAAATCGTCCCGGACTTCTTCGTATGTCTGCGTAGCGCGTCTGTTGCAATAATCCTCGGGTGTGCCTTGTGTCAGACGGTAAACAGGCTCGCCACCGGGGGCGGTTGCCTCAGGCGCAAAAAGGCGTCTTTTAAGTTCTGCTACATCATAGGGGAAGGGTTCTCCTCCCATAACTTTGGTTACTCTGTTCCAGTCGTTTCTGCGGTTGCCCCCCAGTTCGTGAAGCTGAATGCCCAGGAACCAGTCACCGAGAAGGTTTCTGTATTCGTCGATCAATGCCTTGTCAAAATTATAGGGGAGATATTTTACACCGCCGGTCAAACGGTCCACATAGAAGGGGTGATTGCCGCTTTTGATGAGACTATGAAGTTTGGAGCCTTTTTTTGCAACTTTATTAAATTTAATATCATCGGCCATAGAGAAATTGTGCTGAATTTTAAAGCCGGTTTCCTCGTTGATAAAATTGTTTTTTACTAAGCCTTCAAAAGACATAGCATCATAAACGTGAATAAACTTCATATCTGTTCTCCTCCGCTTGTGATATATATTGACAATTTTAGGATATTCCCTGAAGGTAGTCTATCAATTTGTCTGGTTTATGTCAAGAAGGCAGGGAAGAATTTGAAAGAATTCGGGAAGATTGTTAAAACGGATATAAGAAAACCCAGAAACCGTTTCGGTTTCTGGGTTTTGAAGTTCTGAATGAGAAACAGATTATCTCTTGGAGTTTTCGGTGTACCGTTTGTATCGTGTAATATCGTTGAAAATCGTGTATATTGTGCGGTTTTGTGTTGCCAAAATTGAATATCGTTGCAGAAAGTTTATGTTGTTTCATAAAATGTTGCACCAAATTTGCACCAAGATTTTTGCACCAACACAGAGCAAAGAGGCAATAAAAAATAGCAGTGTGATTTTTCGTTTCACACTGCTATCTTTACATTTAGAAAATGAGGTCATCTTCAAGACACTTTGCTATTCTCACCTTGTATTCCTCAAAGATATGGGAATAAATATCTCCCGTTACTGCAATATTGCAATGGCCTAAATGCTCGGAAACCGCTTTAACATCAATGCCGTTATTTATCATAAGACTTGCATTGCTATGACGTAGACCATGCACACTGATAATAGGCAAATCGTTATTTGCGAGGATTTTTTTGAGTTCCTTGTTCACATACGACCTGTCATAGTAATTACCAATTACAGAGGTAAATACAATGTCGGGATGTGTCCAATTATCGCCTACAATCTCCTTTAACTTGTCTTGCTCCCGTTTATGCCTTAACAACAATTCTTTTGTATATGTGCCGAGTTTTAGTGTTCTACAACTTGTTTCTGTTTTAGGCGCTGCCAAAAACCATTTGTCATCGGCAAAGCACAAAGTGTTTTCTATTGTTATTGTATCGTTTACAAAATCAACATTCCACCACCGTAAAGCTAAGCACTCACCGATTCTCAATCCTGTAAATAAAAGAAATTGAATAATCGTGTTAAATGTACTATATTCGCTTGTTAATTCCATAAGTTTTTGACATTGTTGCTTGTTTAGATACTTAACCTTTTTATTCTCGGCAGGATTTTCTTTGCACAATGCTCTAACACACGGATTGTTTTTTATATACCCTTGATTTACTCCAAATGTAAACACACTTGACATAACGGTTCTTAATTTACGGGTAGTTTCTGGAGCCTTATCAAGCCCCAAAAAGAAGTCTGTTAGTGCTTGTGTGCTAATGTTATTTATCTTTTTATTCGCAAACACGGGCAACATATGAACTTCTAAATCCCGTCTGTAATTATATGCAGTTACAGGTTTTAATTTGTTTGGCGCGTACTGTTTAAAATATATTTCCACCAATTCCTTAAACCGCATATGCTCTTTTAGGTCTTGGAAGTTTTTGCACTTGTTAGCAAATTCTATATATGCTGCCATAACAAGTTTTTCTGCCTTTGTTGGCGGTGTGCCCTCAGGCACCTTATAAGTCATTGTATGACGGACATTCTTGCCGTTGCCGTCAAAACCACTTGAAACTGTAAAACGATAGGTATTTGGACCTCGTTGTACTACACCTTTAATATTCATATTTTACTTCCTTTCTCAACTAACATTTCCTAAATTGGAAAGTTGCTGACACATTAAATCAAAGTTAATAAATGCTTTCTTGCCCGAATACACGGCAGGAAGTTTGTTTTCCCGTAGCATATTCCGTATTGCACTTTCGGGCAAGATTCCCGTTGCTGCCACTTGGCGAACGGTCATCATTCTTGGTAAGTGAGGAGTATTATTCTTGTTTGCCATATTACTCATCCTTTCCCACTTCGTCATTGACGAAATCGCTTTGAACTTCTGTATCGTCAATAAGATGTGTTTCTTCCTTAAATTCTTTCGGTGCAATAGATATACCGATTGCTTTGTAACTCTTTTTGCCCTCAAAATATCGGACTTCGGCAAAAATGGTAACAAAGCGACCTTTTGTGTTTTCGGTTAATTTTTTGAAATTAATTCCAATGTCATTTTCAAAACACATTGCCGAGATTAACGGTGCTTTTGGTCCTCTGTTCGCCGAGTTGAGAAGGAAAGATACAGAGTTGTAATCTCCCTTTTTGCTTTCGGTTACTGAACGAACAAATCCTTGCATCATAACAAATTCTTTTTCTTCTGTGCCTGTATAGAGGCGAATTGGGTTGTACATATACAACACACTCCTTTGGTAGAATTTTTTCGTGGGGAAACAAACAGACAAAGAAAAAGGCAGAATACACCGAGGGTATTCCTCGGTGCATTCCGCCTTCATATATTAAATTCCACCAAATAAAAATTAAATAAATACCTAAAGAAAATCTATGTGTAAGTCACCCTACAATATAAAGTCTAACTATAGATTTTTATTTGTCAAGAATTTTACAGAAAAATTTTTTATGATTTAGCACCGAGATAAATTTGTATGATATCCGAGCGATTTTCAGACCCGTGCGAAAGTCGGACACAACAGTCGCTTTTTGCTGTTTTATCGGCTTTTTGGTGGTCATAGCCTAAAGCAAGATAATGTTGATATTGCTTGTTGTAGTAGGCAATTATGGCTCCCTTACGCACACTATGATTACCACATTTTAAGACCGTCTTTGTGCCGATAGTCTTTGCTTGTGGGGTTGTGATTGAAAGAACGGCAAGTTTTCTATTTAACCAACGATTCGCAGAATTGGGTTTTATGTTGCCGAACAAGGACTCATTTTCCCCTTTGTCAGATGTGAGCAAACGGCAGAAAGAATAAAACTCCTTGTCGGTGACCTCAATTAAATTTTGGCGGCCACCCTTATCCTTTTCAAGTAACACACTAACCGTTTGCCCGTCATCGCCAAAGGTGATGTGCCTTGCCTGCAACGTAGATACTTGGTTTACACGGCAGCAGGTGTAAGACGAGAAAATAAAGAAATTGCTTGAATGACAGGGTTTGCCAATAGAGTCTTTTACCCTTTGCACCTCATCAGGTGTCAAGGCAAATTTTCTTGGACTTGTCCTGTCGGGGATAAGTTCTGCATTGACCTTTGTTTCAAAGTTGGTATGCACCCCAAAATGATGATTGATAACCCGTGACAATTTCATTAAATTGCTTTTATAGGTTTCAATGGTACTGTATGAGCACCCGTCTTTTGCTTTACTATCAAGCCACTCTTGACAGTGTGACGGGCGAATCTGTCGCACCTTGTCAATGTCGGGGTAATGCTCTTTGATGTATTCGCAAAGGTTGTGTGCCGTGTCAAGTAGGTTTGACTTGGCAGAGAAGCTACACACTCTCCAACCTTGCTCTGCTTGACCGTTTTGGTGCTTTGCAGAATGTTTATCATACCGATATGAGAAACACCCCTCTATTGCAGTCATGCTCTGTACAAAAAGTGAGCGCTGTTTTTTTGACATTCCCTGTCACTCCTTTCTTAAATGTTGTCTGTCGGCATTGTCGGTTTGTTGTCACAAACCGTTAATGCCAACAGAGATACTGCTATTTATTGTTCAGATGAAGACAAGGGACACCCCTTGCCAAATGTATAGTGGTGCAATTTCCACCATACCAAAGGTCACCGCATTGGCGACAAGTCAACCAACCCTACATAGCACTCGGATTGAGATTGACGGTACCACCATTTTTCGTTTGGACATTTCCATTCACTTCAAAATGGTGCTACGGGTTTGACCTCATCAGGTCAAATGTTTCTTTTGTAATTCCACCTTCATATAATTTTCTTATGTGTGTATTTGTTTATATTCCTCCTTCTTAAATTTAAAAGTAACATGTAAACAATATTTAGCTTTGTTTTTTATTTCAAGTAATCTTCTTATTACTCTAAAAACAATCAAAAGGACTCTTTATTCATTTAACAATCTTCATAACCCTAATTACTCTATGTTTAAGACAAAGACTCATAATGCTTATATAATCATGAAGATTTATAAAGAGTCTTATATAAAGAAAAAGAGTCATAACGATTCTATAAAGAATCATCATGACTCAAGAAGATTGCAATACATTGAAAAATTCATATTTCTATGCTATAATAATAAAAAATGGTTGGAGTTGATTAAATGGAATATATCGTAATTCCTGATACTGCTATAATCGCGGTCAATCGTGGCAAACAGGAAAACGAATCAAGCAATATTGTTTATCGCGATGAAAAGGGCGAACTTCATTCCATCGATTTTGAGGTTTGTGCAAGCAATTTTAAAGCAGAATACGAATCGTCTTCGGGCAACTGCATAGGCGAACGGAAAATGGATGAATGTTATTTCGTTTTCTACACAAGTGGCATCAAAACGAAAATAGTATTTGAGAAAATGTATGTAGGAAACATCTTTCGTCATCACTTGTTAAGTGGTGACAAGGGGTTTCGCTTTCTTGCATTGCACAATTTAATTAACAAAACACGATACACCACCTATGACTTATCATAAGGGAGCAAATATATGGACTACATTTTACCCGAAGAACAATTAATTGAATATGCAAAACCATACTTAAAAGCAAAAGGCTTTAAGAAAAAGAACAAACGATGGATGAAAGATATCGGAGAATTTACCCTTTGTTTTTATATTCAAGGCAGTTGTTACTCAAAAGAAAATTATTATATCAGACCTGGTGTTTTTGTTAATTCATTATTGCCTACAGAATTGGTTTATGGCCATTGGATGACACAGATTGAACAAACCACCCCCGAAAAGGTGTTGCACGATTTTGAGCAATGGTGTGAAGAGTGGACAAATAAGACTTTAATCAAGAGCCGTTTACTTGCCTTTATGGAATGGGAAGAACGAAATCCGTTGGAAAAACGGAGAGCAAAACTTGTTGATTATAATGCCGACCCCGTTCCTGCTGATGAGTTCTTTATGGTTGATTTGAAAACCAAGAAGTATATTTTAGATAACTTTTAACGGAGGGGCATATGGAAGATATTTTAGAGCTTATTCTTTCAATACTGTTTATGCCGTTCGAATCTAAATACGACAACCTAAAAAATAAAATCAACAAAATACCGAGCAAGGCATTAAAAATCTTCTTAAAAGTATTGCTTATATTGATTCCACTTGCATTGATATTTGGATTGTGTTGTTTGTGCAGTTACATATTTAGAGGATATTGGATATAACAAAAGGACTATGACATTTCGTGTGTCATAGTCCTTTTAAAATAATTTGCACCAAGTTTGCACCAAGATAGATTTTGAGGCAAAAAGAAAACCCCGAAAACCGTGATGGCTTCGGGGTTTTTGATGTTCTTGATGAGAAGTAGATTATCTCTTGGAGAACTGAGGTGCACGACGTGCAGCCTTCAAGCCGTACTTCTTTCTTTCCTTCATTCTGGGGTCGCGGGTCAGGAAACCGGCAGCCTTCAGAGAGGGACGATACTCGGGGTTCAGAGTCAGCAGGGCACGGGAGATAGCGTGACGGATAGCGCCGGCCTGACCGGAAACACCGCCGCCTGCGACAGTAACGACTACATCAACCTTGCCAACCAGATCGGTGGTAACCAGGGGCTGACGGACGACCAGCTTCAGGGTCTCCAGACCAAAGTACTCATCGATATCGCGGCCATTGATGATGATGGAACCGGTGCCGTTCTCGTAAACGCGAACACGGGCAACGGAGGACTTACGACGGCCAGTGCCGTAGTTATACTTCTTCTTGCTCTCGTACATAATCGATTACCTCCAAATTACAGAGTCCATGCTTCGGGCTTCTGAGCAGCGTGGGGATGCTCCTCACCCTTGTACAGGTGCAGGCGGGTCAGAGCGTTACGGCCCAGGGTGTTCTTGGGCAGCATACCCTTAACAGCCAGTTCCATGGCGTAATCAGAACGGTTTTCCATCATGATACGAGCCTTGGTTTCCTTCAGACCGCCGATCCAGCCGGATACACGGTAGTAGGTCTTCTGATCAGCCTTCTTGCCGGTCAGAATAGCCTTGTCGGTGTTGATGACGATGACATAGTCGCCGCAGTCAACGTTAGGGGTGAAATCAACCTTGTGCTTACCGCGCAGCAGGTTGGCAACAGTCACAGCGGTGCGGCCCAGGGGCTTGCCGGATGCATCGATGACGTACCACTTGCGCTCCACGGTCTCCTTCTTGACGAGTGTAGTGGACATTATGCGTTCCTCCAATTAGGTAAAATATTTTGACAAATCTATGTGCAGGCATTACAATGTCTGCAAAACGCTTGATTTTTATATCATACTAAATATTAAATGTCAACCGAATTTTTAAGAAAATTTATGAAAACCGGGAGAAACTATTAAAAACTCTAAAAAACTCCCGAATGCTCTCAAGTGCTAACTTTCTATTTTTGCTTTTGAAAGGGGAAAAACAGTGCAAAGACTGATTGGCTTGGTCCGCCGCTGTGTGGAGGACTATAATATGATAGAAGCCGGTGACCGCATTGGCGTTGGCGTGTCCGGCGGAAAGGATTCTGTGGCGCTATTGGCATTTCTGGCTGAACTGCGTAAATACAACAGCAAGCCTTTTGAATTGCAGGCCATTACCATTGATATGGGCCTTGGTATGGACTATAGTGGGATCGAACAGTATTGCAGGGAACTGAATGTTCCGTTTACGTTGGTAAAGACAGAGATCGGCCCGGTGATTTTCGACTATCGGAAAGAAAAGAATCCTTGCTCAATGTGCGCGAAAATGCGAAGAGGTGCGCTGAATCAGGCGCTGCTGGATAACGGTCTGAATAAACTGGCGTTGGGTCACCACTATGATGATGCTGTGGAGACTTTTTTGATGTCGCATTTATATGAAGGTCGCATCAGTTGTTTCCAGCCGGTTACCAATCTGGACAGAACCGGGATCATCCAGATCCGGCCTATGCTTTATATCCACGAGCAAACCATTGATAATTTTGCAACGAAGAACAATTTGCCAGTTATTACAAATCGCTGTCCTGCGGATAAGCAGACCAAGCGGGAAGAGATCAAAAAATTGGTATATGATCTGTCTGCAATATATCCGGATCTGAAAGACAGAGTGTTTGGCGCAATGCAGCGCTTTCCTCTGCCGGAGTGGGAACCGAAGGGCCGCTATAACCCGCCAAAAGATGAGGTGTAAGAGTATGAAACTTTTTATGATCCGTCACGGACAATCCGAAGCCAATGTCGGCACTTGTTATACGGGGCAGACTGATGTGAAACTGACAGAATTGGGTCAGGAACAAGCGATACAAATTCGTCCCATTCTGGCAGGGATCCCTTTTGATAAGGTGTATTGCAGCGATCTGATCAGAACGGCGGATACCCGCCGGTTGGCGCTGCCGGAGGCTGAATGCGAATACACAAAACTGCTGCGTGAGTTTGATGTGGGTTCGCTGGCAGGTATTGATTATCGAACCATTGAGCGCATCCAATCTGACGATCCTGCGGAAAAACCGGATTACACACACTACGGTGGCGAAAATGCCATCATCGTTGGTCAGCGCTTGCAGGAGTTTTTGAGAATCGTTGAAAACAGCGGCTGTCAGTGCGTAGCGGCATTTACGCACTACGGCGTGATAAACTGTATGCTTCGCTATGTAACGCAGGTAGTTCCGGCACATAATTCCATCGATATCGGAAACTGTTCGGTACACGCATTTGAGTTTGATGGAGAGAAATGGCGCGTACTGGCAGTAAACTATATGAAGCCGGTAATTTAATATGGTATGAAATTTTTTCCATTGGGAAATACTGCTTTTGTAAGGAGGCGGTATAATGGTAAAAGGAATTTCAAGACAGGTGATCGTGGTACACGCACCGGATCCGCAACTTTTTGAGCAGGCAATTTTTATTCTGAAGGATGATGCGGTTGGACGCAACGGCGTCACTGAGGAACTGCTTTTAAAAGAGGCAAAGCGGATTGTTGCAGGGTCGGGAAAAGGCGGAAAGAAACGCCGTGTGGTGGCAGGCCCTCTGTGGGCTTGTGCAGGTGCCGTGGTTACCGGGATTGTTTGGCTTGTGACGATGCTTCTGTGACTTGATAAAGTCGTTGCGAAGTGGTATAATCGCCGCAGCAAAGGGAGGTGACGCAGTGCGTATTGGTAATATTGAAATTCAAAATCCGCTGATACTGGGTCCAATGGCAGGTGTGACGGATTGGGCATTCCGCAATATCTGTGCAGAACTGGGTGCAGATATTACAATAACGGAAATGGTTTCCTCCAGAGCGCTGGTCTACAAAGATAAGAAAAGTGAATCCCTTTTGCGTAAGACCGATACCGGGATCTGCGGCGCACAGATTTTCGGTAACGATCCCCAGGTGATGGCACAGGCTGCTGTCCGCGCTGTGGAACTGTCCGGATGCGACTTTATCGATATCAATATGGGCTGTCCAATGCCGAAGATCGCCAATTTCGGTGACGGTTGCGGTCTGATGAAAACGCCGGAACTTGCCGGGCAGATCGTATCCCAGGTTGTAAAAGCGGTATCTGTTCCGGTGACAGTAAAGTGTCGCCTTGGTTGGGACAAAGGTTCTGTCAATGTGCTGGAGTTTACGGAGCGCATGGAAGATAGCGGCGCTGCAATGCTGACCGTTCACGGACGCACACGCAGTATGCTCTATTCCGGTACTGCGGATTGGGATATGATCGCAAGAGTAAAGCAAAGCCGCAGTATTCCGGTGATTGCCAACGGCGATATCGATAGCGGCGAGGCGGCAATGCGCTGTCAGAAATGGACAAATGCAGATGGCCTGATGATCGGCAGAGCCACATTCGGCAATCCCTGGATCTTTACGGAAGCCAAAGCAGTGCTAAGGGGAGAAACGTCGCCGGAAAGACTGCCGCTTTCCAAACGGGTCGATACTGCGGTTCGTCAGTTTGAACTTGCCCGGGAAGATAAGGGTGAACATATTGCTTGTCTGGAGGCACGAAAGCACTTCGCCTGGTATCTGCGGGGTGTGGCTTACAGCAATTATTATAAAGAACAGATTTCTGCGATTAAAGTGATGGACGATATCTACAAGATCGCAGACGGCATTCGCCGGGATTTGAAATAATTACATGGTATGATCGGACCGCCGTGTCACATTCTACTGTAAGAGGTGAGAATTGTGATACGGCGGATCATTTTTATATGGATTGTTATTATGTTGGTGGCGAGTCCGGTGCGCGCTGAGAAGATCCGGTGGGTGGATTTTCAGGTACCTTATGAATCCTTGCAGTATGCTATGGATATAGACATCAAGACTTTTGAGCAGGAAAAGCATATCAGTTGGATAGATATATTGGCAGTTGCAGGTTGTCGCACCGGTGGGCGATGCGGGTTAGCATCCGTCAGGAAGGCGGCAGGGGAGTTGCGAGATGACAGATCCCCGGAAGAACTACTCGGTGATCTGTATAAATACTACGATTATTACCACGCTGCATACGATGGTGTCCTTGGGGGACTGCTGGGAAGTTACGCCATCGAGATCGATGGGGAATTGAAGCCAACATACGGCTTGAAAGCATTTTCTCCCATAGCGGCCGGATACAGATATAACCATTGCTCTGATTTTGGCAACAGAAGATCCTTTGGGTTTGCCCGGAAACATTTGGGTAACGATCTTATGGGAAGTTTGGGAACCCCGATCGTGGCTGTAGAAGGTGGCGTGATCGAGGCCATGGGCTGGAATCGTTACGGCGGCTGGCGGATCGGCATTCGATCCTATGATTCAAAGCGCTATTACTACTACGCCCATTTACAGAAAGATCACCCCTTTGCTGAAGGTCTTCAGGTGGGAGATACTGTGCAGGCAGGGGACCTGATCGGTTTTATGGGACGGACCGGTTATTCAGACCGGGAAAATGTGAATAACATTGAGACAGTTCACTTGCATTTTGGAATGGAACTGGTGTTTGATGAAAGCCAAAAAGAGTGCAACAGCGAGATCTGGGTCGATGTGTATGATATCGTCCGCCTGCTCAGCGATCACAGAAGCAGTATACAGAAAACGCAAAGTGGCTGGAACCGGGTATATCCCTTTGTGGATTTGGATATTGAACGCTATCCTTCTGAATAAAAATTTATTGAATTTTTCTGTGGGAAAATGGTGTTACGGGGTTTGACAAAGATCTGTCCGTATGATATACTCACAAAGATAAAAATTGTGGGAGGAACGCATTATGATGAGCGCATCTGTCAAGTTAAAAACCGTTGGCTGCTCTGTTGATGATATTTTCCCTTCCGGTTCTATTGTAACAGCGGAATTGTCTCGTTTCAATTCCGATGAATATGTTGTTTTTCCCGGCTTTTGTGATGTGCATGTGCATTTCCGTGAGCCGGGATTTTCTTATAAAGAGACCATTGAGACCGGAAGCCGGGCTGCTGCCCGCGGTGGTTACAGCGCAGTGTGTACAATGCCGAACTTAAACCCTGTGCCGGATAGCCGGGAACATCTGCAACTGCAGTTGGATCTGATTCGCGATAATGCGGTGATCCGTGTCTATCCCTATGGCGCCATCTCTGTGGGCGAGCAAGGTGAGCAGTTGGCGCAACTGGAAGAAATGGCAGAAGATGTAATTGCCTTTTCCGATGACGGAAAAGGCGTGCAAAGTGAAGAAATGATGCGCAGCGCAATGTTGCGTGCAAAAGCGCTTGGTAAAATGATCGTTGCCCACTGTGAAGTGAACAATCTCTTAAATGGCGGTTACATTCACGACGGTGAATATGCCCGCAAGCACGGACACAAAGGAATTTGCAGCGCCAGTGAGTATGAACAGATCGACAGGGATCTTCGCCTTGCAGAAGAAACCGGATGCCCGTACCACGTTTGCCATATCTCCACCAAAGAAAGTGTTGATTTGATTCGCAAGGCAAAAGCAAGGGGCGTGGATGTGACCTGCGAAACAGCGCCGCATTACTTGGTTATGAATGATAATGACCTGCAGGAAGATGGAAGATTTCGTATGAATCCGCCCATCCGCAGCGAGGATGACAGGAAAGCGCTTTTGAAAGGTATCTGTGACGGAACCATCGATATGATCGCAACGGATCACGCCCCCCATTCGGAAGAGGAAAAGGCAAAAGGTTTGTCGGGCAGCGCTTTTGGTATTGTCGGTATCGAGACGGCATTCCCGGTAATGTATACCCATTTTGTGAAAACGGGCGTAATTTCCTTGGAAAAACTGATGGACCTGATGGTGGTAAATCCCAGAAAACGGTTTAATATTCCATTGGGGAACGATTTTACCGTGTGGAATCTGGAAAAGGAATTCACCGTTGATCCTGCACAGTTTCTATCCAAAGGAAAGGCAACGCCTTTTACCGGTTGGAAATTATTCGGCGAATGTGTTTTGACGGTTTGTAACGGAAATATCGTTTATCGAAAGTGATATAGGAGGATTTGTAATGGCTAAGAGAACAGACATAAAAAAGATTTTAATTATCGGCTCCGGTCCTATTGTGATCGGTCAGGCCGCCGAATTTGACTATGCCGGCACCCAGGCGTGTCTGGCGCTGAAAGAAGAGGGTTACGAAGTCGTTCTTTGCAACTCCAATCCTGCTACGATCATGACCGACACTACCATTGCCGATAAGGTTTATATGGAGCCCCTAACGCTGGAGTATATTGCAAAAATTCTGCGGTATGAGCGTCCGGATGCCATTATTCCCGGTCTGGGTGGACAGACGGGCTTGAATCTGGCAATGCAACTGGAAAAGAAAGGCGTTCTGAAGGAATGTAATGTGGAGTTGCTGGGTACAAACAGCGCATCCATTGAGCGCGCTGAGGACCGTGAACTGTTTAAGGAAATGTGCCAGACCATTGGCGAACCGGTTATTCCTTCTGAGATCACATATTCCATTGATGAAGCAAAGCAGGCCGCTGAAAGAATTGGTTACCCCGTTGTTTTGCGTCCGGCTTTTACACTGGGTGGTACCGGTGGCGGTTTTGCCTATAATGAAGAAGAACTGATCGAGATCGGTCTGAATGCGTTTAAACTTTCTCCGGTCCATCAGGTTCTCGTCGAGAAGAGCGTAAAGGGCTACAAGGAAATTGAATTTGAGGTTATGCGTGACTCCGCGGACAATGCCATCACCATTTGCGGTATGGAAAACATTGATCCCGTTGGTGTTCATACCGGTGACAGTTTGGTCGTAGCACCCATTATGACCCTGAGCGATACAGACAAGAAACGGCTGAATGATTCTGCGATCAAGATCATCCGTGAACTGAAGATCGAAGGCGGCTGTAATGTCCAGTTCGCTTTGCATCCCACTTCCGGTGAGTACTATCTCATCGAGGTAAACCCCCGAGTTTCCCGTTCTTCTGCGCTGGCATCCAAGGCATCCGGTTATCCCATTGCACGGGTTACTGCCAAGATCGCGGTGGGTATGGAACTGAAGGATATTCAAATCGCCAATACCACAGCCGCATTTGAACCGGTACTGGACTATGTGATCGCAAAACTGCCTCGTTTCCCCTTTGATAAGTTTACTGCTGCTTCCAACACTTTGGGTACGCAGATGAAGGCAACCGGCGAGGTTATGGGCATTGGTTCTACGCTGGAAGAGTGCCTGCTGAAGGGTATTCGTTCCTTGGAAATTGGTGTCAGCCATATTTATCATCCCAAGTTTGATCATATGGATGATGCGCAGATCCTTGACTATATCCGTCAATTCCGTGACGATAATATTTTCGCCATTGCTGAGTTGCTTGCCCGCGGCGTTACCGTTGAAAAGATCCACGAGATCACCCAGATCACCACGTTCTTCCTGGAGGCGATCAAGCGGATCGTGGATATGGAAGAGGTCCTGAAAGCAAATCCGATGGATCTGTCCATCCTGACAGAAGCCAAGAAGATGGGATTTAGCGATAAGTATGTGGCAAGACTATGGAAATGCAGCGAATTGGATGTGTATCATTTCCGCAAGGAGCACAAACTTTTCCCTGTGTTCCGTATGGTGGATACCTGCCACACTGATGCCTATATCCCGTATTTCTATTCCTCCTATACGGGGGAAAACACCTCTCGTCTGACGGACAAGAAAAAGATCGTTGTGCTTGGCGCAGGTCCGATCCGCATTGGACAGGGTGTTGAGTTTGACTATTCTACTGTTCACGCGGTTACTACCATCAAAAAGTCCGGCTACGAGGCAATTATTATCAACAATAACCCGGAGACGGTTTCTACCGACTACACAACTGCGGACAAGTTGTATTTTGAGCCCCTGACAACGGAAGATGTTATGAACATCATCGAGTTTGAAAAGCCTGAGGGTGTTATTGCGTCTCTGGGTGGACAGACCGCCATCAATCTGGCGCAGCCTCTGATGGAGCGCGGTGTCAAGATCATTGGTACGGATTGTGCCGCTATTGAAAAGGCAGAAAACCGTGACAGTTTCGAAAAACTCCTTAGTGAACTGGGTATTCCTCAGCCTAAGGGTAAAGCAGTCACTACAATTGAAGACGGCATTGCAACTGCCAAGGCTATTGGCTATCCCGTACTGGTGCGTCCCAGTTTTGTGCTGGGCGGCAGAGCAATGCAGATCGTTGCAAATGAGGCACAGCTGCGCCATTACCTGAAGACCGCTGTTGAGATCGACGAGGACAAGCCTGTATTGGTGGATAAGTATATTCAGGGCAAGGAAGTGGAAGTGGATGCCATCTGTGACGGCATCAATGTGTTCATTCCCGGTATTATGGAACTGGTTGAGCGCACCGGTGTTCACTCCGGCGACTCTATGAGCGTCTATCCTGCATTCAGTATTTCCAACAAGGTCAAGGGCATTATCCTGCAGTACGCCAAGAAACTGGGTTTGGGCATCGGTATCGTGGGCCTTTATAACATTCAGTTCATCGTTGATAAGGACGAAAATGTGTATATCATCGAGGTAAACCCCAGATCTTCCCGTACGGTTCCGTTCCTTTCCAAGGCGACCGGCTTTAGTCTTGCGGATATTGCAACAGAGGTGATTTTGGGCAAGAGCCTGAAGGAACAGGGATTCTTTGATATATATCCCGATGAAAAAGAACGCTGGTATGTGAAGGCTCCCGTGTTCTCATTCAATAAGTTGCGTGGCCTGGATGCCTATCTGTCACCTGAAATGAAATCCACCGGTGAAGCCATTGGCTATGATGACAAACTGAACCGCGCCCTTTATAAGGCGCTGCAGGCATCCGGTATGCACTTGCAGAATTACGGAACTGTGCTGGCTACCATTGCTGATAAGGATAAGGAAGAGGCGTTGCCTCTGATCCGCAGATTCTACAATCTGGGATTCAATATTCAGGCAACCGAGGGTACAGCAATGTTCTTGAAGCGCAACGGCATTCGCACCCACATTCTCGGCAAGATCAGCGATGGCAGTGAGGAGATTCCCGAGGCATTGCGGCAGGGCCACATTGCGTATGTACTCAATACCAGAGATCCCGGTGCGCAGGGTTCTGCCAATGACGGTCTGCAGATCCGTCAGTTAGCCACAGAAAACAATGTGACGATCTTTACTGCGCTGGACACTGTGAAGGTCCTGCTGGATGTCCTGGAAGAAACCACCCTGACAATTTCCACCATTGATGCCTGAGAGGTGTCCAATGAAACAGAGTTTGTTTGAGATTATTGAAAATGTACAATTGACGGAAAGCGTCTATAAAATGACGCTTTCTGGCGATGTATCCGATATTTCCGCTCCCGGCCAGTTTGTAAATATTAAACTGGATGGTCTGTATCTGCGCCGTCCCATTTCCGTGTGTGATGTTGGTGAAAACACACTGACTGTCATTTACAAGGTAGTCGGCAAGGGAACTGAGCAAATGTCACAAATGAGGAGTGGAAAACTGGATGTGCTGACGGGTCTTGGCAACGGATATGACTTGTCGGTTTCCGGTGATAAGCCGGTACTTCTTGGCGGCGGCGTTGGTGTTCCGCCTATGTATCTGCTGGCGAAAGAACTTATTGCACAGGGCAAGCAGGTAAGCGTGATTTTAGGCTTCAATACAAAAGAAGAAATTTTTTTTGAGGATGCATTTAAAGCGCTTGGCGCAGATGTTACGGTGACAACCGTTGACGGCTCCTACGGGCTGAAAGGCTTTGTAACAGATGCGCTGAAACAGATGGAATACACATACTTCTACACTTGCGGACCGGAACCGATGCTGAAGGCCGTATATGCTGCCTCCACCACATCCGGACAGATGAGTTTTGAAAAGCGGATGGGCTGCGGTTTCGGTGCTTGTATGGGTTGCTCCTGTAAGACGATTACCGGTTACAAGCGAATTTGTAAGGAAGGACCGGTTATGCGGAAGGAGGAAATACTGTGGGAAAACTAAGTGTTACTCTTTGCGGTATTGAATTGGATAATCCGGTGATTCCGGCTTCCGGTACATTTGGCTACGGCTATGAATTTGCGGGACTTTACGATATTAACTGCCTTGGTACATTCTCCTTTAAAGGCACGACCAAGGAACCCAGATTTGGCAACCCTACACCCAGGATCGCAGAATGCACAGCCGGAATGATCAATGCGGTTGGCTTGCAAAATCCCGGTGTGGAAAAGGTAATTAGCGAAGAATTGCCCAAACTGCGAAAATGTTTCCACAAGCCGGTGATGGCCAATGTCAGCGGATTCAGTGTGGAAGATTATGCTTATACCTGTGAAAAACTCGACAAGCAGGAGCAGGTTGGCTGGCTGGAGGTCAATGTCAGTTGTCCCAATGTTCACGGTGGTGGAATGAGTTTTGGCACTGACCCGAAGGCCGCTGCAGAAGTAACCGCAGCGGTAAAAAAAGTAACGACTAAACCGGTGATCGTGAAATTAAGTCCCAATGTAACGGATATCGTATCTATCGCAAAGGCTTGTGAAGATGCCGGTGCAGACGGCATCAGTTTGATCAATACGATGCTGGGAATGCGGATCGATCTTCGCACCAGAAAACCGGTGATCGCTAACAAAATGGGCGGATTTTCCGGCTCTGCGATCTTTCCCGTGGCTGTCAGAATGGTGTATCAGGTAGCCAATGCCGTGAATATCCCCGTTGTGGGTATGGGCGGTGTCACAACGGCGGAAGATGTGATCGAGATGATGCTGGCAGGCGCAACTGCAGTTGAGGTTGGCGCAGCCAATCTGGTTGATCCGTATGCTTGTCGCGATATTATTGCGCAACTTCCTGCCGCTATGGAAAAATATAGAATAGAATCCCTGAATGAAATTATCGGAGGTGCTAAGTAATGGGCAAAGATGTAATTGTTGCCTGCGATTTTTCCAGTGCAGAGCAGACATTTGCTTTCCTGGATAAGTTTACCGGAAGAAAACCCTTTGTAAAGATCGGTATGGAACTGTATTATGCAGAAGGTCCTGAGATCGTCAGACAGATCAAGGCCCGTGGACACAAGATCTTTCTTGATCTGAAACTGCACGATATTCCCAATACGGTTAAGAAGGCTATGGCAGTTTTGTCTAATCTGGATGTGGACATTACCAATCTGCACGCAGCCGGCACTACGGCTATGATGCAGGGTGCGCTGGAGGGGCTGACCCGTGCTGACGGCAGCCGTCCTTTGCTGATCGCCGTTACGCAGTTGACCTCTACCGATCAGGAGACGATGGAACGGGATATTTTGATCCGCGAGCCCATTGACAAGGTCGTTATGCACTATGCAAAAACTGCAAAGAATGCGGGCTTGGACGGCATTGTATGTTCTCCTTTGGAGGCAGGCAAGGTTCACGATACCTGCGGTAAGGAATTCTTGACCATTACGCCCGGCGTGCGTTTCGCCGATGGGGAAGTGGGAGATCAAAAGCGGGTTATGACACCTGCCCAGGCTAAGGAGATCGGATCCGACTACATTGTTGTTGGACGTCCAATTACGGCGGCGGCAGATCCTGTAGCGGCTTATGAGCGTTGTGTTGCCGAATTCTGCGATTAAAGGAGATTGTGATGGAGAGTTATAAGAGAGAGTTTATTCAGTTTCTGCAGAGTGCAGGCGTGCTGAAATTTGGCGATTTTACAGCCAAGAGCGGCAGAAAGATCCCTTACTTTATCAATGCCGGTATGATCAAGACCGGCGAGGAGATCGCTAAACTGGGCGAGTTTTATGCCAAGGCATATTTTGAAAAAGTCGGCAATAAGAAGACTGTTCTTTACGGTCCTGCCTATAAGGGAATCTCTATTGCCGTTTCCGCCGCAGTTGCGCTGTCCAAGAACGGCCTGGATGTGCCTTTCTTCTTCAATCGCAAAGAAGTCAAGGATCACGGAGAAGGCGGCGTTTTCGTTGGTTATGTTCCTCAGGCCGGTGAGGAAGTTGTGATCGTGGAAGATGTGATCACGGCAGGTACTGCTATTCGTGAAAGTATGGCAATTCTGAGCGGACTGGAAGATGTCAAGGTCGCAGCGACATTTGTGATGGTCGATCGCAAGGAAAAAGGTCAGGGCGAAAAGGGCGCAATGGTGGAGATTGAAGAAGAATTCGGTTTCCCGGTTTACTCTGTTGTGGATGTTTATGATATCATTGCTTATCTGGAAGAAGACGAGGCAAATGCTGAGAATGTTGCCAGAATTAAGAATTATTTGGCAGTGAATGGAGCAAAAGCATGAGAAGTTTGATCGATATTACCGATTTTTCGGTAGAAGAACTGGATCAGTTGCTAAAAACAGCCTGTGACATCAGCGAGCATCCCGAGAACTATGCTGATGCCTGCCGCGGAAAGAAACTGGCAACACTGTTCTTTGAGCCATCTACCCGTACGCGTTTGAGTTTTGAAGCAGCAATGATGGAACTGGGCGGTAATGTGCTTGGTTTCAGCGAAGCAGGATCTTCCTCTGCGGCGAAAGGTGAGAGTGTAGCGGATACGGCTAAAATGATCAGTTGTTATGCCGATATTATGGCGATGCGTCATCCCAAGGAAGGCGCACCCTATGTTGCTGCAAAAAGCGCCTGGATCCCGGTGATCAATGCCGGTGACGGCGGACACTGCCATCCCACTCAGACACTGGCGGATCTTTTAACGATTTACCGTGAATTCGGCAGATTGGAAAACCTTACTGTGGGTTGTTGCGGTGACTTGAAATACGGCCGCACTGTACATTCTCTTCTGTCGGCGCTGGGTCGCTATAAGGACATTAAAGTCGTTCTGATTTCTCCTGAAGAACTCCGGCTTCCCAAGTATGTAAAATATGAAGTGCTGGATAAAAACGGTATGGAATATGTGGAGACGACATCCCTTGACGCTGCCATTCCGGAACTGGATGTGCTGTATATGACCCGCATTCAACGGGAGCGCTTTGACAGTTTCGATGAATACGAGCGCTTAAAGGACAGTTACATTTTGACGGCTGAAAAAATGACAGCAGCCAAGCCCACTATGCGCGTGTTGCATCCGCTGCCCCGCGTCAATGAGATCAGTGTTAAAGTTGATGACGATCCGAGAGCAGCATATTTCCGTCAGGCATTGAACGGAAAATATATGCGTATGGCGCTGATTTTGAAACTGCTAAAAGAGGCAGAAGCAGGCATTCAGATGGATGAGCCGAAAAATGTACTGTTAAATGAACTGATTTGTGATAACCCCAGATGCATTACATCTACAGAGCAGGAATTGGATCACAAATTCAAGTGCGTAAGCCCCGAAAACGGCATTTACCGCTGCATCTATTGCGAGTCGAAAAAGAAAATTAACTAAGAAATACCGGAAAGGTCAGTTGGCTTTTCCGGCATTTCATTTCCGGCGATATTTTCTGTGGCAAATTATTCACAAAAATGCTTCCCGATGTGACGAAATTCGTGGTAAAAAAGTCAAAAATGACAAAAGCATTCGGTTGTTTCTTGACAGTGTTTTTTTGTCATGTTAAGATAATATCGTAATTCTATACCGCTTTCTGCGACTGACGGAATCAGTGGAGCACCACAAAGGAACAGAGAGCGTTGGCGAAAGCCAATTAGCCGACCGTCTGGGCGCATTTAGCTGTATAGGCTAAGTGCGCTCTTTTTGTTTTCTGATAGGAGGTAAATGTGAAAAAAGTTGGTATTGTTATGGGCAGTGACAGCGATCTGCCGATCATTCAAAAAACAACGGATATGCTTAATGCGCTTCAGATTCCCTTTGAAGTGCACGTATATTCTGCACACAGAACACCCGTCGAAGCTAGGGATTTTGCACTTTCTGCAAGAGACAATGGCTTCGGCGTTTTGATTTGTGCGGCCGGAATGGCTGCACACCTGGCAGGTGCCATTGCTGCCAACACCACATTGCCGGTTATCGGCATTCCTTGCAAGGGCGGGATGATGGACGGCCTGGATGCGCTGCTGTCTACTGTTCAAATGCCTACCGGCATACCGGTTGCGACCGTTGCTGTCAACGGCGGTGCTAATGCCGCACTGCTTGCTGCACAGATCTTGGCAGTTTCCGATCCCGAACTGGCAAAGAAACTGGATCAAAAGCGTGTCAACGATGCAAAGATCGTGTTGGATAAAGACGCTGGCATTATGCAAAGACTGTGATCACTGGTTCATAACCACAACGATACAAAGGAGACGACGATTATGGAAAAGAAACTTGTTTACACCGGTAAGACGAAAGATGTTTTTGCTCTGGAGAATGGCAATTATCTGTTGAAGTTCAAAGATGATTGCACCGGCAAGGACGGCGTATTTGATCCCGGCGAAAATGCTGTTGGATTAACAATTGATGGCGTAGGTGATGTAAACCTGCGTATGTCCATCTACTTCTTTGAGAAGATTAACGCTGCCGGCATTAAGACCCATTATGTCAGCGCTGATCTGGAGAATACCACTATGGAGGTTCTTCCCGGCAAGGTGTTCGGTAAGGGCCTTGAAGTCATCTGCCGTTATAAGGCCGTGGGTTCTTTCTATCGTCGTTATTCTGATTATATCGAAGAGGGCGCTGACCTTCCCGCTTATGTGGAAACGACCTTCAAAAATGATGAGAAGGGCGACCCGCTGGTTACTAAAGACGGCCTTGTAGATCTGGGCGTTATGACCGCTGAGCAGTATGATGACCTGAAGGCTATGACTCAGGCCATTACAAAGATCGTTGCAGATGACCTGAAGGAGAAGGGTCTGGATATGTACGATATTAAGTTTGAATTCGGTTACGATGCAGACGGCAAGGTGATGCTGATCGATGAGATCGCATCCGGTAATATGCGTGTATACAAGGACGGTCAGTATATCGATCCTATGACACTTAATAAGTTGTTCTTTGCCTGATTAAGAGGAGTTTATAATGGGTGGTTTTTTTGGAGTCACATCCAGACGTGAATGTATGATGGATGTGTTCTTTGGTGTGGATTACCATTCCCACCTTGGCACACGCCGGGGCGGTCTGGCGGCTTATTCCGAAGAGATCGGTCTGCAAAGACAGATCCATAATATCGAGAATTCTCCTTTCCGCACAAAATTTGAACACGCGTTGGAGGAAATGCACGGAACTGCGGCGATCGGTTGTATCAGCGATACAGATCCGCAACCGCTTCTGATCCGGTCCTGCCTTGGAACTTTTGCAATTTCAACGGTTGGCGTTATTAATAATGCGGCTGCTTTGATTGACCAGTACCTTTCTTTCAGTGGCGGTCACTTTGATGCGATGACCGGCGGCAAAATCAATTCCACAGAACTGGTGGCTGCGTTGATCAGCCAAAAGAGCAGTTTTGTGGAAGGTGTTAAGTTTGCGCAGCGGGTTATCGAGGGTACCGCCAATATTCTGATCCTCACGGATAAGGGAAAATTGATTGCTGCCCGGGATCGCCTAGGACGCATTCCTGTTCAAATCGGTAAAGATGAAGATGGTTACTGTGCCTCTTTTGAGCAGTTTGCTTATACAAAACTGGGCTACGAACACGCAAGAGAACTTGGCCCCGGAGAAATTGTGGAATTGACGCCGGAAGGTGTTACACAGTTGTCCAAACCCGGTAAGGAAATGAAAATGTGCGCATTTCTGTGGAGTTACTACGGATATCCCACATCCATCTATGAGGGTATCAATGTTGAGGCTATGCGTTACCGCAACGGTGCAGCCATTGCAGAACGTGATTCCGCCCAGGGCAGATCCGTGGAGATCGATTATGTGGGCGGTGTGCCGGATTCCGGAACGCCCCACGCGATTGGCTATGCAAACCGTACCGGAAAGCCTTTTGCCCGGGCGTTTATCAAGTATACACCTACCTGGTCCAGGAGTTTTACACCTGCCAAGCAGGCTGATCGCAACAAAATTGCCAAGATGAAGCAGATCCCGGTTCACGAACTGATCGTGAATAAAAATCTGCTCTTTGTGGATGACTCCATTGTCCGTGGCACGCAACTCAGAGAGACGGTGGAATTCTTGTACGAAAACGGCGCAAAGTCTGTACATATGCGTTCTGCTTGTCCTCCGATTATGTATGGCTGCAAATATTTAAATTTCTCCCGTGCTACCAGTGATATGGAATTGATTACCCGTCAGACAATTCTGGAACTGGAAGGTGAGGAGGGACTGAAGCATATCGATGAATATGCAGATGGCAGTTCTGAGCGCGGAAAAAATATGCGCAAAGCAATTTGCGACAAGTTTAAATTTGCATCTCTTGGCTTCCAGACGATTGACGGTGTTGTCAACGCAATCGGAATCGAACCTTGCAAACTGTGTACCTACTGTTGGAATGGAAAAGAATAACTTAAAGGAGCTTTTATGATGGAAAAGAGCTATTCTGAAAGCTATGCTGCTGCCGGCGTAGACATTACTGCCGGTTACCGCGCTGTGGAACTGATGAAAAAGCACGTTGCCCGTACCCGCAATGCCGGTTGTCTGGATGATGTTGGCGGTTTTGGCGGCTGTTTCGGTCTGCCGGTTGCCGGTATGGAAGAACCCGTGCTGGTGTCCGGTACTGACGGTTGCGGTACAAAAGTAAAATTAGCCATTTTAATGGATAAGCACGACACCATTGGTATCGACGCCGTGGCTATGTGTGTAAATGATATTATCTGCGTTGGCGCAAAGCCGCTGTTCTTCCTGGATTACATTGCCTGCGGCAAGAATGTCCCTGAGAAGATTGCTGAGATCGTAAGCGGCGTGGCTGAGGGCTGTGTTCAATCAGGTGCAGCGCTGATCGGCGGCGAAACTGCAGAGCATCCCGGTATGATGCCCGTTGAGGAATATGATCTTGCCGGTTTTGCCGTTGGCATTGTGGACAAGAAAAAGATTTTGGACAATAAAAAAATGGCTGCCGGCGATGTGGTGATCGCATTGCCTTCTACCGGCATCCATTCCAATGGTTTCAGCCTGTGCCGCAAGGTTTTTGATATCGATAATAACAATCCCGAATTATATGTAGCCCGGGAAGAACTGGGCGGCAAGACAATTGCTGAGGCATTGCTGGTGCCTACAAAGATCTATGTAAAACCCGTTCTTGCGCTTTTGGAGCAGGTGAATGTGAAGGGCATCAGCCATATCACCGGAGGCGGTTTCTATGAGAACATTCCCCGCAGCATTCCCGAAGGTTTGGGTGCAGTTATTGATCGTAGCGCCGTTAAAGTTTTGCCGATTTTCGACCTGATCGCTAAGACGGGCAACATTCCCCAGCGGGATATGTTCAATACATACAATATGGGCGTTGGTATGAGCATTGTCGTACCTGCCGACGAAGTACAGAAAGCGATCGAAATTTTAAAGGAAAACGGCGAAGATGCTTATGTGATCGGCAAGATCGTGGCATCTGACGAAAAGATTGTTATTGTGTAAGGGGAGCAGAAGGATGAGCAAAGTACGGATTGCGGTTTTGGTCTCCGGTGGAGGTACCAATCTGCAGGCGCTGATCGATGCGCAGTCTGCCGGTATTATTTCCAGTGGCAGTATTGCACTGGTGATCTCCAACAATGAAAATGCATATGCGCTGGAGCGAGCTGCCAGTGCAGGTATTGCGACGGAAACCGTACTTAAAAAAGATTGCGGTGGTCAGGATGCATTTGAGCAGCGCATAAAGGAACTGTTGATCGCCAATGACATTGACCTGATCGTCTTGGCAGGCTTTATGTCTATCCTGAGCGAAAACTTTACAAAGAACTATCCTGAGCGGATACTAAATGTACATCCTTCTTTGATTCCTGCTTTTTGCGGCAAGGGATACTATGGACTTCGCGTTCACGAAGAAGCCCTTGCCTATGGCGTAAAAGTTACCGGTGCTACGGTACACTTTGTCAATGAAATCCCGGACGGTGGAAAGATCATTTTGCAAAAGGCTGTGGATGTTTTGGACGGTGACACACCGGAAATACTGCAGCGCAGAGTGATGGAACAAGCGGAGTGGAAGATTTTGCCGGCTGCTGTTGAGCGTGTCAGCCGTGATTTGCTGAAATGAAAGGAATAACATAATGAACGTTTATGAAACCGGTAATTTGTCCGAGAAACTGTCGTCCAATACATATCCCGGCCGTGGAATTATCCTCGGTGTTACACCGGATGGCACCCGTTCCGTGGCAGCCTATTTTATTATGGGACGCAGCGTAAACAGCCGTAACCGTGTTTTTGTCCAGGAACCTGACGGCATTCGCACAGAAGCCCACGACCCCAGCCTTATGAAAGATCCTCACTTGATCATTTATCATCCGGTCCGTGAGGCCGGTTGCGGTTTGATCGTTACCAACGGCGATCAGACAGATACGATCTGGGAATATCTGGCAAGAGGAGAGAGTTGGAAATCAGCCCTGAGAACAAGAATGTTCGAAGATGACGGTCCGAACTGGACACCCCGCATTTCCGGACTGCTGGCAGGTGACGGCAGTTATAAAATGTCGATTTTAAAATCCGCAGATACTGAGGGTAGTGCCTGCGCACGCTTCTTTTATGAGTATCCTGCTGTTGCCGGTCTGGGTCATTTTATCCACACATATGTGTGTGACGGCAATCCCGTTATTCCCACATTCCAGGGAGAGCCTGAGCGCGTGAAAATGGATGACGATATGGATGCATTTACCGCGATGCTTTGGGAAAATCTCAACCCTGACAACAAGATTTCTCTGTTTGTTCGTTACACGGATTTAAAGACCGGAAAGTATGAGCAAACAATCCTAAATAAGCATCAGTAAGGAGTACGACTATGAAAGAGTTTGAATTGAAATATGGCTGCAACCCCAATCAAAAGCCTGCCAAGTTATATATGCACGACGGCAGTGATCTGCCCTTTACGATTTTGAATGGTCGCCCCGGCTATATCAACTTTATGGATGCACTGAATTCCTGGCAGTTGGTCAAGGAACTGAAAGAGGCCACCGGACTTGTGGCAGCGACATCCTTTAAGCACGTATCTCCCACATCTGCAGCAGTTGGCAAGCCTTTGGACGAAGACCTGAAGAAGGCTTGCTTTGTGGATGATATTCCTGAACTGGACGAGAACCCCCTGGCCTGCGCATATGCCCGTGCCCGTGGCACAGACCGTATGTGTTCCTTTGGCGATTGGGTTGCGTTGAGCGATACCTGCGACGCGCTGACCGCAAAACTGATCGCCCGTGAGGTTTCTGACGGTGTGATCGCACCTGCCTATACAGAAGAGGCTTTGGCGATCCTGAAGACCAAGCGTAAGGGCGGTTACAACGTGGTAGCCATCAATCCCGACTTTGTTCCGGCTGAGACCGAGAATAAGCAGGTATTCGGCATCACCTTCCAGCAGGGACGCAACAATTTCAAGATCGGTGAAGAACTGCTGCAGAATATTGTGACCGATAACAAAGATCTGCCGGAAGATGCGAAAATCGACCTGATCGTAGCATTGATCACGTTGAAATACACCCAGTCCAACTCTGTTTGCTATGCAGTTGACGGTCAGGCAATCGGTGTTGGCGCCGGTCAGCAGAGCCGTATCCACTGCACAAGATTGGCAGGCAGTAAAGCAGATACCTGGTTCCTGCGCCAGCATCCCAAGACTTTGAATTTGCCCTTCCGCGATGATTTGGGTCGGCCCAATCGTGACAACGTCATCGACGGCTATATTAACGGCAATGAGGAAGATGTCTGCGCAGATGGCATTTGGCAGAACTATTTCACCCGGCAGCCGGAAAGATTGACCGAAGAGGATAAAAAAGAATGGCTTTCCAGCAGAAAGAATGTTGCGCTGGGTTCTGATGCTTTCTTCCCCTTCAGTGACAACATCAAACGCGCCGCAGCATCCGGTGTCAAGTACATCGCAGAACCTGGCGGCTCTATCCGTGATGATCTGGTTATTGAAGAATGTAACAAGCGCGGCATTGTAATGGCGTTTACCGGTATGCGTTTGTTCCACCATTAATGGAGGAAATCCTATGAAGGTAATGGTTGTTGGCGGCGGCGGAAGAGAACACGCCATCATCAAAAAACTGAAAGAGAATAAGACCATTTCCCAGATTTTTGCGCTGCCCGGCAACGGAGGTATGGCGAAGGATGCTATTTGTGTGAATATTAGCGCAACGGATCTGGATGGCATCGTTGATTTCGCGGTTGAAAACGGGATCGACTATGCGGTAGTTGCACCTGATGATCCTTTGGTGCTGGGTTGTGTAGACCGGCTGAATGCGGTGAAAATCCCTTGTTTTGGTCCCAATGCTGCTGCTGCCATCATTGAAGGCAGTAAGGCGTTTTCCAAAGATCTTATGAAAAAATATGGAATTCCTACTGCGGCATATGAGATCTTTACGGAGTTGGATAAAGCGCTTGCTTATGTCAAAAATGCCCCCATTCCCACGGTGATAAAGGCGGACGGATTGGCGCTGGGCAAAGGTGTTATTATTGCGCAGACCAGGGACGAAGCAATAGAGGCTGTTACGGATATGATGGCCAATGCCAAGTTCGGAAAATCCGGCTCTACCGTGGTTATCGAAGAATTCCTGACCGGACCTGAGGTCTCTGTTTTGGCTTTTACCGACGGCAAAGTAGTAAAGCCTATGGTTTCTTCTATGGACCATAAGCGTGCGGGGGATAACGATACGGGCTTGAACACCGGCGGTATGGGTACGATCGCGCCGAATCCCTATTATACTGACGAAATTGCTGCGCAGTGTATGGATAAGATCTTTATTCCTACCATTCAAGCGATGAATGCAGAAGGCCGCACATTCAAAGGCTGCCTGTACTTTGGTTTAATGTTAACACCCAACGGTCCTAAGGTCATCGAGTACAATTGCCGTTTCGGCGATCCGGAAACGCAGGTCGTACTGCCTTTGCTGGAAAGTGATTTACTGACAGTTATGCAGGCAACTACAAATGGCACATTGGCAGAAACAAGTGTTGCATTCTCCGATAAGCACGCCTGCTGTGTTGTTACTGCGTCTGCAGGTTATCCTTTGTCTTATGAAAAAGGCTATGAGATCAAGATGACAGAGGAAGCGGAAAGACACACTTTTGTTGCCGGGGCAAAGTTGGATAACGGCAAGTTGGTTACATCCGGTGGTCGCGTTACCGGTACAACAGCAGTAGCAGATAGTCTTGCAGATGCTGTGAAAGAGGCCTACCGTCTTGCAGACGGCGTCTGCTTTGAAAAAGCCTACCGCAGAAGCGATATTGGTCAGCGGGGTCTGGCCGCACATCAGTAAGGAGGGAATCCCCCTATGGTTTATCGCGTATATGTTGAAAAGAAAGAAGGACAGACCCACGAGGCTGATAACCTTCTGAAGCAAGTAAATGAATTTTTGCAGATCAAAGGTCTTTCTTCTGTTAGAGTTCTGAATCGCTATGATGTCGAAAGAATTGACGAAGATCTGTTTCGTTATGCCGTAAATACTGTGTTTTCCGAACCGCAGGTCGATAATGTCAGTTATGATGTTCCGGAGGGTTCTGTGGTGTTCGCAGTAGAGCCGTTGCCCGGTCAGTTTGATCAGAGAGCAGACTCTGCTGCACAATGCATTCAGATCCTTTCTCAGGGTGAGCGTCCCTTGGTGCGTACGGCGAAAGTGTATGTGCTGGAAGGTGATTTGACAGAGGAAAATGTGAGCGCAATTCGCCACCATGTGATCAATCCGGTGGAGTGCAGAGAAGCAAGCCTGTCTGTGCCGGATACATTGGAAATGGAAATTACGATTCCGGATTCGGTTGCAACTGTGGAAGGTTTCCTGAACCTGGACAGCAATGGTCTGGCTGAAATGGTCAAGGACTTAGGTCTTGCGATGGATTTGGATGACATCGCATTCTGCCAGGCATATTTTAAGACGGAGAACCGCAATCCCACGATTACTGAGATTCGGATGATCGATACTTATTGGTCTGATCACTGCCGCCATACCACATTTAACACAACCATCGATCATGTGACATTTGAAGATGCCTTGCTGCAATCTGCTTACGAGGAATACTTATCCACCCGCCGTGAGTTAGGCCGTACGAAACCCATTAACCTGATGGATATCGGTACACTTGCCGGAAAGTATCTGCATAAGAACGGCTATTTGGATAAACTGTACGAGTCTGAAGAAATCAATGCCTGCACCGTTCGTATGACTGTGACTGTGGATGGGGAAGAGCAGCCCTGGCTGCTTTTGTTTAAAAACGAAACCCATAACCATCCTACAGAAATTGAACCCTTTGGCGGTGCGGCAACCTGTATCGGCGGCGCAATTCGTGATCCCTTGGCGAGCCGTGCATATGTATACGCTGCAATGCGCGTTACCGGTGCGGCAGATCCTCTGAAGCCTATTGATGAAACCATTAAGGGCAAGTTGCCCCAACGCAAGATCGTCACTACTGCAGCAGCGGGTTATTCTTCTTACGGCAATCAGATCGGTCTGGCAACCGGTATGGTGGATGAACTGTATCATCCCGGCTATGCTGCTAAGCGAATGGAGATCGGTGCTGTAGTCGGCGCTGTCCACGAGGATCACTCCAAGCCTGATTTTCCTGCACCCGGAGACAAGGTGATTCTGCTTGGTGGCAGAACCGGCCGTGACGGCTGTGGCGGCGCTACCGGATCTTCCAAGAGCCA
Source organism: Faecousia sp. (assembly GCA_045540035.1). Lineage (GTDB taxonomy): Bacteria > Bacillota > Clostridia > Oscillospirales > Oscillospiraceae > Faecousia. The sequence continues at coordinate 90,326 of JAZQGL010000053.1, forward strand.
TACGGTTGAATCGCTGGCATCGTGCGGCGCAGAGGTTCAGAAGGGCAATGCGCCGGAAGAGCGCAAATTGCAGCGCCTGTTCCGCAACGGCGAAGCCGCAGTTATGATCAAGCGCTGTAATGACTTTGGCGCAGGCGGCGTGTCGGTTGCCATTGGCGAATTGGCTGACGGTCTGGAGATCGATCTGAACAAAGTTCCTAAGAAATATGAAGGTCTGGATGGCACAGAACTGGCAATTTCCGAATCTCAGGAGCGTATGGCGATTGTTGTCGCCGAGGAAAATGTATCCCGCTTCCTGGAACTGGCAGCGCAGGAAAACCTGGAGGCCACTGTTGTTGCAACTGTAACGGAAGAGGCCAGACTGAAAATGTTCTGGAACGGTCAGACCATCTGTGACATTAACCGTGATTTCCTCAACTCCAACGGCGCTGAAAAGCACGTGGATGTTTCGCTGGCTAAGCCTGAAGACTTTAAGCCTGTGATTACCGGTACATTTACGCAGAATATGAACAGAGTCGCAACAGACCTGAATACTTGCTCCAAGCGTGGCCTGTCTGAGCGTTTTGATGCAACGATCGGTGCCGGTACGGTGCTTATGCCCTTTGGCGGAAAGCATCAGCAGACCCCCATTCAGGCCATGGTGCATAAGATCAGCCTTGAAAAGGGTCATACAGACGATTGCTCTGTAATGAGTTGGGGCTACAATCCCTTCATTATGGAAAAGAGTCCTTACCACGGCGCTTATCTGGCAGTTGTGGAGTCTGCTGCGAAACTGATCGCCACCGGTGCAAGTTACGAGGATGTATACCTCACATTCCAGGAATACTTCCTGCGTGTCGGCAAGGATGCAAAGCGCTGGGGTCAACCTACAGCAGCGCTTCTGGGCGCATTCAAGGCGCAGATGGATTTAAAGATCGCGGCAATCGGCGGCAAGGACTCTATGTCCGGCACGTTTGAAGATATCGATGTGCCGCCCACACTGGTATCTTTTGCCATCACAACGGATAAGATCGAAAACATCGTCTCCAACGAATTTAAGCGTTCCGGCAGTAAGGTGGTTTTGGTTAAGCCTGAATATGATGCAAACGGTCTGCCGGAAGCAGGATCGTTACTGAATTTGTTTAACCGCGTTACCGAACTGATGCGCAGCGGTAAGGTGCTGTCTTGTTATACACCCGGAATTGGCGGTGTTGGCGAGGCAATTATGAAGATGTGTATCGGCAACGGATTCGGTTTCCGGTATGCTGACAAACTCAGTGTTGCTGACATCTTCGGTTATAATTACGGCGCATTCCTTATGGAAGTAACCGAGGATATCGAAGACGGCGTTGTTGTTGGCCAGGTAGTTGATAATGTCGCTATCAGTTTCGGTGCGGAAGTGATTTCGCTGGACAACCTACAGAAGGCTTATGAAGACAAGTTGGAACCGGTCTACACCTGCAATATTCCGGATGTGGATACGCCGGTAGAGACGGTCAGCGCGCCGGAGAAGGTGCGTGTCGCGCCTGCGGTTAAGATAGCAAAGCCTAAAGTCTTGATTCCCGTGTTCCCCGGAACAAACTGTGAATATGACTCTGCCCGGGCTGTTGCGGATGCGGGTGCGGAACCCGAGATCTTCGTGGTCAAGAATTTGTCTGCGGATGCGATCTCCCGCAGTGTGGAAACCTTTGCGCAAAAGATCGGGGAAAGTCAGATCATCTTTGTTCCCGGTGGATTTTCCGGCGGCGATGAGCCCGACGGTTCCGGCAAGTTTATTACTGCATTCTTCCGTAACGGTGCGATCAAGGAAGCGGTCACACAACTTTTGGAGAACCGTGACGGCTTGATGTGCGGTATTTGCAACGGCTTCCAGGCGCTTGTGAAACTTGGTCTGGTTCCCTATGGCAAGATTATCGATACCGATGAGAATTGCCCCACATTGACCTTTAACGCCATTGGATGCCACCAGAGCCGGATCGTGCGCACACGTATTGCCTCCAACAACTCTCCCTGGCTTGCCAACACAGAGGTTGGTGACATTTATAATGTTGCGATCTCTCACGGCGAGGGACGGTTCTTTGCATCCGAAGAACTGGCAAGACAACTGATCGAAAACGGACAGGTTGCTACGCAGTATGTCGATTTGGACGGTAACGCCACAACGGATGTTCGGTTTAATCCCAACGGATCTATCTTTGCTATCGAGGGTATTACATCGCCCGATGGCAGAGTATTCGGCAAAATGGGTCACAGCGAGAGAATTGGTGAAGGTCTTTATAAGAATGTGCCCGGCAACTATGACATCAAAATGTTTGACGCGGCTGTGAAATACTTTAAGTAATAAAAAAACCCTGCTCGGCAGAGCAGGGTTTTTTATGCACTTGTTACATCGAATACTGTCAGACGGTTTTCCGCTACCTTGAAATGGACATTAGATCCTGCAAATGTAAGACCGTAGACCCGATCCGGATCGTTTTGATAAGACGGTCTAGGATCGTGGGAGAGAACACCGATCAGGGCGCTGCGCTTGTTTTCTGGGATTTTACGAAGCAGTTCGGGCGGAAATTCGACATCAAGAATAAATTCGCCGGCACTGTCTGTAAAGCCGCCGGCGGCATCCGCGTGGCAGTCGCTGTAGGGAATGTAGGGTTTGATATCAAAAATGGGAGTGCCATCCATCAGGTCTGCGCCGCCAACGCGGATCACAGGTCCGTATTGTTCTGTGTGCTCAATTCCAAGGACTTTAACACTGGAGAGCCCAATTGCATTGGGACGGAAAGGGGAGCGTGTGGCAAACACCCCCATTCGCATATTTCCACCAAGCCGGGGTGGGCGAACAGTAGGCGTCCAATCCTGCCGAACTGCTTTGGAAAACTGCCAAATGAGCCAAAGATGGGAAAAATCTTCCAATCCGCGAAGCGCATCTGCGTTGCGAAATTCCGGTTCAAAGACGATGGTCGCCTGTAATTGCTCCACAAGTCCGCTTTGCCGGGGAATGCCGGATTTCTCGGGAAAATCACTTTTGATTCGGGCGATGATCTTCATATTTACTTGTTCCATATTAAGACCGTCCTTTTCTGAAAAGAAAGGTGACCGCAAACAGAAGCGCCAGAATCAGGGAGATCGCTGCACCGGCAGAAGAGCCCAGATAATAGGAAATGCAAAGACCCGTAATTCCAGCCAGTAAGGCAAAAAGTATGGAAAATAAATGATACTGCTTCAGGTTTTTAGAGATGTTGCGGGATGCAGCACCGGGCAGAACAAGCAGGGAATTGAGGATCAGCAGACCAACCCAGGAAATAGAAAGGGTAACTACCACTGCGATTGCGGTAGTGAATATGGTTTGTGTCAGATTTACGGGAATTCCACGGGAGGATGCCAACTGAGGATGGATCGCTGCCAATGCCAGGCGGTTGGAACAAATTGACCAGAACAGTATTACACAGATCAATACCAATAAGAGCATCAAAATCTCAAAAGGTGTTACAGAGAGAATGTCGCCAATAAGATATTTGTTATACTTTGTAAAACTGCTGCCGTCAAATGTTGCAATAAAGATACCCAATGCGACAGCGGTGCTGGAGAAAACGCCGATCAAGGTATCTGCTGTATGATTGCTTTTGCTGCGGACGTAGGAGAAAAGCAAAGAAAACAAAACAGAGAATATAACGGCAACCCAAGTGGGGCTGGCGATGCCAAAGATCGCGCTGATGGCAATCCCGGTAAATGCGGAATGACCAAGAGCGTCAGAGAAGAAACTCATGCGACCCGTGACGATCATCGTAGAACAAATGCCGAACAGCGGCGCCAGAAGAAGAATTGCAAGAAAAGCATTCTTCATAAAATCCCAGTGAAGTATCTCAAGAGGGAGGGCGTCACAAATTGCATACCAAATGCTCATTGCCTGGCACCTCCGTTTCTGTGAAATACATTCTGGAAGGACTCGGATTGCAGCACTTCGGAGGGTGTTCCCTGACAGACAATTCCGCGGTCGATCAGCACGACCTGGTCTGCGTAAGTATTCAGCATCCCAAAATCGTGGGTGGTCATCACGATGGAAAGGTCATAGGTCTGACGAATTTCGTCCAGCATATCCATTAACGTTTTTATGCCGTCCACATCAACGCCGGACAGCGGTTCGTCCAATATGAGAATATTTGGCAGAGGCTCAAGAGCCAGCGCCAGCAAAACCCGCTGCAATTCACCGCCGGACAGCGTACCCACGCGCTTGTCGATCAGATCCTCGCCGTGAACCCGCGCCAGACATTCCAGCACCTGACTGCGCATTTTTTTGGATAGCCCAAGAAATGCGGGGCGCTTGCTCATACAGCAGGCAAAAAGATCCGCCACGGTAAACGGGTCGCCGGGGTCAAAAGCCGGCGTTTGCGGCACATAACCGATTTTGGGCTTTCTGTTTCGTTGCCCGGGCACAGAAAATGAAACGATACCACTGTATTCCTGCTGACCCAAAATGGTTTTCAGCATTGTTGTTTTGCCGGCACCGTTTGGTCCGATCAGGGCTACGAGTTCACCACAGTGAATGTGTAAGTTGATATCATTGAGTATTACTTCGTTACCGATTTTGACGGATAGATTTTGCATACGGAGGCAACAAGCGTGTCCGCAACTTTTTCCGTGTGAACCGAAATTCATTGTAATGCCTCCTTTAAAGTATCGATGTTGTGGTACATAGCCTCAAAATAATCACGGTCGGACATTGCCATATCCAGCGTGTAGACGGGAATTCCTGTCTCGTTAGCGATGATGGTCGCTGCAGAGGAACTGCCGTTTGTTTCAGTGAATATCGCTTTGACTTGTTGATCGGATATGATGCGGGTTAGAGCAATGAGTTCCGCAGCAGATGATTCGCTGCCGGATTCTTCTTCCACGGTGTAAACAATTCCAAGCCCGAATGATTTGGCCATATAAGAAAAACCATCGTGAAATGTAATAATATTTCTGTCGGTGATATCGGACAGTTGCTTATGGGCGTAGTTGGAAAGAGCGTCAAAATCTTCTTCCAGCGCGGACAAGTTAGATTTGAATTGCTTTTCAAATTCGGGATACTTTTCTGACAATGCATTTGCAATGTTGTTTGTCATTATTTTTGCATTTTCGGGGGATAGCCAGATATGGGGATCGTGCTGGGCATGATGTGCGTGATCGTGTTCATCGTGACACGTTTCTTTGCTGCTGACTATGAGGAAAACGCCATTTGATGTGTCGATGATATTGTCAGCCGATACCAGAGCATCGCTCAAAAAGTCCTCCAAACCTGCTCCTGAGATCATAATGATCTCTGCTGTTTCAATTGCGCGCATCTGCGCAACTTTCAGTGTATAATCGTGGAGGCAAGAGACGTTTTCCGTTATAAGGCGTGTTACACCGATATTTGTATTCCGACAGATGTAGGATGTAAATTCATAAACGGGCAGAGTGGATGCAACAACCTGTGCATTGTCTTGTTCAGCCTGACATCCGAAAAGCATAGAAGCCAGTGAGAGTAATAGAATCAAAACGGCGATTTTCTTCATAAACATCATTCCAATAGTAATTTCTGAGTAATGGGCTATATATAGAATACCATATTTGTCAAGAAAAAGGAGACTGCTTCTGCAGTCTCCTTTGTCACAACTATTAGTGAGTTTCCATCCAATCGTTGACCTTTGTCTTGGCCAGGCGAAGAATGTCTTCTGTGGGGTAGGGAGAGTTCTCACCGCCCTGCACATACAGAAAATACAAGCCACCGGGGGTCTGGAACAAAATCTCTTCATAACCGGCGGGGTCACCGTAATAACCGTATGTATATTTCTTGATCAGAGTAGCAGTCTCGGTGTCGTACTCCTTCTTGCAAATAATCTTCTTCATTTGGTATTCCTCCTTTGTCAAAAATCAAACATCATTATATATACTTTCCTGATAAAATCAAGCGAAAAATTACTATTTTCAAATATTTTACTAAAAAAGCAAATGAAATTGCAATTCCGCATATGTCAATCCCGGTGGACGAATCCTGATGAGTGTGGTATGATTGCAGAAGGAGGTGTTCCTATGCGAGACATTCCGTTGTTCACAACAGATTTCGGTGTTGCTTCCCTTACCTTAAGTGAAGTGCCCTATAAAAATGAAGCGTATGTCAGAATTCTGGACGCAACAGACGCAGTTGCGCTTTTAAAAGAATGTAGCCAGTTTTGTAAAGCAGTAGGGGCAGATCACATTTATGCTGCAGGTCACAGCGTGCTGGAGGCGTATCCGTTTCATACTGCAATATGGAAAATGCGTTGTTTGCGGGAAAATCTTGCAGATACGGATGCATCCTTGTTTCCTGTACAGCAGCAAAATATGGAGCAATGGCGGGAGATCTATAACAAAGGTATGCGCCGTGTACCGAATGCTGCCACAATGACTGCGGCTAAGGCAAAAGAACTGGTGAACAAAGGCAGTGCCTATTTTGTGCATCAAAATCACCAGCTTTTGGGGATTGGCATTGCGTCGGGAGAAACAATTGACGCAATTGTGTCAGTTGTGAAGGGAGCAGGAGAAACTGTGCTGCTTGCTCTGAATCACGCGCTGGCAGGAGAGTATGTTGAGGTGGAAGTTGCCTCGGAAAATCTGCCTGCTTTGAAACTGTATGATCGTCTTGGATTTATCAAAATTGAGGAGATTTCAAGATGGTATAAAATTACATAGTGTGTAATGGAAAAATACTTGACAATGGTAGAACGCTATGCTATAATACCGCAGGTATCAAGGATAATAACTTGACAGGAGGTGCTGTATGGACGCAACAGACTTGATTCTTCTGTATGATTACTACGGTGATCTGCTGACTGACCGTCAGAAAGAATGTTTTGAATTGCGTTACAATCAGGACCTTTCCCTGGGTGAGATCGGCAGCGAACTGGGCATTAGCCGTCAGGGTGTTTTTGATAATTTAAGTCGGACAGAGGCGCTACTGATCAATATGGAGAAGAAGACCGGCTGTGTCCAGCGTGATATGCGTTGCAGAAAAGCGGTTTCTTCCATATTAACTGCCGCAAAACCCTTGTTAGACAATCCGGATCCTAATGTTGCAGAACTGGCCAAACGGATTTTGGATACTGCACATAGTCTTGAGGAGTAAGAAATGGCATTTGAAGGATTAACTGAAAAGATTTCTGCTGCTTTCAAGAAGTTGCGCGGTAAAGGCCGCCTGAAGGAATCTGATGTAAAAGAGGCAATGCGTGAGATTCGTATGGCGCTTCTGGAGGCAGATGTAAGTTATAAAGTCGTTAAGGATTTTACTAAGGCCGTCACAGAACGCTGTGTCGGTACAGATGTTTTGGAGTCCTTAAGTCCTGCCCAGATGATCGTCAAGATCGTCAACGAGGAATTGACGGCGCTGATGGGCAGTGATGCAAAACACATCACCATCAATCCCAACGGACCGACAGTAGTAATGCTGGTCGGCTTGCAAGGTGCCGGTAAGACCACCAACGGAAGTAAACTGGCAGGTCTTATGAAACGGCAGGGCAAAAACCCGCTGTTGGTTGGATGTGATATCTACCGTCCTGCTGCGATTCAGCAGTTAAAGGTCTGCGGCGAGAAACTGGGCATTCCCGTCTTTGAAAAAGGACAGACAGATCCGGTGCAGGTAGCCAAAGAGGCTGTGAACTATGCACGGCAGCACGGACACGATATGGTTTTTCTGGATACAGCCGGACGTTTACACGTTGACGAGGCATTGATGGAAGAACTGAAAAATATCAAGGCCGCCGTCAATCCCAGCGAGATTATGCTTGTTGTGGATGCAATGACCGGTCAGGATGCTGTGAATGCTGCCCAGAGTTTTAATGAGTGGCTGGATATTGACTCCGTAATGCTCAGCAAACTCGATGGCGATGCCAGAGGCGGTGCAGCGTTGTCTGTGCGTGCCATTACCGGAAAACCGGTCAAATTTGCCGGCATCGGTGAAAAACTGGAAGATATTGAACCTTTCCATCCGGACAGAATGGCTTCCCGTATTTTGGGTATGGGCGATGTGCTGAGCCTGATCGAGAAGGCTGAAAAAGCCTATGATGCCAAAAAGGCTGCCGAGATGGAGGAGAAACTGAAATCCAACAAGTTTACACTCCAGGACTTCTATGATCAAATGGTCCAGATGAAGTCTATGGGCTCGATGCAGGACATCTTGGCACAACTTCCCGGCGGTGCCGGATTGAAGAATGTTCAGTTGGATGAAAAGGCTATGGCGCATACCGAGGCGATCATCCTTTCGATGACACCGAAGGAAAGAGAAAATCCAGGCATTATTGGCGCCAGCCGGAAAAAACGCATTGCCGCAGGCGCAGGCTTGCGGGTTGAGGATGTCAACCGATTGCTGAAATCTTTTGACCAGATGCGCGCGATGATCAAACAATTTTCCGGTCCCGGCGCTGGCAAAAAAATGAAGCGTATGCGCGGATTTGGCGGATTCGGGGGATTCCCCGGTTTCTAATTTGTTCGCTGTAAGCAAATTGCTTTGCGATATAGAAAAATGTAATTTACTTTGGAGGTGAAAACTCATGGTTAAAATCAGACTGAGAAGAATGGGCGCTAAGAAGGCTCCTTACTACCGTATTGTTGTTGCTGATGCTCGCAGCCCCCGTGATGGTCGTTGCATCGAAGAGATCGGTACCTACAACCCCCTGACCGAGCCTGCTACTATCACTGTTGATGCTGAGAAGGCTCAGGCCTGGATCAAGAACGGCGCACAGCCCACCGATACCGTCCGTGGTCTGCTGAAGAAGGCCGGCGTGCTGTAATTTTCCCAAAGGAGCTATACAATGAAAGATCTTTTGCTGTATATGGCAAAGAACTTGGTGGACGATCCGGATGCAGTTACTGTTACGGAAACTTCTGACGAAGAAGGTACAGTTCTGGAACTCCGTGTTGCCCCCGGTGACATGGGAAAGGTTATTGGCCGCCAGGGTCGAATTGCGAAGGAAATTCGCACCATTGTGAAGACTGTTGCACAGCGCAGCGGTGAGAAGGTCACAGTGGAGATCGTTGATTGATCAAAAAAATGAAAGTGCGTGGTGTATTTACCACGCACTTTTATTATGTAAGGGCTTGCCCATAAGGAAAATTATTGTTATAATATCAGCATAACTGACAGGAGGTTATGTATGAAACTCCAATTTTTAGAAGCCGGTGAAATTGTTTCAACCCACGGTGTGCGCGGTGAAATGAAAGTTTTGCCTTGGTCTGACGGCCCTGACTTTCTTTTGGACTTTGATCGCGTGTGCATTCAGGAGAAGGAATATGAAGTTGAAAGTTGCCGTGTGCAAAAGACGTGTAACTTATTGAAACTCAAAGGTATCGATACGATTGATGATGCCCAGTTGCTGCGGGGAAAAACAGTGCAGATATACCGCTGCGATGCGCCGGATGATATTATCTTTGTCGCTGAACTGATCGGAGTACATGTGTTCTGTCACGATGAGGAAATCGGCGTGATCAGTGAAGTGTTGGATTACCCCGGCAACAAGGTGTATGTTGTAAAGGGGGAGCATTCCTATATGATCCCTGCTGTTAAACAGTTTGTTTTATCCACAGATCTGGACGCTGAAAGAATGGACGTGGAACTTATAGAAGGGATGCGGACAGATGAGAGTTGATATACTGACACTGTTTCCGGAAACGGTTGGCGATGTGCTGTCAGAAAGTATATTGGGACGTGCGCAGGAGCGTGGTTTCATACGCATTGAGACCCATCAAATTCGCGACTATACGGCTAATAAGCAAAACCAGGTGGACGACTACCCCTACGGTGGTGGCAGAGGCGCAGTTATGACGGCTGACCCGCTGTATCGGTGTTGGGAAGCCGTATGCGATCAGGCAGGCGGTCCGGTGCATACGGTCTATCTGTCGCCTTGCGGTCACACTTTTAAGCAGGCGGACGCAATTCGTTTGAGCAAGATGAATAATCTCGTCTTGGTGTGCGGTCACTATGAGGGAATTGATCAGCGATTCATTGACGAGTGTGTAGACGAAGAAATATCTCTTGGAGATTTTGTCTTGACCGGTGGTGAGATTGCGGCAATGGCGATTACAGATGCGGTTTGCCGTATGGTGCCCGGTGTGCTTGCGGATCCGGAATGTTTTGAGGATGAGAGTCACTATAACGGTATGCTGGAATATCCCCAGTACAGCCGTCCTGCGGTCTGGCACGGCAGGGAAGTGCCGGCAATACTTCTTTCCGGCAATCACGAGAAAGTTGCCCAATGGCGCAGAAAACAATCCATTCGTAAAACCAGGGAAAGACGCCCGGATATGTATTCGCAACTGGACCTGAGTAGTAAGAAGGACCAAAAACTACTGCGTGAGATGGAGGAAGAGGATCGTGAACAATCTAAAGACCCTGTCTCAATGGATTCAGGAAAGTAAACGCATCGTCTTTTTTGGCGGAGCCGGCGTCAGTACGGAATCGGGAATTCCTGACTTTCGCAGTGTTGACGGATTGTATAATCAGAAATTTGATTATCCACCGGAAAGGATCATCAGCCGCAGTTTTTTTCAAGCAGATCCGGAATACTTTTACAGATTTTATAAGGAAAAAATGATGCCGCTAGACCATCAGCCCAACATCACTCATTTAAAACTCGCGCAATGGGAGAAAGAAGGCAAACTACTGGCGGTGATTACGCAGAATATTGACGGCCTTCACCAAAAAGCCGGCAGCAAATATGTACTGGAATTACACGGAAGTATTCACAGAAACTATTGCATGAATTGCGGAAAGCCGTATAGCGCAGACTATGTAAAAAACTATGTCGGTGTTCCTAAATGTGAATGCGGTGGCATCGTAAAGCCCGATGTCGTGCTGTATGAAGAGTCGCTGAATGAGGATACGATTAGTAGCAGTATTCGGGACATTGCGTCTGCAGATATGCTGATCGTCGCCGGCACAAGTTTGACGGTATACCCTGCAGCAGGTCTTATCCGATATTATCGGGGGGACAGATTAGTACTGCTGAATCGGGATGCAACGCCCTATGATTCGCAGGCGGATCTCGTGATCCACGATCAACTTGGAAATATTTTCTCAAAAATTCTATAAGTAACGCCCCGGGAAACTTGGTTTCCCGGGGCGAAATCTTATTGCTGAACAGGGTTGTAGTTAACGATTATGCTTTGATTTGTCAATGCTGTGACGTCTGTTACCTTAGTGGCGTACACACTCACCTCAATAAGAATCGGACAGTTGGCAAGAACATCTACAGAAGAAATCTCTGTGTTGTAGTCCATATGCACATTGTTAAGATGCGCCAAACCGCTCAGCGGTTTCAAACTGGAGATCTTATTATAGGAACCTGTAATGGTTACTAAAGCGCAGTCCTTTTCAAAAGCGGGAATCTCTGTAACCTCGTTATAAGAGAAATCGAAATACATCAAACTATGCAGAGAAGACAAAACCTTGATATCTGTAAGAGTATTGGTGGAGATGTTTAATTCTGTCAAAGACTCGCATACAGCAAGGGGTGCTACATTGGTCAATTTGTTCTTCGACAAATCCAGGTAAGTCAGAGCGGTAAGTCCGCGCAATTCGCCCAGTGCTGTAATGCTGTTTGCAGATGCATTCAAATATGTCAGGCTGGCGCTGTTGCCAAGCGGGGCAAGGGTAGACAGAGCATTAGAAGATACATCCAGTTTTGTAAGCGCAGTGCAGGATTTTAACGGATCAATATCAACCACTGTATTGTTGGAAAGGTTCAATTCGGTAAGTGCCTGCATATTGGAAAGAGCAGTAAGTGTACGAATGCTGTTCTTGCTGAGATCCAGAGTAACAAGCGCTGTTGCTTTTTCCAGAGGTGTGATACTGCTGATCCCGCAATCGGTGAGTTTTAAGTTCTTTAACAGAGGGAGCGCAGCAATTGCGGCAAGGTGTTCGCCGGATACGGTTGTGCCGGTAACAGAAAGATCAGTAAGCGTACCTAAAGAAGCGATGTTGGATAGTTCGTCAGAGACACCGTTGGAGATGGTCAATTTCTCCAGGAAGACCATATGCTTCAGGTCTGCGTAGTTCTTTGCCGTCTCGGGAACGGTAAATTCTTTGATATCCCAAAGATCGTTGGTATAAAGTTCGGCGGTTCCGGAAGCGGAAAGGGCTTTGCGGATTTCAGTTTCCATAGCGGGATCTGCAAATTCCATTTTTTCCACAACTCCGCCAACGGTGTAGCCGGAGATGGTAAGCGGACTGACCAGACCATTATCTGCAATGGCAATCGCATATATGGAATTCTCGCCGTCGGTCAGAGAGATAGGGGATTCGTAGGGGGTGTTGTCGATGGAAGGATAAAGCCCGTCTGCTGTTGCATAGATCGTACCCATATCGGACTGCACAGTTACAGAGATATACTGTCTGTAAAATCCCGGATCCGGCAGCGTTGTCGGTGCGCTGGGACGCATCTCTTCGATTTGGGCTTTGATCTCTTCGTTGGTGATGCCGTTAAGCATATTCACGGCGTCCATCAACTTGTCTTGTTCCACATATGTTTTACAAAGCGCAATATAGACATCAACACCGCCACCGTCTGCAATAGCATTGGACAAAGTGTACTCAGCCTTTGTGTAATTGCCGCTGGACTTGTATTGTTGCGCCAATTCGATGGCAACGGAATCGCTGTTGCCGGATTGTGAGTAGGCGGCATTATAGAAATGTGTTGCCAGTTCGTGTTTGCCTTGTGTCTCGCTGTAACGCGCAAAACTCAACAACATATCCCGGGTAAACGCCCGGTCATAAACAAAAAGATACCAAATTGTGCAGAAAATGATAACCAATGACAACAAAATCGGTATCAAAATGCGAATTCCCTTTTTCATAATATGCTCCGTTTCGTTAATTTCTTACATAAATTATACTTGCGCGCGGGAATGATGTCAAGTGCGTACGCATACTGGAATTTTATTCCGACACATTACAGCAGAATTATAAATGGAGACTGTTGTAAGATGTTCAGGGAGTGATTAGTGTGAAACAAAAGTGGATCGATATTTTACTGTCAATCGTTTTAGGTGTTCTGATACAGGCAATTATATTTACCTCTCTCGGAAAGAAGGTGTCAACAACGCCTGAGATATCCTTTTTGGAGGAAACCGGAGAGACATCTGCATACAATGCAGATGAATGCAACATAACTGTTTTAATGAATAACGGCGAAATTCGACAAATGGCGTTGGGCGAATACATAGTTTCTGTTGTTCTCAGGGAAATGCCGACCAATTTTGAACCCGAAGCATTAAAAGCCCAGGCGGTTGTGGCACGGACTTATACATTACGCCGCAAAATGCAGGGAGATAAACATACGCAGGCTGCGGTTTGTACAGATTCATCTTGCTGTCAAGGTTTTTGTTCGCAGGAAGAGTATCTTGCAAACGGCGGCAAAACAGAAGGACTGGAGAAAGTTGTAAGGGCAGTTGGCGAAACCGCCGGTGAGGTGATAGTTTACCAAGGCGGATTGATTGAGGCTACATATTTCTCATGTTCCGGGGGATCAACTGAGGACGCAATGGCTGTATGGGGCGTAGATATACCATATTTGCAGGCCCAAAAAAGTCCCGGAGAAGAGAACGCAACACATTATGTGGATACGGTCTCATTCTCGGTTGATACGTTTTGTGATTTACTGGGAGATGATCTTCCGGGACACCCGGAAAAGTGGGTTGAAAACATTACTTATACAAACGGCGGAGGTGTTGATACGATCACGATTTCCGGAAAAGAGTATAGCGGACTTGAACTGCGTCAAAAACTGGGGCTGCGTTCAACGGCATTTGCTCTTACAGTTGCAGGTGATACGGTTACGATAACTACGAAGGGGTTTGGTCACCGGGTTGGGATGAGTCAGTACGGAGCCGATGCTATGGCGTTGAAAGGAAACACGTACCGTCAGATCATTGCCCACTATTATCCCGGAACGGAACTGGTGCAATATACCCCCGGATGAGATTGACAAAGACAGTAATTTCGGGTACAATAATCAAAATTTATCAAAAAGGAGGATGAATATGCCAATTCAGATCCCCAATGATTTGCCTGCTACCGGTACACTACAGCAGGAGAATATATTTGTTATGCCGGAGAATCGTGCTGCTACTCAGGATATTCGTCCTCTGGAGATCGTACTGCTGAATCTGATGCCCACCAAAATTGCTACAGAGACGCAGTTTACCCGTCTTTTGGGCAATACGCCGCTGCAGGTTAAACTGGAACTGATGCACACCAGTACACATGTGTCCAAGAATACGACCCAGGATCATTTGCTCAATTTCTATAAGAGTTTTGACGAGTTAAAGCACCGCAAATTCGATGGAATGGTGATCACCGGCGCACCGGTGGAACATATGAATTTCGAAGAGGTGGATTATTGGCCGGAACTCTGCGAAATTATGGAGTGGAGCAAGACCAACGTTCACAGCACGTTCCATATCTGTTGGGGTGCCCAAGCAGGACTCTACTATCATTACGGTATTCAGAAGCACCAGATGGAAGATAAACTGTTTGGTGTATTTCCTCATACTGCAGATTACAAACGTTCTATTTTGCTGCGTGGATTTGATGATATTTTCTGGGTTCCTCATTCAAGACATACGACAGTTCTGCGTGAAGATATTGAAAAAGTCCCGGATTTGAAGATCGTTTCCTCATCTCAGCGTGCCGGTGTACATATCGTTATGAATAAGCGAGGCAAGCAGATTTTCGTCACCGGTCACTCCGAATATGACCCGGAGACTTTGGAAAATGAGTATTTGCGCGATAAAAACCAGGGACTGCCGATCCACGTGCCGGAAAACTATTATCCCAATGACGATGATACGTGTCCGCCGATTGTCCGCTGGCGCAGCCACGCAAACTTGCTGTTTTCCAATTGGCTGAACTACTTTGTTTATCAAACAACACCCTATGATATTATGAATATCGGTCAAAATGATGAATGAATCAAACACCTGCGTTCCCAAGTGTGAACGCAGGTTTTGTCATTTATGATCACAAAATTGCAAATAAGCCTTGAGTTTTTGTGTAAAATGTGCAATAATGCAAATATAATCTCAGCAGGAGGTGTTCTTATGGACTTAAGAATAGATGGACAGAGCGTCCGCGCTTTGCCGGGTGAAACGCTTTTGAATATTGTAAACAAACTTGGTTTATGCGGAGATTCCCTGACAACAAAACCGCTTGCTGCGAAAATTGCCGGCGAAATATTTAACTTAAATTACATTCCGGTCCGTTTGCAGGATGTACAGCAGGAAAGACCTTCCATACGGCGCGCAATGGCTGCGTCAAACGGGGAAATTAGTTTGATCAGGTATAATGATCCGGCTGGTCGGGATGTATACGATCGCACCGTACAGTTTGTTCTCTTTCTTGCCCTTCATAGACTTTGGCCGAATGCGTGGGTAAAAATGAACTGTACAGTCGGAAAGGCGTTGTATGTTGAGGTTCGTGATGAGAATTTCAACACAGATGCGCTGCGTGAAGAGGTTATTTCGCTGGTTTCTCAGAATATTCCGCTGATCAGAAAACGTGTGACTACCGAGGAAGCAATTTCTCATTTCACTGCGCAAGGAAAAACAGACAAGGCGCGTCTTCTTGCCTGGCGTACAGAGAAGTATTTTGATATCTATTCCTACGGCGATTTTGCTGACTATTACTATGGCGAACTTGCGCCATCTACCGGCTATATGCGTGTTTGGAACATTCTGCCTGCAGAAGGTGGCTTTATGTTCTTGTATCCGGACGACAAAAATCCGGATACGGTTGCCCAGTATGATGAAATGCCCAATTTCTTTCAGGTACATAAAGAGGGCGAACGCTGGTGTGAACTGATGGGTTGTGAGACGGTTGCTGATTTGAACGAATTGGTTCAAAGCGGTAAGATCCGGGAATTAATTCGTGTCAATGAAGCGCTGCACGAAAAGCGCTTTTCACAGATAGCGGATATGGTGTGTGCAAGAGGTGCAAAAGCGGTTATGCTGGCGGGTCCCAGTTCCTCCGGTAAAACCACTTCTGCAAACCGCTTAGCCACACAACTGCGTGTCCACGGCAAAAAACCGATATTGATGGGTTTGGATGATTATTATATAGACCGCGAAAAGATCAAACCGGGTCCCGACGGCAAAGTTGATCTGGAACACATTAACACCATCGATACGGAATTGTTCCAAAAACAATTGGAATCACTGTTGGCCGGCAACAAGGTAGAACTGCCGCACTTCAATTTTAAAACCGGTTCCCGGGAATGGCACGGTGAGTCCCTGCAGTTAACAGATGACACAGTGATCATCGTGGAAGGATTGCATGCATTAAATCCGGTTTTACTGCCACCCGTGGTGGATCACAATCTGGTATTTAAACTGTATGTAAGCCCACTACTGCCTCTGAATCTGGATAACCACAACCGGATTCCCACCAGTTTGCTTCGTTTGCTGCGGAGAACCGTTCGTGATTTTGAGACAAGGGGTGCTTCCGTCCAGAGAACAATGGAAATGTGGGATTCTGTCCGTCGTGGCGAAAAGATCTGGATATTCCCGTATCAGGAGCAGGCAGATGTAATTCTCAACAGTTCCACTTTGTACGAATTGGCAATATTGAAAAAGCACATATTCCCGCTTCTGGATGCCGTTGAGCCGGA
Source organism: Faecousia sp. (assembly GCA_045540035.1). Lineage (GTDB taxonomy): Bacteria > Bacillota > Clostridia > Oscillospirales > Oscillospiraceae > Faecousia. The sequence continues at coordinate 106,957 of JAZQGL010000053.1, forward strand.
AGATGCATGCTACGAGTCGGTCCGTGCGGTTGTTAAGATTCTCAACTATGTGCTGGAAGCCGATGTGGATGATGAGATCCCGCCCACCAGTCTGGTTCGTGAATTTATTGGCGGTAACAGTTTTTATAAGTAATAAAAAACGCGGAAGATTTACTTCCGCGTTTTTTGATTATATTATGTCTCCGGTGTTACAACAGAAGAGTTGGTTTCCGCTTTGGCTTGATAAGGACTGGGAGAGGGGAAATTCAGCAGAACCGAAAAAAGCAGGCAGACAGCGATTGCAGCAGCGCATACACTCATCCACAAACTTCTTTGCTTCAGTAGTTCCTGTGTCAAATATAAATATGCCAGGCATAAAAACGATAACACTAAGGTTAAAATAACCATTGTGATCTTCAGCCAAACAATGCCATTGCCTGCGGCAATCAAATAGATAATAAAGAAAATCAGATCCAGAATCAGAGCGATACACATATGACGCTCCATCTGTTTATATCGATTGGTTGATTGTCTCATAACAAATCCCTCCTCGCAATATTTATATATCATATTTCGACACAAAATGCAATCCCCGGTAATTATGCAATTTTCAACGGAAATACTTGCATGAATCCCAAATGAGTGTTATAATAACAAAAATGTTTGTCGTTGAGGAGATGCTATGTTAGAACCACAGTATCGCTTGGAGGGCATTGTCCACACCCGCAACGAGGGCGTGGAAGATTTTGAAGGACCTCTGGATGTTATCTTTTTGCTGTTGAGCAAGAATAAAATAGAGATCCAGGATGTTTCCATTACCGCGATTTTGGAACAGTATCTTGCTTATCTGGACGAAATGAAGCGGCTGGATATGGAAATTGCCAGCGAGTTTATTACTATGGCATCTCATTTGATGCTGATCAAAACCAAAATGCTGCTGTCTGCGGCTGAAGCGGCTGAAGCGGAAAGTGAACTGGACCTTTTACGGCAGTCCTTGATCGAACGCCAGCGCCGGGATGCGATGGAGCAGATCCGCATGGCAATTACCGTTCTGGAGCCGATGAACGACGTAGGAAGATGTGTTTTTACAAAAGAACCTGAGCCTTTGCGCAGAGATGCAACATATCGCTACAAGCACGAACTGTCGGATATGCTGCGCGCCCTGGATGAAATTTCAGAACGCAATCAGCGTCGTTTACCGCCGCCTACCGTGAATTTCAAAGGAATTGTTGGCAAAGAACCTTACCCTGTTTCCCGTAAAGCAGGAGAGGTGCTTCGTACCTTAGTTTTGCGTGGTATTGAGCGCCTTAAGAATTTATTTCGTGGCAATCGTTCCCGCTCAGAGATCGTTGCAACCTTTTTGGCGATCTTGGATTTATGCAAGAACAATTCCGTTACATTGGAAGATGACAACACCGGCGAAAACCCCAATGTTAAGTTGATCAAAGAACCTAATGAAGAAGCAAAGGAGACCACCTGATGGAAATTACAGAATTGCAAAAAGCCATTGAGGCGATCTTGTTTGCAGCCGGCGAGCCGGTGGAGTGTTCCCGATTGGCAATGGCCCTGGAGACCGACGAAAAAGATGTGGAGAAAGCGGTAACGATGCTTTCCGATGAACTGGCGTTTAATCGACGCGGTATTCGCATTATTCGTTTGGAAAAGAAATTCCAAATGGTGTCCTCCGGCGAAATGGCAGATTATATTACAAAGGCGCTGGAAACACGCAAACCGCCGAAACTGTCCTCGTCTCAATTGGAAGCGTTGACGATTGTTGCTTACTACCAACCTGCTACAAAGGCAATGGTAGAGCAGATTCGCGGTGTAGACAGTTCTTATTCCATCGGTGCGCTTCTGAACAAGAAACTGATTGAAGAAGCAGGCAGATTGAATGTTCCCGGCCGTCCCATTTTGTATAGAACAACACCGGATTTTCTCAGAACCTTCGGAATCAGTTCCCTTGAGGAATTACCTGAAATTGAAAAGGTTAGTTTTGGTGAACCGATCCAAGAGGAGAGTCAGGAGCCGGAACAACTGGAAATGGCAACTGAGGTGGAAGGATAATGGGGTGGCTGATTACTGCTGCGGTGTTGCTGGCATTGGGATTGATGCCCATCAGTATTCTCCTTGCTTATGATGTTTCCGGTGCGCGTGTATCGCTGGGAATCGGCCCGGTGCGTATCCCGGTATATCCCAAGGAAAAATCTGAGGGAACAAAAAATAGTAAGCAACAAAAGACGAATGCAAAGAAGCAATCTAAGGAAGATAAAAAAACCGGTGACGGTAAACTATCAGATTTTTTGCCGTTGCTGGAAAAAGTCCTTACATTTGTTATAGAACTGCGGCGCAGGCTTGTAATTAAGGACTTACAGTTAAAAATTCGAATGGCCGGTGACGATCCCTGTGATCTCAGCATTCAATATGGGCGCGCATGGATCGCGCTTGGAAATTTGATACCGCAGTTGGAACGGTTGTTCATCCTGAAGAAGCGGGATATTGACCTTTCCTGTGACTATACTTCCAATGAATCCTATGTATTCGCACGTGCTGTTATTTGTATATCGTTAGGTCGACTTCTTTGGATTGCAATATTCCACGGAAGACACGTTTTAAAGCAATATCTTAAAATCTACAATGAAAGAAAAGGTGGTACTGATATATGAGTCAGAATCTTCCCAATATGCTTGATGGAACGATCGCAAAGATCCGCGAAATGGTAGATGTGAATTCCGTGATCGGTGAACCCATTGTAACCGCTGACGGTGTCACGATCATTCCGGTGTCCAAGGTAAGTGTTGGTTTTGGCGGCGGTGGATCGGATTTTGTATCCAAGAATCTTAATCATCACGAAAACCCCTTTGGCGGCGGTGTTGGCGCCGGTGTAAAGGTTACACCGATTGCTTTCTTGATCATCAAAGAGGGCAATGTGCGGATGATGCCGGTTGCAGCACCTGCTAATACGACAGTGGACAGACTGGTAGAGATGCTGCCAGATACACTGGATAAGATCACCGGTTTTGTGGATTCAAAACTGGAAAAGAAGAATGTATAAAATTTCTCTATCCGGAAAAACTGGTTCCGGGTGGTTAAATTGAAACGATTTTTTGCCGGGATGGCAGCTGCTTTGCTGGCTGCCGTCTCTTTTTTTCCAATTCAGGTACACGCGATTTCTGCTGAAAAAGCAATTCTGATGGATGCACAATCCGGGCGCGTACTGTATGAAAAGCAATCGGATGTAAAGTCTCTGATTGCAAGTACAACAAAAATTATGACGGCCCTTGTGGTTTGTGAACAGTGCAATGTGCTGGATCGGGTGCGTATTCCCCGGGAGGCTGTTGGTATTGAAGGATCTTCAATGTATTTGCGAGAAGGCGAGATTTTGACGGTGCAGGAACTGCTGTACGGTTTGATGTTGCGAAGCGGCAATGATGCAGCGGTGGCACTTGCGATATATTGCGGTGGGACTGTCGAAGGATTCGCAGATTTAATGAATGACAAGGCACATCGATTGGAAATGCGCAATTCTCACTTTGTCAATCCACACGGCCTTGACAGCAAGGATCATTATTCCAGCGCTCGGGATCTGGCAGTTCTTGCTGCATATGCAATGAATAACCCCATATTTGCTAAAACGGTGTCCACCAAATGCGTAACGGTTGGCAACCGTGTTTTGCAAAATCACAATAAGTTACTGTGGCAGTTTGAAGGCGCTGACGGCATCAAGACCGGCTTTACGCGAGCCGCTGGGCGAATTCTTGTCTCCAGCGCTAAAAGGCAGGGAAGACGGCTGGTTGCTGTTACAATTAATGCCCCGAATGACTGGCAGGATCATAAATCCTTGTTGCAAGAGGGGTTCGAGCGATACAGCATTAAACAAGTTATAAATGCAGGCGACTGTGTCGGTGAAATGGAGTTGGAATCCGGGGAAGCATTGTGCGTTAGGCTCGTTGCCGATGAAGATTTCTACTATGCGCTTGCTGATGATGAGCAGCCTGAGGTCGTTCTTCCGGGACCCGGATTTGTGTATGCACCGGTGGTAGAAGGACAATACGCCGGGGATGCTTGTATATGGATCGGCGATTGCCTGATTGGAAAAGTTCCGTTGGTATATGGAGATACAGTTGAACAAAACGAGGAGAAAGAACGCTCTTTCTGGGATAGATTGTGGGGAGGAAAGTAACGGTGCAGGAACGGATACAGAAAATATTGTCTGCACGGGGTGTTGCATCCAGGCGCCAGGCAGAGGAAATGATTTCTGCCGGCAGGGTAACTTGCAACGGAACTGTTTGCAACCTTGGAGACCGGGCTGATCCGGAGTTGGATGCGATTTTTGTGGATGGGAAACCGATCCCATCCCCCCAGGATCTGGTGTACATTATGCTGAATAAACCGAGAGGTTATGTAACAACCTTGTCTGATGAAAAGGGGAGAAAGAATGTGGCGCAACTGGTTGAGAGTTGCGGCGTGCGCGTGTATCCCGTTGGACGGTTGGATATGGATTCAGATGGCTTGTTGCTGCTGACCAATGACGGGGATTTGGCCAATGCGCTTATGCATCCGAAAAATGAAGTAAATAAGACATACCGTGTGTGCGTAGACGGATATTCGGAAACTGCACTTTCCCGATTGAAGAAACCGATAGAGTTGGATGGTTATAGAATTCGTCAACCCGAAGTTTCTGTTGTGGAAACAAACGGGGAGAAAGCGGTGGTTAATGTGACCATTCACGAGGGACGCAATCGTCAGGTTCGCCGAATGTGTGATGCAGCGGGTATGACGGTCGAGCGACTGACAAGAGTCAGTGAGGGTGCTTTAAAACTGGGTGATCTTCCTATAGGAAAATGGCGCTATCTTACCAAAGAAGAAGTCAATTCGCTGAAAAACCACTAAGAAATCATACTTAAATGATTACGATGATGGAGGATATACATATGAATACGGATATTTTGACCTTATTGCAAAAAAAGTCCGGGTCATTCTCGAAGGGACAGCGGCTCCTGGCACAATATATTACGGAGTCTTACGATAAAGCCGCTTTTATGACAGCCAATCGCCTTGGCAGTGTTGTTGGCGTTTCCGAATCAACGGTGGTACGATTTGCCGTGGAACTGGGGTATGACGGATACCCTGAAATGCAAAAAGCAATGCAGGATATGGTCCTGAACAGACTTACATCTGTACAGAGGATCGGCGTTGCCAGCGATAGAATTGGTAATCAGGATGTTGTTTCTACGGTACTGCAATCGGATATGGACAAACTCCGTCAAACCTCGGAAATGCTGGATCGCGCTGAATTCGCTTCTGCGGTGGAAGGAATTCGTCGGGCAAAGCGCATTTACATTTTGGGCTCAAGATCAGTGGCGCCTCTGGCAAGTTTTTTGGGATACTATCTGAATTTTATGTTCAATAATGTCCATATTGTCACAGCCTCCGGTGCAAGCGAAATGTTTGAAAAACTGGTCGGGATAGACTCTGGTGATGTTGTGATTGCATACAGTTTCCCGAGATATTCGGCAGCGACAGTGAAGGGCGCTCAGTATTGCCGAACTGCAGGCGTTAATGTGATTGGTATTACCGATAGTCGTCTTTCTCCGCTTGGACAGCACTGCGACCACGTGCTGCTTGCCAAAAGCGATATGGTGTCGCTGGTTGACTCCATTGTCGCCCCGCTGAGCGTAACAAATGCTTTGCTGGTTGCCCTGGCGGCAGGTCAGGAGCAGAATCTTGCAAAGACATTTGATGCATTGGAGCGGGTATGGGAAGAATATAACGTTTACGAGAAGCGAGTCGATAATCAATGATGTACGATGGAATTGTAATCGGCGGTGGCCCTGCGGGAATGTTTGCTGCGATCACCGCTGCAAACCAAGGACATAAAGTTCTTCTGCTTGAAAGAAATGACCGTTTGGGTAAAAAACTTTTGATCACGGGAAAGGGCAGATGCAATGTAACCAATGACTGTTCCGTTGCAGAAGTTCTGGAGAATGTACCGCGAAACGGAAGGTTTCTTTACAGTGTAATGAATGCTTTTCCTCCTGAAAGTGTAAAAGACTTTTTCAACAGCAGAGGATGTACCTTAAAAACTGAGCGGGGTAACCGTGTTTTTCCTGTCACAGACAAAGCCGCATCTGTATTGGACTGTTTGCAGGATGCGATGCACAAAAATGGTGTCGTGGTGCAAACAGCGCGGGTGAAGGAAATTCTCACAGATGGGGAAGCAGTGACGGGAGTAAGGACACAAAACGGCACGATAAGTGCCAACTGGGTCATTTTGGCAACCGGTGGCGTATCTTATCCTACCACAGGCTCTACCGGCGACGGATTTGAAATGACGCAGAAACTCGGACATACACTGATACAGCCTCAGGGCTCTCTTGTGCCCCTGGAAGTCACAGAAGATGACTGTAAACGTATGCAGGGATTAAGCCTGCGAAATGTTGCTGTACGCCTTCTGGACAAAAAAGGAAAGACACTGTATCGCGATTTTGGTGAATTGCTGTTTACGCACTTTGGTCTTTCCGGTCCTACGGTTCTCAGTGCCAGTGCCCATATGAAAGGGGAAGGCTGTGCAATTTGCATTGATTTGAAGCCTGCATTGGATGAGAAAAAACTTAACGATCGAATTCTGCGTGATTTGGAACAATATCAGAACCGTACGATGGAGAATGCGTTGTCTGATTTGCTCCCGAGATCGATGATTCCGGTTGTCTTGGAACGGTTGCGCATTGATCCTAATCTGCAGGCGAATGCATTCAAAAAGGAAGACAGACGCGCCCTTGTTGAACTGCTGAAGTCATTCCGATTTGAAATTTCCGGAAAACGGCCGGTGGCCGAGGCGATTATTACATCCGGTGGTATTAAGGTATCGGAGATCGATCCGAAAACTATGGAATCCAAAATAATATCGGGACTTCACTTTGCCGGTGAGATCATTGATTGCGACGCTTATACCGGTGGATTTAATTTGCAGATCGCCTGGTCAACCGGATACTGTGCCGGTATTGCCGTAAAATCACTCGTTGACAAACAGCCCGGGGTGTAATAAAATATCTTGGGTATCTAATATAGATATATGATATTTGGAGGAATAGAAGATGTACGAAAAGTTGGTTTCATATGCTGCAAAGCAGCTTGAACTGAATGCTGATGAAATTACGCGTGAAAGCACCTTTGAGAGCCTTGGTATCGATTCTCTGGACATCGTTGAAATGATTATGGATCTGGAGTCTGAACTGGGTGTCGAACTGGAACTGGAAGATCAAAAAATCACCACTTTCGGTGAAATGGCTGACTTTATTGAGTCTAAGTTGAACTAATCTATTTATACCCTTGTTTTGGCAGACCGGCCCATAACAAGGTCGCACTAGTTGGGGAGATAGCGGTGCCCTGTAACCCGCAATCCGCTACAGCGGGAATGAATTCCCACACCCGGGCAGGGTTGAGTATTGTCTGGCCTATATAAGCGGTGTTGAAGGAACGGTCTTACGCAACGAGATCCTGTGAACCATGTCAGGTGGGGAACCAAGCAGCATTAAGCAGATCTTCTCGTGTGCCGTGAGGTTGCCGTTCCCGAGCTGGCTGTATGGATGCCGGGTATTCTCCCTGTTCAAATGTGGGTGTGCGATCTTGTTATGGGTCGGTTACTGTATGGAGGTTTCTATGTATCAGGCGCTGTATAGAAAATATAGGCCGCAAACATTTGATGATGTTGTTGGTCAGTTGGCTGTCAGCCAAACATTAAAGACACAACTTGTCAGCGGCAAACTTAGCCACGCATACCTGTTTACCGGATCCCGGGGAACGGGTAAAACGAGCAGCGCAAAAATTCTGGCAAAAGCGGTAAACTGCTTAAATCCTCAGGATGGAAATCCCTGCAATTGCTGTGAAGCATGCCGTTCTATCGACGCAGGCTCCTGCATGGATGTGCTGGAGATCGATGCTGCATCCAATAATGGTGTGGACAATGTCCGCGATTTGCGGGACGACGCGATCTATTCGCCCTCTCAGGTGAAAATGCGTGTGTACATCATTGATGAGGTGCATATGCTGTCCATCTCCGCGTTTAATGCATTGCTGAAGATCATAGAGGAGCCTCCGGAGCATCTGTTGTTTATTCTTGCAACTACAGAACTTCACAAGATCCCGGCTACCATTCTGTCACGATGCCAGCGTTTTTCGTTCCGCAGAATCAGTCAGGAAGATATTGCTGCCAGACTGCAGTATGTTGCCTATCAGGAAAATATCGACCTGGATGAATCGGCTGCAAGACTTCTTGCCAGACTTGCTGACGGCGGTATGCGCGACGGACTTAGTTTGCTGGATCAATGTGCATCTGCTACCACAGGTGAACTTACCGCTGACAAGGTTTATGCTTGTCTTGGTATTGCAGGCATTCAGGAATGCGGGAAACTGATGGGTTTCATTGCTGATCACGACACAAGTTCTGCTCTGGCGCTTATGAACAGATTATATGCTGAAGGCAAAGATATGGGCGCGCTTTTGGATGAACTGGCTTGTCTGACCCGTGACCTTATGATACTGAAAACTGCCCCCCGTGAGGGAATCGGTATGCTTTCCGGTGTGGCTTCCGACAGAGAGGTCCAGGAACTGGCTGGACGGTTCTCAAGCGGCGAATTGCAGAGAATGATGAATGTTATCCAGGCAACGGCATTTGGCTTTACAAGGAGTGCCAGCCGTCGTATGGACGCTGAGTTGTGCATCGTTAATTTGTGCCAGCCGGAACTGGATACGGATGTTGATGCTTTGCTTGCAAGACTCACCCGATTGGAAGATCAGGTGAAATCGGGAAATATTACGATATCTGCTCCTCAGAAACAGGCTGAGATAGCGGTCAAAGAAGTTAGTGACGAACCGGTTTCCCAGGCTGTAATAGAAGAAGAGATACCGGTAACTTCTGAGAAAACGGAAGAGGGTGCTGTCGATCAGACACCGGTCGGCTTTTGGACGGATGTGGCATCTGCTGTACGCAAGGAATTAAATCCCGCGTTGGCTGGGTTCTTTATCACCACTCCGAATGCGCCTTTAAAGGGCGTGTTATCCGGTGACCAATTGGTGCTTGTTTGCAATAATCAGTTTGTGATGGAAATCGTCAATGTTCCTGATATTATTTCACTGGTTGCACGCAAAGCATCTGCAAAACTGGGAAGACAGTTACGGGTTGTTGTAACGGATGATCATGATACAGTTAATAAAAATGAAAATCTGGATCGGCTGCTCACTTTTGGGAGAGAGCATCCCGGTGTTGTAAAAATTAAGGACTAATTTAAGCATTAAGGAGATTTTATAATGGCAAAAGGTGGATTTAGAGGTATGCCCGGTGGTATGAACCAGGCTGCTATGATTAAACAGGCTCAGAAAATGCAGCAAGAGATGCTGCGTATGCAGGAAGAAATGGAGACCAAAACCTTCGAAGCAGCAGCCGGCGGCGGTATGGTAAAGGCTACCGTTAACGGAAAGCACGAGGTCGTTGCCCTTGAGATCAATCCGGAAGCGGTAGATCCTGATGATGTGGAGATGCTGCAGGATATGGTGATTGCGGCTGTGAATGAGGCTATGCGTACCGCGGATACCGAGTCTGCCAATAATATGTCCCGTTTGACCGGCGGCCTGAATCTTGGCGGGCTGTTCTAAGGAGGAACTATGCATTATTTTCCCGCAGCACTGCAGGAGTTGGCAGATCAGTTTGCCCGCTTGCCCGGCGTTGGTGGAAAAACTGCGCAGCGTTTAGCTTTTCATGTGTTGGGCCTTTCAATGGAGGATGCCCAAGCTTTTGCAGATGCGATTATCGACGCTAAGAATACTGTCCATACTTGTCCTGTTTGTCAGAATTTGACGGATCGGGAGATTTGCCCGATTTGTGATGATGTGATGCGTGATAAGAGTCTTATCTGCGTGGTTGCAGATCCTAAAGATGTTATCGCGATGGAGAGATCCCGGGAATATGCGGGTGTTTATCATGTACTGCACGGTGTGATTTCACCGTTAAATCACGTTACACAAGATGACATTCGAGTCCGTGAACTGTTGCAGCGTGTTGCGCAAGGCAATGTAAGAGAAGTGATTATGGCAACAAACCCGGATACTGAGGGTGAGGCAACAGCTATGTACATTTCAAGATTATTGCGGCCTATGGAAGTGAAGGTCACAAGACTTGCTTATGGAATTCCTGTTGGAAGTCAGTTGGAATATGCCGATGAAGTAACGCTTTCCCGTGCATTGGAAGGAAGACAAGAGATATAAAAAATCCCCTCGTGATTTTGCTCACGAGGGGATTGTGTATTATAGATCAAGTTTCAGATCGTTTTCCTTGATCCAGCCGATCTTCCGCAAAACTTCACAGAAAACAGTGCTGAGGATCGCGGGCAGAACGAAACAGATCAGTACAAGACCAACCCAATCCCAGGCAGTAATGACTTTTGTTGCATCATTAACCCAACCGGTATAAACGCCGATCTGCCCGACAAAGCCACAAGTTCCCATACCGGAAGAAACGGCTGCGCCGTTCATTTCCATTTTGAAAAGGCAGGTTGCCAGCGGACCGGTAATGGCAGATGCCAGGGTAGGCGGAATCCAAATTCTCGGATTTTTCACAATGTTGGGCATTTGCAGCATACTGGTGCCGATGCCCTGAGCCACCAGACCGCCCCAGCGGTTTTCTCGAAAACTCATAACAGCGAAGCCGACCATTTGGGCGCAGCATCCGGCAACAGCAGCACCGCCGGCCAAGCCGGTCAAAGACAGTGCAGCGCAAATTGCAGCGGAACTGATGGGTAATGTAAGTGCAACGCCAATGATCACAGAAACCAGAATGCCCATCAGGAAAGGCTGTTGCAGAGTTGCCCACTTAACTGCATCGCCAACTGCGCTGGCCGCTGCGCCGATAGGGGAAGCAACCAGATAGGCAAAACCAATGCCTACCAAAGCGGTTACAATGGGTGTGACTAAAATATCGATTTTGGTTTCTTTGGAAACCAGTTTGCCAAATTCAGATGCTACAATCGCTACAAAATACACAGCCAAAGGCCCGCCGGCACCGCCCATAGCATTTGCGGCAAAGCCGACAGGGATCAATGAGAACAATACTAACGGCGGACAGTGGAGCGCAAATCCGATGGCAATGGCAATACCCGGACCAACCATAGCAGAAGCAAGACCACCGATCGTATAAGAAATGACGGCATCTCCGGCAGCATTTTTTAGTGTGACGATAGGCGCATTCAGAAAACCAATATGAAATTGCTGACCGATGGTGTTGAGAATTGTTCCGACAAGCAATGTGCAGAACAGACCCTGGGCCATTGCGCCCAGCGCGTCGATACCATAGCGTTTACCGGAAAGAATAATGTCCTTCCTTTTTAAAAATTCTCTGATTTTTTTCACGACATTCACTTCTTTCAATGTATTACAGTTTGGAATATGTTTTATCCAGGAATCGCTGAGTAGAGATTATTGCGCGTTTGTGGGTTCCTTCTCCAATCAATCCGGCTTCGTCGTATGCTTCAACGCGGAAGGTAACAAAACTGCCTTCAACAGCGGTTACTTCTGCCGTTGCTCTGACCTCCAGACCAACCGGAGTTGCAGATAAGTGGGAAATATCCAACTGCGTTCCAACTGAGGTTTTATCTTCGGGAAGTACAGAGGCAATCGCATCGCAGGCAGCGCCTTCCATAAGTGCTACCATACAGGGTGTCGCATAGACCAACAAACTGCCGGAACCGACTTCGTATGCTGTGTCTTCTCTTTCCACAAGGGTAGACACTTCACCTTTCATTCCAATGGTAATTTCCATATAAATACCTCCTTTTATGTAAAATATAGTATCCTGACAATTGATTGTCAATAAATTAATTGCTTTTTTTACAGTGAGGTTTTATAATAAAAGCACTATTTGACAAACGAGGTGTTTTTATGACCGGTGAAAAACTGAATCTTACGATGCTTTGCGATTTTTATGAGTTAACAATGAGTAACGGTTACTTTAAGAAAGGCTTCAAAGATCGTATATGTTACTTTGACGTGTTCTTCCGTCAATGTCCTGATGGCGGCGGTTTTGCAATTGCCGCCGGTTTGGAACAGATCATTCAGTATATTCTTGACCTGCATTTTGATCCTGAGGATATTGCCTATTTGAGAAATCGCAATCTTTTCTCTGAAGAGTTTTTAACATATTTGGAGAATTTTAAATTCACAGGTGATATTTGGGCAGTTCCCGAGGGAACACCCGTTTTCCCCAAAGAACCTATTATGACAATTCGCGCTCCTGCGATTGAGGCACAGTTGATTGAAACTTTCGTCTTGCTGTCTATCAATCACCAGAGTTTGATTGCGACAAAGGCCAACCGCGTAGTCCGTGCGGCAGGCGGAAGAACTGTTTTGGAGTTCGGTTCTCGCAGAGCGCAGGGTGCAGATGCGGCAATTCTGGGTGCTCGAGCCGCGTATATCGGTGGTTGTAACGGAACGGCCTGCACGATCTCTGACCAGAAGTTTGGCGTATACGCAGGCGGTACAATGGCCCACGCCTGGGTACAGATGTTTGACAGTGAATATGAGGCGTTCAAGGCTTATTGCGAAATCTACCCCACAAATGCAACTTTGTTGGTTGACACCTACAATACTCTGAAATCCGGCGTTCCCAATGCAATTCGTGTATTCGACGAGGTGTTAAAGCCCAAGGGTATTACCAAATGCGGTATTCGTCTGGATTCCGGCGACATTGCATATTTGTCCCGTGAGGCAAGAAAAATGCTGGATGAAGCGGGTTGGACAGGATGCCAGATTTCTGCCTCCAATTCCCTGGATGAACACATTATTCAAGGACTCTTGCGGCAAGGTGCGCAGATCGATATGTTCGGTGTAGGTGAACGCCTGATCACTGCAAAGAGCGAACCCGTTTTTGGCGGTGTTTATAAACTGACGGCTGTGGAAGATGAGAATGGAACGGTTGTTCCCAAAATTAAAATTTCCGAAAACGTTGGAAAGATTACCAACCCCCACTTCAAAAAACTGTACCGTTTCTACGGAAATGATACCGGCAAGGCTATTGCGGATTACCTATGTGTCTATGACGAGACAGTTAATGACAGCGGTGAAATGGAAATCTTTGATCCGGAAGCAACCTGGAAGAAAAAGACTGTATACAACTTTACTGCCAAAGAGTTGCAGGTGCCGATTTTTCAAAACGGTAAGTTGGTGTATCAATCTCCTGATCTGCATACGATTCGCAAATACTGCGCGGAACAGATCGATACACTTTGGGATGAGGTAAAGCGTTTCGACAATCCTCACACCTATTATGTGGACCTTTCCAGTAAGTTGTGGGATATTAAGTATCGCCTGCTTAAGGAAAACGGCGGGAAATAATGCTGCAATACAACATAGAGAAATGAAGTGGTGAAGATTTTGAGTTACTTTATGGATACAACAGAAACAATACCGGATGGTGTTGGCTTTTCGCAATTCGGCGGTTTGCACATTGTTTGGTTGCTGGTTTTTGCTGTGATTATGGTGGCCAATTGTGTGTGGTATCGCAAAATGACTCTGACCGCGCGGATTCGCTGGAAAAAGACGATTGCTGCATTACTGGTGATTGATGAACTTTATAAAGTTGTCTTTTTGATTGCTGGCGGCAGATATACAGCGAGTTACTTGCCGCTCCACCTTTGCAGTATCAATATATTCATAATTGCGATCCACGCCTGGAAACCCTCGAAGATACTGAGTGGTTTCTTGTATACTGTATGTATCCCCGGTGCGCTGGCTGCTCTTCTGTTCCCAAGTTGGACAGCACTTCCTCTGGCAAATTTTATGCACATTCACAGTTTCACCGTGCATATCCTGCTTGCTTTGTATCCCATTGTTTTGGCAGTTGCCGGCGAGTTAAAACCTGAGGTGCGTAAGATTCCACAGTACTTGCTTCTATTGCTTGTGATGGCAATTCCGATTTATGGAGTCAATTTGCTCCTGGATACCAATTTTATGTTCCTGATGTCTGCAGATGAAGGAAATCCTCTGTACCTATTTGAACAGTTGTGGGGAAATCATTTGTTGGGATTTCCTGTTTTGATTGCCGGTATTTTGATCGTTATGTATGTACCGATGGTTATTTTCAGAAAAGTAAGAAAGAAAACTGTTGCAGAAGTATAAAGAAAAGAGGCAGCATCCAGGATGCTGCCTCTTTTCAGGGATTATTCTCCGTCAATTGCTGCTCTTCCTTTGCGGAAAAGCAGTGTAATGCACCACAAACCGGCCAGGCCGATGATCCCGTATACGATTCTGCTGAATACGGCATCTTGTCCCCCAAAAAGCCAAGCAACAAGGTCAAATTGAAAAAGACCAACCAATCCCCAGTTGATGGAGCCGATGATGGAAAGGATCAATGCAATTGTATCCATAAGACTACCTCCGTTTTGATCTTGGATATTTCTATCATAACCAACAAACACGCATTTATTCATTGTTATTAAGCGAACTTTCGGTTGAAAAAATATTGTTATCTAGTATAATGATTTCAGAAACATATACAAGGAAGGATTTTAGAAATGGTAACATTATATGAAGGTGCGTTTGCAAAGGTGAATTTGACACTTGATGTTCTTGGAAAACGCCCGGATGGCTATCACGACCTGCAAAGTGTGATGCAAACGATTTCTCTGCGGGACGATGTTGAAATTGATATTGGCACAGGAAAACCCTGGATCCTGCAGTGCAGCAAGGAAGGAATTCCCACCGATGAGAGAAACCTGGCTTGGAAAGCCGCAAAGGTGTTCTTTGAAGCAACTGGCAAAGATCCTGATGGAATTGAAATTCGAATTACTAAGAGAATTCCGTCAGAAGCGGGACTTGGTGGTGGCAGTGCGGATGCAGCGGCCGTTTTGCGTGCTTTGAATAAACATTATGAGTATCCTTTTTCTATTCTGGCCCTGGCAGAACTTGGTGCGAATGTAGGCAGCGATGTTCCTTTTTGTACAGTCTGCGGCACGGCAATGGTAGAAGGACGCGGCGAAAGATTGAGGAAATTACCGGATATGCCGGATTGTGTGTTTGTGATCTGCAAACCTGCTTTCTCCTCTTCCACACCGGAGTTGTATAAGAAGATCGACGAAACTGCAATTGCAAAGCGCCCTGACAATGCGGCTATGGAAAGTGCCTTGTTAGCAGGGGACCTTGGTAAGGTTGCGCAAAATCTTTGCAATGTATTTGACCCGGTTGTAACAGAGCAGCATTTGGAACTAAACTACATCAAGTCCATCTTTAACAGTTACGGTTCGGTCGGACAGCAGATGACAGGATCCGGTTCTGCTGTGTTTGCCATTGTCCCGGAGTTTGAATTTGCTGCGGTGATCTGCAATATGCTGCGCGAGAACTATCCTGATATTTATATTGCAAAACCCGTGTAAAAATATGGCGTCCGTACTGTTGTTTTCGGTACGGACGCTTTTGCGTTCTGCAACAGAGAATTTGCAGATTTATACTATCAATCAAATTCAATTTATGATATAATAATCATATAAAAGAGGTGAGTAGTATGCTAACGTTGCTTATAGGAACCGATTGGACTTTAAACAGATCGAAAATTCTGGATATGATCGCACAAGATGTTGCTGGTCAAAGACCTGATCGTGTTCTGATTGTTCCTGAACTGATCAGCCACGAAACAGAGCGCAGACTATGCGCTGCAGCAGGGGATACGTGCAGCCGTTTTGCAGAGGTTCTGACTTTTTCCAGACTGGCAAGCCGTGTCGCTGTATCGGTGGGACATGCTGCTCCGTCGTGTTTGGATAATGGTGGACGGATCGTTGTGCTGGCCAGTGCTGCACGGCAACTGCGCAGTAAATTAAAAGCCTATGCCTCTGTAGAGTCCAAGCCTGAGTTCTTACTGGGACTACTGGATATGATCGACGAGTTTAAGCGCTGCTGTATAACATCGCAGGATTTGGTCAATGCCGCAAAAGCCACCGAGGGAGGACTCGCACAGAAACTGGAGGAACTGGCGTTACTGCTTGAGGCGTATGATGCATTGTGCAGTCAGGGAAAATGTGACCCCAGAGATCAAATGACTTGGCTACTGGAGGAACTGGAAGACTGTGACTTCTGCAAACAACGCGTATTTTATATTGATGGATTCCCTGATTTCACACGGCAGCATTTTGCTGTTATAAGGCATATGATTCAAACTTCTCAGCACGTGGTTATCAGCCTGAATTGCGACAAGCCCGGTTCGGATGCAATGGCGTTTGAGAAAGCCGGGCAGACGGCGCAGGAACTGTTACGCTGTGCTGAACAATTAGGCGTTGCAACAGAAATTTGCTATGTGCCCGAACGCAATGACGATCTGATCGAACTAAGAAAATGTCTGTTTCAGGGACATATCGATAAAAAAATTACCAATCTATGCACATATCACACAGAGTCCGTTTATCAGGGGTGCTGCAGCGCAGCGGAAAGAATTTTGGAACTGGTAATGGACGGCTGCCGATATAGGGACATTGGTGTTGTGTGTGGCGACATAGGTCAATACGGAAATATGCTGGAAATGGTATTCGGAAAAATGGGGATACCTGTTTATATTTCCGGTACAGAAGATGTTCTCGAGAAGTCCGCGATCGCAACAGTTGTAGCGGCATTGGATGCTGCGCTGAACGGATTTGAACAGAAAGATGTCTTTAAATACCTTAAGTCGATGATGTCGCCTCTGGGCATTGATGATTGTGATAAGTTGGAAAATTATGCGCTGCTTTGGAATATTCAGGGCAACGCCTGGCTGCAGGATTGGAGAAATCATCCCAAGGGTCTTGGTCAGGATTTTAAAGAGTCGGATATGCAGCGTTTGCGTTTGCTGAACGAAGCGAGAGCCTGCGCAATGGATCCGCTGAAACGGCTGCACGAAGCATTTCAAGGCGCAAGCAAATTAAGCCAGCAAATTGAGGCGCTATACGCATTTATGGAGGACATCTCCCTGAGTCCCAGGCTGAATTCTTTTGCCGAGGCGATGGACAAAAGGGGAGATAACAGAAATGCGCAGATATTAAACCAACTATGGGAGATACTACTGTCTGCAATTGAGCAGCTTTATGATGTGCTTGGCGAGACTACCTGGGAGCAGGAGAATTTCACAAGACTATTTAAATTATTGCTTAGTCAATATGATGTGGGAACGATCCCTCCGGTGTTGGATGCTGTCACAGTTGGCCCGGTCAGTGCTATGCGTTGTCAGCAATGCAGGCATCTGATAGTTTTAGGCGCTGAAGAGGGAAGTATGCCCAGTTACGGTGGTTCAGCCGGTGTTTTGACAGATTACGAGAGAACTGAACTGCGTAAGATCGGCGTCCAATTAACCGGTGGTGCAATGGAGGGCGTACAGATTGAGTTCTCGGAAATCTATGGCGTTTTCTGCGGCGCTGAGGAATCTGTTACTGTCAGTTACTCAGGACAGCAACCGTCATTTGTTTTCCGTCGTCTGAATGAAATGGCGGGTAGTACTCTGGCTGTTGACAGTGTGATCGGTACTGCAATCGCAAATTCTATGGATGCCGCGGCGTATCTCTCCCGTGCAAATGCTCCGAAAATGTCTGCTCAACTGGGCATTGAGAAAGAATTTGCCAAAATGCAGGCGCATAAGTCTCACGAGTTGGGCAGTCTTAGTAAGGATAGCGTGGAAAAACTCTACGGAGATTCTTTATATCTTTCGGCTTCCCAAATTGACCGGCAGGCGGAATGTCGCCTGATGTATTTTCTTAAATACGGATTACGCGCCAAAGAACGCAAGCCTGCAGCGATCGATCCTGCCGAATTTGGAACGTACGTTCACGCCGTTATGGAAAAAACTGCAGAGGAAGTAATGTCCAACGGTGGATTCCGGAAGATGACTCTGGAACAGATACTTCAGATTGCGCAGAAACATTCGCTGGCATATGCAAACGAACGGTTTTCAGAACTTGATACGGAACGTCTGAACTTCCTGTTCCAAAGAAATACCGAGGAATTGGAATTGATCGTAAAAGAATTGTGGCAGGAAATGCAAACATCTGCCTTTGAACCCATAGGGTTCGAAGTCGGTTTTGGTGAAGAAGAACAGATTTCCGCCATTGATGTTTCCGGCAAAACGATGCCAGCCCGTTTGCGCGGCTATGTGGATCGCGTGGATGCTTGGGATAATGACGGTCAAAAGTACTTCCGGGTGGTGGATTACAAAACCGGAAAGAAAGATTTTGATTATTGCGATGTATTCAACGGTTATGGACTGCAGATGCTTTTGTACCTTTTTGCGCTTCAGGAGCAAGGAGAGAGCATTCTGGGGGCAAACTCTGTTCCATCGGGCGTGCAGTATTTCCCGGCTCGTGTTCCTTTTGTTCCCGCTGATGGCTTGCTAACTGCTGAAGAGGCCGATGAAGCCAGATTGAAATTGTGGAAGCGAAAAGGTCTTATTTTGGCGGATGAAAAGGTTTTGAACGCAATGGAGGATTCCGATGTTCCGATGCGTATGCCATACACACGGAAAAAGGATGGCTCTATTGCGGGAGATATCGCCAGCAGAAAACAGTTCAATTTACTGAAGGCATATGTGTTTGTTTTGGTTGGTCGGATGGTAGATGACATTGCATCCGGCTGCATAACGCCCAACCCCTACACGCGCGGAAGTAGTCACGATGCCTGCGCATACTGTCCGTACGGCCTGATTTGTCATAAGGAAACGGTTAGTGAACGCAGAAATTATAAAACTATGACAGCGCAACGCTTTTGGGAAGATATAGAAAAGGAGATGAGCAGAAATGGCTGAAAATCTGACACCGCAACAGTATCAGGCTGTGACAGACAGAGGCGGAAATCTGCTTGTATCTGCAGCAGCCGGTTCCGGTAAAACCAAGGTGCTGGTTGATCGACTGATGGGTTATCTGACAGATCCGGTAGATCCGGCTAACTTAGATGATTTTTTGATCATTACCTATACGAAAGCCGCTGCGTCTGAATTGCGTGGTAAGATCGCTTCAAAGTTAACGGAGCGAATTGCGGCAGAACCGGAGAATAGTCATCTTCGTCAGCAACTGCAAAGATTATACCTTACCAAGATATCTACTGTACACGCATTTTGTGCTGATATCCTGCGTGAATACGCATTTAGAATGGATATTCCGGTGGATTTTCGTGTGGCTGAAGAAAATGAGTGCGTTGAGATCCAGACAGATGTGTTGGAGAAACTACTGAACGAGGCGTATCAAGATGCGAATAATGCAGATTTCCGCGAATTGGTCAATACCCAAGGACTCGGGCGTGACGATCGACAGATCCCGGAAATTATCTTAAAAGTTCACAACAGCGCCCGGTGTCATCTTGATCCGAATGCCTGGCTGGATTGGTGCGTATCTGTTAACAATGTGGGTTCTGCCACGGATGCTTCCGAGACCATTTGGGGCAAGTATCTAATCGATGATCTGCACCACTATCTTGATCTGCAAATTGCAGCACTGGATAAGTGCGCAACTATGGCAATAGAACACGGTGATATGCTGAAACCGGCAGATGTTCTATATACAACTATTGATCAGCTGCGAGAAATCCGTGCCTGCACCAAATGGAACGAAATCATTTCCAGAATGCACATCGATTACGGCAGAATGACCTTTTCCAAAAGTTGCACGGATTCTGACACTGCCGATAAGATTCGTGCTGTACGGGATGCTTGCAAGAAAGGCCTTGGCAAGAAATTCCGCAAATTTACCGACGATAGTACGCAGGTGCTTTTGGATCTGTCGCAAGTTGCTGCTGTACAAAGAGGTTTGGTTGCGCTGGTTCGCAGATTTGCGGCAGCATATGACAATGCCAAAAAGAGAAAGAGAGTTCTGGACTTTAGCGATTTGGAGCAGAATATGCTAAACTTGCTGCTGGGAACTAACCGTAGCGGTATTACATCTGTTGCAACAGAAATCGGTCGCAGATTCAGAGAAGTGATGGTCGATGAATATCAGGACTCCAATGAGGTTCAGGATGCGATATTTGCCGCGATTACCGACAAGAAACATAACTGTTTTATGGTCGGTGATGTTAAGCAGTCGATCTATCAATTCCGTTTGGCAGACCCGGGAATATTTATCAAGAAGTATAATTCCTATGTTCCTGCCGGCCTGGCCAAGGACGGTGAAGGCAGAAAAGTTCTGTTGAGTCGAAATTTCCGATCCTGCGCAGGTGTGATCGATACAGTAAACGATGTGTTCTCTGTGTGTATGTCAAGCAAGGTTGGCGGTTTGGATTATGGTGAAGATGAATCCCTCTATGAAGGACTTCCTCATATCCCGCTAAATGAAACGGAAACCGAGTTATATGCTGTTAATGTGCAGGAAGACACTTATGCCGAGGAAGCGGCTTTTGTGGCAGATAAAGTCACGGAGTTGCTTGACGGAACGCATATGGTGAGGCAAGGGGACGTTCTCCGGCCGATAGAGGCAGATGATATCGTAATATTATTGCGTTCTCCCGGATCCGTAGGAAGTACATATGTGCAGGCTCTGGAAGAAAGGGGAGTGCGCTGTACAACCGGCGCAGGAATGGATCTGTTAAGTGCTGAGGAAATAGAAACCATGCGGTCTTTGCTGCAGGTGATCGATAATCCTTTGCAGGATATTCCGCTTATCTCTGTGTTGTCCAGCCGTATATTCTGTTTCTCTGCCGATGATCTGGCCGAAATTCGTGCAAACCGACCCGGTGGAACATTCTATTCTGCCTTGCGTGCATCACAATCCGAGAAAGCAAAACAGACACTGGATATCATTAATCATTTGCGTTCCGAAGCCAGGATCAACAGTTTGCCAAAACTGTTGCAAATCATTTTTACGCAAACGAAAATTGATAGTGTGTACGCTGCTTTGCCGGATGGAGAGATCAGAAATCAAAACCTGCAATCCTTTTATCAACTTGCCTGCGATGCGGATGGCAGCGGCATAAAAGGTCTTTCCAGATTTCTTGATTATCTGGCAGCATTGGAAGAAAAGGGGCTGCTCCTTGCTGATGATCGCAGTACGGCCGGCGCAGTATCAATTATGAGTATCCACAAATCCAAAGGATTGGAATTCCCGGTTGTTTTTCTTTGCGGTCTGTCGAGAGAGTTTAATCAGGAGAGCAGCCGTGCGCAGATACTGTGCGATAAGGATCTCGGTTTGGGATTAAGTTGTGTGGATAATGTCAATAGAGTTCGTTATCCGTCGATTGCCAAACGTGCGATTGCAGCAAAAATGATGGCTGAAAGCATCTCGGAAGAGATGCGGGTGCTTTATGTTGCGATGACCCGTCCGCGGGATCGATTGATTATGACCTATGCTTCCAGAAATCTGCAGTCGACATTGTCGGATCTGGCTTGCCGAAAGGATATTTGTGACCCATATTTGATGACTGCAGATGTTGATTGCCCCGGCAAATGGATTTTGTTAACCGCGCTGCAGAATGAAACGAAAGAGGCTTGGAAGATCCGGATCGTCGATCCTGTGCGATCTGATGAAGAGACGACAAGTGATGTACCGAAAAATCTGCCGGGTGCGCCTTTGGATATTTCAAAGTTACAAAAATTCTTGTCATATGAATATCTGCATAAAGAAGCGACGGTTACGCCATCCAAACAGACGGCTACGCAATTGAAGGGAAGATTAAAAGACAAAGAAGCGGCTGAGAATACAAAGGTTGCTTTCAAACATCCCTTCACCTGGCGGAAACCCGCGTTTCTGCATCAGGATATTCAGGGTAAAAACTATGGACAAGCCGTACATACGGTAATGCAGTATATTGATTATAAGGCTTGCTCGGATACAGAATCAGTTCGGGATGAAATCGTCAGACTCGCAGAAGAAGGGTACATTTCCAAGGAATGTGGTGAGTTGGTAGATCCTGCGGTTATTGCTGCATTTTTCACTTCCGAGATCGGTTCAAAACTCAGAGAATCCCCAACAGTTTTACGAGAGTTTAAGTTTTCGTTATTGGATGACGCTGAAAAATACGGCAAGGACTTGAAAGATGAAAGTATTTTGCTTCAGGGCGTTGTGGATTGCGCGCTGATTGAAGATGACGGTATTACGATTATTGATTTTAAAACAGATCGGGTGACGGAAGATAACCTGGAAAAATTGGTGGATCAGTATCGTATGCAGGTCACTGTATATGCATCTGCGCTGGAAAGAATTTATAATCTTCCAATAAAGTCCAAGCAACTTTACTTCTTCTCTGTTGATAAATTCGTTGCGCTCTGAGCAAAAACGGGAAAGTAATTATCCCTCCGGTCACACCGGAGGGATAATTGTTTAGCGACTGTTCTTGTTCTGGTTGTTCTGGTTTTGGCTGTTCTGATTCTGATTTCTGTTCTGATTATTCTGGTTCTGATTATTCTGGTTCTGGTTTCTGTTCTGATTGTTCATATTTCAATCCTCCGTTTTCCTTTTGCGGTAAGCCGCTGTCATAGTTTTTCCCTAAGTTCAGGATTTATTCTTTGCTTTAAAGAATAAACTTGCAAGAAAACCGGCAATGATTGCAGTTGCAATACCGGCAGCGGTTGCTTCCAGTCCACCGGACAGAATGCCTATAAAACCGTCACTGTCAACGGCTTCGCGTACACCTTTTGCCAAATTGTACCCAAAGCCCGTTAAAGGAACCGTGGCCCCGGCACCTGCAAACTCGGCAAGCGGTTTATATATACCAATCCCACCGAGAACGACACCGATAACTACATAACCAACCAGAATTCTGGCGGGCGTCAGTTTTGTATAATCAATCAACAACTGACCGATTACACAGAATAACCCACCAATAATAAATGCTTTCAAGTAGTCCATATATTAACCTCCGGAAATAGAAACAGCATGACATACACCCGGAATAGGTAACGATTGCTGTGTTGATGTGGGCGAAAGCAATGCGCCGGTTCCGCAGAATAAGATCTTCTTCAGTTTGCCTTTCTGTAACTTGTTCAGCAGGTAACCGCATAAGGTAACAGCGCTGCAACCACAGCCTGAGCCACCTGAATGGACATCCTGTTTTAATAAATCGAAAATCAATGTTCCGCAATCGGTTAACTTACCGCTGATATTTAATCCCTCACGTTGCGCGAGGGTGAGCAGCATTTCCTTTCCGTGCTCTCCAAGGTCACCGGTTACAATCAAATCAAAATCGTCAGCGGTTGTATCCAGGTCCTGAAAATGCGCACGAATTGTAGAAAGTGCCGCCGGCGCCATTGCGGCGCCCATATTATTAGCGTCTTTAATTCCCAAGTCGGTAACTGTTCCAATGGTGCAGGCTGTAATTTTGGGTCCATTGCCTTGCCTGGATATCAATGCTGCACCGGCACCTGTTACTGTCCATTGAGATGTGGGAGTCCGCTGTCCGCCGTATCCTAACGGAAAGCGGTACTGGCGCTCAGATGAGGCGAAATGAGAGGATGTCATTGCGACTGCGTTTCTTGTAAAACCGCCACTCACGGCGATGGATGCCATCAGAAGGCCCTCTGCCATTGTTGAACAAGCACCGTATAGTCCTAAATGCGGGATATTGGTATTTCTCAGAGTAAAGGATGATCCGATGCATTGATTTAGCAGATCGCCGGAAAATATAAGATCTATATCTTTCGCGTGAATTCCTGCTTTGTTGGTAAGGGTATCGAGAACGATCTGCTGCATACGCTGTTCTCCTTGTTCCCAGGTCTTCTGGGAAAAGAACGGATCGCTGCATGTGATATCAAAATATTCCTTAAGGGGACCTTCGGATTCTTTTTTTCCAGCTACACTTGCCCAGGCTGTAATAATCGGAGGCTGGGGGAGCATAAAACTTTGTCTTCCGCACTTGTAATCAACCATTTTTGAACCTCCTTTTTGGTTATTATGTACCTGTTGGGTGATAATATGAAAAAATCCGCCAGCATCCTATGGATGCCGGCGGATTATAATTCAATTATTTTCCTGCAAGCGCACGTTCCAGCCAAACACAGCCGAAGTCCAGTGCAGTATATAAGCCCGCTTTTTCGCCTTTTTTAATGACGCGGTCCCGGCTCTTAACAGAAGGATCGGTCAACTGTAATTGAATGGAAACGCGGGAGGCGATCTCGGTGTCGCCAACTGTTTTGGTCTCCAGAATCTGAAGCAGAATAATGTGGCTGTCAGCCATAGAACCATAATAGATCAAATTATCTTTACGCATCAGGGGGTGACCTTTATATGTGAGAATTTTCTTTTCGTCTGCCATAGTAGCCTCCTTGAGAATATAATCTGGGGGCTTTTGTTTATCAAAAGCCCCCAGGCCAAATTATTGCTTTTCGAACAGATAGCAACGAACCAGTTCCTGCAGAAGTTCATCCCGATCCAACTTACAGATCATACTGCGGGCGTTGTTGTAGTTGGTGATATAGGTGGGGTCTTCTGTCAACAGGTAGCCGACAATTTGATTGATCGGATTATAACCTTTTTCGTTCAGGGCGTCGAACACACCACGGAGTGTACGGCGCATATTATCCTTATCGTTGTTGGGGACTGTAAATTTAATGGTACTTTCCGTCATGGGAACGACCTCCTTCCAATAGATATTGCTATTATATCTCAATTTTTTCGGGGTGTAAAGTCCCAGATTGAAATTTTCTGTAAAATAGTGTATTTAACGAAGGATTGCACCCAGTTGATTTTCCAATGCGCCGAGAACCTTGGCAATGACGGATTCAGAGTCGGAATCAGTTAATGTTCTGTCGTCTGCGCGCAGTTCCAGAGAGAACGCCATACTCTTTTTGTTCTCAGGAATGCCGGTTCCGCGATAGATATCGAAGAGTTGAATGTTGCGAAGCAACTTACCGGCGGCAGAAGCAATTACTTCCTCAGCTGCAGCAACTGTGACAGACTCGTCGCAGATAACGGCGATATCACGGCTGACAGAAGGATACTTCGGCAGGGGGGTGTAGGTGGCTTCCGGTAACTGAAGATCATAGATTGCATTGAAATTGATCTCCGCGCAATATACTTCCGCATCGATACCGTAGTTCTTTGCAACCGTAGGATGAATCTGGCCGATATAACCTACATCCACTCCGTCGATTGTTACTTTCGCACACCGTCCGGGGTGATAGGAAGGATTGGTGCTGTCTGCGCAGTACTGGGCCTTCTTGACATTCAATCCATTTAGGATCGCTTCCAACTCGCCCTTAAGCGTGAAGAAATTCTGACTTGCGCCGTATGCGCCCAATACAAGGATCTTAGGCTCGCTGGGCAGCAACTGTTCCTCTGTGGGCAAATAGATCTTTGCCAGTTCGTAGAGTTTGGCTGCCTTGTTATGGTATGCGCTGTTGCGTGCCAAAATATCCAGCATAGAGGGCAGTGCGGTGGTGCGCATAATAGATGTATCTTCGCCGAGAGGATTTTGAATTTTCAAAGCATTTCTCAAAGAAGAATCCGCAGGAATTCGAATTTGATCAAAAATGGTGGGAGATACAAAGGAATAGGTGATGATTTCACTGTAACCCAGCGCACGGCAAATAGTGCCGGCCTTGCTTTCAAACTTCATAACAGGGGAGTAGCCACCCTGAGTAGAGGTTTTAAAGGCTGTGGTGGGGATTTCGTTGTAGCCATAAGAACGTCCGACTTCTTCAGCAATATCTGCCATAAGACCCAAGTCGGGGCGCCAGGACGGAATATGAATGGTATTGCCCTCGACGGGGATCTCCAGCAGATTAAGATATTTTACCATATCATCTTTGGAGATCTGTGTACCGAGCAGGCGGTTGATCTTTTCAGGCTCAAGTTCCATAGTTCTGGGCTGAGGCACATAATTGACAATGTCGATGATGCCGTCCAAAACATCGCCGCATTCGAGCAGTTCTACCAGTTCGCAGGCGCGCTCTACGGCAGGAACTGTCATCATAGGGTCGAGATTCTTCTCAAACTTACCAGAGGCATCTGTGCGCATACCCAGAGCCAATGCGGTCTGACGGATAGATGTGCCGTTAAAGTTTGCGGATTCAAAGACGACGGTTGTGGTGTCATCAACGATCTCAGAGTTCTCACCGCCCATAATGCCGGCAAGGCCGATAGACTTGTCGTCGTCAGCAATCACAAGCATTCCGGCTTTTAACTGACGCACGTTGCCATCCAGAGTCGTAAGGGTTTCTCCGTCTTCTGCTTCACGGACTACGATCTTGCCGGAAGAAACATAGCGGTAATCAAAAGCGTGCATGGGCTGACCGTACTCCAACATAACATAGTTGGTGATATCAACAATGTTGTTGATAGGCCGTACGCCGTTGGCACGCAGGCGTTCACGCATCCACTTGGGAGAAGGTCCAATTTTAACATTTGCCACCATACGGGCAGTGTAGCGGTTGCAAAGATCTTCTGCAGGAACTTCTACATCCAGTTTCTCGAAGATGGAACCGGCATTGCTGCCTTTTACCTCGGGAGTATGATGCTTCATAGGCAGACCGAAAGCGGCTGCGGACTCACGGGCAAGACCGATGATAGAGTAGCAGTCAGGACGGTTGTTTGTGATCTCGAACTCAACCACGGTGTCGTCGTTACCGATCACAAGATTGATGTCATCGCCGGGCTTGCAATCCTCGTCATTCAAAATCCAGATACCATCTGCATAGGCGCCGGGCAAATCGTTTTGTGTAAGACCCAATTCTGCAAAGGAGCAGAGCATACCATTGGATTTTTCTCCTCTGAGTTTGCCCTTTGTGATATGGATACCGCCGGGGAGCCAGGAGTTGTGCAGTGCAGCCGGGACGAGGTCGCCCTGCCTGACATTCTGCGCGCCGGTAACGATCTGAACGGGTTCTTTCTGTCCAACATCTACCTGGCAGACCCACATGTGATCAGAGTTTTTATGGCGAATGATAGAGAGAACCTTGCCAACAACAACGTTCTTGATCTCGGAATCCATTCTTTCGTATGTCTCTACTTTTTGACCAAACACGGTCAGTTTTTCCACATATTCTTTATCGCTGACGTGGGACAGATCAACAAATTCCTCGTGCAGCCATTTTCTGTTGAGTTTCATAATATAACACCTCTTAGAACTGGTTCAGGAAACGAACGTCATTATCGAAGATCAAGCGTAGGTCGTTGATGCGCATACGGCCCATAGCCATACGCTCCAGACCCATACCAAAAGCGAAACCGGAGTATTTCTCGGGATCAATTCCGCAACCTTCAAGAACTTTGGGATGCACCATTCCTGCACCCAAAAGCTCGATCCAGCCCTCACCGTGGCAAGTGGAACAGACCTGACCGTCGACTTCACCGGTGCCGTGACATTTGTGACACTGCATATCCATTTCACAACTGGGTTCTGTGAAGGGGAAGTGGTGGGGACGGAAACGCATAACTGCATCCTGACCGTAGATGCGTTTCATCAGTGTTACCAATGCGCCCTTGAGGTCACCCATAGTGATATTCTCATCAATGACAAGGCCTTCGATCTGGTGGAACATTGGGGAGTGGGTTGCATCTGCTTCATCTTTCCGGAAAACACGGCCTGGTGCAAGAATGCAGATGGGAGGCTTGGCATTTTCCATAGCGCGGATCTGCATAGGACTTGTCTGTGTGCGGAGCAGAATGGAGTCGTCATCAGTAAAGTAGAACGTATCACTGCGGTCGCGGGAAGGATGACCCTCTTCAATGTTCAAACGGGTGAAATTGTAGTCAGCCAATTCTACCTCAGGACCGTCAATGATCTGATAACCCATTCCGACAAAGATATCCTTGATCTCCTGAAGAACTTTGTTCATCGGATGTTCGTGACCCATTGTAACTGTAGATCCGGGAATTGTGACATCGAGAGCCTCAGAAGCCAGTTTACTCTCGAGTGCAGCAGCGTTCAATTCGGTTTTACGAGTTTCCAATTTGGCTTCGATAGCTGCTCTGACAGAGTTTGCGATTTGACCCATAATCGGTCTTTCTTCCGGGGAAAGGCCGCCCATTTGCTTCAGAACGGCAGTCAGTTCGCCCTTTTTGCCCAGAAGTTTAATGCGTAATTCTTCCAGCGCAGCAAGGTTGACCGCTTCATCCAATGCGATCATTGCCTGCTGCTGAATTGTTTCCAGCTGTTGTTTCATAACTGTTTCTCCTTCCAAACAGACAAATTACAAAAAAATAAGCCCTCATCCCAATTCGGGACGAAGGACGATCCTCCGCGGTACCACCCGCAGTTCGCTTTACAGCGCAGCTTATGTGATCGGTAACGGTGACCTGCCGGCGCATCCTACTGGTATTTCAGATGGCAGCTCACGGGAGAAAGCCAAATATTGCGGGTAAGTGGATCTCACCATTCCACTCTCTCTGTGCAGGGAAATTGCAATATTGACGGCCCGTTCAAAGCCTTTGCATATCTTTTTGTATACTAACATATTCAATTGTAAAATGCAAGGATTATTTAATGTTACATCTCCTTGACGGCTAATATTCACAGTGATATGATAAAACAAAGGGGCGGTGTGTATGACCACAAAATTCTTTACTCTTGATGATGTGCAAAAATTGTTACCCGACAGAAAGAAAAGCAGCCACAAAGGTGATTACGGAAAAATTCTTCTGTTGTGTGGTGCATTAAGGTATACCGGTGCCGTATCATTGGCGGCTATGGGTGCTTTACGAGTGGGTTCCGGGCTTGTTTATGTCGGCGTGCCGAATTGCATTTACGAAATCGTTGCAAGAAAAGTGCTTGAACCCGTGGTGTTTCCATTGCCTGATGCTGATGGCTGCTTATCAGAAAGAGCAATTAAGGAAATATCAGAAATTCTTCCGAAGATGGATGCCGTTCTTGTCGGTTGCGGACTTGGACGTTCCCGGGAAGTGAAAAAAGTTGTTGAATATGTGATCGGTAATTTTTCTGGCCCTGTTGTTGTAGATGCAGATGGCATAAATGCGCTGATTGACAATAAAGATATATTGCGCGGAAGAACAAATCCGACGATACTGACACCTCACGAAGGGGAGTATATAAGATTTGTGCAGCGGGAAGATTGTAAGGATCGTATAGCATCCGCCTGCGATTTGGCAAACGAACTCGGTGTTATCGTCGTTTTAAAGGGACACGAAACTGTTATTACCGACGGCAGCACGGTTTATCTGAACCAAACAGGAAATCCGGGAATGGCAGTGGGTGGAAGCGGCGACATTCTTGCCGGAATGATTGTCGGTCTGATAGGCCAGGGAATTCCCGTGCTGGAGGCAACAGCGTGCGCTGTTTGGCTTCACGGGGCGGCGGGAGATATTTGTGCCAAGGAGATCGGTCAGTATGGAATGATTCCCAGCGATATGCTGCAAGTTATACCGCGACTTATGAAATAGGACGTGGTGCTTTGAAACGTTTATGTCTGTTGATTGTTTTTGCGTTTATTCTTACCGGATGTGTCTTACAGGACGCAGAGATGAATCGGGTTATATCACTAAGAGATAAACTGACAGAAGGAAATGGTTGCGAGTTTCAAGCAGAGATTACTGCAGATTATGGTGACAAAATACATACTTTTTCTTTGAAATGTGTAACGGATGATCTGGGAGATATGCGTTTTGAAGTGTTATCGCCGGAAACGATCTCCGGTATTACCGGGATTATCACAGAACAGGATGGGAAACTTACGTTCGATGATCAGGTGCTGTTGTTCGAAACCATAGCAGATGATCAATTGACACCGGTAAGCGCTCCCTGGATGTTGATTCGTACGCTACGGTGTGGCTATATTCGCAGTTGTGGATCAGACGGTGACAACTTGCGCATTCAAATTGATGATAGTTATGCTAAGAACAATATACAACTTGAAGTTTGGGTCGACGAAACGCTTAACCCAGTCCGTGGGGAAATTCTTTGGGAAGGAAGGCGCATCTTATCGATTGATGTAACTGACTTTGTGATTTTGTAACATTCTGTCTTTAAATGCATAGGATACAATGTCAGCACGTCGTATAATTTCCTTTTGTCCGTGGGAGAATACTATCAGCCGCGTTACATAGGAATATCCGGTAATGCTGGCAATGAATTCCCACGGAGTGTGAAGAAAATGGAAAGCACGGTTAAACGGGGCGATATATTCTATGCAGACTTATCACCGGTCGTTGGCAGTGAGCAAGGTGGAACAAGACCGGTATTAATTGTCCAGAATGATACTGGGAATAAACATTCACCAACGGTGATCGCAGCGGCGATTACAAGCCAGACCGGAAAAGCCAGACTTCCGACGCATATCAATATTGCGGGCGGTAGTGTTGGTTTGAGTAAAGACTCCGTTATTCTGTTAGAGCAGATCAGAACGATTGATAAAAGACGCCTGCGGGAGCATATGGGAAAATTGGATGATGCCCATATGACATTGGTGGATAATGCAATTGCAATTAGTTTTGGTTTGAATGGAACGGCTGCTACATGAATATTAAATCCCTCTGCCGCATAGATTTGCGGCAGGGGGATTTTATGCTTAGTTATGATATTTTTTGGAATTCAGTCAAGGTCGGTTCTGCGATCATTTCAACAAGTGGGTTATACAGCCATATCTCCTGCAAATGCAGATTAGAGCATCCGGATGTTTACAGAATAAGTATCAAAAGTGATAGTGGTGATCTGTTCCTTGGGGTTTGCATTCCCGAGAGGGATTTGTTTGTTTTGGATAAAAAGATTCCATCCAAATATATTTCAGGTGATAATATTAAGTTTTGCCTTGAAAGAAAAGGTGAGACACCTGCAAATGAAATACTGATTGCATCTGCAAATATGAAACTATCTATATCGCTTTTGCGCAAAATGCGATATAGAATGGTTAACGGAAGCCCCTATATAATTGTAAATTAATCTGTGGTGATATACATCCGGATGGCATCCAGTTTATTAGGTCCGATTCCTTTTATGTTCAGCAATTCATCGACATCATCAAATAACCCTTTTTCCTCTCGGTACGTAATAATTCTTTGGGCCAGAACTTCACCGATACCGGGTAGTAGTTCAAGATCTTCGGCTGTGGCTGTGTTAATATTTACTTTGCCCTCTGAGATGCTTGTAATTGATGTTGATTCCGCAGTATTGCTTGGCATAGATGAAATATTGTGAGATGTCAGAATCGATGCATTCTGACGAAATGTAAATAAACCGCCAATCGAAATCAAGAAAATAACGACGGCAGCAAGCATACCATAAATACCTGCTTTGTTCAAGCAAATCCACCTCCGTGATTGACGCGGTTTCAAAATGATGATACAATGACTACAGTATACCCGATGTTCATTATCAGGACAAGTCTGTATTTGTTATTGGAGTTAATTATGAAGCAATATCGAAACATACGCCTTATAATTTGTTTTATATATATTATTTCCTTACTGACTACTTCTGTCTTTGCTACCTCGGTTGATCAGGAAACTGTTCCGCTGGTACCTGAGGTTGGGATCAACAGTTGCCACGGTATTGATGCGCCAATGTCAATGCTTGGAAGCAATCTGGGTATTAACGATATTGCTTCTGCTTTTCTGTACGAGGCGAAAAGTGAAACTTTGATGTATGCAATGAATGCGGATCAGCAAATGTATCCGTCAAGCCTGGTGAAGGTTCTGACGGGTATGATCGCTGTAGAACGTGGCAACCCGGACGAGATTATTACGGTTAAGGAAGATGTGCTGTCAACGTTGCCGTACGATGCAGTGTCTGCAGATCTGCTTCCGGATGAAAAGATCAGTTTGAAGGATCTTCTGTATTGTATGATGGTCGGTTCTGCAAACGATGCCGCAGCCGTGATCGCAGATCATATTTGTGGCAGCCAGGAGGCTTTTGTTCAGGTGATGAACGAATATGCGGCTAAGCTTGGCTGTACTGCCACGAACTTTACAAATGCACACGGACTGCACGATGAGGCTCAGTATACCACGGCACGGGATATGGCCAGAATTCTCTCTGCTGCTGTCAAAAATGCAAATTTCTATGAATACTATTCGGCTGCACATTATACTGTTGCGGCTACCAATAAGTCCGAAAAAAGACACTTATCTTCCAACAATTTTCTGATCAATATTGACGGTATGCAGATTTATTATGATCCGAGAGTTACCGGCGGAAGAATCGGTACTGCAGAGGACGGAACGCGTTGTTTGGCGATATCAGCAGAAAAGAATGATATGCAACTGATCTGCATTGTAATGGGCGCAGAATCTGTATATGCTGAGGATGGCTATACCGTTACGGTGTTTGGCGGCTTTAAAGAGACATCTGCGTTGCTTGATGCAGGTTTTGACGGTTTTAAGATCGTTCAGGTTTTGTTTCCCAATCAGGCTGTAAAACAACAGAAGGTATTAAACGGAGACAGTGATGTTGTTTTGGGTATAAAATCTGCAGCATATGTTGTTCTCCCGTCATCAGTTTCAACAGATGATCTAAGTTATAGATACGATGAAATACAGGGGCTTGAGGCGCCGGTTAAGGCCGGAGATGTTTTGTCGAAAGTGCAGATCTGGAACGGGAGCATCTGTGTTGCTGAATCGGATCTGTTTGCAATGAATTCTGTCTCCTTACTATCGCAACAAACGGCAATAGGTGATGAAACAGAACAAAACGGCATTTTGAAAACAGTTTTGATCGTAATTGCGATTGTTATCGTGGTAGCGGCGGTAACTGTATTATTGATTCGATACACGGCTGTGATCCGGCACAAAGTCAGACAAAAACGATACAGACAAGCCAGAAGAAGGAGTCGTTGATATGCTGCACTGGAAAGAATTAGAGAATGAGTGTAACCAATGCAGAGCATGCAATTTGTGTGAGAAACGAACGAATGTTGTGTTTGGTGTGGGAAATCAGTCCGCTG
Source organism: Faecousia sp. (assembly GCA_045540035.1). Classification (GTDB taxonomy): domain Bacteria; phylum Bacillota; class Clostridia; order Oscillospirales; family Oscillospiraceae; genus Faecousia. The sequence goes on from JAZQGL010000053.1 coordinate 139,742, forward strand.
ACATTATGTTCATCGGCGAAGGCCCTGGTGAGCAGGAGGACCTGAAAGGGGAGCCCTTTGTTGGTCCGGCTGGAAAACTGCTGGATGATATGCTTTCTATAATCGATCTGGATCGCACAAAGTGTTACATTGCCAATATAGTCAAGTGCAGACCGCCTTTTAACAGAGATCCATCCGATGAAGAACAGGAGGCCTGCATCGGTTATCTGCGCAATCAGGTCGCTTTGGTCTCACCTAGAATTATCGTGTGCCTTGGAAGAATTGCGGCTAAGAAGATCATTGATCCGGAATATCGAATTACCCGGGAACACGGCAACTGGGTTCGGCAGGGGAATACCTGGATGACAGCAATTTATCACCCTTCTGCACTGTTAAGGGATGTTTCGAAACGACCTGAGACTTTTGAAGATCTTCTTATTATCCGATATAAAATGCAGCAGTTGGGAATACAATAAACAAAAACCAGTCAAACGGATAGCCGTTTGACTGGTTTTACTTGTGATATTTACTGCCTGCCTGAATGGATTCAGCGCGATAGATCTGTTCTAAAAACATTATACGGGCAAGATGGTGCGGAAATGTCATAGGACTCATAGACAGTCGAAAATCAGCGGCGGCTTTTACGCTTTCTGCAATTCCGAAAGATGATCCGATCAAAAAGCAGAGCGTGCTTTTGCCGCTGACTTTCAAATCGGAAAATTTGTTTGCCAACTGCTCGGATGAAAGCATTTTTCCTTCCGGTGTCAGAACACAGAACCAAGCGTTCTTCGGGATTTTTGCAAGAATTTGTACGGCTTCTTTGTCAAGACCTGCGGATATTTCCGCAGGTGATGGATTTTCCTGCAGACGCACCTCCTGCAATTCAATTATTTTGAAATTACAGTAAGCTTTAAGACGCTTTTCGTATTCTGCTGCCGCTTCCAAGTAGAATTTTTCTTTGAGTTTTCCAACTGTGATCAGTATGATATCCAGCATAATGTACACCTCTTTTTTATATTCTACCATTAAATCAAGAAAAACACAATCATCGAATTTCGGATTCAGGGCATATTAAATTCGGGTGATTGAATTGAAAAAGAAAAAGATTGAATCGGATCCCTTTGGGAGTTATACGGGACGATCCTGTGATCCTTATGAAAAGCCTGTTCAAGATGCCGATGACTTGTAAACAGCCCAACCATTTGGGCAGTGCACCACAGTGATAAATCGCCTCTGAAATGCGTTTATTTGTGCCATACAGCGTCAAAAATGCTCGCAATCCACAAAGGATTCCTATGCTTTTTTCCTTGTCTGGCGCAAATCTCCGC
>JAZQGL010000054.1:0-130265 GCA_045540035.1 Faecousia sp.
ACCGGCTTCCAGGTAGGGCCTAAAAATCCTATGAAGGGCATATCGATGAAGTCCCTGGTGCCTGCTTTTTACGCCCAGTTTAGGGTGGGTGCTGGGGGTTAAGGATTCAGGGCGCGCTCCAATGGCATGGAGCATACGACCCGGTTTCCGCGGAGACCCGGTGTTGTGTGACGAAGTTGAGAACTCCAGTTTCGGAAGCCTCTTCGCACACGAGCCGAGTATGAACCTGCAAGGTGGTGCGCAGAATCGCGTGCTGCGTGCAGTGTAGCCTGCCTTGAGTGAGTATGCGGGGAAAGAGGACAAACGTCTGTTCGTAATGGCCATACGGCTGGCGTTATTGCTTCTGGAAACCATCCTTGCAAAAGAGGCTAAGAGCAGGATTGTTTTGTGGTGGAAAACACCTAGGCTGTCTTAACAGGACAGGCAGGGGATTACAGTACGGACTAAGTGGCAATCGGGTATTCAAGCCGGCAACACTTGAACGAACGGATCAAACGGGAACGGCCTGCGCGGCAACGGCAGGTTCTGTTCGGTGAAAAACAACCCGACCTAAGCCGTAAGATTTATCCTGTCTGTTACCGTTGTTTATAAAAAATACGATAAAAAGGGGATAAGACCCGTGTCTAAATCCGACCCCGCTGCCTCGAAGAAGGAGCGGAAAAAAACGATCCGTTGGGTCGTTACAATTTTTCTTGTAACCATTATAATTTCAGGAATGATCTCGTTTATATCAGACGAAATTATGGAGCACAGCTCTATTCTGGTCGCATTTTTGATCCTTTTGATCATTGTGTTGATCGGTATTTTGTTTGATGTGATCGGCGTTGCGGTTACTTCTGCTGATGAAAAGCCCTTTCACTCTATGGCTGCCCGCAAAGTACCCGGCGGTCTGGAGGCCATTCGTTTGCTGCGTAATGCTGAACGCGTCAGTTCTATATGCAATGATGTAATCGGTGATATTTGTGGCGTTGTATCCGGCTCTGCTTCTGCGACGATTGCTGCGCAGGTTCTGCAAAACTTTACATTCAGTTGGCCTCAAATCGTTACCTTGCTGATGTCTGCGTTGGTTGCAGGTCTCACTGTAGGTGGTAAGGCGATTGGTAAGACTTTTGCGATCAACTCCTGTACCCAGATCGTGTCTGCTGTTGGCAGGATTATTTATGCATTGCAGCATATTCCTGATCTTTTTACTAAAAAGAAAGAAAGTTAACCTATGAATATTTTGAATAATATCCATGGTCACAGTGATTTAACTGCGCTTAATGAGGCGCAAAGAACGGAACTTTGCCAAGAGATAAGGGATTATCTGGTATCCCAGATCTCGAAGACCGGCGGTCATTTGGCATCCAATTTGGGTGTTGTGGAATTGTCAGTGGCAATCGAGACCGTTTTTGATACCGCCAATGACCGCCTGGTTTTTGATGTGGGTCACCAGTCTTATGTTCATAAGCTGTTGACCGGTCGCCAGGCGGATTTTGAGCATCTGCGGCAATTCGGCGGTATTGCCGGATTCCCCAAGCCTTCTGAAAGTGTGACCGATGCATTTGTTGCGGGTCACGCATCTACATCGGTATCCATTGCACTGGGTATGGCCCGGGCCAGAACATTGAATGCAGATAAATATAATGTTGTTGCGCTTCTCGGCGATGGTGCGGCTACGGGCGGAACGGTATATGAAGGTTTGAATGATGCTGCTGTCAGCGGTGAACCGATGATCGTTGTGTTAAATGATAATGCAATGTCCATCGACCGCAATGTTGGCGGAATGGCATCGCATTTGTCAAAACTGCGGACCAAAGAACGATATCTCGGGATGAAGAGAAAGTACAGACACTTCCTGGAGAAGATTCCCGGAGGTAGTTTTGTTCTTCGTATCACGCGAGGTGTTAAGGACAGAATTCGCCGGATGCTGATCCCTGTAACCATATTTGAGAGTATGGGCTTTACATATCTGGGTCCGGTTGACGGTCACGATGTGGAGAATTTGATCACCCTTCTGCGCATCGCGAAGGATATGAAGCGCCCCGTGCTGCTGCACGTTATGACCAGAAAGGGAAAAGGTTATGCACCGGCGGAGGAACACCCCAAACTGTTTCACGGTGTTGGAAAGTTTGATCCCGTCAGTGGCGAAGTTCCTGCCAAAAATGCAAGTACATTTTCCGATGCTTTTGGTAGCGTCGTTTGTGAACTTGCAGAACAAAATCCCAGGGTATGTGCTATTACAGCCGCGATGCCCGGAGGAACGGGTCTTCTGGATTTCAAGAAACAGTTTCCCAAGCGAATGTTTGATGTAGGCATTGCAGAAGAGCACGCTATGTCAATGGCAGGCGGTCTTGCCAAGCAGGGAATGATTCCGGTTGTTGCGCTGTATTCAACATTTTTACAGCGCTCCTACGATATGATCCTGCAGGATGTTTCCATGCTCGGTCTGCATACTGTGATTGCTGTTGATCGCGCAGGACTTGTTGGTGAGGACGGCGAAACGCACCACGGTGTTTTTGACGTTGGGTTCCTTCGTCAAATGCCCGGTATGACGATATTATGTCCCGGTTGCACAGCGGAATTGCAGGATATGATGCGATGGGCAGTGCAAAAGCATAACGGACCGGTAGCAGTACGCTACCCCCGCGGTGGCGATAAGGGCAACTATCCCTCATCCTGGTCGGATATGCAAGAGTGTGTAGCAACGCATCGTCAGGGTAAGGATGTTGCGATCGTTACTTATGGCACGCTTGTGAACAATGCTTTGGATGCGGCGGAAAAATTGGCGATTAAAGGAATTGATGCTGCCGTCCTGCGCCTAATGTCTGTTGAGCCTATTCCGACAGATGAACTCTACGAGAAATTATACGGCTGCCGCAAGATCGTTGTTATGGAAGAGGTCTGTTCCGGCAGCGGAATTAAAGAAACGCTTGCCTGGGAGTTGACCAAAAGAGATCCTGCTTGTCGTGTACACGGAATTGATCTCGGCAAGCGGTTTGTTACGCACGGTTCTGTCGATACACTCTATAGGCAATCCGGTCTTGATCCTGAGTCTGTTGTAAATTCTGTTACGGAGGTACTGAAAGTTGAAAATTAAAAAACGGCTGGATGTCCTTCTGGTAGAACAGGGATATGCAGATACGCGCACAAAAGCCCAGGCTGTTATTATGAGCGGCAATGTTTATGTTGATGGTCAGAAAGCGGACAAACCCGGTACATCTTATGAGGAATCCGTGTCGATTGAGGTCCGTGGAGCAACTTGTCCTTATGTCAGCAGAGGCGGGTTGAAACTGGAGAAGGCATTGCGTGATTTCGGTGTTAAACCGGAAGGCTATGTCTGCAGCGATTCCGGTGCGTCCACCGGCGGTTTTACCGATTGCCTTTTGCAGCAGGGCGCAAAGAAGGTATTTGCGATTGATGTGGGTTACGGACAGTTGGATTGGAAGATTCGATCTGATCCTCGGGTCGTGGTAATGGAGCGAACCAATGTGCGCTATGTAACGCCTGAGCAACTTGGTGAACCGCTGGATCTTTCCGTGATCGATGTGAGTTTTATTTCGCTGCGCATCGTTCTGCCGGTTATTAAAACCTTCCTGAAACCTACCGGTCAGGTGTTGTGCCTGATCAAACCACAATTTGAAGCGGGCAAGGAAAAGGTTGGCAAAAAAGGTGTTGTCCGTGATCCTGAGACCCACAGGGAAGTGCTGGATGATTTTGTGGAACTTGCCAAGGAAAACGCGTTCAAAATTCTTGGCTTGACATTCTCCCCGGTGAAAGGTCCGGAGGGAAATATCGAATTTTTGGCCCACCTGACACTGGATGATAAGCCCGGTATTGAGCCGGATACAGCGGATGTGGTTGCCCAGGCACACGAAGCATTAAAGGGGTGAGATCTATGAAAAAGGTAATACTGACACCCAATCCTTATCGGGATAAAAATTTCCAGACCGTTCGGACGGCAATGGAAATACTGACAAAGAGCGGTATAGAGGCAAAGATTTGTCTTCCTTTTGAGGTAGACCGCACCTACGATCTGCCCCGGGATCTGCATTTTTCCCGTTTGGATCGGGAACTGCCCAATGCAGATGCTGTGATCTGCTTTGGCGGTGACGGTACGATTCTGCATATGGCAAAAGCAGCTACCCGTCAGGGAGTACCCATTCTGGGGGTCAATATCGGTACGATGGGCTTTATGGCGGAACTGGAAAGTACAGAACTGTCGCAACTGTCCCGTCTGGCAACTGATGATTATACTATTGACAACCGTATGATGCTGGATGTAATCGTTCACAGAGATCGGGACATTATCTTCCATGATATTTGTTTGAATGATGTTGTGATCACAAAAGGCGCTGTAGCAAGAATCGTGCATCTGGCAGTCAACTGCGATGGTGTGGAAGCTATGGAGTGCGGCGGTGACGGCATTATTGTTGCCACGCCTACCGGTTCTACTGCTTACAGTTTGTCTGCAGGTGGTCCTATTGTCGAGCCGGAGGCGCATAGTATTCTCGTTACACCTATATGCGCTCACGATGTTGCAAGCCGCAGCATTGTGGCATCCGATCAGCGCGTGATCACTGTCGGCCTGACCCGAAATGCTCGCCGAAATGCTTATCTCTCTGTTGATGGCGGTAAGGCGCTGCGTATGAATATGGGCGATGTTGCAACGGTTCGTAAATCCAATTTGGTTACCAAATTGGTTCGCCTGAAAGACCGCAGTTTTTATGATGTGATCGGTGCGAAATTTAAGAATAATTGAGGTGACTGTTGATGAAAAGCCAAAGACAAGCCAAAATTATGGAGATCATTTCTACCCGTAATGTAGAGACCCAGGAGCAGTTGCTTGCCGCATTACAGCAGGAGGGATTTCACGCTACACAGGCAACGATTTCCCGTGACATTAAGGAATTAAGAATTGTCAAGGAACTTTCCAGTTTGGGTACTTATCGATATACAACATCCGCAAATGAAATGTCAGGCTCTTTCTCTTCTCGCCTGAATACAATTTTTAAAGAATGTGTTGTAAGTTTCGATTACGCACAGAATATTATTGTAATTCGCACATTGCCCGGACTTGCCTCTGCTGCAGGTTCTGCGATCGATGCTATGAATTTCAGCACTGTTGTCGGTGCGCTTGCCGGAGACGATACAGTTATGGTTGTAATGCGCGACAACAATGCTGCGGCTGCATTTTGCGGCGAAATTAAGAATTTGCTTAAATGATGTTAGGAGGGGAATGTCGTGCTGAGTCTTTTGCATATTGAAAATATTGCGGTCATTGAATGCGCCGACATTTCCTTTGACAAGGGATTTAATGTCCTCACCGGAGAGACCGGCGCAGGTAAATCTATTGTGATCGATGCAATCTCGGCAATTCTTGGAGAACGGGCTTACCGTGATATGATACGAACCGGTGCAAATAAGGCATCTGTCCGTGCAGTTTTTACAGATGTTCCCGAGTTTGCCTGGTTTGCTGAGAACGGTGTGGAATATGATCCGGAAACAGTTATTCAGCGGGAAGTATTTCTAGATGGAAAGAATGTTTGTCGCGTTAACGGCGCGCTGGTTACGGTAACGATTCTGCGTAAACTGGGTGTTCAGTTGATCGATATTCACGGTCAGCACGATTCTGCATCATTGTTTGACGAAAACAGTCATTTGCATTTCTTGGATGCCTTTGCAGATAATGCGTCCCTGCGAGAAGATTACCTGGTGAAATACAATGCGGTTGCGGATCTTCGTCGTGAAATTGAGCGTATGACGATGGATGAGGGCGAGAAGCTGCGCCGTATGGAGACGCTTCGTTACCAAATTGAAGAAATCTCCAAGGCGGAATTGGAATCTGGCGAGGATGAGGCACTTGAGTCAAGGCGCAAGGTGCTGCAAAATGCAGAAAAACTCAGCGATGGTATCAATGCTGCTGTAGAGTCTTTGTATGGAGGCGACGAAACCGATGGTGCTGCATCTTTGCTGGCAGCAGCGGAACGGGAACTGAGCCGCTTATCTCGCTATACAGATGCGTTTTCGCAGTTGCACGAACGCGTTGCGGACCTTATGTATCAAGTTCAGGATGCCGCTGAGGAGATCCGCGATGCCCGGGATGATCTTTCTTACTCTGCTGACGAACTGGAACGCATTGAATCCCGATTGGATGTGATCCACCGTTTGCGCAGAAAATATGGTGCAACTTGCGCAGATATTCTGGAATATTTAGAGCAGGCAACGGCTGAACTGGATGAGATCGAGTTTGCTGATGACCATTTGGAGAGATTAAAAGGAAAGTGTCAGGCGGCGGAAAGGGTCGCTTGGGATGCAGCGCATTCATTGCGCTGGAGCAGAGAGCAGGCTGCAGAAAATCTTTCGGAAAGAATATTGACCGAATTGACGCAGTTGGATATGCCTAAGGTTCAATTCGCCTGCAATTTTACAGAAACGGAATTGAGCGCAAACGGTGCAGACGCGGTTGCGTTTTATATGTCCGCCAATGCCGGCGAAGCGTTGAAGCCCTTGAGCAAGGTTGCCTCCGGCGGTGAACTTGCCCGAATTATGTTGGCAATGAAAAATGTGTTGGCAGAAAAAGACAGTATCAATACACTGATCTTTGATGAGGTGGATACCGGTGTGTCCGGCAGAGCGGCACAGAAAGTTGCCGAGAAACTACGCAGTGTGGCAAGAAACAAGCAGGTCCTCTGCGTTACCCATTTGCCTCAACTGGCAGCATTGGCAGACACACATCTGTTGATATCCAAGGAAGAACGTCAAGGCCGTACTTATACCACAGTTACGCCATTGGATATTGAAGGCAGAAAGAGGGAACTGGCCCGTATTATTGGTGGCGCGAATATTACGGAGATCACGCTGCAAAGTGCAGAGGAAATGCTCCGTGCATAATTATAAACAGACATTCCTGCTGTCTTGACAAAACAAAGTTTTTTTGCTAGGATGTCTGTAACGCATTGATGGGAAGAAGTAAGCAAAACTTTTCACACAGAGAACTGCCGGTTGGTGCAAGGCAGCGTGAGGGTTTGCTGAAATACATCCCGGAGCGGCTTTTCTGAATTGACAGTAGGAAAAGACGGGTTCGCCCGATATTGCGAAAGCGTTGTTAGACGCTGTGAGGCGCACATTGTGAGGTGTGCGCGAACCAGAGGTGGTACCGCGTAATTTACGCCCTCTGTCCGATAACGGACAGAGGGCTTTATATTTTGGAGGATAGATATGAAATTGTATGATGAACTGGTTGCCCGTGGCTTGATTGCTCAGGTTACAAATGAAGAAGAAATCCGCGAGATGATCGATAACGGTAAAGCGACTTTCTATATCGGCTTTGACCCTACTGCTGACTCTCTGCATGTTGGTCACTTTATGGCGCTGTGTCTGATGAAGCGCCTGCAGATGGCAGGCAACAAGCCGATCGCTTTGATCGGCGGCGGCACTGCTATGATCGGTGACCCTTCCGGCAGAACAGATATGCGTAGCATGATGACAGCTGAGACCATTCAGCACAACTGCGACTGCTTCAAAAAGCAGATGGAGCGCTTCATTGAGTTTGGTGAAGATAAGGCAATGATGGTCAACAATGCTGATTGGCTGCTGGATCTGAACTATGTGGATGTCTTGCGTGAAGTAGGCGCTTGCTTCTCTGTTAACAATATGCTGCGTGCAGAGTGCTACAAACAGCGTATGGAGAAGGGTTTGTCCTTCCTTGAGTTCAACTATATGATCATGCAGTCTTACGATTTCTACTATCTGTTCCAGAACTATGGCTGCAATATGCAGTTTGGCGGCAATGACCAGTGGAGCAATATGCTGGGTGGTACAGAACTGATTCGTCGTAAGTTAGGCAAGGATGCACACGCAATGACCATCACATTGCTCCTTAACTCCGAGGGCAAGAAGATGGGCAAGACTGCGTCCGGTGCAGTTTGGCTGGATCCCAACAAGACAAGTCCCTTTGATTTCTATCAGTATTGGCGCAATGTGGAAGATGCGGATGTGCTGAAGTGTATCCGGATGCTGACATTCCTTCCTTTGGAACAGATCGATGCGATGTCCGATTGGAAGGACGCTCAACTCAATACCGCAAAGGAAATACTTGCCTACGAACTGACTAAACTGGTTCACGGCGAAGAAGAGGCTGACAAGGCTCAGGCTGCTGCCAAAGCACTGTTTGTCGGCGGCGGTGATGATGCCAATATGCCTACCACGGAGATTACTGCAGACAAACTGACTGATGGCAAGATCGGAATTTTGAACCTGATGGTCGCTTGCGGTCTTGCAGGCTCCAACGGTGAGGCACGCAGATTGGTGCAGCAGGGCGGTGTTTTTGTCAACGATGAAAAAGTGCCTGATCATACATTTGCTGTGACCGAAGATATGCTCAAAGCAGGCGTCAAGATCCGCAAGGGTAAGAAGGTTTTCCACAAAGCGATTTTGGCATAATAAAAAGCAGCCCAAAGGGCTGCTTTTTTCTTATAGACATTTTTAGAATATTTTGTATAATACTAGTATGTGCAAATACAAATAACCGAATGGAGGTTTCCTCTATGAAGCTCAATTACAAACGCACGATCCTTGTCGGCTTTGCATTTTTCCTGATCAGTGCATTCTGGCAGGCATATGACGCAACGATTCCGGTAATACTTACCAATAAGTTTGGCATGTCCCAGACTTGGTCCGGTGTCATTATGGCCCTGGATAACATTTTGGCTGTCTTTATGCTGCCTATCTTCGGTGCTTTGTCAGATAAGTGTACTGCTAAGAGCGGTAAACGCACACCGTTTATTCGGATTGGTACAATTATTGCGGCAGTTGCTTTGATCGGTCTTGCATTTATCGATGACATTCAGCTTACAAATATTGCCGGCGTAAATCAGATAGATAATGAAAAATGCCTTGTTGAGATCTACACATCCCAGGCTGATAAGACTTTGATGACGCCCGAAGGCAAGCAGTTCGTGCTGTCTGAAGAGTTTACCCTTGAAGAGTTTACCGACATTCGCAGCGATTATATTGACGAAGAAACAGGGGAGTCTCCCTACACAAATTATGTAGCACCTGCAAGACAAGCTTATGCTGCTGAGAAAACGGCACAAAATCCCAAAGCGTTGATTGCATTTATTATCGTGTTACTGGTCTTGCTTGTGGCAATGGCAACTTTCCGCAGCCCGGCAGTTGCGCTAATGCCCGATGTTACCATAAAACCGCTTCGCAGTAAGGCAAATGCTGTCATTAACCTGATGGGAACAGCCGGTGGCATTTTGGTGCTTGTTCTCGGCATTGTATTTGCTACCTCTTCTGTGAAGAATCAGTTGATGAATTACTATGTCTATTACGGTGTGATTGCCGCGATTATGCTGGGTGCGCTGATTATTTTCCTGACGACTGTACGCGAGCCCTTGTGGTCTAAGCAAATGCAGGAAGATAGTGTCAAGTTCGGCATCGAAGAGGAAGAGGAAACAACCGGTGAGAAGCGCAGACTCTCTTCCGGTGAGAAACGCTCCCTGGTATTTATTCTTGCCTCTATCGCTCTGTGGTACTTTGGCTATAACGCGGTTACTTCCAAATATGCAGTGTATGCCGGTAATATCCTGAATATGGATTATAATACAACACTATTGCTGGCTCAGGCTGCTGCTATTGTTGCTTACCTGCCTGCAGGTATGGTTGCCTCCAAAATCGGCAGAAAAAAGACCATTATGGCCGGTGTTGTTATGCTGACCGTAGCCTTTGGCGCTGCATCCTTCCTGCGTGCAGGCAGTCCGGTTATGCTGATGAATGCATTGTTTGCCTTGGCAGGTATCGGCTGGGCTACCATCAATGTTAACTCCTTCCCGATGGTCGTGGAACTCTGTTCCGGAGGCGATATCGGAAAGTATACCGGTTTTTACTATACCGCATCTATGTCTGCACAGATCGTAACACCGATGCTTTCCGGTTTCTTTATGGATATGGATGGCGTTGGTATGACAGTACTGTTCCCGTACGCTGCGATATTCGCAGGCCTTGCATTCGTGACGATGGCGCTTGTTAAGCACGGTGACGCTAAGCCTGAGGCGAAGCAGGGGCTGGAAGCGCTGGATATCGATGACTAATTTTTGAAAGAGAGTTTGCTTTGTATATACTCTATGTTGTTGGCATAATTATTGCATTTTATGTTCTAAGTACTTTTTGCGGAAGGGTGAACAAAGGCGTTCAGAAACTTCGTGGTTGGTCATATGCCCATCGTGGCTTACACGGTGATGGAGCGCCTGAAAACAGCCTGGAGGCCTTCAGACGGGCTAAGAGAGCGGGCTATGGCGTTGAATTGGATGTTCATCTGCTGAAAGACGGAAATCTGGCTGTGATTCATGATTCTGCTCTTTTGCGAATGACCGGCAAAGAGGGGAGAGTGGAAGATCTCTGCGCAGAACAGTTACCTCAGTTTTGTTTGCTCGATACAGATGAAACGATACCCTTGTTTACTGATGTATTGGAACTGATTAACGGGGAAATACCGATCATTGTGGAACTGAAAACCTTGTCGGACAATTACGAGATATTATGCCAAAAAGCCTCTGGGATATTAGATCAGTATGACGGATTATATTGTATAGAATCCTTTGATCCAAGGTGTATTCTTTGGTTTAAACAGCATCGTACCGATGTGATTCGTGGTCAATTGACAGAGAATTACTTTGCTGAGCATGCATCAAGGTTGCCGCTATACTTGAAATTGCCGCTTGTGATGCAGATGTTTAATTTTATTACGCAGCCGGATTTTGTGGCATATCGATTCTGTGACAGAAAGAATATCAGCGATTTTATTGTTCGGAAGATCTGGCGTGTTCCCAGTATAACTTGGACGATTACGTCTACCGATGAGTATGATACAGCGATTTCTGAGAACAGAATTCCTATTTTTGAAAATATTTTGCCATAACGAGATGTGCACTGCTGGATGCGGTGCACATTTTTATGCAAGTATACCGGCAATCGCACGCTTGTTAATGTTAGACAGTTGACCAAGCGGTAATCTGCAATCTCCGCAATCAAAGCCAATATGTTTCATAGCATATTTGACAGGAATAGGGTTTACGTCACAAAACAGAAGGTTAATTAGCGGAAGTAATTTGCATTGCAAATCTGAAGCAGTGTCAAAATCTCCGGCTAAGGCTGCATTTGCCATTGTGACGGTCTCGCTGGGGCATATATTTGACAGAACTGATATTACACCCTTTCCGCCCAAGGACATAACGGGGACAATTTGATCATCGTTTCCGGACCATATGTAGAAATCTTCAGGACATTCAACACGGATTTTTGCGATTTTTACAATGTCGCCGCTGGCTTCCTTGACACCCACGATGTTTGGGATCTCGCTTAAGATCTTGTAGACAGGTACGGGAATATCCACGCCGGTTCGGGAGGGGACATTGTAGAGAATGATCGGGATGCTGACGCTATTTGCAATCGCGGTGAAATGTGCGATAAGACCATCTGAATTTGCTTTGTTGTAGTATGGTGACACGACGAGAAGCGCATCTGCGCCGGCCTCTTCCGCTTGTTTACTTAAAGAAACGGCGTGGGATGTCACATTACTGCCGGTTCCTGCGATGATTGTGCAGTTATTTTCTACATAAGACTTACTGCGTTTGATCATTTCTATTTTTTCGCTGTCCGATAATGTGGAAGCCTCACCGGTTGTCCCGGACAGTACAATTGCTTTAACACCGGATGTAATCTGTTTTCTTAAAAGTTGCTCAAGTAGAGGAAAATTGACTTTATTGTCTAAAAAAGGTGTTACCAATGCTGTACAAACTCCGGTAAAGATAGGGTCTTTCATAATCGATACCTCCGTTCCACTCTATGCACTGCGCATATGAATTGCGTGTTGCAAAAAGCAGCAAAATAGACTATACTATCATCAATTGATACAAAGCAACTTAATGTATGGAGGGGTATTTAATTGAAGACCCGCGATTTTTGGTATGATCTGCCGGAGGAATTGATTGCGCAGACACCGTTGGAGCAGCGCGACACTTCCAGACTTCTGGTGTTGAATAAAACAACAGGAGAAGTAACACACCGGCATTTTTATGATATTATCGAGTATTTACATCCAGGTGATTGTCTGGTTATGAATGACTCGCGCGTATTACCTGCAAGACTGCTTGGCTGCAGGCCCACCGGTGGTGCTGCCGAGTTGTTGCTTCTTCGGAATCTTGGTGACAAGCGATGGGAGTGTCTGGCAAAACCCGGCAAGAAATTACAAACCGGCCAGGAAGTCATCTTTGGCAATGGAGAACTGACAGCAACGGTTGTTGATGTGCTGGAGGATGGAAACCGTATTGTTGAATTCCATTATGACGGTATTTTTCTGGAGGTTCTTGAGCGGCTTGGTAAAATGCCGTTGCCGCCCTATATCAAAGAGGAACTGAAGAATCAGGAACGATACCAAACTGTATATTCCAAGCAGGTTGGTTCTGCGGCTGCACCTACAGCGGGATTGCACTTTACAAATGAACTGCTCGAAAAGATCCGCTCCAAAGGGGTAAACACTGCTTTTGTTACTCTCCACGTGGGTCTGGGTACTTTTCGTCCGGTGAAGGCAGAGGAAATATCCGAGCATCATATGCATTCTGAACTGTGTATGATCAGTGAGGAAACTGCCAATATTTTGAACGAAACCAAGAGTAATGGCGGCCGGATCATCTGTGTTGGAACCACTTCTTGCAGAACACTGGAATCGCTTGTTAAAGAGGATGGAACCTTTGATGCAAAAAGTCGTTGGACTGATATTTTCATTTACCCCGGCTACAGTTTCAAAGCAATGAATGGACTTATTACAAATTTCCATTTGCCGGAAAGTACATTGGTGATGTTGGTGTCTGCTCTGGCAGGAAGAGAGAATGTACTCAATGCGTATGCCTGCGCAGTTAAGGAGAGGTATCGCTTCTTCTCGTTTGGAGATGCAATGTATATTGGTGAGGTATAATAATGTTTAAGTTAATAAAAACGGAGGGAAAAGCGCGCCGCGGTGAGTTTACCTGCGCCCACGGTACGGTGCAAACTCCTGTATTTATGAATGTTGGCACACAAGGCGCTATTAAGGGTGCGTTAAGTGCAAAAGACCTTAAGGATATTGGCTGCCAGGTGGAACTTAGCAACACATATCACCTGCATTTAAGACCTGGCGATAAGTTGGTCAAAGAGTGCGGCGGTCTGCATAAATTTATGACCTGGGATGGTCCAATTTTGACAGACTCCGGCGGCTTTCAGGTGTTTTCGCTTTCTTCTTTAAGAAAGATCAAGGAGGAAGGCGTTACATTCTCCTCACACATTGACGGACATAAAATTTTTATGGGACCGGAAGAGAGTATGCAGATCCAATCCAATCTGGGTTCTGATATCTGTATGGCTTTTGATGAATGTATTGAAAACCCTGCACCCCGCGAATATGTAAAACAAAGCGTTGATAGAACCTATCGTTGGCTGGTACGGTGTAAGGCAGAAAATGCACGCCTGAATGCACTGCCGGACACAGTAAACCCGCAACAAATGCTGTGGGGTATCAATCAGGGCGGCACCTATGCCGATATCCGTGTCGATCATATGAAACGCATCGCGGATCTTGATCTGCCGGGATATGCCATAGGAGGACTTGCAGTAGGTGAGACAGCGCAGGAGATGTATGATATCATCGAGTCCGTTGAACCGTATATGCCGCAGGACAAGACGCGTTATCTGATGGGTGTAGGCACGCCCAGTAATATTATTGAGGCAGTTGCCCGTGGCGTTGACTTCTTTGATTGCGTTATGCCTGCCAGAAACGCGCGACACGCCCGTCTGTTTACCTGGGAAGGCGCGATCAACCTGAAGAACGCTAAATATCAAAACGATCTGAACCCCATTGATCCCCAATGCGACTGCCCGGTTTGCCGACGCTACTCCAGAGCATATATTCGCCATCTGTTTGTTGCAGAAGAAATGCTGGCAATGCGACTCTCTGTTATGCACAATCTCTATTTTTACAATAAACTGATGGAGAAAATCCGGAATGCGTTGGATAATGGCACATTTGATACTTTCAGATGTGAATTTTCTGAAAAGTTAAATCGGCGCATCTAAAATCTTCTTGCAATTTATATCAACAATGGTATAATAAACAAGAATTACTAATATAAGGAGTTATTGATATGTTGTTTTTCTTAACTGATACTGTTGGCGCTATGCCTGAAGGCGGTGGTCTTGGTACTACGATCTTTATGCTGGTTGCTATGGTCCTTGTTTTCTACTTTATGCTGATCCGTCCTGAAAACAAGCGTAAAAAGGAAGCAGAGCAACTGCGTTCCTCCATCAAGGTTGGCGACCAGGTTACAACTATCGGTGGTATTGTCGGCAAGGTCGTTAGCGTTAAGGATGAGAAGTTTGTTTTGGAGACCGGCGCTGATCAGGTTCGCATTGAGTTCCTGAAGTGGGCACTGTCCAGCAATGATACCGCCAATGCCGCTGCAAAAGAAGCTGCAAAGAAGGCAGAGGAAGCAAAGGCAAAGGCAAAGGCAGCCAAGAAGGCACAAAAGAATTTTGATAAATAATGTAAAATGGGCATCGGAGACAACCGATGCCCATTTTTGTTCAACTTTTGTTTTTATGTGTGCTGATCAGTCGGAAAACTGTTGAGATCAAAAGAATGCCTACGGCCATTGCGCCGGCTATAGCAATGGTATGGGTTCCCTGTGCAGCAAAACTGGACATATCGCCACGAACCAAATGGTTTGTTGTGTAATAAATTCCCGCGCCGGGAATCAACGGAAACGCAGATATTACAAGGTAGGAGATCGCGGGGTATTTGCGAATTCTTGCCATTGTTTCAGAGTAGAAGGCAGCAACCATAGTTGCAATGAAATAGGCCAATATTTCGTTAGACCCAAAATGTTGCAACAGACCGTAAGCAATCCAGGTTGCCATACCGCCAAGTGCGCAGAGAAAACCGCCGGGGCCATGAATATTAAATACGATAAAGAATCCCGTACAGCCCACAAAGCATGCGATTGCGGTTACGAGAAGAGAATAGGACGAGGCAACGGAGATTGTTGGTAATCCCAACAACTGCTCTGTAACATTAAGAGCGGCACCGGTACCCAGTGCAATGGCCGCAGCAATCAGGAGCACTTGCACAATGCGGTTAATGCCGGAGTTTGTGTCACCGTAAATAATATCGCGCAGGGCATTTGTGAACAACAAGCCCGGAACCAGGATCATCAAAGTACCGATGATTACGGCATCTGTATTGGCGGCAATACCAAACGAACCGGTGATATATGCCAACAAGGCCATCAAAAATGAGGCTGTAATGATCCGGAAGAACTGGTTTGCCTTCAAATGATCCATATATGTGTTAACAAGTCCCACAACGATACCGCATACGCCTGCGCACAAACTGTCAATGAGACCGCCGCCGAACATAACTGCAAAACCGCAGGCGCCCAGAAAATTACCGAGTAAATAAAGCGGCAGAGAATAGGTTCTTCTGGCTTTGGCGGTATCTTTGAGCCATTTGGATGCAGTTTCGAGATCGGGGGTTTCCGAACATAATTTTCGACTTAGATTGCTGTATTTTTCAACAGCGTCCAGATCATTTCCGTGAGAACCGATTCGGCGCATCCTTGTTACTGGCGTGCCATCAGGCGTTTCAATGCTGACATGCAGGCAGTTTGGGATAGAAAACACCTCGGCTGTAATGTCATATGCGGCCATAACACGGCTGATACTCTCTTCGACACGGAAAGTTTCTGCACCGCTCATTGCCAGTTGATAGCCAAGCTCCGTAGCGATATCAAGCAGTGTGTTGTAATCCATTATCATTTCCTCACTTAATTGCAATAATACCAGTATAGCATATTGAAGAAAAAATACAAGAAAAAACGCTGCCTTATGACAGCGTTTTTCAGATAGAGTTATTTACGGACAAACAACACACCAAGCGTTCCCGGTCCACAATGGCAAGAAACTGTACAGCCTGCTTCGGTCCAGTAGATGTTCTCAAAATCGGCATATGTGTCAACGGCGTTTTTAACGGCTTCAAGACACTCATCCGTGACGGGTGTTCTGGTAACAAATAATGTACCGCGATCCAAATCGTCACGATCGGCGATGCGGTCTTTTACATAACTTGCCAGGGATTTTGCGTAATTACCGCGGTACTTTTTCACTACAGCCATTTTGCCGTCTTTAACTTCGATGCAAGGTTTCAAATTCAGCAGGTTCGCACCCAAGGCTGCGGCAGAGGAACAACGACCGCCCTTGACCATATATTTCAGTTGATCCAGCAGGAAACTTGCCTCTACCCGGGTGGTAAATGCCTGAACTTTCTGATGAAGTTCATCCAAACTGTTGCATTCTTTTGCTAACTTGCAAGCCTCTAAAACGACCAGACCCTGACCGGTGGAAAGATTTTGAGAATCAATTACGCGCACGTTCTCAAATTCGTCAGCGGCCAAACATGCGTTCTGATAACAGCAGGAAAAGGATGAACCAATATTGATATGCAAAACACCGTCATAATCAGATGCATACTTTGCAAACCAGTCCTGATATTCACCCATATTGATAGCGGTAGTAGAGCAGAGGTCACCACCCGCAGCGACATGATCGAAAATGTCGGCAGGTGTAATATCGACGCCATCGGAGAAAGTTTTTTCGTCTTTAACAACTGTCAGAGGAATAAGAGTAATATCATTTTGATCCAAGAGTTCCTTGGAAAGATCACAAGTACTGTCAGACAAAATTTTAATTTTCATTCGGGATACTCCTTATTGCGTTTTTCATTTTGTATGATAAAATACTAGCATAAATATAAAAAAGTGTCAATCTTATGTTGTGTTGCGAGGATAGATTATGATATTGAAATTCAATGTTTCCGGAATGACATGTGCGGCGTGTTCAGCGCGGGTTGAAAAAGTTGCAGGCAGCATTCCCGGCGTAAAAAAAGCCGAAGTAAATTTACTGGCAGGAAAACTGAAAGTCGATGCAGATAGTGCGTCTGTATCCGATGCTGTTGTAAAAGCGGTAGAGAATGCCGGGTATATTGCAACTCCGGTGGGAAAGGATATGCCTAAAACGTCCAAGAAGGACGATACATTGCAAAATATGAAATACAGAATCATAGGCTCTTCCGTTTTGCTTGTTATTCTGATGTATTTTACGATGGGGCATATGGTTGGTCTGCCTGCGCCGTCCTGGTATCACGGAATGGACAATGCGATGACTGCGGCACTGCTGCAGTTTTTCCTGACATTGCCGGTTGTCTATTTGAATCGGGCATACTTTGCCCGCGGTATGAAGGCCCTTTGGCACAGATCACCTAATATGGACTCATTGATCGCTGTTGGTTCCGGCGCATCACTTGTTTACGGAGTTTTCGCTTTGTTCAGAATTTCCTATGGAGTGGGACACAGCGATTGGAGTACGGTAAAACTCTATAGTGAAAACCTGTATTTCGAGTCTGCTGCGATGATCCTGACATTAATTACGGTCGGAAAGTTTCTGGAGGCACGTGCAAAAGGAAAGACCGGTGATGCAATCCGTAAACTTATGGATTTGAGCCCGAAAACTGCCACTGTCCGTTATGGAGAAGAAATAAAAGAAATTCCGGTTGATGATGTTAAAATTGGCGATGTTGTTATTGTTCGTTCCGGTGGCAGCATTCCGGTTGATGGTGTCGTTCTTGTTGGTCGCGCTGCCGTAGACCAAAGCGCATTAACCGGAGAAAGTGTCCCGGTTGAAATAACGGTTGGCGACAATGTTGCTGCGGCTACGATCAATACCGAAGGATATCTTGAGATTAAGACAGAAAAGATCGGCGAGGACACAACTCTGGCGCAAGTAATACGTTTGGTTGAAGAAGCCGGAGGATCAAAAGCACCGATTGCACGGCTGGCCGACAAGATCGCCGGTATATTTGTACCTACTGTGATGGTAATTGCTGCAATTGCTTTTATCGTATGGTTAATTGCGGGACAAACATTTGAGTTTGCTCTAACCACAGCAATTGCTGTATTGGTGATCTCTTGCCCGTGTGCGTTGGGTTTGGCAACGCCGGTCGCCATTATGGTAGGTACCGGTCGCGGTGCCGGTATGGGTGTATTGTTCAAGAACGCAGAAGCGCTTGAAAATTTACACAATGTTGATACCGTTGTGCTGGATAAAACCGGCACATTAACTGTCGGAAAACCTGCGATTACTGATGTTATTGTCGGCGAGGTCAGTGAAGAGAAACTGTTGGCGATCGCAGTTGCACTGGAATCTCGATCTGAACATCTGTTTGCAAAAGCCATCGTTTCTCACGCAGGAAATATGCAGTATACTTCTGCCGATGATTTTGAAACGATTCCCGGTCGCGGAGTGTGCGGTACGATCGACGGTATTAAGTATTATGGCGGCAACAAACTTTTAATGGACGAACTTGGTATCAATGTGCCAGACTACACGATGCTGTCACAGCAGGGAAAGACACCGTTGTACTTCGCCTCCGTCGAGGGTACTTATTTAGGTACCATTTTTGCTGCAGACATCATAAAAGAGGATTCTGCAGATGCGGTTTCTGCGATGCACAATATGCATTTGAAGGTTGTTATGCTTACAGGCGATAACAAACGGACGGCAGAAGCGATCGCTGCCGGAACACAAATTGACGAGATCATTTCAGACGTTCTTCCAACGGAGAAGGCACGGTCTATTGAAAAACTGCAAAACAACGGTGCAAAAGTGCTGATGGTCGGCGACGGCATCAACGATGCCCCGGCGTTGGTTACAGCAGATGTTGGCATTGCGATTGGTGCGGGAACAGATATCGCTATGGAGTCGGCTGATATCGTGCTGATGAACAACGGTTTGCTTGATGTTTGTCACGCAATAGAATTAAGCAGGGCAACGATTCGTAACATCAGAGAAAATTTGTTCTGGGCATTTTTCTATAATTGCCTGGGAATTCCTGTTGCGGCAGGCGTGCTGTATCCTTTCTTCCAAATTCAACTGAGTCCTATGCTGGGTGCAGCGGCAATGAGTTTGAGTTCTGTGTTTGTGGTTACCAATGCCTTGCGTCTACGGTTTTTCAGATCCAAATTCAAGGCCAATAAAGAAATTGAAGAAGTGAAATCGAATGAGAAGGAGTTAACTATGGAAACAGTTATCAAAGTAGAAGGTATGATGTGTCCCCATTGTAAAGCCCGTGTGGAAAGTGTTTGCAAAGGCATAGAGGGTGTCACGGATGCGGTGGTCGACTTGCAGGAAAAGAATGTAACAATAACAGGAAACGGATCGTTGGATGCAATTAAAAAGGCGATTGTTGATGCCGGCTATGAAGTGATCGATTGATATTTATTGTCCGTTTTATTACACTGAAAGAGTTTTACAATATCATCAGACGATAAGAAAGGATGATGATTATGTATTCAATTCAGTATGAACACGGACACGTTCACGTATATGACATAAACGGAAGTTTTCTGTTTTCTGCGGACAGCGAATGGGAAGCAAGAAAGGAACTTGAGGATTATGCGGAATCTGCGGCTTGATATCTGCTATGAAGGTACGCGATACAAAGGTTGGCAACGGTTATCACCTGGTGATTCTACAATTCAGGATAAACTGGAAACAACACTCTCGCGTTTATTGGATGAGCCTATTGAAGTATCTGCCAGCGGACGTACGGATGCAGGTACCCACGCCTTGCATCAGGTTGTTAATTTTCATTGCGAAAGTACCATATCATGTGATGAAATCCTTGTGGGGCTGCGCAAATACCTGCCGGAGGATATCGGCGTATATTCTTGCAAGAATGTTTCCGACCGTTTTCACGCACGACTAAATGCGAAGGAAAAAACCTATTGTTACCGTATTTGGAACGGTGCAGCGCCTTGCGTTTTTGACAGAAAGTTTGTTTATATTGACCGTAGAAAATTTGATACGGAAGCAATGCGAATTGCGGCGCAATACTTTGTCGGCACGCACGATTTTTCGGCTTTTTGCGGAAACAGAAAAATGAAGAAATCCACAGTTCGATGTATTCGTAGTTTTTTAATCAGCGAAGAAGGGCAGGAAATCGTGTTTACTGTTACCGGTAACGGTTTTTTGCAACATATGGTACGCATTATGGTCGGTACATTGCTTGAGGTTGGCGTTGGAGAAAGAAATCGGGAGAGTATTCCGGATCTGTTCGGAGCAGAACGGTCAGCTGCCGGTCCTGCTGTGCCTGCCTGCGGCTTGTGCCTGATGGAGGTGGTATATTGAATATTCAGATTTTTGGTAGAAATAAATGCTTTGATACTAAGAAAGCTGAGAGATATTTCAAAGAACGCCGCATAAAGTATCAGTACGTAGATCTGTTGCGCTATGGTCTTTCAGGGAAGGAATTCGATGCAGTACTGCGCGGTGTCGGTGGAATTGATAATCTGATTGATTGGGACGGCAAGTCGCAGGACATTACGCTGATGCGATATATGGACGACAAGATTGCCAAGGAGGACAAGGTTTTTGATGATCCTTCCTTGATGCGAACACCGATCGTCCGGAACGGTAAGAATGTTACGGTGGGTTACTGTCCGGAAATTTGGTCACAGTGGGAATAACAAAACAGTACAAAAGCAGCACCTGAACAGGGTGCTGCTTTTTTGTGTATAAGGGGGAAAAGATGCTTAATATTATCGAGAGGATAAATGGTTTTGTTTGGGGGATTCCTGCGCTTATATTGGTTTTAGGTGTTGGTATCTACTTAAGCGTTCGAACAGGTTTTTTCCAAATTACTATGTTTCCGAAAGCCTTGGGGGCATTTATACGACAGTTTAGGTGCACTAAGGACAGAAAACGCGGTGTTTCACCGTATCAGGCACTTTGTACAGCGCTGGCAGCAACAGTTGGTACCGGGAATTTGGCGGGTGTTGCCGGAGCAATTGCCATCGGCGGTCCCGGATCCATTTTTTGGATGTGGATATGCGGCATCCTTGGAATGATTATAAAGTTTGCAGAAACCACCCTTGCAATTCGCTATCGCATAAGGAGTAAGTCGGGGGAATATCTTGGCGGTCCGATGTATATGATTCTGAACGGAATGGGAAGGAAATGGTCGTTTCTTGCGGGTATCTATAGTTTTTTTGGTCTGGTTGCTTCCTTTGGCGTTGGAAATGCCACACAGATCAATACCGTTATTGGCAGTATCAAAAGTGTGTTGGAAAGTTATGAATTCGCGTTTGATCCCTGGGTATCCCTGATTTTAGGCACGCTTTTTGCTGCACTGGTTACATCAATGCTTTTTGGTGGCGTAAAGAGAATTGGAAAAGTGGCTGAACAATTGGTTCCGTTTGCATCTGTGCTGTATCTGCTGCTTAGTGCGGGGGTTTTAATAACATGTTACGGTCGTGTTCCCTCCGCATTGAAATCAATAGTTGTTGGAGCATTTTCTCCCCGTGCAGTAACGGGCGGCGTATTAGGATCTGTGTTCGTGTCAATTCGTGTTGGTGCTTCCAGAGGGGTATTCACCAATGAAGCGGGAATGGGTACAGCATCTATCGCACATGCATCTGCAAGTGTGGAGCATCCTGCTGAACAAGGTCTACTGGGCATTATGGAGGTCTTTATTGATACCATAGTGATTTGCACAATGACCGCTTTGGTCATTCTCTGTTCAGGCGTTCCAGTTCCTTATGGGCAGGATGTTGGTATTGTTCTCACGAATCAGGCATATTGCGCCGTGTACGGACAATGGGTAGCTGTTTTGATTACAGTTGTTTTGTGTCTTCTGGCGCTGGCAACAGTGCTTGGCTGGGGATTGTACGGAGCAAGATGCGCCCAATTCCTTTTTGGTGAGAGGGCTTGGAAATATTTTGTCTTATTCCAGTTTCTGACTGCTGTTGTCGGCGCTGTCCTGCAGACGGATACCGTTTGGATGCTTTCTGAGATCGTCAATGGATTAATGTTAATTCCGAATTTGATAGCAGTTGCTTTTCTGAGCCCGGAACTTTTCAGGTTGATATCTGAATATAAAAAGGGCCTGACATCAAGGTCAGGCCCCAGAGACTAAGCATCAATTAATTTAATGCCACCGGTCAACTTGTCGAGCATAAGCATTTTTTCTACCGTTTTGCCGTTGGTATTATATTTTAAATACAGTGACGGAAATTCACCGTTTAGTGCAGATACGACCAAAACAGCATCGCCGGGTGTCAAACTTGTAGCGTAGAAAATTTCATTGTCTGCAACAAAGGAATCGTCAAAAGGTGACCAGGTGCCGGTATACAATGTGATATCCCGGACATAACTGTCAGTAAAGAGGATAAATTTCTGGCTGTTCTCGTCGATAATGATTTCAGAGAACTGATTGAACTTATTTATCAGGTCGTCAGAGAAGATCTCTGCGGAGATCTCGCCGGATGCGTCTTCGGTTTCGACAGGGAAGTATTCGTCTTTTAAAACGCCAACAAGGTCGCTGTACTGGAGTGTTACGGATACATCACCACTTGCATAGGGTGCAATTTCATAGGGAGAGAAGAAGAAAGTCAAACCATTGGCATCAAGATGCCAACTGCGGTCATTACCAAGTGATTTTGTAAAACGCTCAAGAACAAAGTCTTCAAAACCTTCATATAACTGCTCCTCGGTTTTGATTTCTGTCAGCGCTTTGATTACTGCATTGGAAATGGTTTCGGCGGAGGTGTCGGCAACGAGCACATCAGTCAGTTTCAGTACGTTGCCGTTTGTGAGATCGTAATTGATGGAACTGAAATGTGTTTCGGGGTGAGCACCGCCACTAAAGGTGACGATTCTTCCGTAAAGGCTTAATACGGACGGATCAAGTCTTACCGGTCGATAAATAATTTCGTAAAAATAGGGATTCCAGTTTTCACTAATCTTTTGCTGCTCAACAGCAAATTCTTTCATTGAGTTGGCAGAAGCGACGGTACTGTCAATGTGATTTAGGAAATTGAGAATAATCGAATCAGCGATATCAGCCTCAGGTCCGATCAATGATATGCTTTGATAACTGTAGTTAAAGATCTCCGTGCCATCTTCGGCGGTAGTTGTCTGTGTTGCTATGGGCAATGAAACGGAGAACATAGGTAACTGGCGGACGCCGGTGCTATCGTCAGGTTGGGTTGCCTCGCCGGTTGTGCCTACAGTAGAAGAAACGGATGTGCTGGGTTGATTTTCTTGTTCGGTTGAGCAGGCGGCAAGGGATGCGCACATACTCAGTATGATCAGGAAAGCAATAAACTTTTTCATATCTGTATCTCCAATAATTTGTCGTTTTTTGTATTATAACATATCAAAAATCGAACTGCAATGTTTTTTGTGTTCCTGCTTAGGCAAACCTTGACAAATATCGTGTACAGATGTTAGAATAAATAAAATTAAATATCGCAGTGAACGGAAAGAGTAGTGTTCTTTATCTTGCAGAGAATTCGGGTCTTTGGCTGAAAACCCGGATAGTGTCGGAACAGGAAAGTGCGTCCGGGAGCGAATTTTATTTGAGTTAAAAATGAGAGTGGAACCGCGAGTTTGTTTAACCCGCCTCTTGTGCAGTGCGCAAGAGGTGTTTTTTATTAATCGATTTAAGGAGGAAATACTATGTATCTATATAATTCCTTGTCCCATAAGAAGGAACTGTTTCAGCCGAATTCCCCGGATGTTGTAAAGATGTATACCTGTGGACCTACTGTTTATCACTTTGCGCATATCGGAAATTTGCGCACTTATATTATGGAGGATGTGCTGGAAAAGGCATTGCGGTATCAGGGCTATAATGTAATGCGCGTTATGAACATCACGGATGTTGGACATCTGGCTTCCGATGCTGATACCGGTGAAGACAAAATGCTCAAAGGCGCAAAGCGTGAAAATAAATCCGTTATGGAGATCGCGCAGTACTATACCGATGCGTTTTTTGCAGATTGCGAAAAACTGAACATTAAAAAACCTGAGATCATCCAGCCTGCCACCGGTTGTATCGACGAGTTTATTAAGATCGTTGAAGGTCTGCTTGAAAAAGGTTTCGCCTATGTTGCAGGCGGAAATGTGTATTTTGATACCTCTAAACTGGAAAAATACTATGTATTCAATGATCACGATGAGGAAGATCTTGCCATTGGTGTTCGTGAAGGTGTTGAAGAAGACGTAAATAAGCGCAACAAGAACGACTTTGTCCTTTGGTTTACAAAATCCAAATTTGAAGATCAGGCTCTGAAATGGGATTCTCCCTGGGGCGTTGGTTATCCCGGTTGGCATATTGAGTGCTCCGGTATTTCTATGAAGTATTTAGGTGAAGATCTGGATATCCACGCCGGCGGTATCGATAATGCTTTCCCGCACCACACCAATGAGATTGCACAGTCTGAGAGTTTCCTGGGTCACAAGTGGTGTAACTACTGGTTCCATGTTCATCACCTGAACACAGATACCGGTAAGATGTCCAAATCGAAAGGTGAGTTCCTGACGGTCAGTCTGCTGGAGCAGAAGGGTTACGATCCTATGGCTTACCGTTTGTTCTGCCTGCAGAGCCACTATCGCAGAAATTTGGTGTTCAGTTGGGAGAACCTTGACAATGCTGCGGTTGCTTACGAGAAACTGATTGCCAAGATTGCAACATTGAATAATGTTGGCGATATCGATCGTGACACCTTGTCTGCTCTGAAGGAGCGTTTCAACGGTGCGTTGAACGGAGATTTGAACACTTCTCTGGCAGTGACTGCTGTGTATGATGTGTTGAAGGCGAAAACAACGGATGCAACCAAACTGGCTGCATTGGCAGATTTCGATCAGGTGCTGTCCTTAAATCTGCTTCAGGCAGCAGAATCTCTTCGTAAGAAAGAAGAGGAACAGGCGGCAGCTTCTGCTGACCCCGAGGTCGATGCTTTGGTCGCAGCGCGCACTGAAGCAAAGAAAGCAAAGAATTATGCTGAGGCTGACCGTATCCGCGATCAATTGAAGGATATGGGAATTGAAATTATCGACACCCCCCAGGGTGCAAAGTGGAGAAGAGTATGAAACTGCTGATTCTTGACGGTAACAGCGTTATCAATCGAGCATTTTTTGGTGTAAAGCCCCTTACAACGCGTGAGGGGCTTTACACGAATGCAATCTACGGTTTCTTGAATATACTGGAGCGTATGGAGAAGGAAGAGAATCCTGATGCCGTTTGTGTAGCATTTGATCTGCATGAGCCTACCTTCCGCCACCTGCAGTATGAAGGCTATAAGGCCACCAGACACGGAATGCCGGAAGAACTTGCGCAGCAAATGCCGATTATGAAGGAAGTTCTCAGTGCGATGAACATCCCGGTATACGAATGCCAGGGCTGGGAAGCGGATGACGTGATCGGTACAGTGGGCAAGATTTGCGGCAATAATGATTGGGAATGCGTCATTGTCACCGGTGACAGAGACAGTCTGCAACTTATTGACGATCACGTAAAAGTAAAACTGGTGATCTCCCGTCCGGGACAAACTACAGCAACGTTATATGACCGTGATAAGTTCTGTGAAGAGTACGGCTTTGAGCCGTCGAAGATGATCGACCTGAAAGCATTGATGGGAGATTCTTCTGACAATATCCCCGGCGTTGCAGGTGTTGGACCCAAAACCGCAACAGACCTTTTGCTGAAGTTCGGTTCGCTGGATGGCGTTTATTCCAATCTGGATGATACGTCCATCCGTCCCAAATTGCGGGAAAAACTGGTATCGGGTAAAGACAGTGCGTACCTGTCATATGACTTGGCAACGATCCGTCCGGATGCTCCCATTGACTTTGAACCGAAGGATGCCGTTATTCAGCCGTACAACCGCAGTAAACTCTACTCTTTGTTTGTAAAACTGGAGTTTGTCCGTTTGATCGACCGCTACGGACTGCGAGGGGCAGAGTCTGCTGATGTTCCCAAAGTGGTGGAGTTAAAATCTCTGCCCAAAGCAGATGCATTGCCTGCAAACGGAACACCCTGTGCGCTGTATCTGGCGGAGGATAGTTCGGTTGCTGTTGCGTGGGAAAATGGTACCTACGTGCTTACACCGATGGAAGCGCAAATGGCTATGGACTTTGTTCCCGGTCCGCTGATCTGCCACGATATCAAAACTACGTTGCATCGGCTGGACAGCCTTGGTTTACACTTTGAGGATTTTGAATTCGACACTGCTTTGGCAGCGTATAATCTTAATCCGACGCAATCGGATTATAAGTTATCTAAATTGGCAACCAATTTCCTCGGAATAAGTATTGACGATGCTGATGCTGCTGCTTGTGCGCAGGCACTTTGGAATCTTCAGTTTGTTATGCCGTCTGAACTGGAAAAACACGGGATGCTGCAGTTGTATCGGGATATTGAACTGCCTCTTTGTACTGTCCTGTACAGAATGGAAAAAACTGGAATTGCTATTGATAAAAACCAGTTAGAACAGTTTGGATCTATGCTTAAGCAGCGGATTTCTGATTGTGAACACCAGATATTTGCCTATGCAGACGGTCCGTTCAATATCAATTCCACCAAACAATTGGGGGAGCTTCTTTTTGATAAGTTAGGTTTGCCTCCCGTAAAGAAAACTAAGAGCGGATATTCTACAAACGCAGATGTGTTGGAAAAACTGAAAGACAAGCACCCGATCATTCCTGCAATTATGGATTACCGGATGCTGACCAAGTTGAATTCCACCTATGCAGACGGTTTGATGAAGGTAATCGATACCGATGGCAGAATTCGTACAACATTTCAGAATTTGGTGACGGCAACCGGTCGTCTTTCGTCTACGGATCCCAATCTGCAGAATATTCCGGTGCGTAACGATCTTGGCGCCGAGATCAGAAAGATGTTTGTTCCAAAACCCGGTTGTGTTCTTGTAGATGCAGATTATAGTCAGATAGAACTGCGCGTACTTGCCCATATTGCCAATGATGAAACGATGTGTAATGCGTTTATCAGTGGTATGGATATTCACACCGCCACGGCGTCGCAAGTGTTCAGTGTTGCGCCTGAGAATGTAACACCCCTGCAGCGCAGAAATGCGAAAGCAGTCAATTTTGGAATCGTATATGGTATTTCCGAATTTTCGCTGTCCGATGACATCGGTGTTAGTCGCTATGAGGCCAGGGAATACATTGACAGCTATCTTTCCACATATCACGGTGTTCGTGATTATATGAAAAAAGTTGTCTCTGACGCCCGGGAATGCGGCTATACGGAAACATTATACGGTCGCCGCCGTTATCTGCCTGAACTAAAGAGCAGTAACTTTAATATCCGGCAAGGCGCAGAACGGATGGCATTGAACACGCCCATTCAGGGAACGGCGGCAGACTTGATCAAATTGGCGATGATTCGTGTTGATAAGGCTTTGCAAAACGAATATCCCCAGGCAAAATTACTGCTGCAGGTGCACGATGAACTGATTGTGGAATGCCCGGAAGAAATTGCTTCTGAGGTTTCAATACTGGTAAGCAGTAAGATGCAAGAGGTTGCTAAATTGAGAGTTCCGCTCTTGGCAGAAGCAAAATGGGGAAAGAACTGGTACGAGGCAAAGTAATGGAATATATCAAAATGAATGCTTCCCATATAACCCAGGTTGCTGAATTGGAGGCAATATGTTTCAGTATGCCCTGGAGTGAAAAGGCAATAAAGAGCGAGTTGACAAATCCCTTATCGTTATGGATTGTAGCGGTTGAGGGAGATATTGTAGCAGGCTATGTGGGCTCCCAATCGGTGATGGGGGAAGCGGATATGATGAATCTGGCGGTTGCACCGGAATTCCGCAGACAAGGGATTGCTGGGAATTTAGTGCAGGAGTTGATCAGAAATCTTGGTGACGAAAAGGTTTCTTCTCTGACTCTGGAGGTGCGCCAATCTAACAGCGCTGCTATTGCGCTGTATGAGAAACTTGGATTTATTCAGGTTGGATGCAGACCGAACTATTACGCAAATCCCAAGGAAGCAGCATTGATCTTACGAAAGGAGTGGGATGTATGAACATTCTTGCAGTTGAATCTTCCTGCGATGAAACTGCTGTTGCCGTTGTGGCAGATGGCAGAACCGTTCTGACGGATTGTATTTCTTCACAAGTAGACCTGCACCGTATCTATGGTGGCGTCGTTCCGGAAATTGCATCCCGCAAGCATATTGAAGCAATTTACGGCCTTGCAGATCAGGCGTTGATGCAGGCAAACCTGACAAGGGAAGATATTGATGCTGTGGCTGTAACTTATGCCCCTGGATTAATTGGTGCAGTATTGGTTGGTGTAAACTTTGCTAAGGCTGCTGCCCTGGCGCTGGACAAGCCTTTGATACCGGTGCATCATATCCGAGGTCATATTGCGGCAAACTATCTGGCGTATCCTGAACTGGAACCGCCGTTTCTGTGTTTGGTAGTTTCCGGTGGTCACACAATGTTTGTTGATGTTCAGGACTACACCAAAATGGAAATTTTGGGTGGCACTCTGGATGATGCGGCAGGTGAGTGCTTTGACAAGGTTGCCCGTGTGCTTGGCATGCCATATCCCGGTGGTGCTGCTCTTGATAAGGCTGCTGCTAACGGCAATGATGATGCATATACATTGCCACGCGCAAAAGCCGGTGAAAATCCCTTCGATATGAGTTTCTCCGGGCTGAAAACGGCTGCGCTGAATTTGATCCATCACGCACAGCAGGTTGGGGAAGAACTCAAAATAGCCGATTTGTGCGCATCTTTTTCGGCTGCGGTTTCTGATACGCTTGTACCTCGTGCAAAACTTGCGCTTGAAAAGACAGGATACAAGAAGTTGGCAGTTGCCGGTGGTGTTGCGGCCAATTCCAGGATTCGCAAGGATATTTCTGCTATGGCTGAACAGATGGGGACAGACATCTATATGCCGCCGTTGTCACTATGTGGCGACAACGCTGCTATGATCGGCTCGCAGGCGTATTATGAGTATCTTGCCGGTAATACGGCGGATATGTCACTGAATGCATATGCCACAAAATCTATTTTGGGCGAAACAATTTAATGTCATTATGCTAAGATTATTTTACTCTTCTACCGGTCTTGATTTTACACAACTGCAACAGGTCTATCACGAAAATGAAAATGATTTCTTCTACGAGGACACGCTGGATTTTCTCGCCGAACAGGAAAGCGCCTATGCAGTTTGGGTCGAGAACGGAGCATACAAAAGCGCCCTTCGTTGGCAACGATTTCGTGACGGGTATTTAATTGCGGGAATTGAAACACTGCCTGAAGAAAGGCGTAAAGGATATGCCAGTGAACTTATGAAGTCAGTTTTAAGGCAGTTTCAACGCAACGGTGACCGGAATGTGTATTCACATATTCGAAAGAATAACGCCGCTTCTGTCGCTTTGCATAAGTCGTGTGGTTTTGAGCATTTAACTGACTGTGCTTGTCTGTTGGATGGTTCGGTATCCAATCAGTACCATACGTACAGGATCAAAATTTAAAAGTACCCATACCGTTTTTGTACGGTATGGGTACTTTTTGATGTGTATTATTCTCCAACTACGGTAAGTTCACATTGGCCTGCAGCAGCGCCATTAAAATAGATGCTTACTGTGTATTTGCCGGGAACCTGAGGGAGGGCAGGGATATCAAGTTCGCAGTAGTTGCGATACCACATATTTTGCCATGTGTCCGTGACGGTCGAGGTGGCTGCAATAACGCCGTTTTCATCGCGGAATACAAACAATGTGACGATTTCGTCATCAGAACTTTCGTATTCGCTGCGTAAATGCACCAGGAAAGATGCATTCTCACCGACTTCAAATGTGTCAGTATAGTCGTCGTCGCCGAGGTCATAACGATTCCAGCCGGAATAGGAAGGGGTACGACACAAAGCAAACTCAAGGTTTTCTGCAACGACGCCGTAACCTTCGAATATGGTTGCCTCAGGAGCGTTATACACACGAACTCCACCAAGGACCGGTTTGCCGTTGGCGGCCTGCAGTGTCAAATAGTATTCGCAACCGGGGACGACAGGGGAGATTACAGCTTGATTGTCTTTACAGATAAGATCCTTGGCAGGAGATCCGTCTTCGGTATAGGACAGCACCCAGCCTTCAGCAGAGATCTCAGATGTAGATTCCCATATAATGCTCAACTGATTGGGATTTGCATTGTCGGCCTTGAAGTTTCCAACTGTGATGGAATTTGCCGGAGCAAATGCGCGTTCACCGACGCTCATTCCTGCTGCAATTACCTCCACAGTATAGTCGGTGCTTTCATCAGGAATATTAAATGTTGCCTCGGTTTCGCTGGTTACAAAGGTTTCGTCAAAACCGTTGTCGCCGTAGCAGCGAACAGTCCAGTTTTTGATCTCTACACCTTCTTCTGCAGCCCAAATCGCGGACAGTGTGTTATTTACTCTACCCGTAATTAAAACAGTTTTTGCTTTTACGATTTTAGAGGCTGTGTGGGTAACGGTATTTGTACCGGCAACCTGAATGTCATCAACAGGTGTAAGAGTAAATGTGTAGGAATTACCCAGAGTAAGAGGGTTGATCGTCAGGATATGACCGGAAAATACAATCTCCTGGTTTTGTCCGTTGTCATCAGTATAACTGACCTTCCATTGTTCGGAATCAGGTCCGTCAATCGCAAAACCAAGAACGACACTTCCGTCCTCAGTGCCGGTTACTGCTGTGAACTGCACAATATTGGTTTGTTTCGGTGTGGTATATGCAGCAGAGGTATCTCCGGTGAGGCGATGGAAGCCGTCAATATCGACTTTTACGCGGTATGCGGCATTGGGTGCAAGATTGTGGAATTCTGCTTTTCCGTTTTCAACATTGGCTGTGAGTTGGTTGCCATATGTATCAGAGCAAATAACTTTCAACTTGCTCTCATCAACATTGGAAGTGATATAGACAGTCAAGGTGCCGTTACCACTGTCCTCAAGCAAAATGGATTCAATCGGCTGGAGATAATAGTCTTTATAGAAGAAGAATCCTGCAACCAACAGTGCGATGACAGATATGATTACAAAAAGGTTGATAAGCCACGACTTTGCGCTGGATTTTGGTGCTTCTTTTTGTTCCGTTTCTTCAACAGAATCGCAGTTTGCTTCCTGAGATTCGTCCGTTTCTTCTTCCGTAGCAGGAGACGCTTCTGCAGTTTCTTCAGTGTCCGCATTTTCTGTTGTATCATTATCGGCCTCAGTTGTTTCCTGAACAACAGGCGGTACCTGAACCTCAATCGCCTCAGGCTGAATCACGGGATCCGGTGTAGGATGCGCGATCAACTCATCTGCCTGATCCAGCATCTCCGATACTTCTTCTGTTATTTCGACATCAGAGATCTCTGCGGATACTTCAATCGGGTCGCCGGGAACAGTCTCGTCCTCCTGCTCTTCGTCAAGGAAGGTGAGATTGCCTTCGGAATCTTCCGTAAATATCTGTTCTTCAGTGATTTCAATTTCAGGATCGTCTGTGACTTCGCCGGATATCGGCTTGTGATCGTCATTGTCAACGATTAAAGTATCGGAACTATCCGCTGTATCATCACTTTCTTGCTGTTCGTCTTCTTCAGCGGGTTCGCCCACCGGGAGAGGGACGATCGGCAAATCATTGGCACCGTTGCGCTGCATATAGGCAACCAAAGCCTGACCCATTTGGGCGGGATCCTGCCAGCGGTTGGCAGGGTCGGGTGCGCAGGCTTTGAGGATGATCTCAGCCATTTCATAGTCAGCGTATGCAGGAGGTGCAAAGCCTGTTTCTTCCAGGGATTCGTCTGCTACCGGCAAGAGACCGTCGTTGAACACCTGATAGAGGATCAAGCCGACTGCATAAATGTCGATAGTTGTATTCAATGCGGAATAGGCATCCGAAATTTCAGGTGCCGTGTATTCACTGCGATATCTGTCAGGAAGGGATGCATATTTTAACGAATCCAGTTTCAGAAAACCAATATCGCCGATACGATAGCCTTGGTTATTGACATAGTAGATATTGTTAGGCTTTAAATTGGCATAAAGGTATCCGTAACGGCGGCTGGCTGCCAAAGCATCACAAAGATCCAGTCCCAGATTCAGTGCAGCAAGATGCGTCAAAGAGCCGCAACGGAGATGTTGTTGGAGTGTGTTTCTGTACTCACTCAGAAGGTACACATCGAAGCCAACACCTTCGTCCATAGGGACCATTTGCCAATTTGCATACGGGATAAATCCTTCGGATTGGGAAAGATCCCTGAGTGTTTCTGCTTCTGAAACAACATTATCCGCAAGTGATCTGAAATATTCAGATGCAGCGTCTGTATCGGGGAACGCGCCGCTGAGCAAAAGCGCATCCAACTGTGTTTGGGATGCGGGTGTGGAAATGATTTTTACTATATATTTATCATCAGAGTCCTTCTCCATAGCAGGACAACAACGAACACCGTTGTGTTCGCTGATCGGATCTCCCATATCAAAATTGTCGAGCATTGGCGAAATCAGTTTAGGTTCTGACACAATTATCGCCTCCTTTTCATATACACATATATGATAAAATAAATTTATAAAAAAAGCAACATCTTTATGGTTGTTTTATTCAGCAAATAATGCTATAATATTTAAGAATTTTGACGCAGCTGAGTGTGCGCGGTCTGGAGGTTAGTTATGAGTAAAATAATTTGTGACGTTTGTGGCACCTCATATCCTGAATCTGCAACGCAATGTCCTATTTGTGGATGTGTGCGTCCTGCTGATATTACTACGGTGCAGATCAATTCTGACGAGAAAGATACACGTCCAAACGGTACATACACCTATGTGAAGGGTGGTCGCTTCTCAAAAGCAAATGTCAAGAAGAGAAACCAGGGAAAAACAGTATCAAATACGGAATCTTCCGCGAAGTCGGATTCGCCTGCTGATGATAATGCCAAGAAGGCAAACAAAGGCTTTGTGGTAGCAATTGCTATTTTGCTTATTGCGATTCTGGCTGTTGCAATTTACATCGCAGTGCGCTTCCTTGCTCCCGAGTTACCCGACAACAGCGAAACAAAAGATACTACAGTATCTACAAACGAAGCAACCACCGTTGAAAGTACCTCGGATTCAGTTCTGTGTGAAAAGATCGATCTTAGTAAGTCTGCGATTACCTTTGATCATCCCGGTGCAGCGATTTTTGTCAATGCTACATTAACACCTGCTGACACCACAGAAGAAATCCAATACATTTCTGCAGACGATTCTGTTGCTACGGTAGATGATGAAGGCCGCATCACAGCCGTCGGCTCCGGTGAGACAACAATTACTGTGATCTGTGGCTCTGCTGAAGCAACATGTCAGATTGTTTGCAATTTTGGCGATAGCACAGAGCCGTCTACTGAACCTGCAGAGACAACAGAAACTACAGAACCTACCACAGAGCCTGTATCCGGTAATGCTGAAATCAAACTTAACCGAGAGGATTTCACGCTGTCCAGCAAAGGTGCGACTTGGAAATTGTATGATGGTGATATTCCTGTCGATCAGATTAAATGGACCTCGGATGATGAAAAAGTTGCCACTATTAAAGACGGTGTTGTGACCGCTGTCGGCGGTGGTTACACAACTGTTTATGCTGAATATCAGGGCAAGAAAGTCAGTTGTATAGTTCGCTGTGACGCTCCTGTTGCAAGCGAAGATGATGTTCCCACGGTCCAAGGAACTTACAAACTCAACACAGAAGACAGAGAAAACGATGTAACTTTGAAAATCGGCGAGAGTTTTGTTCTGAGTCTTCTTGATGAGAATAACAATTCTGTAGATGTTACCTGGCAGATCAACGATTCCAATGTGTGTTCTGTTGACGGCAATAATATTACCGCTTTGGCAGCCGGTAAGGCAGAAGTAAGCGTTACAATTGACGGAGTCACATATACCTGCATTGTTCGAGTTAACTGATTGGATAATATAAAACCCGGTGCTGAAGCACCGGGTTTTTATATTACATATCAAAGACACCCATTATAATGATGCCTGCAACGGTTACTGCAATTGCAGCATAGTGTTTCCAACTGAGTTTCTCTTTCAGGAAGATGCGACTCCAAAGGACGGATGCGATACAATAAGAGGAGATGATGGGAGCAGACATAGCGACGTGTTCTGTATCTGCCAATGCATAGATATATGCGAACTGACCGGCAGTTTCAAACAATGCGCCAATATACTTGGGACGCTCAACCTTTGCGACCAAGGGCTGCTTTTTGATCAGCACTGTATAAACGAAGCAGCAAATACCAGCCGCAAAGAATGTAAGTTCGTAGGCTACGTTAGCAGAATCTTCATTGAGGTTTTCCAGTACAAGGGCGTCAGCAAATGTACCGGCTGCATCCAGGAGGCAGTATGCGATAGGGAGTGCAAGTGCCAGCCAGGACTTTGCATATTTATAGTTAGATGCCTCTTGTCTCGCAGCGCGCAGTTCTTTGTCCTCGGTGGCCTCAACAAAACCGAGACCGATAACACCGATGCAAGCCAGCGCTACTGCAACATACTGCAGAGGATGATCCATTTCTGCTGTGCCCATAATCAGGCTCATAACGGCAACCAGGGCGCCGGACGCGTTACAAATGGGGGAAGAGATGGACAGTTCAATGTAACGAAGACCAACGTAGCCAAGCGCCATAGAACCAATGTACAGCAGGGATACGGGCAGATATGTCAGGATAATATCCCAACTGATGCTAACGCCGCCGATGATCTCGTAGAGTGCGTGAACACCCATCACGAGACCAACAGCCATTACCATCTTAAACTGGCTGTATTTATCGCGGTTATCGCGACAGCCAATTTTCGAGAAGAAGTCAGATCCTGACCAGCACAGAAGTGCTATAATTGCAAACCAAAACCAATTCATAAACAATCCTCCTGATTATATTTTTACGAGATCTGCATCGATCATCTTCTGAAGGCTCAGAAGGATACCGATTTTTGCGTGATGCCAGGTAAGACCGCCCTGGAAATATACCGCATAAGGCGGGCGGATGGGACCGTCGGCTGACAACTCAATGGAAGAGCCCTGGACAAATGCACCGGCAGCCATAATAACTTTATCGTTATATCCCGGCATATCCCACGGTAGGGGAGTTGCAAAGGAATCGACCGGCGCCGCAGCCTGAATGCCCTTGCAGAATGCGATCATACCTTCTTCACTCTTCAATTCGACCGCTTGAATAATGTCGTGTCTGCTCTCGTTGGAATCAGGAACACAGCGGAAACCCAGAGGTTCATAGAGATTTGCCGCAAAAATCGCACCTTTCTCAGCGCCGGCGACAACGGTAGGAGCAAGGAAGAAACCTTGGTACAAAGAGGGCATCAAGCCCAGATTTGCACCGACCTCCTGACCCAATCCGGGTGCGGAGAGGCGATAAGCACAGCGGCTTACACATTCTTGCGTTCCGCAGATATATCCGCCGATGGGAGCGAGACCGCCGCCTGGGTTCTTGATCAGAGAACCGACAACCATATCAGCCCCCACATCGGAAGGCTCGATTGTCTCCACGAATTCGCCGTAACAGTTATCGACCATACAGATAACATCAGGTTTGATTTCTTTTACAAAAGCAATCAATTCACCGATCTGTTTAACGGAGAATGTGGGGCGTGTTGCATAGCCCTTGGAGCGTTGAATTGTAATAAGTTTTGTTTTATCGTTGATGGCCTTGCGAATACCGTCGTAGTCAAATGCACCGTTTTCCAGCAGGTCCACTTGCCGGTAGGAAACGCCGTACTCTTTCAATGAGCAAGGACTCTCCCGAATGCCAATAACTTCCTGCAGAGTATCGTAAGGCATACCAACAGGGGAGAGCAGTTCGTCGCCGGGAAGCAGATTGGCAGAAAGTGCCACAGTTAAGGCGTGGGTTCCGCAAGTGATCTGAGGACGAACAAGCGCGGCCTCTGTATGAAACACATCGGCGTAAACTTTTTCAAGATTGTCTCGACCGACATCGTCATATCCGTAACCGGTAGTTGCGGCAAAGCAAGCGGCGGAAACGCGGTTCTTTTGCATTGCTGTCAGCACTTTTGCCTGATTGTATTCCGCGATCTGATCAATTTTGGCAAATCGCTCTTTCAATTTTTCAATTGTTCTTTCGCCGTATGCATATACCGCCTGAGATATTCCCATACGGCTGTACAATTCCAATAATTCATCCATTCTGGTTTTCCTCTTTCTTTACATTCTCAAAGATCTGATTGGCAATGACGCTTAATACATCCGGTCTTGAGATGATCAATCCGGTGTCTTCCTCTCCAAGGATAAGCAATGTATCGCCTGGTTTAATATTAAATAATTCGCGGGCCTCTTTGGGAATTACGATTTGACCACGGTCACCAACCTTGGCTGTACCAAAAACCCTTCGGCTTTT
Organism: Faecousia sp.; assembly: GCA_045540035.1. Lineage (GTDB taxonomy): Bacteria > Bacillota > Clostridia > Oscillospirales > Oscillospiraceae > Faecousia. Next base: position 36,303 of record JAZQGL010000054.1, read on the forward strand.
GCCTTTTCCCAATATGTGTTTTCCGCCTGCCACTATATCCCTTCTTTCCTACTTTTCATACTTTTCATACAGACGAAATTATATACAATTCCGCACCGATTGTCAATATCGGTGCGGAATAAAACATATTAACGACGGCTGCGGCGTCCACCGCCAAAAATTAAGATCAAACGCAGGATTTGTGCGAGAGATACAGCGGTAGCTGCAACATATGTCATTGCGGCGGCGCTTAATGTTTTTCTTGCGCCGCGCAGTTCCTCTTCTGTAAGCAATCCGCATTGATCCATCGCTTGTATTGCTCTGCGGCTGGCATTGAATTCAACCGGAAGTGTTACAAGTTGAAAGACAAGTGAAAGACCAAAGCAGGCAATTCCAATATAGACAAGTGTATATGAGAAATTGCCGAGATAAGAGAACAACAAACCCAGCAGGATCAGCGGCATAGCAATTTTTGAGCCAAAATTTGTAACAGGAATGATTGCTGATCTCAATTTAATGGGACCATAGTTTTCTGCATATTGAATAGCGTGACCGGCTTCGTGACACGCAACGCCAATGGCGGCTGTTGAAGGACTGTCATATACGCTGTCGGAGAGGCGAATTACATTGCTCTTAGGATCATAGTGGTCTGTAAGATTTCCGGTTATTCTTTCAACTCTCACATTGTGAATTCCATTTCTTTCCAGAACACGCTGCGCAGCCTGAGCACCGGTAATTCTGCGGGCTGAAATTTGCGAAGAATATTTTTTGAAGGTGCGGTTCACCATGGAACTGGCGCACAGAGAAAGAATCAGGCAGGGGAGTACAAGGACGAGATATGTCCAGTCAAACCCGTAATAATATAGTGGCATAAGCGTCTCCTTTTTTAGAGTTCTTCCGGCTCCATTGCGTTGTGGAGCATATCGGTAATTGCGGCTCTGAATATCGGAAAAGCCTGTGAATGCAGGATTTGCAGGGACTCTGCAGCCTGATTCACGGGAGTGTTGTTTGCAATATACAGATCCTGGTCGATGATAAACTTGATCTCCTTATCAGTATGCCCGTTTCTTTTCACATATCCTGGACCCGCGTGAATTTTTAATCTGCATCCATTTCGAATCGCAACTTCAGCATCAACGCTGTTCTGGTTAAATGCCTGTTCGTTGGCGGAAGGATCGGCCATTAAGCCCAGGTACATAGGATCAATTAATTCAGAAAAAGGAACGTCAGTAAGACCAAGTGCCTGTCTGGAGATAAAATTCAGGTAACGAAGACCGATCCTATGAAAATAAGCGGGTTTATATACTTTGATAAACGCAGCAAGAGGCAGATCAAACTTATGGGCAAATTCCTCCCAGTTTGTGTATCGCTTGCAGGTTATAGAAATGAATTTGCTGGTCAAATTGATCTGCCACAAACCGTCTGACGACGAAAACCGGTAGTTTGCGGTTGCAGGTTGAGAATCGATATGAAAATTTCCGGGAACACCGCTTATTTTGGGAGTAGCGGTTTCCATTTGCTTTGCGTATTGCGGAAATTCAGCACGGATCATTTCCTGGAATTCAGCCGGTTCATTGGCATTAATACTAAGAATATCCGGAAAGCGCAGTTGACAGATCACATCTGCCAGTTGATTGTTGTGGTACTGACACCGCTTTTCTGTAGAAAACATATTCACACCTCGCATCGATTCTTTATCACATTATATATTTTTCTGCAGTAAAAGGCAAGACGACAATTATAATGTTTGCTATTCTTTACAATTTAATAATATTTGTGTATAATCAAAACAATAAGGAGGGATTTGATGTCATTCTTATATTGGCTCGAGGGAATTCGAATTCCCGGATTAAACGAATTTATGTTATTGATCACGCAACTTGGTGAAGAGACTGCCTTTTTGGTAGCAGCCTTGATTCTGTTTTGGTGTGTCAATAAGTATTTTGGCTATTATGTTTTGTCTGTTGGATTTATTGGAACTCTGGCAAACCAATTTATGAAGTTATGGTTCCGTATTCCCAGACCATGGGTGCTTGACAGTAATTTTACAATTCTGGAGCAGGCCCGGGAGGCAGCCAGTGGCTACAGTTTTCCCAGCGGACATACGCAAAATGCCGTCGGTACTTTTGGCAGTATTGCTTGTAGTGTAAAAACAAAATGGGTGCGGATCGCGGCAATTGTAGTTGCAGTTCTGGTCCCTTTTTCCAGAATGTACATCGGCGTTCATACACCTCTGGATGTTTTGGTTGCTGCTGCATTGGCAATTATTCTTCTGCTAATTTTGAAGCCCGTTGTTTTGGGCAATACGAAGCGAAATATGCCAATTTTGCTTGCTGTTATGTTTGTCCTCGGCATATCATATTTGTGTTTTGTTGAGTTTTATCCGTTTCCTGCTGATATCGATCAGCACAATCTCGCCTCCGATTTAAAAAATGCATATACATTGGTCGGCGCACTTCTGGGAATGCTGGTGGTGTATATCGTAGACGAAAAATGGATACATTTCACTACAAAGGCTGTTTGGTGGGCGCAACTTATTAAAGTGGCATTTGGACTTGTGCTTGTGCTCGCGGTCAAAAGTGGATTAAAAACACCGCTGAATATGCTTTTTGGAGAATCCATCGGAAGAGCGGTTCGCTATTTTCTGATAGTTATCGTTGCAGGCATTGTCTGGCCTTTAACTTTCCGTTGGTTCGGTAAATTTGGCACCAAGGAGTAAATGTTTGTGTTTTTGTTGTTTGTATTAAGTGCTGTGCTGTTGTTGATTTTGGTGAGCGGTGCATATGTCTTTGTTGTAGCTTGTGTTCGCAGAAAAGACTTGCCTTGGTTGGTCGAAGAGGAAATTAAGAAAACCTCCTATGGGAAATACTATCCGTTTATTGTGAAATCTCATCAATGGCTTTTGGATCACGATGCCAAGGATGTATATACTACGAGCGAAGACGGACTGAAATTACACGCTTTGTGGATCCCGGCAGAGAATGCAAAGGGAACTGTATTGTTTGCACACGGCTATCGCAGCACTATGTTGGTGGATTTCGGCCTTGCATTTTCTTACTATCACGATGCCGGTATGAACTTGTTGATTCCGGAGCAACGCAGCCACGGAAAAAGCCAGGGCAGATTTATAACATTCGGTGTAAAAGAAAGCACCGATATGAAACAGTGGATTGCATATCATAACCGTCAATTTGGTGCTTTCCCAATGATTCTCAGCGGCATCTCTATGGGTGCATCGACAATGATGTATTTGGCAGATCAAGTGTTGCCTTCTAACGTAAAAGGTATCATTGCAGATTGTGGTTTTACGTCACCGAAAGATATCATTTCAAAGGTGTTTAGAAGTGTTGTTCATCTGCCTGCAGAGCCTTCCCTCTGGATAGCGGATCTATTTGCCCGAATATTCGCAAAATTCTCGCTATCACAAAAGGATACGCGCAGGTCTCTGTCAAGAAACCGCCTGCCAATTTTGATGGTTCACGGTACTGCCGATGATTTCGTTCCCTGTGAAATGACAAAAGAAGCATTTGATGCCTGCACCGGAGAGAAGCAATTGCTATTGGTTGAAGGCGCCGGTCACGGTGTCAGTTTTCTTTTCGACCGCGATGGATATACAGCGCTTATTCAAAGATTTTTAGAAAATAATATTTATAATATATAGGTGAAAAAATGAACATAATTCGTACAAAGATATTAAGAGAGGGCGCAAAATTGCCCACATATGGCACTTCCGAAGCGGCAGGCGCAGATCTGTATGCCTGCCTGGAGAAAACGATTGAGATCGCACCTGGCGAAACGGTCTGGATACCTACCGGTGTGGCCTTGGAGGTTCCGAAAGGATGTGCAGGACTGATTTATGCGCGCAGCAGTTTTGGCACAAAACGCGGGCTTGCACCAGCGAACAAGGTCGGCGTTGTGGACAGCGATTACCGCGGAGAAATTACGGTTGTGCTGTTGAATCACAGCAACAAATGCCAGACTGTTGAAAACGGGGAGCGAATTGCACAATTCATAATTACGCCCGTTATTACACCGGAATATATAGAGGTGGAAGAACTATCTGATACAGCCCGTGGAGATAAGGGCTTTGGCTCTACCGGATCGAAATAAGAAAATTCCCTATGGCAAAACGCCATAGGGAATTTTTTAGTAATATAGGATATCTGAATAGGTAGGATAGGGCCAGTAGGATTTTGCGGTAAGGGCTTCCAGTTTGTCTGCGTGATTACGGATCGTTTGCATAGCGGGAACGATGTTTTCGCTGTAATAATCCATTGCATCGCGACTGTCTTTTGGTACGCAATTAAGGCGATCGGACAGTTGTTCGCATTCTGCGTACAATGCATCAATGTGCTTTGAAATAGTGGTTAGCAGTGTTTTTTCGGCCGCAGCAGGTAACAGACCGTCTGTTGCATGGTTTTTTCTGTTGATGCTCTCGGCAAGATCCGATGAATATTGCATTGCGGCAGGGAGAATTTGATGCATAACCATATCGATCATAGTTCGCGCTTCAATATTGATCAGTTTGTTATATGTCTGAAGATGGATCTCATAACGGGCACGGAATTCCTGCTCTGTATAAATACCGTGTTTGGTCACCAGATCGATGTTCTTAGGGGAAATGTATTGCGGAAGTGCTTTGGCGGTGGAGGGAAGATTGCTTAACCCCCGCTTTGCTGCCTCAATTTTCCATTCATCAGAATAACCGTTTCCGTTGAAGATAATTCTCTGGTGCTTTGTGAAGGTATCACAGACCAATGATTGCAAAGCAGCGTCAAAGTCCTCAGCCTTCTCGAGGATGTCTGCGAATTTACTGAGTTCTTCCGCCATAATGGTATTCAGCGCGATGTTAGGTCCGGCAATGGATTGAGAAGATCCCAGCATACGGAATTCAAACTTGTTTCCGGTAAATGCAACGGGAGAGGTTCTGTTTCTGTCCGTGGTGTCTTTTGGAAGTACCGGCAGGACATCAACGCCAATTCGCATCATACTCTTTTCCGGATTTGCGTAATTTGCGCCATTGATTATAGAATCAACGACGGCGGTCAATTCATCACCAAGGAAGATCGAAATAATAGCAGGAGGGGCTTCCTGCGCGCCCAAGCGGTGATCATTACCGGCGAAGGCAACGGTGCATCGCAGGAAATCCTGATATTCATCGATACCCTTGATGAATGCTGCAAGGAACACCAAAAACTGCGCGTTCTGTCTGGGTGTCTTTCCGGGATTAAACAGATTTCGTCCCGTATCTGTACTAAGAGACCAGTTGTTATGCTTGCCGGAACCATTGACACCAGCGAAAGGCTTTTCGTGCAACAGACATACAAGGTTGTGTTTTGCAGCACATTTCTTCATAACCATCATAGTAAGCTGGTTGGCATCGCAAGCATTGCTGGCATCGCTGTAGATCGGTGCCAATTCGTGCTGACAGGGAGCGCCCTCGTTGTGTTTCGTCTTTGATAACACGCCAAGTCGCCATAATTGCTCATCCAGATCCCGCATAAAGTTCGATACACGGGTGCGGATCGTTCCGAAATAGTGGTCGTCAAGTTCCTGACCTTTGGGAGGCGCAGCGCCAAACAATGTGCGACCGGTCAGGCGCAGGTCTTCCCGCTGCGCATAAATCGGCTTGGGAATTAAGAAATATTCTTGCTCTGCACCTACAGAAACACGGACGTGCTTTGTATCATTATCGCCAAAAAGACGAAGGATACGAACGGCTTCCCGGGAAACCTCGTCAATAGATTTCAGAAGCGGTGTTTTCTTGTCCAGCGCTTCGCCGGTGTAGGAGAAAAAGCAGGTAGGAATGTATAAACTACCGTCTTTTACAAAGGCAAAAGCAGTGGGATCCCAGGCAGTATAACCACGGGCCTCAAATGTTGCCCGCAGACCGCCGGAAGGGAAGGAGGAGGCATCCGGTTCGCCGCGTACCAATGCTTTGCCCGAAAACTCCATAATTACCTTGCCGTCTCCGGTTGGCGTGATGAAGGAATCGTGTTTTTCGGCAGTAATACCCGTCATTGGCTGAAACCAATGCGTGTAGTGTGTTGCATTCTTCTCAATAGCCCAGTTTTTCATTGCATCGGCTATTTCGTTTGCTACATCCAGCGGCAGGGGGGAATTGTTCTCAATACATTGTTTCCAAGCATTGTAAATTTCAGCAGAAAGCCTTTCTTTCATTGCGGATTCATTAAACACATCGCTGCCAAAATAATCCGGCACACTGACAGTGCTTTTCATAATAGATCCCATCCTTTCCCCGTGTTGTCAAAAGAATATATTAATTTTAAGGCAATAAATACCAAAAAGCAATACTGTAAAATATATAAAAATGATTTTGTAAGTCCCTGAATGTTGTACAGTGCAACAAAATAACATATTTTTACACCGAAAAGGAAAATTGTTGTTGTTATTTTTGTGTGTCAGATATATAATATTGGATAGTAAATTAATGGAGAAAGGATGTTACATATGCAGTATGCAACCGCTTCCCGCACAGAACTTGAACAGGAATATCAAAGTGCGAAGGCACACTTTGAAGCATGTAAGGAACAGAACCTGAAATTGAATATGGCCCGTGGCAAACCCTCTAAAATGCAGTTGGATGCCATCAGCGATATCCTGCAGGAAATTCAGAATCCGGAGGATTGCATCGTTGACGGTGTTGATACCCGTAACTATGGCGAATTATCCGGCCTGAAATGCGCAAAAGAGTATTGGGCTGAGATTCTGGATTGCAAGCCCTCTCAGGTGTTTGTCGGCGGCACTTCCAGTCTGAACTTTATGTTCGATGTGATCGCCCGTGCCTATAGCCACGGCCTTTTGCACAGCCAGCGTCCCTGGTGTAAAGAAGAAACAGTGAAATTCCTGTGTCCCAGCCCTGGTTATGACCGTCACTTTACCGTTACGCAGTTCTTTGGTGCAGAACTTATTACGATTCCTATGACAGCAAACGGTCCTGATATGGACCTTGTTGAGGAACTTGTAAAAGATCCCCAGGTAAAGGGTATCTGGTGTGTACCCAAATACTCCAATCCTGATGGCATTATTTATTCCGATGATACGATCCGTCGGTTTGCTTCCCTGAAGCCCGCGGCTCCCGATTTTGCCATTATGTGGGATAATGCATACTGCATTCACGAATTTGAGGGCGATTATGTTCCGTTCCCGGATATTATCTCTCTGTGCGCAGAAGCCGGCAATCCCGATATGGTCTATGAGTTCGCCTCTACATCCAAGATCACACTTGCCGGTGGTGGCATCTCCGTTATGGCGACATCTGAGGCAAATATCGCATACTTTACCAAGTTGTTCTCTGCGCAGATGATTTCCTACGACAAGGTGAATCAGTTGCGCCATGTTCGTTATCTGAAGAACAAGGAACACACAATTGAAATTATGAAGCGTCACGCTGCTGTTCTCGGTCCTAAGTTCAATGTTGTTGCTGATATTTTGGATAAAGAGATCAAGCCTCTTGGCTTTGCAAGTTGGAACCGTCCCAAGGGTGGATACTTTGTCAGTTTCAACACCATGCCCGGTACTGCAAAGCGCGCTCTGGCACTCTGCAAGGAAGCAGGCGTAGAAATGACGCCTGCCGGCGCTACATATCCTTACGGCAACGATCCTCAGGACAGTAACATTCGTATCGCTCCCAGTTTACCTCCTGTAGCAGAACTGGAGCAGGCTATGGATGTGTTCTGCACTTGTATCAAACTTGCCGCATTGGAAAAGCTTCTCAATAAGTAATATGAAATAAAGCAACCGACCTATGATTTTGATCATAGGTCGGTTTTGTTTGTTCCTGATTATTTAGATTACAACACTGGGATCGCTGAATTCTTTTACACGCTGCTCATATGCGGCAATTGCGGCTTCTTTATAGGCAGCCTCGGTATGTGTGCCGGTTAAGGCAATAAAATGTTCGCAAAACAACGGATTCAGGGGCAAAATCGGTCCGAGGATCTGTGTACAGATCAAGTTGTTTAAACGAAGACCTTCCAGTTTGCTTTCACGGTTAATTCCAACACCGCGCCGACAGTTTACAAAGTAATTATCGGAATTGTCGCCGTAAAGAAAACTGAATTGTGAACGGAAACCAACGATCGTAAGATCTTCAAAAGTGCCGAGTACTTTTCCGTTATAACGGTCGAACAGATTTGTTTTTACATCGATGTTGAAAATTCCAAGGGCATCGATACAAGTGTTTTCGGTGATATAGTTAATGGATTTACAAAATATCTCACCGGCGTTTCCGGTTGCGAGAATAGGAATATTCTTCTCGATCAATTCCTGAATGCGGGATTTGAAAGGTAACAGTTTCTGAATGACCCTTCTTTGGGTGGACTCACTCATAGAACCGATATAGATCATATCGGGTGTTTGGTTCAGAAAGTAGGGCGCATCCGTCAGCGATGTGAACACAAATTCAGCATCGGGCAATGTCGCCTGCAAATAGGTAACATTTTGACCGTCGCCAAACAGATTGCATACTTCGTTAAACAGAATTTCTACTACCATTACAAACCACCTTTACTCATTGCAACAAGCGCTTCTTTTACAGCTTTTGCGTCGGAAGGACGGTACAATTCGTGCAGTACAAAAATGTTTTTGCACTTATTAAGATCCATTAATGCTGCAGTTTTTGCAGAATCCTCACAAGTGCTGATCTTTTTGGCATCAACACCGGCAAGTTGTGCTCTTAAGACATGATCCTTGCAACGGGGTCCGCCAAATACGATCTGTACGATGGAAGGATCTTTCAAAGCAGAATAATCGCAGTCATACAGCCAGCAGGTACTCTCGGAATTATTAATGTTATCGTCAAGGTCGTCCACGATAATAATTACACCCTTGTTATCTGCTTTAGATTGTGCCACATAATCATAGCATCTGGCGCAGGCAATAGGATTCTGACCCTTTGCCATAAGCATTGTGATGTTTATGTCGCCGGATTGGATCGTCTCAAAGCGCGTCTTTACGATTTTGGATTGGGAGAAACCTTTGGATATCTGCTCGTAATTGAGACCAAGTTCGTGCAGGAGCGAAATAACAGCACCAAAATTATAAACATTTACGATGTTATCATTGATAAGTGTGTAAATCTCCCGGGTACCGTTATGCTCAACGGTAAATGTGTTGTTTTCACGGTCGATGGTGGAAATCTTATAATCCGGCACGGGGGATTTGAATTCGCACTTGGAGCAATAATGTCTGCCAATGTGATTGTAGCGAATATATTCAGACTCCAATAGTTCACCGCAGGAAGGGCAGTATACAATATCCCGGATATGCTGAGGTGTGCTTACTGCAGGGATCTCAGCCTCAAGTCCAAAATACACGCGGTTTTTGTTATCAGGTCCCAGGGTAGCGGCGATAATGTCATCTGCGTTCAGAATGAGTTTGGTGGATGCAGGGAGTGCGCTGTTAATAATGTAACTGATGAACTCGGTGTGAGCATTACGCTTTAACGAGTCTCTCATAATGTTGTTGCAAACAAGAAAATCAGGCGCTAATTGGGGGTAGATCAGCAGGGAACTACGCTCGTCTACTTCAAGGATCGCAATATCTTTCTTCGGCTTGCCCAAAAGCGTTGTGTCCTCAATCAGGGCAGAAATGACGCCGGCCTGCACATTGGAACCGAAACTGTTATTCGTAATGGAATAACCGTTTTCGGTCAAAATTGAGGCGATCAGGTTGCTGACTGTGGTCTTACCGTTTGTGCCGGTAACTGCTATTACGGTTTTGGGCGGTGTAATATGCTTCAGAAAGTCTTTGCACAAGCGGATTGCAATTTTTCCCGGGAAATACGTTGCGTTTCTTCCAAGAAGTTTCAATAGACCCTGAGAAGCTTTAGCGGCATATAAAGCGAAATAGTATCGGATTTTTTTCATAATCTGTCATCCCTTTGCTTTAGGAAGGGCAGTCACATACGCGACTGCCCTAACTGTGATTTAAAGAATCTCCAAAATGGACTTCTTGATAATGTCCAAACCCTTTAAGAGGAGATCATCCTCGATAACCAGCGGAGGCATAATCTTAAGAACGTTGTTCTCGCGACCAACCCGCTCGATGATCAAACCGTTGCGAAAGCAGGCGGCAATCAAAGGCTTTGTCATATCCTCGTTAAATGCGGAGAAATCAACGCCCCAAATAAGACCGATACCACGCGTTTTAATGCGGCTGTCGATGGACTCGATCTCATTCTTGAGATAATGCTCCACGATTTTTGCTTTTCTTTGAACCTCATCTGCCAGTTTATCGCCTACAAATGTCTCAAGAGCGGCTTTGCCGGCAATCAGTGACAACTGGTTACCGCGGAACGTGCCGGTGTGCTGACCGGGCTCCCAAACATCCAGTTCCGGCTTGAACAGAACCAGCGCCAAGGGCAGACCGCAACCGCCGATAGACTTGGAGATCGTAACGATATCAGGGATGATATTTGCACGCTCAAAAGAGAAGAATGTGCCGGTACGGCCACAGCCAACCTGAATATCGTCGGTAATCAGCAACAGATCGTGCTTGTCGCAAAGCGCACGCAGATCCTGCAGCCACTTTGCATCAAAAACATTAATACCGCCGTCTGCCTGGACAGTTTCAAGAATGATTGCAGCGGGCTTTTCAACGCCGGAGTGATCATCGGTGATAAGACGGTCCATATACGCAATGGTATCAAGACCGGGGAACATATCGGGAGCAGGGATGTGGGTGACATTTTGCAGTGTCTGACCGGCGCCTTCGCGGGAACAACGGTCTGTTGTCAAAGCAAGAGATCCCAGAGTCATTCCGTGGAATGCACCCATAAATGCAAAGATGTTTTCACGGCCCTTAACCTTGCGTGCCAACTTAATTGCGGCCTCAACTGCGTTTGTTCCGGTAGGACCGGCAAACTGGATCTTATAATTCAGACCTCTGGGAGCCAAAATATTCTCCTGGAAATACTCCAGAAAATCACGCTTCGGAGCAGTATACATATCCATAGAATGGACAATGCCATTGGATTGCAGATAAGCGATCAATTTTTGATTGATGGCTTCCGGATTATGTCCGTAGTTCAATGCGCCGGCACCGGCAAAGAAATCCACATATTCCTTGCCGTTTTCGTCAGTCATAACCGAACCCTTGGCCGTAGTGAAAACAGTGGGGAAACTGCGGCAATATGAACGGACGTTGGACTCAATATTTTCAAAAACAGACGTATTCATATACAATACTTCCTTTATTGATATTTTTATTAACTATACCACAAGTATGTTCCAAAATCAAGGGTCGATATACATATGTAAGATTTGTATTTGTGTGGAATGTGCGTCGCAAAAACTATTGACAAACCGGGACAGTCAAGGTATAATGCTGATTATGCTTGCGAGAGTGTTGGAATGGTAGACAAGCACGTTTGAGGTGCGTGTGGTTATCGCCGTGTGGGTTCGAGTCCCATCTCTCGCACCAACTACAGCCTTCGCATTCGCGGAGGCTGTTTTTCTGAATATGTTTTACTTTATGTGTACTGGGGTGAGTGTGATTGACACGATTTTTTGTAACTGCAGATGAGGTTTCCTCTGATTTTTTGGTTCTGACCGGAAGCAATGCGGCACACGCAAAAGTATTGCGTTTAAAGTGTGGTGAAAAAGTGGCTGTTTGTGACGGTAATGGCAACGAGTGTATTTGCACGATCAGTGATATCAGCAATGATCAGGTGTGCCTGGTCGTAAATAAGCGGCAGCAATCTTTTGCAGAGGCACGTGTTCGTGTCAGTGTATATATGGCATTTGCCAAAGGTGATAAATTAGAACATGTTATTCAAAAAGCAACGGAACTTGGTGCAAGCGAAATTATTGCCTTTCCCTCTGCCCGTTGTGTTTCCAGACCGGATGATAAATCCTTAAACAAAAAACTGGAAAGATGGAAAAAAATTGCGGAATCTGCTGCGGAGCAATCCGGAAGGGGATGTGTTCCGGAAGTGCTTGTTATGCCCAGTTATAAAGAAACCCTAAAACGGGCAGCAGAAGCGGATATCCCGATTTTATTCTACGAGAATGAACGTGCGACGACCTTGAAAATGACGCTGCAGAGCAAGGAATATGCATCTGTTAGCTTGTTAACCGGTCCTGAAGGCGGTTTGGAACCGCGGGAAGTTGAGGAAGCTATGGAAGCAGGATTGCATATCTGCACGCTTGGTACACGCATTTTGCGCTGTGAAACTGCGCCGCTTTGTGCGCTTTCTGCTGTTATGTATGATGCCGGAGAATTTTAAAAATCCCGTCGGTTTTATCCGACGGGATTTTATTATTTGTCATTGTCCAGAATTTCTTTTGCAATATAAATAGGACGATCCTTACTTTGCTCAAAGATCCTGCCAACATATTCGCCGATGATGCCAATGCAAAACAGTTGCATACTGCCAAGAAAGAGAATCAGTACAATCTGCGTTGCATAACCGGGAATATCAATGCCGGTGATCAGTTTCTGCAGGATAACAATAATCAGATAAATAAATGCAGCAACGGCTGTCAAACCGCCAAGGAATGTGGAGATACGCAGGGGAGTGGTGGAATAACCGATAATTCCGTCAACAGCATAATTGAACAGTTTTCGGAAACTCCATTTTGTCACGCCTGCAGCGCGTTCACAAGCGGTGTAAGGGATGAAACAAGTGTTGTAACCCACCCAGGCAAAAATACCCTTGGAGAAGCGGTGGTACTCCTTTAAAGAAAGGATACTGTCGGCGACGCAACGGCGGAAGGTGCGGAAATCGCTGGCATCGGCTTTCAAATTGATATTTGTCAAACGGTTACTGAGTTTATAGAAAGACTTTTTGAAGAAGGACAGGATCTTACCTTCGCCACGGCGATCCTGGTATGCCGCTACGATATCGTATTCGGGCTGTGTGTCGAGAATTTGCACCATATCGCGTACGATCTCGGGGCGTTGCTGCAGATCCGCATCAATCAGCGAAATGTATTCGCCGGTTGCGTGCTGCAAGCCTGCATAAAGACCGGATTCCTTGCCGAAATTTCTGGAGAAACTGACGACCTTTACAGGGCATTTCTGTGCCTTGAAGAGTTTGCGGAGTTCTATCAGCGTACCGTCAGTACTGCCATCATCAATGTATACGATCTCATAATCATAACCGCAGTTATCAAAGGCTTGAATAACGGCTTCCTGAAAATTGGCAACATTTTCTGCCTCGTTATAGCAGGGGACGATCAATGATAATTTCATAGCAATCAACTCTCATTAAGAAATTATCTGTATTATATGCCAAATGTGTACATCCGTCAAGAATTGTGTGTAATTTTCCGTTTTCTCGGTTGACAGATGTTATAAAATGTGATAGTTTTACTGTGTTAAATGCGAGGATAAGGAGTTTCTGTGTTACTTCCTTTACAGAGAGCGCGTGTTTGGTGTGAACGCGTATGGTGGATGCAGATTGTCGCCTTTGAGCAGATCGGCTGAAATGAGTAGGTCGTTTCGGGAAAGCCCGTTACAGCTGATGAGTGCCCATTTAGGGAATTCAGGTGGTACCACGGAAAGTAATTTTCGCCCTGAGCTTTTGGCTCAGGGTTTTATTTATATGGAGGATACAGATATGGCAAGAGAACTGCCCAAGGTTTATGAACCGCAACAGGTAGAAAACGAAATCTATAAAATGTGGGAAGACAACGGCTATTTCCATCCCCGTAAGGATCGGGATGCTAAGCCTTTCACCATTGTAATGCCGCCCCCCAATGTGACCGGTCAGTTGCATATGGGTCACGCGCTGGACAACACCTTGCAGGACACATTGATTCGTTTCAAGCGTATGCAGGGATACAATGCTTTGTGGCTGCCCGGCGTTGATCATGCAGGTATTGCAACACAGATCAAGGTAGAAGAAGTTCTTCGCAAGGAGGGCTTGACCCGTTATGACCTGGGCCGTGAAAAGTTCCTGGAGCGTGTTTGGGAATGGAAGCACCAGTACGGCAACCGCATTGTAGAACAGTTGAAAAAACTGGGTGCATCCTGTGATTGGGATCGCGCCAGATTTACTATGGACGAAGGCTGTTCCAAGGCTGTTCGTGAAGTCTTTGTTTCTCTTTACGAAAAGGGACTCATTTATAAAGGAAGCCGCATCATCAACTGGTGTCCTCACTGCGTTACGGCATTGTCTGATGCTGAGGTGGAATACGTGGATAAGCCCGGTCATCTGTGGCATATTCGTTATCCTCTTGCAGACGGTAGCGGTGAGGTTGTTGTCGCTACGACCCGTCCCGAGACAATGCTGGGCGACTCCGGCGTTTGTGTCAATCCCAATGACGAGCGCTATACCGCAATTGTGGGCAAGAAGGTCATTTTGCCTTTGGTAAACAGAGAGATCCCGGTTGTTGCTGACGATTATGCGGAGATGGACTTTGGTACCGGCTGTGTTAAAATGACACCTGCTCACGACCCCAATGACTTTGAGGTAGGTCTGCGTCATAATTTGGAAGTGATCCGCGTATTGGATGACAACGGTGTTGTCAACAGTTACGGCGGCAAATACGAAGGTCTGGACCGTTATGAGGCGCGCAAGCAGATCGTTGCAGATCTTGAGGCGCAGGGCTATTTGGTCAAGATCGATGATCACGCCCACAATGTTGGTACTTGCTATCGTTGCCATAATGACGTGGAACCCATTATCTCTGCTCAGTGGTTCGTTAAAATGAAGCCCCTTGCAGAAGAGGCTATCCGCGTTGTGAAAGACGGTGAGACCAAGTTCGTTCCCGACCGCTTCAGCAAGACATATCTGAACTGGATGGAGAATGTTCGGGATTGGTGTATTTCCCGTCAGTTGTGGTGGGGTCATCAAATCCCCGCCTGGACTTGTGAAGAATGCGGACATATGACCGTTTCCCGCGAGGACGCCTGCAAATGTGAGAAGTGTGGCAGCACAAAAATTGAGAGAGATCCCGATGTTCTAGATACATGGTTCTCTTCTGCACTGTGGCCCTTTGAGACCCTTGGCTGGCCTGAGAAGACGGAGGAACTGGATTACTTCTATCCCACCAATGTTCTTGTCACCGGCTATGATATTATCTTCTTCTGGGTTGCAAGAATGATTTTCTCCGGTTGCGAGCATACCGGCAAAACACCTTTCAACACAGTTCTGATTCACGGACTTGTCCGTGATGACAAGGGTCGGAAGATGTCCAAGTCTCTGGGCAACGGTATCGATCCTCTGGAGATGATCGAAAAGTACGGCTGCGATGCACTGCGTATGAATATGGTCACCGGTAATTCTCCCGGAAATGATATGCGTTTTTATGTGGAGCGATGCGAGGCAATGCGTAACTTCGCAAATAAACTCTGGAATGCATCCCGCTATGTAATGATGAATTTGGCTGAAGATGCCAAGAACGAACTGCCCGATATTTCCAGGTTGGAGATCGCTGATAAGTGGGTTCTTTCCAAACTGAACACCCTGATCGCAGAAGTCACAGAGAATCTGGAAAAATACGAGTTGGGCGTCGCTGTTCAAAAGGTTTATGATTTTATCTGGGATACCTATTGCGACTGGTATATCGAACTGACAAAGGCTCGACTCTATTCGGAAGATGCCGATCGCAAGCAAACTGCTATTCAGGTTCTGGTTTATGTTCTGGATCAGGTTCTGCGTTTGTTGCATCCGTTTATGCCCTTCATTACAGAAGAGATCTGGCAGTCCATTCCTCACGATGGTGACGCTTTGATCGTGGCAAAATGGCCTGAATATTCAGAAAAACTGGCTTTCAAGGCAGAGTGCGATCAGATGGAATCCGTAATGGATGCAATCCGCGCCATCCGCAACCGTCGCGCTGAGATGAATGTACCTCCCAGCAAGAAGGCAGCACTCTATGCGCTGACATCTAAACCCCAGGTATTCACCGAAGGTGAGGGCTTCCTGCAGCGACTGGCATATGCTGATGCAGTAACACTTTTGGAGAAAGAACCTGAGAATTTGGACGGTATGGTTACGATCACCACAGCAGACGCAAAACTCTACATTCCTATGGGTCAGCTTGTGGATGTTGCCAAGGAACTGGAGCGCGTTGGAAAAGAACTGGAAAAGGCCAGAAAGAATCTTGCCGGAATTGAGGCAAAACTCTCCAACGAGAACTTTACTGCCCGTGCTCCCGAAAATGTTGTGAATGCAGAACGGGAGAAGGCTGCCAAGGCAAAAGACCTGATTACCCAACTGGAAGAAAGCGAAGCAGCACTGAAAAAACTGTAATTACAATTGAAAAGGCGTGCAAACGAAGGTTTGCACGCCTTTCTTTTTTTCTTGACCTAATTGCGACAGTAAATGATTTCATAGAATTTTATACTATTGTTGTGATTACTAAGGAGGTTGCAATATGCGGTTTACAAGTTACTTACAAGACGGTCGATTAACAGTGGCGCTGACCGGTGAGATCGATCATCATTGTGCTAAAAAATATATCAGTGGCATCAATTCAAAAATTGAAGCATATACGCCGAGCGTATGCATTCTGGATTTTCAGGACGTATCATTTATGGATTCTTCAGGCATTGCTGTAGCCATAAATACACTACGCAGTATGACACAAATTGGCGGACATCTGGTGTTAACAGGACTGAGAGACCAACCAATGAAAGTTTTTCGAATGTCAGGAATTGATAAACTTATTGAAATTAAGGAGGCTATTTTATGAAGTTTGAAAATTATATGATCCTGGAGTTTCCAAGTAAATCCTGTAATGAGGCATTTGCCAGGTCAGCGGTGGCGTGTTTTGCCGCACAGTTAGATCCTACATTGGAAGAACTTGGAGATATCAGGACGGCTGTATCCGAGGCAGTTACCAATTGCATCGTACATGCTTATCCTGATGAATTCGGCATAATTACTTTGCGCTGCAGAATTCTGAAGGACAACACTTTGGATATTGTTATTAAAGATAAAGGAATTGGTATTGCTGATATTGAAAAGGCGATGCGACCGATGTATACCACCGGCGGTGAAGATCGCAGCGGAATGGGATTTACAATTATGGAAAGTTTTATGACCTCTTTTGATGTGACATCCGAAACCGGCAAAGGCACAACCGTACATATGCGCCGGAAATTGCAGCGACGCAAATGAGCAGGACGGAAGAATTAATTGAACGGGCTCAGTCCGGTGACAAGGAAGCAAGGGAAAAACTTGTAACAGAGAATACTGGATTGATATGGTCCGTTGCCAGAAGATTTATTGGGCGGGGAACAGAATCGGACGATCTGTATCAGTTGGGATGTCTTGGATTTTTAAAGGCAATTGATGGCTTTGATTTAAGTTTTGGTACGCAGTTTTCTACCTATGCAGTACCAAAGATATCCGGCGAGATCCGCCGTTTTCTCCGTGATGACGGGGCTGTGAAGGTGTCGCGAAGCATCAAGGAAAGAGCGGTAAGCATAAATTTAACCAGGAACAACTTGCTTCAAAAGTTGGGGAGAGAACCAACATTGCGTGAGATCGCAGAGCAGACCGGATTTACCACCGAAGAAATCGCTGCAACAGATGTTGCTACATCCTGTGTTGAATCAATTCAGCAGGAAACGGGGTCAGAAGGATTTTCTCTGGAGGATATTCTTTCTGATACGGAAAGTGAAGAAACCTTACTGGAGAGAATATCCGTTCGGCAGGGGATAACGGCATTGCCGGAAAAAGAAGCAACAGTAATTAAACTGCGCTACTTTCACGGACTTACCCAGGATCGTGTATCAAAAGTCCTTTCCGTAAGCCAGGTGCAGGTGTCGCGCATTGAAAAGAAGGCATTGTTAAGATTAAAAGAACTACTAAAGTAGTTTTTTTTACTTTACCTTTTGCGCCGAATGCTGTAAAATAGAATAAAATAATATACAGATAAGGTGCCATTATGACAGACCAATTGACACAGCGGTTTATAGCCGCAAGAAAACGATATATTGCATCCCAATTTTCTAACCTGAACAATATGCAAATGGAAGGTGTTCTGACCACCGAAGGGCCTCTTCTGTTGCTTGCAGGCGCAGGAAGCGGTAAGACGACTGTCCTGATAAATCGTATTGCTAATTTGATCCGTTTCGGTTGCGGAAGTGATAGCAATTATGTGCCGGATACAATTGATGAGGAAGATGTTTCTTTTCTGGAGCAAATTGATGACTCTGCTTCCACTTTTGATCATCGGCGTGCAGATCTGCTTTGTGCAGTTGATCCGGTTCCTCCCTGGAATGTGATTGCCATTACTTTTACCAATAAGGCTGCCAATGAACTGAAGTCCCGTCTGACAGATATGCTTGGACCTGAAGGGCAGGATGTATGGGCAATGACCTTCCATTCAGCCTGCTGCAGAATCCTTCGCAGAGATATAGAACGACTTGGATACACTGGCGGTTTCACAATTTATGATACTGCCGATTCTGAAAGGCTAATGAAGGACATCATCAAAGATATGGGTCTGGATGATAAAACATTCCCTGCAAAGTATGTTCTTTCCGTTATCAGCCGCGAAAAGGATAATATGGTAACGCCTCGGGATCTTATGCAACGGATTGAGGAAACCAATGATTACCGCATGTTGCAGGTTGCAAAAGCCTATGAGAAATATCAAACAAAATTGCAGGAGAACAATGCGCTGGATTTTGACGATATTATCTTTAAAACCGTGCAACTATTTCAGGAAAACGAGGATATTCTTACTTACTATCAGAGAAAGTTCAAGTATATCCTTGTTGATGAGTATCAGGATACGAACCATATGCAATATATGCTGACTTCCTTGCTTGCCGGCGGATACGAAAACATCTGCGTAGTAGGTGATGATGATCAGAGCATTTACCGATTCCGTGGTGCTACAATCGAGAATATACTTAGTTTTGAAAAACAATATCGGGGTTCTCGCGTCATTCGACTGGAGCAGAACTATCGCTCAACACAATCGATTTTGACGGCAGCAAACGCTGTTATTGCGCATAATATCGGTAGAAAAGGTAAGCACTTATGGACCGCAAATGGAGAAGGCGATCCCATAACGATCTATGAGGCCAATGACGAAAGCGGCGAAGCCAATTATATAGTATCGCAGATCATCTCCAGATCAAAAGGCAAGAATTTCAAAAACTATGCGATTCTTTATCGTACCAATGCGCAGTCCAACGCAATGGAATTTGCGTTCAAACGCAACGGAATTCCGTATCGTGTAATTGGCGGTATGCGCTTCTTTGATCGCGCGGAAGTAAAAGATATGCTGTCGTATCTTTGTGTCATTAATAACCGTACTGACGACCTGCGACTTCGCAGAATTATCAATAATCCACCAAGAGGTCTGGGCGCAAAGACGTTGGAAACGGCAGAGCGGATGGCTGCTGCAGAAGGAAAAGGTCTTTATCACGTGATATCTGATCCCTTTTCCTACGGGCCGCTGGAAAAGTCTGCACAGAAGTTTAAAAACTTCACAGACATAATTGAGGGACTTGCGCAATTGCTTGATGAAGGTATTTCGCTGCCTGAATTTTACGAAGAAGTTATGCTGCGAACCGGATATATTGCAATGTTGGAAAGCAAGCCAACTGAGGAAAACAAAACACGACTTGAAAATGTCAGAGAATTAAAATCCAGCATTCATACATATGTGGAGAATGCGGACAATCCGTCCCTATCGGGTTTTCTTGAGGAAATTGCGCTTTATACGGATATTGAGGAGTATAACGACGGCGATGATGCTGTAGTTATGATGACAATGCATTCGGCAAAAGGATTGGAATTCCCGCACGTGTTTTTGGTAGGTCTGGAAGACGGTCTGTTTCCGGGTATGCGGGCTATTGGCGATCCCGACGAAATGGAAGAAGAACGCAGACTTTGCTATGTGGCAATTACCAGAGCAAAAGAATCACTGACCATTTCACACGCCAGACAGCGTATGTTATATGGCCGTACCAGCGCTGCAATGCCATCGAGATTCCTGCGTGAGATCCCGGAAAATGTAACTGTCAAAAAGGGTGGACGCCAACAGCAGTCAAGTATCGGCTACAGTTCCTTCGAGAGAAACTATGCTGCATCGTGGGATCAGCCCGCCTATAACACCCAGCCAAGAAGAGCCAGCAGTTACTCTTTGCATCAAACATCTGCAGAGAAAACTACCTATCTGGAACTTAACAAAGGCGATATGGTTCAGCATACCGCCTTTGGACGGGGTCTGGTGTTATCGGTTATAAAAATGGGCGGCGATGCTCTGCTGGAAATTGCTTTTGACGAGATTGGAACGAAAAAGTTAATGGCAAAGACAGCGACACCTCATATGCGACGTTTGTAATTAGTTTGTTTGCGGTTGCATATATTTCCTGGAAGGGGGAATGTTATGCAACGCATTTGCCGCAGAATACTGCGCGTTGTGATCTTTCTGATGGTCCTGTTTACAGTTGCGATGATTCTCTTTCGGGTGAAATACCGGCAAACAATTCAAAGTTTGGCTGAAACGCAGGTGAAGAATACAACATCTGATCTGATCAACGATGCCATCGATAAACAAATTGCAAACGGAAATATTCAGTATGACCGCATTGTCTATTTTGAAAAAGATCTGAATGGGCGCATAACTGCACTTAAAACTAATATGAGCGAAATGAATCGCTTAAAAACAGATATTCTTAATATTATCAACGACGAGATCCTGGCGCTGGATACCTCGGAACTCGGCATTCCTCTGGGGAGTTTGTTTCTGCCTGAGTTTTTGTCAGGAAAAGGACCGGAAATTCCCGTCCATATACTTTCTATACGAAATTCTGAAGCATCTTTTTCCAGCAGTTTTGCAGAGGCGGGAATCAATCAAACACTGCATCAGATCAATATGGATGTCAGTGTCGATGTTGCGGTGTTGGTGTTTGGACATACGAATTATTTCTCAGTATCCAGCCAAGTTGTGGTTGCGGAAACCATTATTGTCGGTCAAGTGCCGGAAACCTTATTACGCACCGGAGGTTAATATGAGTGCACAAAAGAGAATAGAAGAACTTACCGAAATTCTGAATCGCGCAAATTACCAGTACTATGTATTGGACGATCCGCAAATGCTTGATTTTGAATACGATCATTTACTGCGCGAATTGGAAGAACTCGAGGCCGCAAATCCAGCGCTTGCGAAATCTGATTCACCGACGCAGCGGGTCGGGGGAGAAGCGCTGAGCCGTTTTGAAAAGGTGACGCACTCTGTGCCGCTGATGAGCCTGCAGGATGTGTTTTCTCTGGAGGAATTGGAGGACTTTATCCGAAAAATCTCGGATAATTTTCCTGGAACAGAGTTTACAGTTGAACCAAAGGTAGATGGATTGTCCGTTGCACTGGAGTATGTAGATGGGCTATTGGTTCGCGGTGCGACACGCGGAGACGGTGTGACCGGTGAAGATGTAACCGAAAACCTCAAGACCATTCGATCCATTCCGATGCGCTTGACCGGTGCGCCTAAGCACCTGATTGTGCGTGGCGAAGTTTTTATGCCCAAGCAGAGTTTTGCAAAACTGAATGCGCAGCAGGAAATGGACGGAAAGCCGTTATTTGCAAATCCCAGAAACGCCGCTGCCGGCTCTCTGCGCCAACTAGATCCGAAGATTGCGGCAAAGAGGGGATTGGATATTCTGATCTTTAACGTCCAACTGACAGAAGGTCTCACCTTCAAAAACCACGCCCAATCCCTGGACTATCTGAGGCAATTACAATTCAAGGTAATTCCTTATGCTACACTGTCCAATCTGGATGAGATCAAAAAGCATGTGCTTTCCATTAATGAGGAACGCGAAACACTTTCCTGTGATATCGATGGTGCCGTGATAAAAGTCAACGACCTTCATCTTCGTGAAGAACTGGGCGCAACCGCAAAGTTCCCCAGATGGGCAGCGGCCTATAAGTATCCTCCGGAAATAAAGGATACGGTTGTTGAGGATATTGTGGTTCAGGTGGGAAGAACCGGCGTGTTAACACCTAAGGCTGTTGTGCGACCCGTTCGCCTGGCGGGTACGACCGTTACAAACGCCACATTGCATAATCAGGACTTTATATCTGAAAGAGATATTCGCATCGGGGATACTGTTAAGATTCGAAAGGCAGGAGAGATCATTCCGGAAATTCTGGAGGTAGATTTTTCCAAACGTCCGTCTGAATCAGTTCCTTATAAAATGCCCTGCAAGTGTCCGGTCTGTGGTGCAGCCACAGAAAAGGACGAAGACGGTGCATTTGTTCGTTGTACCGGTATCGAATGTCCGGCACAGTTATCGCGTAATATTGCACACTTTGTCAGCAGAGATGCCATGGACATTGACGGCCTCGGCGAATCCATTGTCGAAAGTCTGATTGAACGGGGCTTGATCCGATCTCCTGCAGATATTTATTATCTGTCCATCGATCAGATGAAGACTCTGTGGCAAAGCGGCGAAACTGCAGCACAAAAACTCATAAATGCGATCGAATCCAGTAAGGAACAAGACCTTGGCAAGTTGATTTTTGCCCTTGGTATTCGACAAGTTGGTGCAAAAACCGGAAAGACTTTGGCAGCAAGATTTGGAAATCTGGATAATCTGATGTCGGCTACAGTTGAGGAATTGATGACTGTTGACGATATCGGTACGGTTACTGCCGAATCCATTTCTGCCTGGTTTGCCCAGCCTCAATCACGTAATATGATCGAGAGGCTTCGTGAGGCAGGTGTGAATTTTGCAAGCAAACGCGTCATTACAGATTTACGGTTTGCCGGAAAAACATTTGTCCTGACCGGCGCATTAAGTCAGTTTACCCGGGACGATGCTTCCGAAAAAATTGAACTTATGGGCGGCAAGGTATCTGGATCGGTATCTAAAAAAACCAGTTATGTTATCGTTGGCGAAAACGCCGGATCAAAGGAGCGAAAGGCACGGGAATTGGGTATTCCCATTTTGTCAGAAGATGATTTTCTTGCAATGATTGAAGAATAAAATGAAACGCCGGATAGTTCGAAACTATCCGGCGTTCTCTTATAGGGAAAAGTCTTCTTTATCGTATTTACTGAAGTCAGATGTCTTGCGCTTCAAGGGAATGCGTTTGCAGGGGTCGTATTTAAACTTTCTGCACACCTTGTCTGTGCGTACGATTCCTTTGCGGGCACATAAGACCTCGTCTTCGTTTAAACGCGTTCCGTTAACGCAGTAACAGCAGGAGCGAACAATCTTTTTACGAAACAGCATAAGCATACCTCAAAGATCAGTTTTCACCATTATACAACCAAATCTTCCAAATTGCTATAATAATTTTTCGTTTTTCTATATATTAGTACAATAAATATTATCAATACAGCACATAAGGCTGCTATATGCCAATTCCTGCAGATCTCTTCCTCGGGAAAAAGTGCATACTGCAGAATGATTGCCAAGAGTACAGACAGAGCCGACTGCGTTATTTTTCCCGGGAAATAAAACCCGATCCCGACATCCTGTGCAACAGACAACGTTTGCATACTGACACAAAAACCACCAATCCCAAGAAAGAATGCGCAAAATATAAATCTCATACCTTGCAGGGAAAGATCGTTTAATAAAATGCAACCGTTTGAAATTTCAAGTAATCCGGATATTAACACAGACATCGTTGACGAAAGATAAGGAAAGAGGCATTTCCGGAGTAAGGCAATTAATATGCGAAATATCAGGACCCAACCGCAGATTATCGCCATTGCTCTGAGTGCGAGATCCATCGACTCTGTGATTGATAGTTTCTTCTGTGGATTATCATTGCAGATATCCTTTGTTTTTTGCGAAAACAGGAGTCCTGCAACGATGGCTGATATAATATGAATACCCCAGAGCGCCCATAATGGCGCTTTTGTGTCAAATAAGGGTAACAGCATACCAAAGATAAAAGCAGGACCGGCATTGCTGCAAAAACTCAGCATTCTTCTTGCATTTGACTGACTGATCATCTTCTTTTTATACATAGTGTTGATATTCTGCGCACCTACCGGATATCCGGATAAGAACCCAAGAAGAAGGATGTATTCAGCACCGTCAGGTATCCCTAATTTTTTTGTTAACGGTGTTAGAAATTTCATTTTTGAACCGGTTAGAATGGTGCTTATAATATTGGATAGTATCAAAAACGGGAACAGGGAAGGAATAACGCTTTGAATGCATAGGTCCAGACCGTCAGACGCAGCAAGCAGAATTGTTTTTGCGTCAATGATAAAGATAAAAAAGATGAAAATTGATATGAAAACCGCGGGGATTTTGCGTCTATCTTGCATGTACACCACCTCGCATTGATTCTATGATTTGGTTGTAAAAAACATAACCCGGATATCATACAATGCTCTATAGGAGGGGTTCTATGAAGCAGGGAGATTTTTGGAATCGTGTTGCTCTTGGTTCAGATCTGCCGGGCGAATCACTGCCGGGCATTCCATTGGTTGAACTAGCAAGCGACAGAAGGGTTTTGGTTGAAAACCACAGAGGGGTTGTAGCATATGGATGCAATGAGGTTAAGATCAAAGTTTCTTTTGGTTTGCTTTGTATCACAGGTTCGACTTTGGAATTAGCACGGATGACAAAGCAGCAGTTGGTCGTGACAGGAAAAATCGATTGTGTGTCATTTTTGCGCAGGAGGAAATGATGGGCTTGTTTCGTTCACTGACAGGTATGGTCACCGTAGAGATCCGAACAGCATCGGTCTCAGATCTTCTTAATGTAATTACCAATGCCGGAATTCCTATGTATAACTTACATCAAATTAATGAATTGTCTGTTTCAGGGTGCATCCATCGTACTGATTATCGGAAACTTTCCAATATATTAGAAAAGCGGCACGAACAAATGATTATTCGCGAAAAGTCCGGAATCTATTGGGGATTGGTCGGTTTGTGCAAACGCCCAATACTTCTTGCCGGCATCTGTTTGCTGTTAACATTAAGCATAATCCTGCCAACAAGAGTGTTGTTCATAGATGTTAAGGGAAACCAGCACATACCCAAGGAGCAAATTCTTGAAGAGGCTGAAAAGGCAGGTATTACATTTGGTACATCAAGGCGACAGATCAGAAGCGAAGAAAGCAAAAATGCGCTTTTGTTATCAATACCCGGGTTGCAATGGTTGGGTGTTAATACATATGGCTGTACAGCGGTAATATCAGTAAAGGAAAAAACGGTGACGAATGATAGTTACAAACCATCCAATACTTCATCCGTTGTCGCCAGATGCGACGGTATTGTCAAATCGATGATCGTTACAAAAGGAGACCCTTTATGCGCTGTCGGGCAGGCAGTACAAGAGAATCAAGTGTTGGTTTCCGGATACACGGATTGCGGCACATATATTAAGGCTACCGGCGCAGAGGCGGAGATTATTGCGCGGACATACCATCAAATTGATGCGATCACCCTGCAAAACTACAGAAAAAGATATGACATCCAAGACAGAAATGTGCGGTACAGCATAAAAATTGGAAAAAAACTTATAAAATTATATAAAGATAGTGGAATTTCCGATATCAGTTGTGCTAAAATATACACGGAGAATCAACTGAAATTACCCGGCGGATTTATTCTTCCGGTAACGATAATCAAAGAAGATGTACAATCAGCAATGCATGAAGTATGTTCAACTGAAGAATGGGCCCCCGGTTGGATGGAAAAACAGGCGGAAAAGTATCTGCTTGATCAGCTTGTAGCAGGGGAGATATTGAATATGAGAACCCTACACAGCACAAACGATGATCTATATGCTTCATATGCGTATATTTGCCATGAGTCAATTGGCGTATCCAGAGATGAGGAGATTGAAATAGATGGGAAGAGAGATTGACAGAACGATAAATGTTGACAGAGTGGAAGATCTGATTTCTGTATTTGGCTCTTTTGATGAGAATATCCGACGTATCGAAGATGCACTGTCTGTTACGATTACCAACAGAGGAAACGAATTAAAAGTTACCGGCGAAGAAGAATCGGTTGATAAGGCGGTCCGCACATTGGAGGGATTGCTCGCTCTGGCCTCAAAAGGGGAGAGCATTGATGAACAGCGCGTTCGTTATCTGATTACGCTTGTCCGGGAAGGCAACGATGCCCAGGTTGCACAGATCGCCAAGGATGTTGTGTGTATAACTGCCAAAGGAAAGCCCATCAAAGCAAAAACTGTCGGTCAGCAAAAGTATATGACCGCAATTTCCAAAAACACGATTACACTTGGTGTAGGTCCTGCTGGTACCGGCAAGACTTATCTTGCCGTTGCAGCCGCTGTTGCTGCATTCCGTGAAAGAACAGTAAACCGGATCATCCTGACCAGACCGGCAGTTGAGGCAGGCGAGCGACTGGGTTTTCTGCCCGGCGACTTGCAAAACAAAGTTGATCCGTATCTTCGCCCATTGTATGATGCACTGTATGATATGCTCGGCGCAGAGACCTTTCAGAAGTATCAGGAACGGGGTTCTATTGAAGTTGCACCGTTGGCATATATGCGCGGAAGAACCCTGGATGACAGTTTCATTATCCTTGACGAGGCGCAAAACACAACCAGAGAGCAGATGAAAATGTTCTTGACCCGTTTGGGCTTTGGTTCTAAAATCGTTATAACCGGCGACGTGACGCAAATTGATTTGCCTGGCGACAAAACATCCGGACTCAAGGATGCAATTCGCGTTCTCGAGGGCGTGAAAGATATTGCCATTTGCAAACTCACATCTGCCGATGTGGTTCGTCACGCGCTTGTACAAGAGATTATCAACGCCTACGAAAAAGCGGATGTAAAAGAGAAGATCAAGAAAGATCCTCCCAAAACCGGTAGATATCAGAGGAAGCAGTAACTATGAATAAAGTAAAAATTAACATAAACTTTGATCGCCTTACAATCCATCAGATTCCGGTAACGATGATCATCACCAGATGCATCGAGGCTACGATTAAAGCGCAGAATGTCCCCGTGCCTTGCGAAATCAATGTTCTGGTCACCAATGATCAAGGAATCCAGACCATAAATCTCGCCAGCAGGAACATAGACAAGCCGACGGATGTTTTAAGTTTTCCTATGTTTCAATTTACTCCCGGTGAACTGCCGGAGGATTGGGATGCGTATTTGGACCCAGAAACCGGACTTTGCCCACTGGGTGATATGGCGATCTCGCTGGAAAGAGCGAAAGCACAGGCTAAAGAATACGGTCACAGTCTGCATCGCGAAGTCGGTTATCTGACAATCCATTCCATGCTTCATCTTCTGGGTTACGATCACCTTGACGAAGGGGAAGAAAAGCGGAAAATGCGTGAGCGCGAAGAATTGATCGCCTCCGGAATTCGGGGAATGCAAAGAGACTAACAGATACATTAGGAGTTATAAATTATGCAAACAAAAACTGCAATGATAACCATTGCCGGACGACCCAATGTCGGCAAATCCACGCTTACAAACTATCTTGTCGGTGAAAAGATCGCCATTGTTTCGAACAAGCCTCAGACGACTCGCAACCGGATTTGCGGCATTGTGACCCGTGATACCACCCAGTTTGTTTTTGTCGATACACCGGGCTTCCACAAGCCCAGAACAAAACTCGGTGACTATATGGTCAATGTTACCAAGAATTCCATAACAGATGTTGACCTTACAATTTTGGTTGTTGAACCGATCGCGTCTATCGGTCCTCAGGAGCAAGGACTGATTGAACAACTCAAATCAAGTAAATGTCCCGCTATACTGGCTATTAACAAGATTGATACCGTAGGGAAGGATACTCTGCTTGAAGTGATTGCGGTCTATGCAAAAGCAGCGTCTTTTGAAGCGATCATTCCTATATCTGCCAAAACCGGAGACGGTGTCGATGCGCTGTTGGATCAATGTGAAAAATATGCTATAGAGAGTCCGTTTTTGTTTCCGGATGACATTACGACCGATCAGCCTGAACGGCAGGTAATGGCAGAGATCATTCGCGAGAAACTGTTGTGGTGTCTCGATCGTGAAATTCCCCACGGCACCGCTGTTGAGATCACAAAATTCTCCGAACGGGATAACGGTATTATCGATATTGACGCAACAATTTACTGTGAAAAATCCAGCCATAAGGGTATTATTATCGGCAAAAACGGCGAAATGTTGAAGAAAATTTCCTCTATGGCAAGAACTGATTGTGAAAAGTTTATGGGTACCCGTGTGTATTTGACAACCTGGGTCAAATACAAAGAAAACTGGCGGGACAACGATTTTCTGGTACGCAATTTCGGATACAGAGAATAATTTCCAAGTGTAACTCGTATTTTTACGAACATCCTATCTTTGGAGGGATGTCTATGAATTCGCAGAATTACTGGCAGTTATTTCTGGAAACCGGCGCGCCTGAAATGTATTTACTTTACAACGAAGCAAGAAAGGTGGAGCAGCCAAATGTATCTGACGACCAATGGCCTGGTGCTTCGCATAACAACATACAATGATACAGACGCGCTGCTGACATTGCTTACGCCGGATAACGGTATACTGACAGCGAAGGCAAGGGGGCTCCGCAGAAAAAACAGTCCTCTTGCTGCTGCGTGTCAACTTTTAGCATACAATGAATTTGTACTTTTTGAAAACCGCGGTTTTTATACCATCAATGAAGCGCTGTGTAAGGAGTTGTTTTCGGAACTGCGAAAAGACATAAAAAAGTTGTCTCTGGCTACTTACTTTGCACAGGCTGCAGAAGTGATCGCCCAGGAAGATACATACAATCCCGAATTGCTGTCTTTGCTTTTAAACAGTTTGTACTGTTTATCAAAACTCGATCGGAATGAAACTTTTGTGAAAGCAGTTTTCGAATTGCGGCTTGCCTGCCTGGCTGGCTATGCCCCGGATCTTAGCGGCTGTTCTGAATGCAACAATCCGATTCCTCAGAGGTTTCTTATATCTGAAGGAAGATTGCTCTGTGCAACATGCAGCCAACATGCGGAGCAGGGGATTCGGATGCCGGTAACACCTGGCGTCCTGGACGCAATGCGTTATATTTGTTCCTGTGATTCCAAGAACCTTTTCTCTTTTCAAATCGGAGAGGACACACGATTGCTTCTGGCGAATGTCACAGAGAGTTTTTTGTGTACACAACTGGAACGCGGATTCTCAACATTAGATTTTTATAAATCATTGCTTATCTGATGATATACCAATAGGAGAAATCAATGTCATTTTTATACGAAAAATCGATTACAAAACTGGAATTGCACCGTATTTTGGATATCTTGGCAGAGTCTGCCTGCAGCAGCCTTGGAAAGGCCGCTTGCTTGGCATTACAGCCAACTTCTGACCTGCAGGAAATAGAATCCTTACTGCAGGAAACGACAACCGCACGAGACCTGTGCGACCGGAAAGGTAATCCGGGTTTTGCCGGCGTTTGTGATGTTTCCGCACACATTGAAAGGGCGGACAGAGGCGGCTGCTTGCAACCAAAGGAACTCTTGGAAATTGCAGGTGTCTTACGTTGCGCGCGCACAGTTAAGAGTTATGCTGAAGAAGAGTCTCAAACTGTTTTAACACCTTTATTCAGCGCGATTGTCCCCAATAAGTATCTGGAAGACCAGATTTACGCTGCAATTCTTTCTGAAGATGAAATTGCGGATTCTGCAAGCACGGAATTAGCAGACATTAGACGTCATATGCGCATTCAAAGCGCAAAGATCAAAGATGGTCTGCAGAAGATAATTTCATCTTCTTCATATTCCAAGTTTTTGCGGGAACCCATTGTGACCATTCGCCAGGGCCGTTATGTCGTCCCTGTTAAAAGTGAATGCAAAAACGATATTCCGGGACTTGTTCACGATGTTTCTGCAACCGGCTCTACTTATTTTATAGAGCCGATGTCTGCTGTGACTGCCAATAACGCACTTCGCGATCTTGAACTGCGCGAAAAGAAGGAAATTGAAAGAATACTGTCAGAATTTTCTGCAATGGTAGCCTCCCACAAGGATGACCTTTTACAAAGTTGCACATATCTTGTGAAATTGGATGTTATTTTCGCTAAGGCAAAGTTAGCGCTAAGAATGCGTGCCACTGTGCCTGTTATGAACGATACCGGAAAAGTAGAACTGCACAAAGCAAGACATCCTTTGATCTCTTCTGATGTTGTGGTTCCCGTATCGTTGCGTCTTGGCACTGACTTTGATACGATGATTATTACCGGCCCCAACACCGGTGGCAAGACCGTTACGCTGAAGACAATCGGTTTGCTGACTTTAATGGCAGAGTGTGGCCTTCATATTCCCGCGGATGATGGGAGCGTTCTTTCCACATATGACTTGATCCTGGCGGACATTGGCGATGAACAATCCATTTCTCAAAATTTGTCTACATTCTCCAGTCATATGAAAACAATTGTTTCGATTGTGGAGCAATGCGATTCGAGAACGCTGGTACTGTTTGATGAGTTAGGCGCGGGAACCGATCCTGCCGAAGGTGCTGCACTTGCCATTTCTCTGATTGAATTCTGCCGCAAAATGGGTAGCAACGTCGTCGCAACGACCCATTATGCAGAATTGAAACTCTATGCTATGCGAACCGCCGGTGTTATGAATGCTTCCTGCGAGTTTAATGTCGATACACTACAACCGACTTATAAACTCCTGATTGGTGTTCCCGGAAAGTCAAACGCCTTTGCAATTTCCAGAAAACTTGGTCTTGCAGAAGATATCCTGAAAAAGGCATCAGATCTGGTAAGTCAAAATGACAAGGACTTTGATGATGTTCTTAATCAACTTGAACAGCAGCGTCAGCAGATGGAGATTGCCCGACAGGAAGCGGAGACACTCCGCCTGGAGACCGTAAAAATTAAGGAAAAGAACGAAGAGTTTAACCGGCAATTGCAAATTGAAAGGGATAAGGCAATCCGGCAGGCGCAGCTGGAAGCACAAAGCATTATCGAGGACGCCAGAGTTGCTGCCAATGCTGCTACAGAAGAGATCAAAGCATTAAAAAAACAACTGTCCGAAAATATGGATACAGCAGGCATCAATCAGCGTCAGAGCCAGATCCGCCGTGATCTGAACGATGCTGAGTCTAAGATTCATACCGCTGCATCCCCGATAGAGCGCCCAAAGCCCAGCAGAGCGATTATACTGGGTGATACTGTAGAACTTATTAAACTAGGCACAAAAGCCAGCGTAATTGGTATCAATAAGGATGGAACTTACCAGTTGCAGGCTGGTATCCTTAAGTTAAATGCGCGGGCTGACGAAGTGTATTTGATTGAAAATGCCAACACGGTTAAAACGAAACAGTTGCGTCCTGCGCACTCCGGCAAATCTTTTAATAATGCCATCATATCCAATGAAGTGGACCTGCGTGGTATGGATAGCATCGAAGCCATCTGTGTACTGGACAGATATATGGATGAGGCAATGCGCTCTAACCATAAATCGGTTCGCATTATTCACGGAAAAGGAACCGGCACACTCCGTGCGGCTGTCCACCAGGCACTTCGTAAGAACAGATTTGTAAAGACTTTCCGTCTCGGCTTATACGGCGAAGGCGAGGACGGCGTTACGATTGCAGAGTTTTCGTAATGCTTAGAAAGTATTGTAAATATTGCCTTTTTTAATACTTTGCTGCGTTAAGGCATAAAATTGGTTGACTTTTTATAAAGATTTGCTATCATATATTTATGAATCTGCCGCAATTGGCAGTCTAAGGAGTGTAATTAATTATGTACAACAAGGAAGTTGTTGTTCGCTGCGAGTCCGGCTTGCACAACAGACAAGCAACGTATTTCGTGCAGAAAGCGAATGAATTTGATTGCAATATCTGGATTGAGTCTGGCAGTCGTAAAATGAATGCAAAGAGTTTGTTGGGTATTATGTCTCTTGGTATTGTAACCGGTGTAACAATCACATTGTTTGCAGATGGTCATGATGCTGAGGCGGCTGTAAATGCTCTGGAACAGCTCCTCCAACACGACGTATATTGATATGTAATTGCCTCAATGCATATTCTGCGTTGAGGCAATTCTTCTGGATGAGGACTTGTTATGAATTTTGAGGATCTTAAGAATAAAGCACTGACTCTGCCACAATTGCCCGGTGTCTATATTATGAAAGACCGTGATAATGGGGTAATATATGTTGGTAAGGCCAAGAAACTCAAAAACCGCGTATCTCAGTATTTTCGGGAAGATAGTGCGCATACAGCCAAGACAAAGCAAATGGTCAGTCACATCAGCAGTTTTGATACCATTGTTGTTGGTTCTGAGTTTGAGGCTTTGGTTCTGGAGTGCTCACTGATCAAACAACATCGTCCCAAATATAATATTCTCCTGAAGGATGATAAGGGTTATCCGTTTATTCGCATAAATTTTAAAGATGCCTATCCTAAACTCAGTATTGCGAATTCTGTACAAAACGATGGCGCAGAGTATTTTGGTCCATACGGCAGCCGGTGTGTGACAAAAAGCCTGCTGGATACAATTAATTTGATACTAAAATTACCTACCTGCAGCAAAGTGTTTCCAAGAGATATTGGAAAGGGAAGACCTTGTCTGAATTATCACATGGATCATTGCGCCGGTTGGTGTGTAAAAAATACGTCCCAAGAAGAATATAGAGATGCGCTCTTAAATGCAAAAGCGCTTTTGCAGGGGAACTATAAGCGTGTAATAAAACAAATAAAACAACAAATGCTGGATGCATCCGATGCGTTAAATTTTGAACTTGCAGCAAATCTGAGGGATCGTCTAAATGCTTTGGACGCATTAGGAAAAAAACAGCATATGATCGCAGGAAAGGGTACAGCTACTGATGTGATCGGTTTTGCGCAATTGGGAAACAAGTCTTGCTTCGCCGTTTTACATTTTCTTGGCGGTAATCTTGTTGATAAAGAGTATCAGATACTTGCTACGCAGGATGATCCTGAAGAAGTTGTCAGTGCTTTGATCAAACAGTATTATCTATACCGTGGCTTTGCGCCGCGGGTAATATTACTTCCTTTTCATCTTGACGATGCCGAGAGTTTTGAAGAACTTTTGACGCAAACTTATCAAAAGAGCGTTGCGGTTAAGGTTCCAATGCGCGGTCATAATGTCACGCTGCTTGAACGCGCTGTTGAGAATGCAAAAGAGGAACTGGTCGCTATAACCAATGAGGATGAGCAGGCTGGCTTCCTTGTGCAATCATTAGGAAAGATGCTCGGAATTTCTGCACCCAATCGAATTGAGTCATTTGATATCTCAAACTTATCCGGAACCGATATCGTTGCCAGCATGGTAGTGTTCTGTGACGGCAGACCCAAACGCAGTGAGTACAAGCATTTTAAGATCAAGGATTTGGAAATCCAGAATGATTATGCATCCATGGAGCAGGTTGTCAGACGCAGATTTCTTCGTTACCTGCAGGGAGATTCCGGCTTTTCGTCGCTGCCTGATTTGCTTTTGATCGACGGAGGTATAACCCACGCAAATACCGCAAAGCGCGTTCTTGATGACCTTCAGTTGCCACTGCCGGTATTTGGAATGGTCAAAGACGACAGACATCGGACACGGGCTCTGGTAACGCCCAGTGGTGAAGAAATTCGTATTGATAACAATCAATCGATTTTTGCTTTTGTCGGCAACATTCAGGAAGAAACACATAGATTTGCGATCGGGTATCATAAAAAACTGAGAAGCAAGCGTCTGAAATACTCGGAGTTAAATCAAATCCCCAATATTGGAGAACAAAGAAAACAGCATCTTTTAAAGGTGTTTAAGTCAGTAAATAATATTCGAAACGCAAGTCTTGCGGAGTTGGAACGTCATTTGCCTAAGAATGCGGCAATGTCGGTCTATACGCATTTTAAAGAGAAAGAATAGGGGGTAGGGAAGGATGCGCGTAATTTCAGGAAAGGCGCGTGGTGTGTCTTTAAAGACACCGGACGGAATGAAAACACGCCCCACAGCAGACCGTGTAAAAGAAGCAATGTTCAGCATCATTCAGTTTGATCTGCCAAATGCCAAAGTTTTAGATCTGTTTGCCGGCACCGGTCAACTTGGTATTGAAGCACTCAGCAGAGGCGCAAAATCTGCAATATTCGTAGACTGTCAGGATTCTGCGTGTAAATTGATAAAGGAGAATTTAAAGAAGACGCATTTTGAACAAGAAAGCCGTGTTATTAAATCTGACTATATGTCTTATTTAAAAACAACATCCGACAAGTTTGATATTATTCTTCTTGATCCGCCGTATGCAGAACTTTTTCTAGAAAATTCATTAAAAATGATAACAGAAATTGACATTTTGCAAACTAATGGTATAATAGTTACGGAACGGCCGTTGGAAAAGGAACTTTCTTTGGAATTTTCTGGCTTTAGTCGTTCAAAAGACTACAAATACGGAAAAACATTGCTCACACTTTACCGCAAAGTGTAACAAAAAGGAGTACTATGAAAATTGCCATCTATCCGGGCAGTTTTGATCCTATTACAAGTGGTCACCTGAATATTATTAAACGGGCTGCAAATATTTTTGACCGACTGATCGTATGCGTTATGGTCAATTCCGCAAAGACGCCGATGTTTACGCGGGATGAGCGTGTCAAGATGATCAAAAGCGTTGTTGCAGATATCTCCAATGTTGAGGTTGATTCATCTGACGAATTGCTTGCTG
The DNA here is from genome assembly GCA_045540035.1 of Faecousia sp. Taxonomy (GTDB): domain Bacteria; phylum Bacillota; class Clostridia; order Oscillospirales; family Oscillospiraceae; genus Faecousia. The sequence goes on from JAZQGL010000054.1 coordinate 70,838, forward strand.
AATATGCAAAGCGAAAGGGCAGTTGTGTGATCATCAAAGGACTTCGTGCCGGTTCGGATTTTGAAAACGAATTTCAAATGGCGTTGGTTAACCACAAAATCAACCCACGACTTGACACGATGTTCCTGACATCTGAGGCACAATATATGTATTTAAGTTCCAGTATGGTTAAGGAATTAGGAAGTTATAATGTTGACTTGTCGGATTTCTTACCGGAGCAAATTATTCCAGAATTTAAGCAGCGAATTGCTGTTATACATCAAGGAGGAAACAGATAATGAACGAGCAGAACATCGAAGATATTATTTCCGCGTTGTACGATATGGTGCAGGATGCAAGAGCTTTGCCGCTGGGTGCTGACAAGTGCATTCTCGAGCGTGACAAGGTCCTAGATATGCTGGACGAGATCATTGCTCAGCTTCCCGTAGAACTGAAGCAGGCACGCACCATCGTTGATTCCCGCAACGAACTGATCGGACAGGCTCGCCGTGAGGCAGAAGGCTTGATTCGCCAGGCGCAGGAGCAGGCTGACCGTATGGTCGCTGAGGAGGCTATTTACCAGGAAGCAAAGCGGCAGTGCCAGGAAATGGTCCTGCAGACTCAGACCCGTATGTCCGAGCTGCGTAAGGCAAGCAATGACTATATGGATGATGCTCTGCGTCGCACCGAGGAAGCAATTGCGCTGTCCCTGGAAGACGTTCGCGATACCAGAACTAAGTTCAAGGCTCTGGTCGAGAACCAGGAAAAGAAGACAACCGCTATCGCAGAGGATGCTGAGATTTAAATACAGAGAAACAGCTCAAAGTACTTTTGGGCTGTTTTTTTGAAACTGGGTGAGGTGTTTGTTATGAAATATTTGGAAAACTATGAATTTTGGTGCAACGCCAATCTGCCTGCCGATGAAATGGCAGAATTGGATGCAATTCGAAATGATACAGAAGAACTGAAAGGCCGTTTTAACGGCGATTTGCAGTTCGGTACCGCCGGTATGCGTGGTATTATGGGAATGGGCAGCAACCGTCTGAACCGTTATACTGTCAGAAGAGCCGCGCAGGGTATGGCTGCTTGGTTATCCGGAACCAGCCTCCCGCAAATTGCTGCTATTGGCTACGATTCCAGACACAACTCTCAGTTATTTGCCGAGGTTTGTGCTGTTGCGTTTGCAGAGAAGGGGATTTTGACCTATCTTTACGATCGCCTTGCGCCCACACCTATGCTTTCCTACGCTGTACGCGAACTGGGCTGCGGTTGTGGTATCGTCATTTCCGCCAGTCACAATGCCGGTGCATACAACGGCGTTAAATGCTATGGATCTGACGGTTGCCAAATGACCGATGAACCGGCTGCAATCGTGACAAACGAGATCAGCAAGATTCCGTATTTCATCCCCGAGACAAAGTCCTTTGATGCATATATGGCAGATGGCTTGATCAAATATATTCAGCAGGATCTTTGGGAATCTTATTATGAGACAGTCTTGAAAGAGGCCGTTAACCCGGAAATCATCCGTGAAGCGGGTTTGAATATAGTCTATACCCCCTTGTGCGGTACCGGCAATGAACCCGTTCGTACAGTTCTTGGTCGTCTTGGTACGAATATTACCGTTGTTGGCTGTCAAGAGCATCCTGATGGCGATTTCAAAACCTGCGAATACCCTAACCCCGAAACTGATGCTGCACTTAACGAAAGTTACAAGATTGCTGACACGAACCCCTGCGATGTAATTTTGGGTACAGATCCTGATTGTGACCGTGTTGCAATTGCTGTTCCCAGCAGTAACGGTTACCGCAAACTTTCCGGAAACGAACTCGGCTGTCTGCTCCTGGAGTATATTCTTCGTGCCCGCACATCTCAAAACGATATTCCCAAGGATGCGATTGCCGTACGGAGCATCGTTTCTTCCCCCTTGGCGGATAAGATCGCTGAGAAATACGGCGTTAAGATGGTTTCTGTCCTTACCGGTTTTAAATACATTGGTGGTGCAATTCTTGAATTGGAAGAAATCGGTCAGGAAGAACGGTTTGTGTTTGGTTTTGAGGAAAGTTGCGGATATCTGAAGGGAACATATGCTCGTGACAAGGATGCGGTTGTTGCTTCTATGCTGGTTTGTGAAGTTGCAGCCTATTACAAATTACAGGGTAAATCTATCCTGGATGCGTTAAACGAGATTTACGAAACATACGGGCAGTACCTCGCTTACGTTCAGAGCATCGAATTGACCGGCGCTGATGCTATGGAAAAGGCTGCAAAGATGATGTCCGATCTTCGCAGCAATATTCCGGACACTATTGGCGGTGCGAAAGTTACCGTTGTACGGGATTACCGCTCCAGTATCGAAAAGGATATAACTACCGGTCACGAAACCACAATTCAACTGCCAAAATCCAACGTACTGGAATTCATATTAGGGGAGAAGGGCAGCGTGATCGCGCGTCCTTCCGGTACTGAACCGAAGGTGAAATTCTACTACACCGCTGTGGCTGATACAGAAACAGAAGCAAAATCCTTGCTGGATGCAATGGTTACTCAGATGTCTGTCTGATTTTAATTTACCCGGAGACTACGAAATGTGGTCTCCGGGTATTTTTTTGCATTCGCAAGAATACGCTTTATCAGGAGGGGATCGTATGAAGAAAACCAGAGCAAAAGAAACATCATTCATAAAAGCTTCTTTATTAGGCAGCCTCGTGTCGGTTGTGTTGTCAACCTTTATGGCTGCTATTGTATCCTTATTCATTTTTAATGAATACATGGATCTAACATCTATCTCGAAGGTGTCGTATATATTAATATTTATCGCTGTATTTATAGGTGCAATTATCGGCGGGTCGATGGTACCAAAAAAGAAATGGCAGGTCCACTTAGCGGTAGGGGGGATCTACTACTTGTTTTCCCTGTGCGTCGCGATGGGTGTTTTTGAAGGCATCGGTGGGGGATTATTATTGGGTTTACTAGCCTGTATTCTAGCGGTTTTAGGGGCTGTGTTTGCTGGAAAATCAACAAAAAAACGAAATTCCGTGATTCATAGAAAAACACATTCTCGTTAAATTGCACAAAACAACATATAGGGTAAACAGAATTTACCCACGCAAGTAATTTTGCAACTTATCTTGCAAAAACAACATCTAGCGATTTTGACACACCCGCCCCGCAACATCTAGATAAAAACGAGAAATATTAGAAAATGGTTAATTTTGTTTACATAATGCCGTTAACATAAATATTGTCATAATTCACAAAAAACCGCAAAAACATCCAATCTTGCTTGCTTTTGACGAGGGTTTGATGTATAGTATCCGTGAGAATATGTGAACCGATATGCTCATTTTACTTGTATATCACGCCTGAATCTTGTGGAGGTTCTAGTTTTTATGATGTACAAGAGGGTATCGATCATACGTTCCGCATTTTACTGTAAAATATTGTTTTTAATTCTGTGGTGTCTCGGCATTTCTGCCGGATGTTACTGCGCATTGCATTCATCTGCCGCTTTGACTTCTATGATGCATAGGCAAGAGATTATTCCTATGTCGATCGTGGGCAGGTATGTGCTGTTGGGCCTTCCGTTTGTAATTATGGCATTTACAATACATTTTGACCTGCGCTTCTTTTATGTGCCGGTTGTATTGTTAAAGTCCTTTATATATTCATATTCTTCCTGCGCTATTATTTCTATGTATGGAAGTTCGGGTTGGTTGTGTCACATCTTGCTTTTGTTTTTTGACCTCTGCACAATTCCAGTACTGATCTTTCTTTGTTTAAGGGCTATTCAGAAAAAATTGACGCGGAAAGAATTGATTATTTGCTCAATTTATGTGCTTATAATCGCATATATTGACCACTTGGCAATATCGCCGCTTACGGTAGAATTGCTTAATCACTAACGAGGAAGGTTCGCTCATTCATGTTGGATCTAATCAAGGCCTATGAGAATTACCTCACCAAGGTAAAGCAGGCATCCAACAACACCACATCTTCATACTTGCGTGATATTCGACAGTTTGCCCAATGGCTTAAGGATACCGCGCATTTGGATGTGTTGGATGCTAACCAATTGAATATCAGCAACTTCCTTGCTTATCTCGAAGAAGAGGGAAGAACCAGCGCTACTGTTTCCAGAAACTTGGCTAGTCTTAAGAATTTCTATGCTTATGTAGTTTCTTCCGGTTTCCTGGAAAATACGCCGGTTACCGATATCCACATTAATCGCGGTGAAAAGAAATTGCCGCAGACTCTTACCGGGCGCGAGATCGAATTGTTGCTTGCGCAGCCCAATTGTGTTGATCCCAAGGGTTATCGCGATAAGGCAATGCTGGAAGTAATGTACGCCACCGGCATTCGTGTCAGTGAATTGATCGAACTGAATGTTGATGACGTCAACATAGAGCAGGGGATTATTAAATGCAACAACGCAAAGAAATCCCGCATCATTCCGCTTTATCCCGGCGCTCTGAAAGCGTTGCATATTTACCTTCGTGATATCCGTAAGGGTATGATCGCATCACCGGATGAAACCGCACTGTTTGTCAACGTAAACGGTGTTCGTATGAGCCGTCAGGGATTCTGGAAGATACTGAAGTACTATCAGTCCACCGCTCACATCGAAAAGGAGATCACACCCCACACATTAAGGCACAGTTTTGCTGTACATCTTCTCGAAAATGGCGCTGACTTGGGTTCTTTGCAGGAACTGATGGGTCACAGCGACATCTCATCCACACAAATGTATACGCAATTGGTTAATCAAAAGATCAAGTCGGTATACGAGAAGTGTCATCCTAAAGCTTAAAAAGGTCTATCGATTCTATGTGAAACGATAGACCTTTTTGTTATTATAAACAGTTAAATACCCGTCATAGCAGCCAGTGCATCGACCTCGATCGACTGAATATTTCGCTTCATATTCAGGCCCTCGATAATGTCAACATCTGTCAAGCCGCCTTCCTGTATGGAAATGATTCTGTTATTCTTGCCGGCCAGAAGCATTTCAACAGCCATATAACCCATTTTGGTAGCATTGACGCGGTCACGCCCGGTAGGACAGCCACCGCGCTGAATGTGTCCCAGAACGGTCACACGGGGATCCAGATCAATTGTCTGCTTGATTTGTGCTGCAATATCGGCAGCAGATCCGGCGCCTTCAGCCACAACGATCATATAGTGCGTAAATCCGTTTAGGCGTGCCTGGCGGATTTTTTCAATAACATCATTCTTAAAATCAATATCTTTTTCAGGAACGAGAACAGCAGTCGCACCAACAGCCAGACCAACATACATTGCCAGGTAACCGGCATTGTGACCCATTACTTCAACGACAGAACATCTCTCGTGAGACTGCATCGTATCGCGGAGTTTATCGATGCACTCAATTGCTGTATTGGCTGCTGTATCAAAACCGATAGAATAGTTTGTGCAGCATATATCATTATCGATAGTGGCAGGGATACAAATGACATTGATACCGTGTTTGGATAGGGCAGAGGCACCTCTGAATGTGCCGTCACCACCGATTGCGACAATGCCGTCCAAACCAAGAAAGCGGCAGGTAGACGCTGCTTTTTTCTGCCCTTCTTCGGTCATAAACTCTTTGCTGCGTGCCGTATATAAGATCGTACCACCCCGGTTAATGATATGTCCAATGTTTTTTTCATCCAGACGAATAATATCTCCGGAAATCAGTCCGTTATAACCGCGTCTGATGCCATAGCACTCAATTCCGTGATATAGCGCAGTTCTGACAACAGCGCGCACACAGGGATTCATTCCCGGCGCATCACCGCCGCTCGTTAAGACACCAATTCTTTTAATGCTCATATATAAAACCTCCAGTCTATATATAATATAGTCCTTTTTCCGCAAAAAGTAAAGATTATTTGCATTTTCTGCTTGACTGTAAAGTTGGTTAATAGTATATGATAAATGTGAAAGGAGTGAGGATATGCAAATTCAAACCTTGGAAAAAAAGACAGGGCTCGACAGGGCAACCATCCGTTTTTATGAAAAAGAAGGTTTAATTTCCCCGAATCGTCTTCAAAACGGGTATCGGGATTATACTGATGAACAATTCGTGGATCTCATGCGTATCAAACTTTTACGACAAGCCGGTCTTTCCTTGGAAACAATCAAGCAATTGATTGACGGCAGGGAAGTGCTCAGTAGTGTGCTGTCCAGGCAGTTGCATGCAATTGATGAATACGAGAGCGATCTGATACAAGCCAAAACACTGTGCAAGATGATGCTGCAGGACAATATTGGCTATCGTTCAATCGATCCATTCCGGTACATAAATGCTCAAGAAGTGCCATTAATTGATAATCCGCGCATCATTGATGTAGGTTCTGAAGAAATTCGTTATACTCACGCGCATCCGTTCAGACGCTTTATAGCAAGAAATCTTGATCAGACATTGATTTCCTCACTTGTTATGTTGGTTACTGTAGTGATTCTGCGCGTACGGCCATTCAAGGATATACATAACACTTTATTGTCGATACTTTCAATATTTGTTTGTGTTCCCGTCAATGCGTTATGTTTATATCTGTTTGGTACCACACCGGGAAAGTTTGCAGCCGGCATATCAGTTCGAGGGCTAAATAGTAAAAATCTAACTTTTTCCACAGCAATTAAGCGAGAATGGGACGTATTTCGGTATGGAAACGGATTTTTTATCCCTATTTACTCGATTATCCAACTAATTAGATCCTTTATAACACATGTTAACGGGCAAGAATTGGTATGGGACTACGACTCAGATATTCAGTACAAACCATGGAGCCTAAAAAGAACAATTGCGGTTGCTTTCCTGACAATAGTTAGTTTTTCAATCGTCTTTTGCTGTACACTTGATATTCAGTATCCAAGAATTCGCACGGATCTGTTAACAATGGAGCAATTTTCCAGCAATTATAACAACTATGTTACACAAAACGAAATGCAAGACTATTTGTCACCGGAAGGGGAATGGTATAAGAAAAACAGCCCTAATGAAATCATTATTGATACAGATCCTGCAGTAGAGAACTGGAGTTTTATAACTGGAAAGAATGAATATCTGAACACGATCAAATACGAACTGTTTGCTGACAGCAGGTTCTTTTTTCTGGATCAAAGAAAAATATCCTCGGTAATACTCACTGCTGTAATATCAAAACCTGACGCCAGGTTATCTGATGTAAATGCTGCTATATTGGATTTGCGTTCAATAGAGTCATTGATTGCGCAAAATATAACCGAAGGAGAATTTACACATTGCGGTGTTGTTGTAAACTGGAAATGCCAACGAACCGAACATACAAAGAATCACTTTAGGTTATTCATAACGGTTTTGTTGCAATAAAATATATACAATATACGCAGGGAAGTAAGCGTCCGGAATTATAACATCTGGAGATAAAATAATAACGAACGCAACAAAATAAAATTTTTGTTGCGTTTAGCGAATTTGTATGCTATAATATAGAAGCAAAACAACCAAGGAGGCCTACAATGCAACGATATACCGATTGTCCCCAGATTCTAAGAGATTTTCTTACATATCACGAAAACATCAAAGGTCAGTCGTCCAAAACAATTTCTGAATACTACCTTGATCTTCGTATGTTCCTACGGTTCATTAAATTAATGCGCAGTGATATGCCGGTTAGAACGGATATAAATGATATTCCTATCAAAGATATTGATATAGAATTCATACGACAAATTACGACATCTGATATCTTTGACTTTCTTTCCTATCTTTCTAATGATCGAATTAATAACCAAAACGGATTGTATACCGAATACGGTATCTCTGCATCCTCCCGTGCCAGAAAACTGTCTGCAATTAAATCCTTTTATAAATATCTTACTGTACGCACAAAAATGCTTGCTGATAATCCTGTCGCTGACCTGGAATACCCAAGGCTCAGGAAGAGCCTGCCGAAATACCTTACATTGGAGCAATCTGCTGCACTGCTGAAGGCCGTATCCGGACCTAATGAGAAACGCGATTACGCAATCCTTATGCTATTCTTAAACTGCGGTATTCGCCGCAGCGAACTTGTTGGACTAAACCTTACGGATGTATACGAGGACAGAATTCGTGTTGTCGGCAAAGGCAACAAAGAAAGATTTGTCTATTTCGGCGCAGCCTGCCGCAAAGCAATTGACGCTTACCTACCCGAACGCAACAAAAAAACACTATCAGACAACAGAGCCTTGTTTGGATCCCGGGACAGCAACCGAATTTCAGTAAGCGCAGTACATAGATTAGTAAAAAAATACCTGCTGATGGCGGGTTTGGATGCAGACAATTTTTCTGCACACAAACTGCGCCACACAGCCGCAACTATGATGCTTTCCGGCGGTGTTGATGTGCGAACGGTTCAGGATGTGCTTGGACACGAAAATTTAAACACAACACAGATCTACACGCATATTGAAAATACGGAATTAAAGATCGCTGCGGAGGCAAATCCGTTGTCAAAACTTGACTTTTCAAAGGGAGACGATTAAAGGCAACACCGCATAGGAAAGTATTGGTTTTGAACCCCCCTTTCCGCCTAACTGCATAAAAAATCACCGAAATACGACAGTATTCCGGTGATTTTATTATTTGTTAATCGAAAAAGTTCGCACCTCAAAACTGCACAACACCTGAAAAAGACAGATATTGCTGCCAGACAAGGCAAAAAGCGCAAAAATACTTGGTGTATTTCGATCATTTTTAACGCCGTATGGTGGGAATAGATGTTCTTTTTTCAGGCATTACTTCCCTATGTGGTGTTGCCTAACCTCCTCTCCCCTTTTTTACATCGCTATTTCAATAGCCTCACGAACGTTTTTGACGCGATAAACAGTCAATTCTGCTGGAATTTCTAACTTTTCACTAGATTTTAACGGCAATATGCACCGATTAAACCCTAATCTTGCAATTTCTGCCAATCTTTGGTTCATATGAGAAACAGAACGGATCTCCCCTGTCAAACCTATCTCGCCAATTGCAACCAAATCGTCCGGAATTGCTTGATCACGATATGATGATGCAACAGCCAATATAACCGGCAAATCAGCACCGGGTTCATCCAATCGCAATCCACCGATCACATTGATATACGCATCAAACAGGCTTAGTTTCAATCCGGCCCGCTTTTCTGCCACTGCAAGCAGCAACGCGGCACGGTTGAAATCAAAACCATCTGATGTTCTTCTTGGTACATTAAACGAGGTTTTGGTGACCAATGCCTGAACCTCTGCCAACACCGGCCTTGTGCCTTCCATTACGCAGGCTACGCATGTTCCGGAAGCACCCTCGGGTCTCCCGTCAAGAAGCATCTGTGAAGGATTCGGTACTTCCCTAAGACCAGTATCAACCATTTCGAATACACCAATCTCATTGGTTGAGCCAAATCGATTTTTCGCGGCGCGAAGTAGTCGATAAGAAGTATTTGGATCGCCCTCAAAATACAACACACAGTCAACCATATGCTCAAGCACTTTAGGACCGGCAATTGCGCCGTCTTTATTGATATGACCAACCACAAAAACTGTAATTCCTGCAGACTTTGATAGTTGCATCATTGCCATTGTGCAATCTTTAACCTGAGACACACTACCGGGTGTAGAGTCGTTCAGTTCATTGGACAGTGTCTGAATTGAATCGACGATCAATACATCCGGCTTTAACGCATTCGTTGTTTCGATAATGTCCGAAAGCCGCGTCTCAGACAGGATATACAAGTTTTCCGGCATCACACCGATCCGCATTGCGCGAAGTTTCAGTTGCTTTTCACTTTCCTCGCCGGAAACATAGAGTACCTTTCTATCCGAACAAAGCTGATTGCAGATCTGTAATAACAATGTTGATTTTCCAATACCGGGAGCACCGCCGACAAGCACGAGCGATCCCAGCACCGCACCGCCGCCCAACACGCGGTCCAGTTCACCCATACCGGTAGAAAAACGAACCTCATTGTCAAAATTGATATCCCTTAATTTTTGAGCATCTCTGCTTGCCGCTCCGGATTTAACAGACGGAATGCGTGTAGCCTGCGGTTTCTCAACGTGTTCCACAATGGTGTTCCACTGACCGCAAGCGGCACATTGACCCTGCCATTTCGGGGTTTCATTTCCGCAGGATGTACAGTAAAATACTGTTTTTTGTTTTGCCATTTCTATCTTCTCCCAGTATCATTTTCTTCATTATATCAATCAATCATAAATGGGTCAAGTTATATGATCCATCTTTAAATACAAACTGACGGAAGAGACAATCACGCAACAAATCTTTTTTTGATATGCCGGTGTAAGCAATTTCTGTTCCTCCACCGGATTAGAAATGAAGCCGCATTCTATTAAAACGCCTGGACAATTAATGTTTTTCATCAAATATATGCCGCTGGCTGCCTTGGCTTTTCTGTTACTGGATGGATTTAATGCTTTTACAAACGAATTTTGCATCTTGTTTGCCAGTTCTTTACTGCCATTCGTGGATGCATAAAAAACCTGGGCACCACTATAACGCTGCTCGTTAAAATAATTTTGGTGAATGCTAATCAGTACAGCATTCTCTGTTTCATTTATAATTCTTACACGATTCTTTAAATCGGATACTTTTTTCGAAGCAATGCTCTCCCCTTCTGTATGTATCGAATCCTCATCCTGCCTTGTCATTACTGTTGGTATTCCCAACAAATGCATAAGATCCCTTAAACGCAAGGCGATATCCAGATTTAGTTTACTTTCCAATACCCCCGTATACGATGTTGCACCGCCATCCATGCCACCGTGACCTGCATCTATTACAATACATTTTCGAGGCACAGTTACCTGTTTTTCTGCAACAACAGACAATGCTTTGTTGCCACCCATCGTTATAAGTATTGTGACAAATATGATGATTGCATTTGATATTATCAACGATTTCCACACCATTTTACTTTTCATTCTGAACACCTCCATATACTTTATGATGATATGAATATCGGAATGAACACAGATCCTCATTGCGGCATAGAATGACCAGGAACGACAGTTCTAAACTAAATTTGATTGGAGGAAATTCCTTTGGATCGAAAAAAGAACGAACCTGGCATTGGTGAGGGCCGATTGCCCGCAATGGCACCCCTCGCAAATCCCTATGTCCCTTTTCAATTGGAAGGGTCACCCAAGTATGAGGCAAGAAAAGGTCTTGTTCGAGGAACATTATTCCCAGGTCTGGATCTCCCCTTTATGGGTATGGTAAACAAGAACGAATTGCCTGTCACCCCCTTGACCGAACTACAGACCATGGCTTTTGCAATCCAGGAACTGGCATTGTACCTTGACACCCATAGAGATGATAAGGAAGCCCTGGAAATATATCGGGCATATCAGAAGATGTATGAAGAAGGGCGTAAAGCATACGAAAAAACATGCGGACCCTTAAATCATATGACAGTATCCGACGGTCCCTATCAATGGTTGGACGATCCCTGGCCTTGGGAATATTCTAAAAATCGGGAGGTCTAAAAATGTTTATATATGATAAGAAACTTCAGTTTCCGGTTAAAATTGATCGACCGAACCCCAAGCTGGCATCTGTGATCATATCGCAATACGGTGGCCCTGACGGCGAATTGGGCGCTTCTCTTCGTTATCTCTCTCAAAGGTACTCTATGCCATTTGATGAGTTGAAAGGACTATTGACGGATATTGGAACAGAAGAACTCGGTCACTTGGAAATGGTCGGCGCAATCATTCACCAGTTAACCAGAAATTTAAAGGATTCTCAGATTCAGGATTCTGCTTTTGCACCATACTTTGTAGACCACACTGTCGGCGTATATCCGCAGTTTGCATCCGGCACACCCTGGACAGCCGCAACCATCGCCGTAAAAGGCGACCCGATTACAGATCTGACGGAGGACCTTGCTGCTGAACAAAAAGCAAGAACCACTTATGACAACATCCTTCGCCTCAGTGACGATCCGGATGTAAACAACGTGATCAAATTCCTCCGGGAGCGTGAAGTTGTTCATTTCCAAAGATTTGGTGAGGCAATTCAACTGCTTCGTGAGAAACTCAATCAAAAAAATGTATACTATATGAATCCAGCGTTCGACATGTAAAAAGCAATGCCAGGCACATTGTGCCTGGCATAAAAATTACAGTTCCGTATTGAATGGCTCTTCCACAGGCTCTCCGTTGGCGCCTGCTGTGATTTTTTTAATTTGCAACTCAGCATCGTCAAGTTGTTTCGTACACATCTCAACGAGTTTGGTGCCCTCCTGGAACAATTTCAAGGACTCTTCCAATGGAGCATCGCCGACTTCCATCGCTCGAACGATTTCCTCAAGACGGTGCATATTCTCTTCAAACGATTGATTCTTCTTACTCATAAGGATGATTCCTTCTTTCCGATAATTTTCGCACTTATGACGCCGTCATGAAACAAGACGTCGATATTATCATTTACAGCAACGTGGTTAATGGAACGGATAACATTGCCTTCCGATGATCTTGCAACTGCATAACCCCGTGACAGAACTTTCAGCGGACTCATTGCATCCATTTTTGCCGCAAGGGATACAAACCGTCGTTTCTCATTGCTGACCATCAGATTGCAGGCAGATCGTAATCTGGAATCCATTTGCAATAGCGCCTGTCTGCGTTGATTGGCATATTGATTGGCGCTTTGCAGCGCGGGGGTCGCAGATATTGCTTTAAGACGATTCCTGAGGGCACTCACGCGACTTACAAGCACATTAGTCATTCTTGTTGCTGTTTCATCAAACCGCTGTCTCAAGGCGTTCTGATCGGGCACAGCCAGTTCCGCAGCATTTGACGGCGTAGCAGCCCGTAAATCAGCAACATAATCCGATATTGTAACGTCAGGCTCGTGTCCGACAGCAGAGATTACCGGTATCTCAGATGCGTAGATCGCACGGGCAACGATTTCATCGTTAAAAGCCCACAGATCCTCGATGGAGCCACCACCGCGTCCAACAATCAGCAGGTCGGCTAATTTGTGATGATTGGCATATCCAATGGCTGCAGCAATTTCCCCTGGCGCTTCATCTCCTTGCACACGAACCGGTAACAGTTTTACATTACATAACGGGTATCGCTTCGACAGGATGCGGAGCATATCGTGAATTGCTGCACCTGCTGAACTTGTAATAATACCGATCGTTGCGGGATATTTCGGTATTGGTTTTTTGTGTTCCGGGTCAAACAAGCCTTCGGCAGACAACTTGGCTTTCAGTTGCTCAAAAGCGATGTGCAAGTCCCCTACTCCGTCCGGGATTATCGTATTGCAATACAGTTGGTATGCGCCATCGCGTGCATATACCGAAATATTACCGGCTGCGATAACCTTCATACCGTTTTCCGGACGAAAACGCAGTCGCATACCATAATTGCGGAACATAACGCATTTCAGCGCTGCGTTATCATCTTTCAGTGTAAAATAATGGTGACCGGATGGGTAAAGTTTATAATTGCTGATCTCACCTTTTACTGCCACAGCGTTCAGCAGAGGATCAGCATCCAGTGTTGCGCGGACATATTCGTTTACTTGTGTAACAGACAGTACTTTCAAGGACATTTCATCACTCCTGTAAACGGCTTGCCAATATAGCAATTCCAAGCGCATTATCTGTGGAGAACTCAGGTTTCGCAAATACTGCGCCGACAGGCTCAATAACGCTGCGCAGCATAGAATTTGAGGAAACGCCACCGGAAAACACAACTTCCAATCCGGGATATGCCTTCCGGGCATCCAATGTTGTACGGAGAATCACATCAGAAACACAACGCAATGCGTAAGCGGCTGTTTCAACTGAGGACTGGTGTTTGCTGTGGTAATCCCGTACCTTGTTTTCCAGCCCCGAAAGCGAAAAGGACAATTGGTTTGTTTTTAAACGAAAAATATCCTTCTGGAATGCATCAACACTCAGTTTGTCAATATGTTTGCCGGCAGGAAACGGAAGGTTCAGCAACTGCCCGGTTCTATCGATCAATTGACCTGCAGATATATCCGTTGTACCACCGATCCGGGTGCATTTGACATTGCAATTTTCAGGTTCAACCAATAACAGTTCTGTCGTTCCTCCGGATAAGTGCCACGCCAAATGCGGCTTATCCATCAAGTCCATACGATCAGCGCTCCAAAGCGCAGCCGCAACGTGTCCTTGTTGGTGCGAGAACTCCAGCAGCGGTACACCCAGGGCGTTTGCCAACAAACTTGCGTGTGAGTATCCCACCAAAAAACATGGCATATAACTGCCTTCAACGGCTCTTGGACGGGTGCTGACACCAACTGCGGTTATATCATTGGGAGAAAAATTCGAAAACAGCCTGCCGGAAAGCTCCGGCAGGCTCTTAGTATGGTGGAATACTGCATCGCTTTGACGCAGCCCCAACTCCCCTTCCTTAACAGGAAGAAGTTTGGAACAGTTTATGCCATTCAGACCGTCAAAACAAGCCACAGATGTTGTATAGTTGCTTGTATCAAAACCAATGACACTCATTGTTCTACCTCAGAACCAAGGCCTCTGGAAAATGCACCCAGAATACCGTTGACGAATGCACCGGTATCGTCACCGTCATACATTTTTGCAATACGAACCGCCTCGGAAATTGCAACTCCGGTCGGCACATCCTCAACATAGAGGGTCTCAAAGATCGCAAGTTGCATAATAGACCGTGCCAATCTGGAAATGCGGCTAACATCCCAGCCGATGGAATACTGCTGAATATAGGCATTCAATTCATCTGCGCGATTTGCAACACCGGAAACCACCATATCCAGATATGCTCTCTGGGGGCGATTAGGGCGCTCGGCATATACCTGATTTTCCTCGGACAGCAGCGAATAATAGGCCTTATTTAAACGCGCAGCAATGACGTCTTCGGGATTCTCACCGGTGAAATCACGGCCGTAGATCAGATGTACTGCCAGTTCTCTGGCGTTTGCTCTAGTCATAAATAATTCCTTACTGACGGATAATACCGCACACATTGACATTTACTGCTGCAATTTTGACACCGGCAGTAGACTCAAGTGCCGCAGTAACTGCATCCTGAACAGCTTTTGCTACCACAACGACACTCTGACCGTAACCTACATTTACGTTGCAGTCAACAGTAATTTCATCATTTTCATTGATGGAAATCTTGAGGCCCTTACCCCAATTTTTCTTGCCGATCATATCAGCAATATCGGAACCGGGCTTAACACTCAGTCCAACAATACCGTCAACCTCATTCACTGCATTTGCCACAATCGTAGCCAAAACATCCTCAGAAATCAAAACGTTGCCGTTTTCCTGAATTTGTGTAACATACTGCTTATTATCAGCCATGGAGTACCTCCTAAATTCAATGACACGCAATTTGCGCGACATACTTTTGTCTATTGTATCACAAATCAGAAAAATTACAACCTTTTTCTGTTTCTTTAGAAAAAAGTCCCAATGACATAAATGCCAATGGGACTCTGTGCATTATTATATTGTCTATTGAACCTCAACAACCCTGATATCTTCAACAGAGTATTCAGACTGCGCCATTACGATATCCGCTATGACCGCAACATCTGTCTGTGCCAATCCGCCTTCCGGTGATGCAACAGCCACAGAAACGCCCTCGTCACTGATATAAGCAACACAATCTGCGTAGCCTTTGGCAATGACAAGACTTTCAATTTGTGCTTCACAAAGTGCAACCTGAACGATTTCTTCCAATTGCTCATTTGATTGCTGCGCATCGGCATCATCGGAATATGCCATTGCTTCCTGCAACAAACTGACAGCACTGTCTCTTGCTTCCTGTCTGGACAAGCGAACTGCAGCAAAGTAATCCGTTATGGTCGAAACATCACTGCTATTTATTAGAGTGTCAGAATCGTTCAATACCAGCATATCAGAAGACATAATCTTATCAGCATCTAATGTGTCAGTGAGATTTGCAGCAGACTGTTCTTCTGTGTAGAGCCAGTTGACATAGATACCGGCACACACTGCAACCAGCACGGCAGCCGCTACCATATTTTTCTTCCAGGTTTTCATAAAGAAGCCTCCATTCACTTCATTTTTAATACAGATATTTGATTTGCGCCCAAACCGGTTATTTTCGAAACAGCATCTGTTATTGCTAAACGGACTTTAGGATCATCTGCTCCTTGACAAACAATTATTGCGCCCAGGTAATCGGGCGGATTAATTTGCCTGATGAGTCCAAACTCACTTCGGTCTTGATTTGTGATAATTACAGTCTCTATGTCTGTTTCAATAGCGTCAGTACGTTCATCCCGCTTGTTGTTGTTTTGGAATACCGTCTCCTCCCCTGTCTTCTCGGTAAGCATCACAGAAACATTACCTGCTCCGGATATTCTGCTTAAAATTTTTTCCAATCTTTGTTCAATCGTTTCTGTTGGTTGAACCGCTACATCAGATGGTGTTGCATCATTACCCGATGCGTCTGAAACCGATGGAATAGTCATCAAAAGAACGCCTACAGCAAAAATAAGCACAACATATTTATTCTTTTTTATAAACTTTATTATAGGTTCAGCGGAATGTCTTATTGCCATATTTGAAAATCCTCCGGGACGCCAAGATCGTGGCTGATTATCTGCCGCAGCTGTTGTTTAAAATAAGGTGAAACATCACCGATAACCGATACAGAAACCGGAACCGTCGGTGTCGATTCAGACAAGGTTATATCAACTTCTATCGCAAGCCCCATCTGTGCTGCCCTATCCAAAATGTATGCCTCAGACTGTTTCTTTATGATGGATTCCGTTTCAGCCTGTGCAAGATTTTTCCCTTCGGTAATAACATCCTCAGCATCAAGTTTTATACGCGAAATATACTGCGACAGACCTGGATCGGTCAGTTTTGTAAAAGGCGATATTAAGGTGACGAGAAACAGAATGCCACATATCATTTTAACAATCTTTCCGACTCCGCCCATCTTGCTTGTAATATTGACCGAAGCGGCTGATATGATCGACACGGAAAGAATAGATAAAACATACCCCTTTATGTCATCCATATACCAATCCTTTCATAAAGCAAACGGTACTCACCATAAAAATCAGACTCATTACGCCGGTCATAGCAAGTAAAAAACCCATTGCTGCCGAAAAATCCTGAATTAGTTCGGTGGCGTCCTTGTTGCCGTAAATACTGCAAATTCCCCCGGTGGCTTTAAGCATCAGATACTGAACACCGATTTGAACGAACGGCCCGGCGCAAATTGCGATAATTACCAACAAACCGTATATTCCGGCTGCATTCTTCATAAGGCCTGCACTGAGCAAAATCGTCTCCGACGCATCGGATATGACATTGCCCACGACAGGGACAAGGCCCGAAACAGCCAGTTTTGTTGCTTTTAGCGCCGATGCATCCACTGTACCGGTAATCACACCCGTAAGTCCAATATACCCCATAAATGTATACAGAACGATCTTCAGAACCCAAGTAATCAGCCACTTAATAAACGCTATGAATTTGTTCACAATTTCTTGTTTGATTGCCCTTCCAACAACACACAAGGCAATAAATATGTATATGGTCGGAACAATTAATTTTAAACTCAACGCACTTAAGACTGTATTAAATATCGTTGTCCCGATGTATAACGCAGCAGATGAGGTCGTTCCTCCGTTGGCAGCCAATGCAGCCGTCATTACCGGCAACAACATTTTTCCATATTCACTGATTTCCTGAACCGTTTGTATACCAAGATTAATCATCGATGCGGATGATTGCAACAAAAGCACTCCGATTGTTATAGTGGAAACAAGATCCACAACAGAGGTACTTACTCCCTTGCTTCCGGATAGCAGTGTTACAAGCAGCACGGTAACAATCAATGATGCGCAGATTTTTGCTGCTTCAGCCACGCTTGGCTTTAGCAATTTAACAGCATCTCTGATGATACTTAAGACTCCGTCCCAAAAGGATTCCGTATTTTCAGGCATATATTGCTCCGCCGATTCAGGTGCAGTAGGTGCAGTGAATTCCATTGCGCATACCGGCATAGAGAACAAAATTACAGCAATCAAAACAATGACTACTTTTCTCATATCGTAACTAATATCTCCTCCACAAGTGCAATTAACGCTTCAAACAAAGGAATGGACAATAATAAGATTATGAACGCTGTCACAACTTGCAGCGTTTTCCCCAATGCAGCGTTACCGGCATCGGAGCAGAATGCGCTGATAATTTCTGTCAGAATGCCCAAGCCCACAGATTTTATAACGATACTCAGCATTCCGGAATCCAGTTTGGCGAGATTTTGTAAGTGTGTCAGAAAATCAACGAAAGGTTCAAGACAACTGAATATGAATACCAGTACTGTGCAGCAGGCAGCTATAGTAAGTACACTCGAAAAATCCTTCCCGCCCTTTAAAAGGACAAGATGCAGAATTAATGTTACCAGAACCACTGCGGCACACTTCAAATAAATACTCATCAAAAATCAAACAGTGTTTTTACAAGATCGAATAACTCGGATATTTTTTGTGCGATCAACATCAGCACAACCACCAGTCCGGCAATCGTAGTCATTGTCGCCTGCTCTTCTCGTCCAGACCGACTTAAGACCTGGTTTAGTATTGATACAATGATTCCGACTGCCGCAATTTTAAAGATAAGATCAATTTCCATACTCAAAACAATATAATTGCAACTGCAATACCTGTACAAACAGCAATCGTCCGATAACTGCGCAAACGCGTATCTGCATCGTGCATATAACATTCCAATTGTTGTTCACACTCACTCTTTACAAGGTTAATCTCCCGGATTTGTCCGTCAATATCAAATCGCCCCAAGACCATTCCCAATGTTGTCAATATGTTGTAGATCGGTGTTTGTATATCTCTTTGTTTGTGTAATACAAGATCCATACACACCTTTACATCCGGTGATATCTGGTTATTCAATTCCAGGGCCAGTTCTTGAAAGATTTCTGCCATTATGCCGGTAATGTTGCTGCTCAATTTTTCACACAGTTGTGGCAAAGGTGTTAATTTGTACTGCAGTTCACACTCCATATACTCCATTGCATACATTAACTGCTTCAATGTGTTCACTTCTTTTCTATGCCGCCTCGTTTCCCGTACTCCCAGCCCGGCACAACCGGAGATAATCATAATTGCACCCAAAATTCGAAGTGTCATTGGCCCACCCTTTCTAAATGCCAGGACCTGTCATCGTGTAAAACAATAACGTAATCAAATAGTTTTGCTTCAATGATCGGACGATATACAGGTCTGCTGTATATGTCCGTTTTTGTTCCTGCATGTGCCGTTGCAATCAACCGAGTACCGCACCAGCCTGCATGCAGTAACGCCCGACAATCCTCCTGAGCAGTTATCTCATCAACAGCGATCGTTGTTGGCGTCATATTACGAAGCATCATTTCAATTGCCCTCTCTTTCGGGCACCCGGATATTACGTCGGTTTTTTTACCTGGAGAAAAACAAAACACACCATTGACCCGCGGAAATATTTCTTCCCGCTCATCAACAACAGATATTGTTTCAGATCCTCCATCCGATAATAGACATATCAGATCACGCAAAAATGTTGTTTTTCCACTCCCCGGTCTCCCGATGATAAGGATCGAACCATTTAAGTCTACTGCATCCTTGGCGATACCCGTAATTCTTCTTGACACACGGACACAAATAGATGTAATATCCCGAAATCCGGATACCTGATTTCCATCAAAAATGACACTGCCGCATAAACCAACTCTATGTCCACCGTGGGCAGTAATGTAACCGTTAGCACTGGTCTTGGCAGCCCAGGGCGAATATTTCGATGCAATATTAATACAAAATTTTAAATCGTCCGCAGACACTATGCCGTCAAGAAGGCACGTACCGTTTCCGGTTATCATCTCCGGTGGCTTATTAAGACGCAATCTTAGTTCCAACAGTGTTTCTTTTCCGTGCTTGTCCACCTTGTTTCGCATCCACAAAGGAAGCAAACCCAAGTAACTCTGCCAGGCACACATCATAAGCATCACTCCTGCTCAATCCTATGCCGACTTCGCAATAATATGCAAAAAAAGAGCCGGCAGTTAATGCTGCCAGCTCTTTTGCCTTGTAAGTATTAAATTAGAAATCTTCCGGGACCGGCTCATTATCGTATGTTTCTGCCATATCATCAAAGTCCATCTGCGCCGGCTGACCGGATTGCATATTTTCCCATTGTTCTCTTGAAATCAGGATATTGCGGGGTTTTGCGCCCATGTACGGACCTACAATGCCCTTCTTCTCCATCTCATCAACGATTCTGGCTGCACGCGCGTAGCCAAGTTTTAGTCTGCGCTGCAGCATAGAAACAGATGCCTGACCGGTTTCGAGGATAACATCCACAGCCGCAGGGAGCATCTCGTCATCAGCAGATTCATCTTTTGTGGGCTCAGGATCGGAAGAACTTGCTTTATTTCCGGTTGCTGCGGCCTTCTTCTCGATCTCCTCCAAAACCTCCTGATCATAGTTGGTGGTGTAATTGGCCTTAACATAGTTGGCAACCGCTTCAACTTCCGGATCGCTTACGAAACAACCTTGCACACGCTTCGGCTTACCGTTACCAATCGGCGCATAAAGCATATCGCCTTTACCAACCAGTTTTTCAGCACCCTGAGTATCGAGAATAATTCTGGATTCCATTGCGGAGGCAACTGCGAATGCAATTCGGGAAGGAATATTGGCTTTCATCAGTCCGGTAATCACATCTGCAGAGGGTCGCTGTGTAGCAATAATCAGATGAATGCCCGCTGCACGGCCCATTTGCGCAATGCGGCAGATGGATTCTTCCACTTCCTTGGCTGCCACAAGCATCAGATCCGCAAGTTCGTCAATAATTACAACAACCTGCGGCAACTTTGCGCCTTCTGTTTCCTGACTCTCAATAATGCTGTTGTAGGATTCCAGATCACGGACGCCCACATCAGACATAGCCTTATATCTGCGCAGCATTTCTGTTACAGCCCACTGCAGAGATCCTGCAGCCTTTTTAGGATCGGTAACAACGGGAATGAGCAGATGCGGAATTCCGTTATAGATTCCCAACTCGACCATTTTGGGGTCAACCATAATGAGTTTTACATCCTCAGGACTTGCTTTATACAGCAAGGAAATGATAATGGAATTCATACAGACGGATTTACCGGAACCCGTTGTACCGGCAATCAGCATATGCGGCAGTTTGGAAATATTGCCAACGATGCAACTACCGCCAATATCCTTACCAACTGCAAAGGAAGATTTCGATTTTGCCTTTCCAAACTCCTGGGAATCAATAACCTCACGCAAGGAGACTGTTGTAACCGCTCTGTTGGGCACTTCAATACCAACAACAGAAATCTTACCGGGAATTGCAGCAATTCGAACACCGGTCGCACCGAGGCTAAGAGCGATATCATCCGCGGCTGTTGTCAGTTTGCTGAGCCGAACGCCCTTTTCCAGTTCAACCTCATATCGGGTAACACTGGGGCCTCTGGTAACATTGATAATGTGCGCCTCGATCTTAAAACTTGCCAGGGTCTCATTCAACCGACGGGAATTTTCACGCATTTCGGCTGTTCCGTCCGCAGATCCCTCTGCTGCTTTTTTAAGCAAGTCAATGGGCGGGAAACAATATTCCTGCTTAGGCGACGCCTCTGCCTCGGCGATCTCCTGCGCAACCTCTGTTGCAGCAATTTCTGCGTCCTGCGCAGTAACTTTCTCTTTCGTTACATTAATTTCGGAGTCTGTTATTGGCGCGTCAACGATCGCATCATCCGGATCGAATGCAGGCATTTCCGCAGGGATAGGCGTGCGTTTCTTTCTGGTGGGAATAATCTCCGGATCACCCGTTTCCTGTCTGACTCCACCTGCAGCCACTACGGGATCTTCCACATCATTATCAATCTGGTGGAAAATTTCACTCTTTCGATCAGCAGGCTTTGTGTTTTCCGTTTCCTTGATTTGAACATCATCAAAAGGTGAATTTTCAGCGTGGCGAGATTCCTGACGAATACGCTCTTTATGTGCAATTCTTCTGTTGGCGATATGGTTAACAACGACCGCAGCAGGCTCCTGGCGCTCCTCTTCCTTGTCTTCAAATTCGGAACGGGGACGATTCTGGATTGCACGGATAATACTGGGGATCGTAATCTGCATACCGCCTAAGAGAGTGAGCAATGCGCCAACAATGAATACGATATACGGGAAAATATACGGGTAAACAGGTCCGAGCAAGAACTTGATGAATTCCGCTATACCGCCGCATATCAAACCACTTGTTGTTCCCTCAACTCCGCCGGTGTATAACTCTGCAATAATCGAAAAATCTGACGGTAAATTACGGTTGTCAAGAGCAAGGTGAGCAATACAGCCGCAACAAGCAACAAATACAGTCAAACAGATTGTACGCATACAAATCGGTCTTTTCCCGCTGAATGCGTGAATGATGAATAAGTACAGCAAAACCGGTATCGCAACCACAAATCCTGCGCGACCGATAAGTCCGTGCACGAAATCGTTCAGGAATTTCACCAAGGCTCCATCAGGCAGAAAGAAAGTTATTAAAAACAGAAGGAATAATCCAAGGCAAACCAACGCGGTAATAACACGTGTAGGAACGTTGCCGGTTTTCTGAACTTCAGTCTTGGTATTGTTTGAACCCTTCGCTTTCTTGCCGGCAGAATTAGAAACAGTGTCCTTTTTCTTTCCCGACTTCGCAGCTACCGCTTTTTCTGCTTGCGATTTACGAGTTTTACCTGCCATAGCAATCCCTCCTTACACAATGACTAAATACATAATGAATGTGAACAAAGCAAAACCCCACGAATAGTACGCAAACCCTACATAATTCATACGGTTTGTCACAAAGCGAATTAACAGTACGCTTAAATAGGCACCAATTGCAGCGCCAATTATGGATAAAACGTATCCGAAGAAATTTGCCCAGAAACTGATTTGACTGTTATCAATGAATACGCCCAACAAATCTGCAACTGACAAAAATATAAGTGCGGGAACACTTAAGATCAGCGCCCAATTCAACGCTTTTTTACGATCAGCGCCACGGATCAAACCCGCAGAAACGCCGCAACCGATTCTGGAAATACCGCCAAAGGCCGACAGAGCGCTGGCAAGTCCAATTAACCAGCCATCAAATACCGACATAGCGGATGCATCTTTATTGCCCTGAAGCATTCTGCAAGGAACATAAAGAATAATGCCATTGACCAGCAAAAACAGCGAAGAAATCAGCAAATTCATATCGCCTTTGTAAATGTACGAAACAAAAATCAAACCGATAAGCATCGGAAACAGCGCTGTTCTGATCAAGCGCAAAACATATGCGTTCTGCGTGTTTCGATGCCCGCGGTAGTTATGTACTTTTGGCCTGTTTTCACGTCTAAACTGGGAAAACAGATCCTTGCAGCAGGAAAACAGCGATAACAAAACTACAATATGGATCAGCAAGTCCCGCACCGGATCGTGTTGCGTATATCCAAATAGATTCAGCAACACATCCTGGTGCGCACGAGATGAGATAGGCAGAAATTCTGCGAACCCGGACACGAAACCATATAGCAGACTTTGGATCCAGTTTAATTGCATGCCTATCCCTCCTGTGCATATTTTTGTTACTATATCATATTTTAAATAGAATTTCCAGCATTATATAGAAAAAAGTACTTTTCGTCATTTCTTTTGTTTATCGATCATTTTGTGCAGCGCTGACAACGCATCACTTAAACCTCCGAGTTTGTCGATCAGGCCGGATTTCACAGCTTCTTTGCCGTACAAAATCGTTCCCACATCCGTAGCCATTTCGCCCGTTGCCATCATATAATGCTCAAACTGTTCTTTGGATATATTGGAATTTTCGGTGACAAAATCCGCTATTTGCTCCTGAATTCGTTGAAAATACCGGAACGTTTGGGGCGCACCAACTACCAATCCGGTCATTCTCACCGGGTGAACCGTCATACTTGCTGTTGGTGTGATAAATGATTTCTTTGTACAAACCGCCAGCGGTATACCGATAGAATGTCCCCCACCCAACACAAGAGAAACTGTAGGTTTTTTCATTCCGGCGATCATTTCTGCGATGGCCAAACCTGCCTCGATATCACCGCCAACGGTATTTAACAATAAAAGCAATCCGTCAATATCATCGCTTTCCTCGATACCGGCAAGCAGTGGCAATACGTGTTCATATTTCGTTGTTTTCGCTGTTTCCGGTAACACCTGGTGTCCTTCAACCTGACCAATGATAGTTAAGGTGTAAATGTTTCCTTTGCTTGATTTGGTGATATCCGAACCAAGTTCAACGATCTGATCGCGTTCATCCTGATTTGTAGAACAATTCTTTTCTTCTTTCATATCATTCTCCTTTCTCATATGTTATAGAATAACCGCATTTAAAGCTCTAATTCATACTTGAAAGTCATCTATTGGTGTCGTATAATATCGGGGGTGAATGATATGGCTACAAAGACAAACGCAATACGCATTGTCCAGCAGGCGAATTTCCCCTGCAAAGATGTGATATATGCGTATGACGAGAATGATCTCAGCGGCACACACGCCGCGAAGGCGATCGGTTTACCGGAGGAACAGGTGTTTAAAACGCTTGTTGCCCGTGGAGAGCGCACCGGTATTAATGTGTTTTGCATACCGGTATGCTGCGAGTTAAATCTCAAGGCTGCCGCAAAAGCCGCAGGCGATAAAAACATGGAACTCATCCCTGTGAAAGATTTACTGGGCTTGACCGGATATATTCGGGGCGGTTGCAGCCCAATCGGTATGAAACGCAAATATCCGACATATATCGATGAAACTTGTCAATTGTATGATGAAATCGCCGTATCCGCCGGTGAACGCGGTCACCAGATGATCATTCCGTTCCAGGCTATCCTGGACCTGGCTGACGCAGAACTGGCAGATATAATATTATAAACGAGAGGAAAAACATATGCAATACGAATACAAGACCACGGGAACATGCTCCCAGAGAATATTATTTGAAATTAACGACAACATCATTTCCAATGTACAGTTTATCGGCGGCTGCAACGGCAATTTGCAAGGCATCAGCAAATTGGTAGAAGGAATGGATGTTGATCAGGTAATTGAAAGAATTGCCGGCATTCATTGCGGAATGAAGCCTACCTCCTGCCCTGATCAGTTGGCAAAAGCCTTAAAAGAAGCAATAAACAAATAATTATAAGGACCACAGTGAAACCACTGTGGTCCTTCTTTTATTCACCTGCTGCAGCAAAGATTTGTCTGACCAAATCGTCACGTCCGATGCCCTTCTCAGCAGAGAAAGGAATAACGGGACAATCCTCCGGCAATCCCAAATCTTCACGGATCGTTTGAAGATTGCTTTCGATCTGACTTTTCTTTACCTTATCCAGTTTGTTGGCAACCACAACGAAAGGACAACCGCTTTCCAAAAACCAATTCGCCATTGTAATATCGTTATTGGTCGGAGCATGCCGTGCATCTACGATAAAAACGCCCAAATCAATGCGACCTGCGGCAAAATAGTCTTCCATCAGTTGACCCCAGCGTTCCTTTTCCGCTCTGGAGACCTGCGCGTAGCCATATCCGGGTAAATCAACGAAATAACACTTGTTATCTACCGTAAAATAATTGACGTGAATCGTCTTTCCGGGCTTCTCACCTACCCTGGCAAAATTCTTCCGATTCAATATGCGGTTGATAACCGATGATTTGCCAACATTGGATTTCCCTGCAAAAGCAATCTCGGGAAATCTCTTCGGCGGGAAACTGCGTGGTGTTGCCGCTGATGTTAAAAATTCAACATTGTTAAAGTTCATGCGGATCACCTCACTGCCGGATCGTCGGCTTGTGTTTTCTGCTCTTGACTTCTTCCGGGATATCCTGCAGCAATGCAGGCATTACCTCCGAAGTACGATTTAGGGCAGTATTCAATACCGTATCGATTGTTTCAGCCGTCACAAAAACCAGAGAATTCCTGACAATGGGATCGATATCCTTCAGATCCCTTTCATTATCTTTCGGAATGATCACAGTGCGAATTCCGTGACGAAGCGCAGCCATTGTTTTTTCTTTCAGACCACCGATCGGCAAGACGCGTCCTCTGATGGAGATTTCACCGGTCATTGCCACATCTCTGCGAACAGTCACAGATGTAAGCGCAGAAACGATTGCTGTACAAACCGTAATGCCCGCGGAAGGTCCGTCTTTAGGAACAGCGCCTTCCGGGAAATGAACGTGAATATCCTTGGTTTTATAGAAATCAGCAGGCACATTCAATTTCGCAGCATTGGCGCGAATATAACTTAGTGCAGCACTGGCAGATTCCTTCATAACCTCGCCTAGATTGCCAGTCAACTCAAGTTTACCGGTGCCATCCATTACATTGACTTCAACCTCAAGTGTTTCACCGCCCACAGATGTCCAGGCCAAACCGTTAACAAGGCCAATCTGATCAGCAGAGGGCAAGCGGTTTGGCAGGAATTTGCGAACACCAAGGTAGGTTTCAATTGTTGTACCCGTAATATTGATGCGCTTGCTTGTATCGTTTTCCAGCAACTTTTTCGCTGTTTTTCTGCAAATCTCGGCAATGCTCCGTTCAAGATTACGAACGCCGGATTCACGGGTATAGCAGCGAATGATCTCGCGAATGGCATCCTCACTGATTCTCAGTTGCGACTTTTTAAGACCGTGCTTACTCAGTTGCTTTGGAATTAGATGGTACTTAGCAATATTCACTTTTTCCTCATCGGTGTAAGAACCCAGTTCAATGATCTCCATACGATCGAGCAGCGGTCTGGGAATGGTATCCAGTGTGTTCGCAGTTGTAATAAACATCACTTCGCTGAGATCGAAAGGCATTTCAAGATAATGATCGCGGTAAGTCTTATTCTGTTCACCGTCAAGAACCTCAAGCAGTGCGGCGCTCGGGTCACCACGGTAGTCAGAGCCCATTTTATCAATCTCATCGAGAAGAAGAACCGGATTCATACTTTCGGCCTGAATCATTGCAGAGAGGATACGACCGGGCATTGCACCTACATAGGTTTTTCTGTGACCGCGAATATCTGCCTCGTCACGCACACCACCCAGCGCTATGCGGGCCATTTTCCTGTTCAGACTACGGGCAATTGAGTAGGCGACAGAAGTCTTGCCGACACCAGGAGGGCCAACAAGGCACAGAATTTGCGGAGGAAGTTCCGGTGCCAGTTGCCGCACAGCAATTGTTTCAAGAATTCTCTGTTTTACTTTTTCAAGACCGTAATGGTCATTGTCCAGTATCTTCTTTGCAAAGGTTACATCTATTCGTTCTTTCGTACGACGATTCCAGGGCAATTCCAAAACCGTGTCAAGATAATTACGCAATACAGATGCCTCTGCAGAGCCGAAAGGCTGCTTTTTCAGTCTTTCAAGATCCTTAAACAGTTTCTTTTCAAGTTCACTGCTGAGGTTGAGTTTCAGAATGCTCTTCTCATATTCGGCAAATTCAGAAAACTCATCCCCCTCACCTAATTCCTCACGGATCGCCTTGATCTGCTCCCGCAGATAATAATCACGCTGCTCCTGGTCAATGATTGACCTTGTTTTTTCCTGAATTTCCAGTTCCAATTGAAGCATTTGAACCTCTTGTTTCAAGAAACGCAGAGCAAGTTCCAGACGTTTGCCGGGATTTAACTGGCAAAGGATCTTCGCTTTGTCGACATATTCAATTCCGGAATGCTGAGCAATAGCATCTGCAACAAAACCGCTTCTGTCTGATGCGACAATGTGCAGTTGAGCCGCTTGTGCCGGATGCTCAGACATATCATTGTATGCACTGAACACAGCTGCAGCCTCTCTGCGAAGTGCGCGCAATTTCAAAGTATCCTGCACGTCAACATCCGGTGTCTGCTCAACAATACCCTCTAAAAATGGATCATATTGTGTCATAGAAGCAATCTTTGCACGATACAATCCGGTAACAAGAACACGAATATTATCTCCGTGTGCCTTGAGTATCTGCTTCACTTTTACGACTGTACCAATCGGATACAGGTCTTTTTCGTTGGGGTCATCATCCAGAATGCTCTTCTGCGGAACAAGAATAAGGCGCTGATCGCCTTTCATGGCACGCTCCAGAGCCATAGCCGATTTGACCCGACCAATATCAAAGTGTACTGTCTGTTCCGGGAACACAACGATTCCGCGAAGTGCAAGAATCGGCAATGTTTCCGTTACAAAGATTTCACTCATATCGTTCTCCTTATACTTACGAAAAGAAGGGGTAGTTCCCTACCCCCTCCGTTTGTTTATGATTGTGTTGCCAGCGCAGCGCGGCGCTTTGTTTTACTGCGAATGATCTCAGGTTGACCACCGTTAACGCAGTCTGCTGTAATTACTACCTTTTGGATAGACAGATCAGAAGGAATCATAAACATAATTTTAGTCATTATCTGTTCCATAACTGCGCGCAAACCTCTGGCGCCAATTTGACGCTCAATGGCTTTTTGTGCAATGGCATCCAAAGCATCCGGCTGAATTTCCAGAACTACATTATCCATTGCCAGAAGCGCCTCATACTGCTTAGTAAGTGCGTTCTTCGGCTCAACTAAGATCCGAACCAGATCTTCTTTCTTAAGATCCTCCAGCGTTGTGATAACCGGCATACGGCCAACAAGTTCGGGAATAATGCCGAACTTCAACAAGTCGTGGGGCTGGACCTGTGCAAAGATCTTTCCAAGATCACGCTTTTTCTTACTTTCCACCGGTGCATCAAAACCAATAGCAGAACGATCGGTTCTTGTTTCAATGATCTTGTCAAGACCGTCAAATGCGCCACCACAGATAAACAGAATATTCGTTGTATCAATCGGAATAGTCTCCTGCTGCGGGTGTTTTCTTCCGCCCTGAGGAGGCACATTTGCAACCGTTCCTTCAAGGATCTTCAGAAGAGCCTGCTGTACACCTTCTCCGGAAACATCACGGGTAATTGATGTGTTTTCACTCTTTCTTGCGATCTTATCCATTTCATCAATGTAAATAATACCGCGTTGCGCCAGTTCAACATCAAAGTCTGCTGCCTGCAGCAAACGAACCAGGATGTTTTCAACATCATCACCGACATAACCGGCTTCCGTTAATGTTGTTGCATCGGCAATCGCAAAGGGAACATTTAAAATTTTTGCCAGGGTTTGGGCAAAGAGGGTTTTACCCGAACCGGTAGGACCAATCAAAAGAATGTTGCTCTTTTGTAACTCTACATCCGTATCCTTTGCCAGGAAGATACGCTTATAATGGTTATAAACTGCAACCGAAAGCGCAATTTTTGCTTCGTCCTGACCGACAATATAGCCATCCATATATGCTTTCATTTCCATGGGAGTCGGTAAATGATCCGGCATATCTGTCATTTGACTGTCGCGGCTCAGAAGGTCACAGCAAGCATCAACGCAATCACTGCAAATGCATACTCCAGGTCCTGCAATTAAACGCGCCTGGGATTCCTGCTTGCCGCAAAAGGAGCAGCAAAGGATCTGTTCATCTGATTTGGACATAAATCAGATACCGCCTTTCAAATCAATCAATGGTGTTCGATCACACGATCGATGATACCAAAGGACATCGCTTCATCAGAAGTCATAAAGTTATCACGCTCGCAAGCGTCCGTTACTTCCTCGATGCTCTTTCCGGTATTCTCGGCAAGAATGCGGTTCATACGGGCCTTGATAGTCTCAAGACGCTTCATATGAATCGCCATATCTGTGATCTGACCTTGTGTACCGGCAGAAGGCTGGTGAATCATAATCTCAGAATTCGGCAATGCCATACGCTTACCTTTGGTACCTGCGGAAAGCAGGAAAGCACCCATAGAAGCAGCCATACCGACGCAGATCGTAGCAACATCGCATTTGATATACTGCATAGTGTCGTAGATTGCCATACCGGCAGTTACGCTACCACCGGGGCTATTGATGTAGAACTGGATATCTTTATCCGGATCCTGCGCCTCCAAATACAGCAATTGTGCCACGATCAAACTGGCAGTTGTATCGTTGACCTCTTCAGAGAGGAAAATAATGCGGTCATTCAGCAGGCGGGAGAAAATATCATAACTCCGTTCACCGCGGCTGGTCTGTTCTACAACATAGGGTATAAAACTCATGGTCGTGTCTCCTTTCAATGGGTTTGAAACATTCTAACCATTAAAATGTAAAATTATTCCTCAGAAGTCTCTTCCTTCTTGGCAGCAGTCTCTTTCTTGGGGGCAGCAGCCTTCTTGGTAGTCTTCTTCTTAGGGGTCTCTTCACCCTCGGCGGCCTTTTCTTTCTTGGGAGCAGCAGCCTTCTTGGTGGTCTTCTTAGGAGCAGAAGCAACAGCAGAATCAACAATGACCTTCACGGCCTTGCGGGTCTCCAGGCTGGACTTGATCTCCTCAACAGGGATCATATCCTTGATCTTGTCCAGTTCCAGTTCGTACTGCTTTGCCAGTGCTTCATACTCAGCAGCAACATCCTCATCGGACACAGTAACACCTTCTGCTTCAACGATCTTAGCCAAGGTAACATTGATCTTTGCCTGCTTTTCTGCTGCGGGGCGGAATGCGTTGCGCATAGTGGCAACATCGCCACCCATCATCTTAGCATAGGCATCCATAGAGTAGCCGCTCATCTGCAGCTGGTAACCGAAGCGCTCCATCTGGTTGTCCAGTTCTGCCTCGATCAGAGCCTTGGGCATTTCAACCTGGGTGTTCTCTGCAGCCTTTTCAACGCAAGCCTGCTCAAAAGCGGAGTCAGCCTGCTTTTGTGCTTTTTCCTGAGCCTTTGCACGGATATCAGCCTTCAGGGCTTCCAGTGTATCAAACTCGGAAACATCCTTAGCGAACTCATCATCCTTGGCAGGAACATTGGTAACAGAGACTTTGTTGACCTTTACGTGGAAGACAACATCCTTGCCTGCCAGGTCAGCATGATAGTCCTCGGGGAATTTGATGTCGATATCCTTTTCTTCGCCAGCGGACATGCCAACAACCTGCTCCTCAAAACCGGGAACAAAGGAACCGGAACCCAGTTTCAGATCAAAGCCCTGACCCTTGCCGCCGTCGAACGGTACGCCGTTGTCGAAACCTTCGAAGTCGATATTGGCAGTGTCGCCCATCTCAGCTGCACGCTCAACGACCTCAGTGGAAGCAACATTCTGAGCCATACGGTCCAGTTCTGCCTCAACCTCTTCGTCAGAGATAGAAACTTTCTGCTTTTCGACCTTCAGACCCTTATACTCACCCAAGGTAACCTCGGGATAGGTCTCGGTTGTCAGAGTGATGGTAACAATGCCATCCTCACTGATGTCCATATCAGTCAGGCTGGGACGACCAATTGCCTTAACCTCCTGATCAATGACAGCAAACTGATACACATCGGGGAAAATTTCTTCCAGGCCGTCTTCATAGAAAACATGAGCACCGTACATAGCTTCGATCATTTTACGGGGTGCTTTGCCCTTGCGGAAACCGGGAATCATAATGTTCTTGCGAGCCTTTAAATATGCCTTGCTGACGCCGGATTCCATCAATTCCTTGTCAATCTCGACAACGATTGTAGCCTCGTTGCCTTTCTTTTCAATGTTCTTGATATTCATTTTTGTATCCTCCCAAAACTAGACCGCAAAAGCGATCATTCAATTACAAAATTTGTATCCGAGTTATTCTATCAAACAATGCTGAAAAAGTCCACTATTTTCTTAAAAATTTTAAGGAATTACAGTAAATGGACAAAAATTCAGGTAGTCAGCAGACACAAGACGAAATTCTACGCCGTCCCAAATGCCTTCCATAGCCAATCCGTGACTTGCTCCGTGTAAATGACCATAGAAACAACGGCGAACATCATATTTCTTCAGCAGGTCTAAAATCTCGTCACATTGATATCCTTTGTATCGCGGCGGATAATGTAAAAACACGATTTTGGGCATATCCCCTGCCGATATAAGTGAACTCTCTAGGCGAATCAGTTCTCTTTTGAACACTTTTTCATCGTGCTGACCGCTGCGGTCTTCTTCATAAAACCAACCTCTCGTTCCACAGATCGCATAACCATCATAGGTATAGTGATTATTATTGAGTATCCATAGATCCGAGAAGCCTTGTTCCTCGCAGAAGCGATAAAACTTTGCGGCGGTGCTCCACCAATAATCGTGATTGCCTTTGAGTATGATTTTCCTGCCGGGTATCTCGTTGATCCAGGCAAAATCGGCAGCGGCTTCCGACAAGCCAAGCGCCCAGGAAAGATCCCCAAGAAGTACTGTGGTATCGTCCGGACCAATAACCGATAATCCGGCTTTTAACTTTTCCATATACCCAGTCCAGGCGCCACCAAATATATCCATAGGTTTTGGCGCTCCAAGACAAAGGTGGAGATCGCCAATCGCAAACAGTGCCATCGATTGCTCCTTCAGATGTTTCTAGTAAACTATTAAACTGTTTTGTCCGGCTTTTTGTCCGATAATACCAGCGTCATATTTGTGCTTCCTGTCTTGGCCCTATAGTCCTGCAGCCCACCATAACAAAGCGCCGCAGCCGTATCCAGTATGTAACCATTACTTCTGAATACACTTTTTCTTGTTACATCGGCCCGGTTTTGACCAACAACAGAGCAGAAAATCCCTTTGTTCAGAACAGGAAGCAGCGCTTCGCAAACAGAGTAGGTCTTACCCGAGGCAACAGCAGTATTAAATTCAGCAACCGCGTCATATCCAAGCGTTGCGCACAGCAATTGCTCCAGACCCATCTGCAGTTCCGGGCTGATATTTCCGTCGGAATAAACGCCTCTGTGCAGCAAGTCCCAAACGATACTGTTGTCTACACAAGTACATATAATATTGCCAACGGGAAGACCGTATTTGCGTGCATACCAGACAGCCATCACATCTGCAAAATCGTCTCCATTTACGGCAACATCGAAGGTTTTGTTCGGATCGATCATTTTCTGATCCAGCATCTGAATATAGAGGGCAAACAGTGTAGCAATTCGCACAGATGTTGCGACCCAAAGGGACGGTTTCTCGTTTTCGCTTATTATTTGATTGATCTTATCAACAATATGGCTGTATTTATTTTGTGGGTTATGCCAGTTTTCTGCTACACAGATCCGGTGACTCATTTCAACCAATTTAACAGGTGTCTTACCAACGGAATAATCTACATCCAAACCATTTAATCCGGCAGAAAAGAACACATTCATAATATCAGCGACGATCTCACCAAATTGCATGCTCCGCAAACCAGCCAGAAATTCCTGACCGAATTCCGGCATTTTAAAGGGAATATACCGTCCCCCGTCAGGGGCATAGTCGTTACATAGTGCTCTGTGGGCTGTAAAGGCATCCTTTTGTCCTCTGGTTGTTATGTACAACATTGTCTTATGACCTCCAAAGCGTTATTCCAAAAAATATTCTCGACCATATCTTTTCCCAAGCCTCGCTGAACTAAACGGTCTGCCAGCTTGGGATAGTCCTGAATTCCATCAAATCCACACGGGAGTAATTCACAACCATCCAAATCACCGCCCAACGCAATGTGCTTTCCGTCAGGATCCAACTCCAGATAATGGAAAATATGATCACAAACTGTGTCGAGCGTTGCGTTCTCCCCCAGAAAACGCGAATAAAGATTAATTCCGGCTACACCACCGGTTTTACATATTGCCCGGAACATCGAATCATCAAGATTTCGTCTTACATCGCAAACAGTCCTGCTGTTGGAATGCGATGCGATAACCGGTTTTTCCGTAATGTTCATAATATCCCAAAAGGCCGCATCGCTGATATGACTTACATCGATAAGTATACCTAATTTCTGGGCTTCTTTAACGTAAATTCGTCCGAGGTCGGTAAGCCCCTCTCCCGTAACGCAGGAACCCGTCAGGGGGTTAGACTCATTCCATCCAAGCGTACTCATACGAAACCCAACCAAATACAGATCGTGAAGAAGTTCCGGATCATAGCCAAAACCCGCAGGGCCTTCAATTGTCAGGATCGCGGACATCAGGCCATCCTTACAATTATTTTCAATATCGTCTGCACTGTACGCCTGACGAATAACACCGCTGTTTCTCTCCAGTTCACGGTGAATGGTCGCCAATTCCCTTTCAAAAAGTTCTGTCGGCGTAACGCCATCGTGATGATCTGTTGTAAAGCACGCAAAACATTGTGCATAGGCATTAAGTTTTACGGCTCTGTCAAGATCGATATGGCAAGTATTGCTTTTTAAACTTCCGCACTGCCTAAAATTCTCGCCCAGCAGTGCATATGCGGTATCACAATGTAAATCAAACACTGGAATATTCATCAAAAAGCATCCTCCAGATGTTTTATAACGGGATTAACCGTTTCAATTCCGCGGGGAGCATAAATCTCAATCACATCAAATCGCGGCTGCAACTCAGTAGGGTTCTCTACAAGATACATTTCAGCCGTTGTCCGTATACGGTTTTGCTTGTAAAAATCCACATATTCAGCGGCTTGTGCAAATTTGTCAGATTTTCGCAATTTAACCTCAACAAAAGCCAAAAATGCGCCTTTGGAAGCAATCAGATCAATTTCCCCGTATCTGCAGCGATAGTTGATCGCCAATATTTTATAGCGCTTGCTCCGGAGATAGTCACCTGCCAGCGATTCTCCCCAGGCACCGAGTATATTACTTTTCTCCATAGAATTTACGCAAAAATGTCATGCGGTGAATCGGACAAGGTCCAAATTCCTGCAGCGCAGCATAATGAGCCTTTGTTCCATAACCTTTATGTATATCAAAATCGTATTCGGGATACTGCTGTGCCATCTGCAGCATATAATCATCACGGGTTACTTTTGCCAACACGGATGCAGCAGCAATACTTGCAGATAAACTGTCGCCGTGAACAACCGTTTCAACCGGAACACCGAAATCCTTAGCACGGTTTCCGTCAACCAGAACGATCTCAGGCCTTTGTTCCAACTGTGCAATTGCACGCTCCATTGCCAAAAAAGTCGCCTGGAGGATATTGATCTCGTCAATCTCCTTTTCATCAGCAACGGCAATTCCGTAACAGATTGCATTTTCTTTAATAACAGGAAACAGTTCTCTGCGCTTTTTGTCGGTTAGTTTCTTGCTGTCATTCAGTCCGGGGATCTCAATATGATCCGGCAGGATCACAGCAGCAGCACACACCGGACCGGCAAGAGGTCCCCTGCCCGCTTCATCCACACCACAAACAAGACGCATTCCTTGGGCATAATACCGTTCTTCGATTTCCCACATATTATCAGCGCTCATAATTATGCCTCCGGCATTTCAAGTGTAAAATGGCCTAACTTGCCACTGCGATACTCATCCAAGAGGACCTTAGCCATACGCTCTGTATGAATTTCTCCCCGCGCAAGAAGGTATCCGCGCTTGCGGCCCGCCTCTTCCAAAAGAATATATCCCGGCGTGTCAGCATCCATTTCGATGCCGTAACGATCACGCAGGGTCTGAGGATAGTACTTACAGAGCAATTCCATCAGGTAGCAGGCGAGTTCCTCGGTATCGATAACATTCTCCTTGACAGCACCAGTATAAGCCAACAACATACCCACGTTGGGGTCCTCAAATTTAGGCCACAGAATACCGGGAGTATCTAAAAGAAGCAGGCTGCTGTCCACAGTTACCCACTGCTTTCCCCGGGTCACACCGGGGCGGTTTTCTGCCTTTGCGCCCTTTCGACCGGATATCTGGTTGATCAGGGTAGATTTACCAACATTCGGAATACCTACGATCATAACGCGAACCGGTCTGTTCATACCCTTTGCGGCATTGCGTTCAATTTTTTCTTTCAGCACAGAACGAACAGCGGGCTGAAACGAGGAAATACCCTTTCTGCTCTTACAGTCCGTTGCAACGGCAGCCATTCCTTTTGAACGAAAATATGCGATCCATTGTTTTGTAGCCGCAGGATCAGCAAGGTCCATACGGTTCAGAACAATAATTCTGGGTTTTGATCCGCAAATCGCATCAATGTCAGGGTTGCGGCTTGCCATAGGAATTCGGGCATCGACTATTTCGCATACAGCATCGACCTGCTTGAGGTCAGCCTCGATCTGTCGCCGTGTTTTCGTCATATGACCGGGATACCACTGAATATTCAAATGCTCGGAAGCCATTTACGATATCACTCCGATTCTGTTAAAATCACGTTCTACATTTCCTTTGTTGTTACCGGGCATCACAAGGAATATGGCCTTGCCCAAAATTTCACGGCAGTCGATCTGACCAATGTCTGGGCTTCGACTGTCCTTGGAACCGTTTCGGTTGTCACCCAGAACAAACACACATCCCTCTTCAACAACCACCGGGAAATTGATTCCTTCATACTGGTTTGTGGGCGTGAGTGTATAAGGTTCATCCAGCGCAACGCCGTCAACATACACGATACCGGATACAAAATCGATATGCACCAATTGACCTTCCGTAGCAATGACGCGTTTTATGATCGGCGCGCCATCGTCGAAGGAATCCTTGCTTGCAACAATGACATCGCCGTATTTTGGATCATTGTAAAGCACGTTGCCAACCAAAAGCAGCCAATCACCGTCAACAAGTGTCGCATTCATAGACGGACCGGATACGACCACGACACGAAACAGCAGCGAAAACACAAGCAAAACGCCGGTAATCAAAAAAACAAAATCGTGCAGGTATGTTAACAGTAAATTCTCTTCATTTTTCTCTGTCTTCTGGCTAATATTCTTTTCAACATCAGATGTGATCTTCTGTTCTTCGTTATTCAACGATATCTCCCCACTTCCCCAACTTATTAATTAAGGTAATTATACACCATTTTGGGAAATAAAAAAAGAGGGTTTCCCCTCTTTTTTTATTCTTTTTTCGTTAGACCTTTTCCTTAACCTTAGCGGCCTTACCAAAGCGGCTGCGCAGGTAGTACAGCTTAGCGCGGCGTACCTTACCCTTACGGACGGTCTCAACCATAGCAACGTTGGGAGAGTGAACAGGGAAAACCTTCTCACAGCCAACGCCGTAGCTGATGCGGCGAACAGTGATGGTCTCACCGATGCCACCGTGCTTACGGGCGATGATGGTGCCTTCAAACACCTGGATACGCTCACGGGAGCCTTCCTTGATCCGTACATGCACACGAACAGTGTCGCCAACCCGCATTTCGGGCAGCTCTTCTTTCATGTACTGGCTAGACAGAGCCTTAACCAAATCCATATCTTTGTCCTCCTTAATATTAGGCGTTCATACAACGTATTCCCGGCGATATGGTTCCCGGCGTCATAGAGGACTCACCTTGTTTTCAGACCGAGGTATTATAACACGTACTTTCTTAGAAATCAAGCCTTTTTTACAAAAAAATCCCAGCAAAACCACAATATTATTGACAATTTCAAGGCAAAAACATATATTTATATTGTAACAATCCACAAAAGGAGTGATTATAATGAAGAAAATGATATCTCTGGTTACAGTTGTTCTTATGCTGACCGTAATTTTTGCAGCCTGTGGTAAAGCCGATTCTATATCCGGCAACAAAATCGATCCAGCTGTAACCGGTGTATGGTACGGCCCTTCAAACTCTGTAAAACTCGATATTGCTGAGACCGGCAGTGGACTGGTAATCATTGGCGAAAACTCTCATCCTGCTATTTTCACAACCGAAAATGCAACATTTACCGTTAGCAGCGAAGCCTACAATCTGCAAGGTGCTTATGAGATCACCGGCGAGAAATTGGCTGTAAAGGCTAATTACCAAAATATCGAATATGTTGTAGTCTTTACACGCACCCCTATTGCGATTCCTGAAGAATATGTTGGCACCTGTATCTATATGATCGGCGAACAGGCATATGAACTGACTATCGAAAACGATGGCAGCGGATCCTGCCGCGGTCTGCCCAATCCCCCGTCCGCAGATTATCCTGACGATGACATCTATGTGATTCAGGAAGGCGAAGAGATACACATTTTCTGGCATCCGCCAGTCGGACCGGATGATAGCGAAGCAGACAAACCTGTTACCGAAATCGAAAACGAAACAGAAACGAATGATGGGACAGAAACACCCAGCAGTACTTTGGATACACCTGCCACAAGCAGTACAACGGATACAACGACTCCAGGTAGTTCCGAAAACACACAATTGAAACCCGAGCACATACCCGAAACATTACAAAAGAAGGACAATGAGTTTGTTGTAGTATTACCTAACGGCGAAGAGGTTAAAACCATTCCTGGTGGTGGTTCCATTGTAGGTACATGGATCAGCGAAAAAGTTGAAGGTTCTACATATGTATACGGTTATTATGCCGGGTCCATATCTATGAAATACATATTCACTTTCAACGCCGACGGTACCGGAACTGTCATTGCCGGAATTTTCCCCGGGACATTTACCTATACATACGACGGTTACCGTTTGGATTTGACCATCACGATGCTTGGGCAAACAAAATCCGGTACCGGTTTCTGCACCATTATGGGTGATACATGTTATCTGGAAAATCTTGATGGCGAGGTATACCCCTTAGCACGCCAAGGATAATTCAAGCCAGAAGAAACCAATAACGCGCTGAACACATACAAGTTCAGCGCGTTAAATTTGGTTGACCAAAGTTAAAGAAAGGGAAACTACATTAGTAGTTTCCCTTTCTTTGGTCCGAGTGTCGAGATTCGTTTGCATCTGCACCTCGTACAGATAATTGTTCGCCTCCGTCCAGCCGTCGGCGGCAACAGTCCACCGGACTGTTGCATTTTATCTTTCGAATCTCGTCTGAAATTAAAGAAAGGGAAACCACATAAGTAGTTTCCCTTTCTTTGGTCCGAGTGTCGAGATTCGAACTCGA
Source organism: Faecousia sp. (assembly GCA_045540035.1). Classification (GTDB taxonomy): domain Bacteria; phylum Bacillota; class Clostridia; order Oscillospirales; family Oscillospiraceae; genus Faecousia. The sequence goes on from JAZQGL010000054.1 coordinate 109,701, forward strand.
GGCCTCTTGAACCCCATTCAAGCGCGATACCAAACTTCGCCACACCCGGAAATTGCCTGCGTTTCGCAGATTGCTCCAGTATATTAGCACACCCTGCCGAAAAATGCAAGCATTATTTTGCCTTTTTTAAAATTTTTTTAGCCACCCATATCCTGCTTGAGAACCTTGCCCATATTCCAGAGCATAACGACCTGTTTTTCAGCCTCAAGTTTCTCTTCCTCATTATTGTATTCAACATAAACGGTATGCGCGCTGCAATCGCTGCACTCAACCTGGACGTTCCAGCCGCTTTCGTGAACCAAAAAACCGCATCCCCTGCAAATAGGGCAGTCCTCTAAAATATAATTCGGATTGATCTCCATCATTAACATACTCCTTTATCGAAAAATTTCTCCGCTTGCATCCAAAATTTCAAGGCGTTTGCATTTTGCGAAGTCCGGATTCAGTGCCGGAAGATGTATGGAAATTGCTGTAACGATTTGTGTAGGATTCAGTGTTGGATTCTGACAACAAATTACAGCATCTAAACGAAGCACACAATTCGTAACTGCCTCGACATTGACGCGCTTAATCATAGGAATGATATCCTGATCCTGTAAACCGTTTTTTGTTTTTTTAGGAACATACAAAGATTCTCTATTGAATAGTTCCCTGATTTGCGCTATAGCCTCTTCAGGTATTGCCCGATCATATTCCAAAGTGATCTGACATTGCATAAGTGAAAGATCCCGCAACTTTCTTCCAGCATCATAAACTTGCAGAACGCGGACGCCGGACACCAAAGCAGAATTCAATCGCATCAGAACATCATCATTGGAAACAGATTCGCCATCTAAATCAAAGTCGAGCAACTCACATACACTTTCAACACCCACAGACAGCGGCAGCGCAATAGACACAGACGGTCTTGGATTGTAGCCTTGTGTGTGCTTAAGATGCAACCCAGCCCGTTTAAACGCGCGCTGAAACACCCGCATCAGATCCAAATGGGACATCCAAACCGCGTTTCCGACTTTCTCGAAAAGTAATCTAGGCATCACATTTCACCTCCAGCAGGAGTTTATCCGCGCCACAACCGCTGCAGCCGTTACGGCAATCCGGCGTGACCAAGCCATCATATGCTCGTTTGCGTTCACGCAACAAAAATTGTTTACTGACACCGACATCAATTGTATCCCAAGGAAGGATCTCATTCTCTCCAGAACCTCTTGTGGTGTAAAAATCTGGATCAACACCACAGGACTCGAAAGCCTCCAACCACGCATTGTTGGAGAAAAACTCGTCCCATCCGTCCAATCGCGCACCACGGCGCAATGCTTCCTCAAGCACCGGACCTATGCGCCGGTCTCCACGGGCAACAACCGCCTCCAGCCGACTCAAATCCGGCTCGTGATAATTATACTCAACCGATTTTGAATAGAAATGGTCTTTCAAAAGGCGGCATCGACGCAGATATTCTTTCGGCGTGATCTGCTGTTCCCATTGGAAAGGCGTATGGGGCTTAGGTACAAAATACGCAGTGGCGACGTGAACACGCAGTCCCCTCTTTTTATTGGAGGCGTGTTCCTTCCATGTGCAGATCACCTTATGCACCAATTCTGCAATACCCAATACATCCTCATCGGTTTCCGTAGGCAGACCAAGCATAAAATACAGTTTAACATTGTTCCAGCCACCAGCAAATGCATTGGCGCATGCGCTGAGAATTTCGTCCTCTGTCAGATTCTTATTGATAACATCCCGCAGCCGTTGTGTGCCTGCCTCCGGCGCAAAAGTCAGCCCGCTTTTACGCAAAGTCTGGAGTTTTTCCATTAATTCCCGGGAGAAACTGTCAGCACGCAGAGAAGGCACAGACAAATTCACCTTTTGCTCTGCGCAAAAAGGTATCATCTTATCGGTCAATTCTTTTAATTCTCGGTAATCCGAAGTCGAAAGGCTTGATAAAGTGATCTCATTATGACCGGAATCATTTAATGTTTCCACAGCCTGCTGATATAAAACATCCGCACTTTTCCTGCGTACCGGGCGGCAGGAAAAACCAGCCTGACAGAAGCGGCAGCCGCGAATACATCCGCGAAACACCTCAAGATTTGCACGATCGTGTACGATTTCCGTAGACGGAACGATCATCTTAGTGGGAAAATACGCAGAATCCAAATCTTCAATAATACGCTTTGTGACTTTGGCAGGTGCGCCATTTAGTGCATTGATCGACGCAAGTGTTCCATCGGCATTATAAGTATGCTCATAAAAAGACGGAACATATATGCCAGGAATTTTTGCCACTTCACGCAAGAAGTTTTCCTTGCTCCACCCTTCGTGCTTTGCACGGTCATACAATGACACGATTTCAACAGTTATATCTTCGCCTTCACCGACGGCAAAGAAGTCAATAAAGTCCGCCAAAGGCTCAGGATTGAATGCACAAACACCGCCGGCAAATACGATATTTTCAAGACCCTTGCGATCCTTTGAACGCAACGGAATTTGTGCCAAATTCAGCATGTTGAGAATATTGGTATAAGACATTTCATATCCGATCGTAAAAGCGATCATATCGAAATTCTTGACAGGGTCCTGGCTCTCGAGCGCCCACAACGGAAGATTATGCCGCCGCATTGCTTCTTCCATATCCGCCCAGGGCGCAAACACACGCTCGCACCACACGCCATCCATCTGATTCATAACACCATACAAAATCCGCATACCCACATTGGACATACCGATTTCATAAGTATCCGGGAAGCAAAAGGCAACTCTGACCCGCACATCGGACAGATCTTTGATAATCTCGTTATATTCGCCGCCCGTATACCGCGCGGGTTTTTGTACTGTGGGAAGAATTCTGTTTCGTAATTCTGTCATTGTTATGTTTGCCTCACTGTTGTAATATCAATTTCTATTCATTGTACATTCTGTTCTCACGGTTTGCAAGGAATTTTTAATACTCCCCTGCGAATTACCCGCCATATCAGAGCCACAAAAGCAATCTGCCAACCACGAAAAACAAATATTACGACAATGCTAAATGTAATTATGATCGTCCATTCTACTAAAAAACATATTCTGTCTGAATATGCATTGAAGTACCGGTCGGTAATACAACGCAGTACCCTTCCGCCGTCCAGGGGATATATTGGCACCAGATTGAACAGTGCCTGGATCAAACCAAACAGAGCAACATACGGCAGTAAAGTGGAAACCAAAAGTAAGGATAAACTACCTAGCGGACCAGCCAAAGCACATATGATTTCGTCCCGCGATCCCATCTGTTCGGTCTCCATAACTGCTCCGTTGAAACCTACAGTCAATGAAATAACGCGCACACAAAACATACGCAACGCAATATAATGGAACACCTCGTGAACAAATGCCGCAATTACCCAGGAAAGTGCCACCTGCAGTGGCATAAGGAGCAAGAGAATCGCGAGAAGAATGCAAAATTCAAATCGAACAGAGAAATTAATAGACTGCACCGCTGAGAATCTCCTCGCAAAAAGCATAAACCGCATCTTTTAACCCAATGCCATTACGCAAATTCCGTCCCAAAGTAGATATTGCCGCTCTTGTGATCTCCGGATCACCGGGTAATAACCATTTTAAAAGCGCCTCTTTATAATGCGTAAGCAAATATGCAAAGACGCAGCAAGCACATATCGATAAAACGGCCATAACAACTTTATGATTTCTTCTGCTGTTTTCAACAAACTGCTTTTTGACAACGGTGTTTCCGTATTGAATTTGATACCCCATAGCAGTCCCCTCCCGTAGATAATATGCTTATATCCATCAATAAATATGTCAAACGAAAAAGAATGCTCAGGTCTTGACAATACCGCAATATTTCTTTATAATAAGCAGGCTATCGGGGTGTGGCGAAGTTTGGTATCGCGCTTGGTTCGGGTCCAAGAGGCCTCGGGTTCAAATCCCGACACTCCGACCAAAAAAACAAGACTGCCCATCTGGGCGGTCTTCTTTTTTTGGTCGACCTCTGGGGAGTTTATACGAACATCAGAGGAAGAGTCGGGTGGTTTTTATATTAACTGTTGTTCATTAATGATCAATTTAAACTGCAATCCGAGTTTTTCAGCGGCCTTGCGGCACAAGATCATACGATTCATAAATATCTCGAAATAATCCATAACCGAACCGTACTGGGTGTCAACTGTCAGTTTCAGTTTCACCAGGGTCTTTTCCTCATTGATCTTCATAAGTGATTTCTTTACAGAGTAGTTCACACGATCGTGAATATCGAATGTGGAGATATCCGTATTGCGAACACGGGAGCGGCGCACATCTGCTTTGTCAGCAAGAATCAACGCTGCTGCCACCGGATTTACCGGAACACCGGTACCCTCATCGTGATTGCCAATCGCTGTAACAATTGTAGCGATCTCTCCAGGGTCACACCCCATATCATTTAGAATACTCCACGCCATCACCGCACCGGATTGAGAGTGTTCTTTCCGATTCACAAGATTACCGATGTCGTGAAGATATCCTGCAATTTTCGCCAGTTCTACAGTCCTCGGATCGTAACCCATTGTTTCCAGAATATACCCTGCCGTCTGCGCGACGTGAAATACGTGAGAGAAACTATGTTCCGTAAATCCCAGAACGCCGAGAGATTCATCGGCGCGGATTATATAAGTTCGGATGGCTTCACTTTTAATTACATCATCATAGGTAAGCATATATACCCTCCTTTTTAAGTATCTTACCACAAACATACTACAGAATTTAACGGATTTCAAACAAAAAATGATAATGCGCAACAACTTGGTGGCATAATAACGGCAAGGAGGCGTTAGTATGTGTACAGCAATCAGTTATAAAACAGCAAATCATTATTTTGGCAGAAATCTGGACTTAGAATACAGTTATGGCGAGTCGGTCATAATCACTCCACGAAACTATCCACTTCATTTTTCATATGCTGGATCCTGTCAAAATCATTATGCAATAATCGGCATCGGCACAGTTATGAATGATTATCCGCTGTATTACGATGCAACCAACGAATGTGGTCTTAGTATGGCAGGATTAAATTTCCCGGGAAATGCTGTATACCCACAGCCGAGGGATTGTATTGTAAATATAGCACCATTTGAATTTCTTCCCTGGGTGTTAAGTAAATTTAACAGCGTCAACGATGTTAAAACGGCGCTGAAGAATGTCAATGTCGCAGACATTGCATTCCGTAGCGAACTGCCACCTTCCCCTCTTCACTGGCTCATCTCTGACAAAAATGAATCTATCGTCGTTGAACCTATGGATGACGGTTTAAGGATATTTGATAACCCGATAGGTATTCTTACCAACAACCCAACATTTGATTTTCATATGCTTAATCTTTGCAATTATATCAACTTAACACACGAGCAGCCCGCAAACCGTTTCTGTTCAAATGTTGATATTATGCCATACAGCCACGGTATGGGTGCCATCGGTCTTCCAGGAGATTTATCCTCATCTTCGCGGTTTACAAGGGCGGCCTTTACAAAACTCAATTCAATATGTGACGAGTCAGAAGATGCCACCATCAGTCAATTCTTTCATATTTTAACCTCTGTTGAACAACAACGCGGCTGCGTGAGCGTTGGTGACAAATTTGAAATCACCTTGTATTCCAGTTGTTGTAATACAGACAAAGGAATATATTACTATACCACCTATGATAATCGGCAAATCACGGCTGTGTATCTGCATCACGAAGATCTATCCGGCAAAAAAATCATCTCCTATCCCCTCATCACAAAACAACAGATAAGAACGCAAAACTGATCAAAGCACCGTTTGGCTCAATGCCAAACGGTGCTTATATTATAGAACAGATATCTTATAATGCTCCAGCCAAAAATTGATCTGCAACATATATGCAATCGTTTGCGGAACCTTCATTAACTGTCCGTACCAGGGCCATACAAATTCGGCAGATAACAGATCCTTTAATGCATCTTTTGATACGATTTGGAAAATCGGTGCATCTTTATTTTGTATCACCTGCTTTAGCATTGACGATACAAGATGCATGTATTTCGGATCATATGTTTTAGGATAAGGACTCTTTTTGCGATTGCAGATGCTATCGGGAAGATGATCCTTCATTGCATATCTTAAAAGCCCTTTTTCCTGACCGTTATAATCTTTAAATGACCAAGGTACGCCGTACAGATACTCAGCGATCCGATAGTCACAAAACGGAACACGAACTTCCAGACCGTTATACATACTCATCCGGTCTTTCCGATCCAAAAGTGTCTGCATAAACCAACGATGATTCAAATTCACCATTTCCTTCATTCGTCGCTCCAGCGCAGATGTTCCGGGAAGGATATCGCATTGCAAAATTGTCTGTCGATATTGATCGCGAACAAAATCATCTGCCCGAATTTGTTCCTTTATGCTTGGAGACAGAAAACGTGTTCTTTCAGCAGTATTCTGAGCCCAGGGAAACCCGTCAACGGCCCGAACTTCCGGATCCCGATACCAGGGGTATCCGCCAAATATCTCATCAGCACATTCACCGGAAAGCGCCACTTTGACCTCTTTTCTGATCTGTTTACAAAATAGCAGTAATGAGAAGTCCACATCCGCCATCCCCGGCAGATCCCGTGCAACGGTAGCATCGTGCAGCGCATCGACAAGATCCTGCGGTCTTAGTACGGTCCAGCGGTGTTCTGAGTCAAGATACTGCTGCATAATACGGATATAATTTCCATCCGAATTAGGCTGAAACTTCCCGGAGACAAAATATTTATCATTGTTCTCATAATCAACAGAAAAAGTCTTCAATTGTTCCCCTTGAGATTGGAACTGTTCTGCGCAAATTGAAGATATCAGACTCGAATCCAATCCGCCGGATAAAAATGTACCGATGGGAACATCGGAAACCATTTGACGCTTAATTGCATCCTCTACAAGATACCGAACATTCTCCACGGTCTCATCAAACGAATCGGTATGCTCCCTGTCTGTTAAGCGCCAATATCGTTTCCAATTCCACCTTCCGCCGCAATAATAACCAAAGCATCCGGGTTCCAGTTCATATATGCCACGAAACACGCCGCTTCCGGGAATACGTCCGGGACCCAACAATAGAATTTGCGCTACCCCTTCTGCATCCAATTCGGCTCTCACGGTGGGATAGGCAAGTATCGTTTTAATCTCAGATGCAAATAACAATCCGTCCTGATGATGCATATAGAACAGTGGCTTAACACCGATGCGATCCCTGGCCAGAAATAGTTTTTGTTTTTTATGTTCCCATATTGCCATAGCAAAAATGCCGTTAAACTTATCCAAACACGCTTCGGACCATTGCGCATACGCGTGCAGAACAACCTCTGTATCGGAATGGCCTATAAAACGATGCCCCAGTTTCTGCAGCATGGCCCTTATTTCTTCTGTGTTGTACAGTTCTCCGTTATATACAATTGTATATTTCTCACCGCCCCAGATCAGTTGCATAGGCTGTTTACCACCAGACGGATCAATAATTGCCAAACGGCTATGCAGAAGACAACAACTGTTGCAAACAAACTTATCGCGGTCATCCGGACCTCTCCGCTTCATTGTCTCCAGCATTTTATTCACAGTATAATCATCGTAAGGCAGCCCCACAGAGCCTGCAATACCACACATAATCATTCCCCTTTCTGTTACACCATTCTATGCACGCAAACCTTTGCTGTGCCACAATCACAAACGGTCTGATGCACAAATGCTGTAGACAAAACATATAATGTTCTGAACTGTGAATAAGGAGGGATCTTTCTGAGTGCTGTTGGCTACATACAAGTACACGCATATACAAGCCGCGCACAAATTCCGCTGCAGGATGTGGCGATAGCCGTTACCAACACTGACGGAGCAGGCATAGCACTAAGGCTCACCAACCGAAGTGGGATTTTAGATAAACCAATCGAGATAAGTGTTCCCGATCTGTCTGCAAGTCAAAGTCCGAACACCGGCGTTATACCCTTTGCCATTGTAGACCTATATGCCAGATTGGAAAATTTTGAAGAGATCCAAATTGAGAATCTGCAGGTGTTTGCAAACACGGTGACAAATCAAAATCTTGAGATGATACCTTTATCAGAATTGCCGCAGAATTGGAATAAAGCGGAGACATTCTTCACTCCGGCACAAAATTTGTAAGGGAGGGAAAATTATGCCTCCTGTAACGCCTTATGTACCACAGAATATTACGGTTCACTTGGGGTCACCCTCTTCAAATGCCGCCAATGTTACCCTGCCTTTTAAAGACTATGTTAAAAATGTAGCCTCCAGTGAAATTTATCCCACCTGGGATGAAAGCGCACTACGAGCAAATATACTGGCAATTGTCTCTTTCGCATTAAACCGAGTATACACAGAGTTTTATCGCAGCCGTGGATATGATTTTGAGATCACCAGTTCTACAGCCTTTGATCAGGCATTTGTCAACGGAAGAAGTTATTTTGAAAACATATCCAGACTTGTTGATGAATTGTTCAACGACTATCTAAGGCGTCCCGGTTTTGTTGAACCGCTTGCCGCAAAATTTTGCAACGGCACAACCGTCACCTGCGAAGGATTGAGTCAATGGGGCAGCCAAAATCTTGCCCAACAAGGTTATTCGTCCACTGACATCATTCGCAGTTACTACGGCAATGTGGAAACGGTCCTGAATGCGCCGGTACGCGGTATTACTTCTTCATATCCCGGAACACCTTTGCGAAGAGGTTCCTCGGGACCCAATGTAGTTGTGATCCAAACTGCATTGAACCGTATTGCGCAGAATTATCCTGCGATCCCAAAGGTGCCGTCTGTTGATGGAATTTTTGGCAGCCGAACGGAAGCATCTGTCATTGCCTTCCAAGAGATATTCGGTTTGACCCCAGACGGCATTGTCGGACCCGGAACTTGGTATGAACTGGTCAGACTCTACACAGCAGTCACATCACTTTCCGAACTGCGCAGCCAGGGACAACAGTTCTATGCCATCAATTGGTCGCCCCCAAATGGGTTAGCGGTTGGTGACAGCGGTGAAAAAGTGCGTCTGCTGCAGTATATGCTCTCCGTTCTTTCTGAGTATATACCCGAAATCCCTCCAATATCAGTCGACGGTATCTACGGCCCTGCCACCCGGTCCGCAGTTTTGGCTGCCCAACGGCGATTCCGTCTCCCCGAGACCGGCACAGTTGGGGCGCAGACCTGGGACGAGATATATGACCAATATGTCGGCATTGAAAACACAACCTTGCGCAGCCGAGAAACTTTTCCAGGCAATCCAACAACCGGCAACCCGCGCTCCGGAAATAACGCAAATTACAACAGAACGACTACCCTAACACAATTCCCCGGAAGAGACCTCAGCATTGGTCTGCAAGATCCAATCCGTCAGGAGGTGGTAAGATGAGACCCGGAGAATCTTTTGTAGAACAGCCTATTCGCAGTTTACAAACAATGCTGCGGGTATTGGCAGAAGATGACCAGCGTTTGCAGACCGTTGTTCCCGACGGAGTATATGGACCAACGACAATGAATGCAGTATCTACTTTTCAGCGCCAGCAAGGCCTGCCAATCACCGGCGTTGTTGATCAGACCACCTGGGATCTGATCGTCTTGCTATACGAACCTGCTTTGATTCGCGTTGGAAAAGCAGAGCCGATCGAAATTATATTAGATCCCGGTCAGGTATTTCGCTTGGGTGACAGCAGTCCATACATATATCTTTTGCAAAGTATGCTTACGCAACTTTCCAAAGACCACCCGACAATTACACCACCGGGACACAGCGGAATTATGGACGAATTAACCGTTTCATCCCTGTCCGGCTTTCAAAAACTGACGGATTTGCCTGCAACCGGTGAATTTGATAAGATCACCTGGAAACATCTTGTGCATCATTTCACACTGAACGCACATCATAATGCAACAACCAATTCTGCTAATTATTAACTTTTTGCTAATTTTTATCACCATATTGTTGTTTGCACTTGATAAGTTGGAAAAAAAGACCTATAATAACAAAACATACGCAGCGCGTATTCTTCGGAGGAATTACCATGTTTATCAAGGATTGGAAAAAAGAAATATTGACCATTCCAAATTTGCTCAGCCTATTTCGTCTGATCTTAATCCCCGTGTATGTTGTTATATATGTCAATGCACGCGACAATACGGACTATTATATTGCTGCCGGAATTTTGGCTGTATCCTGCCTGACGGATCTCATTGACGGAAAAATTGCGAGACACTTTAATATGATCTCGACATTGGGAAAGATTTTAGATCCCCTGGCAGATAAAGCAACACAGTTTACGCTCATTATCTGTCTGGCAATAAAATACCCTGTTCTCAGATATTTATTTGCACTGTTCGTGATCAAGGAAAGTTTCCAGTTGATTGCAGGTAGCATTAATCTGCGCAAGGGCAAGATGCTGAAAGGCGCACTGCTCTCAGGTAAAATCTGCACCACAGTCTTATTCCTGAGCCTGATTATGTTGATTATGCTGCCCACACTGGACGTAAAAGTAGTCGATGTGATTGCTATCGTTGATATCATCTTCATGGCAATTGCTTTTGTCGACTATCTGATCACATATCGCAAACGGGAAAACAAATTCCAATCATTGAACGAATCAAACGAATCCTAACGGACCGGAGCAGATACCTGCTCCGGTTTTTATATTTCACCTGATTTGCATTGATTATTTTCTGATAGTATGATAAGATAAAGAAAAAATGGAGGTTATTACTATGGATTACAGCAAACTGCAAAACGGCAGCGATATTCGCGGTGTTGCATTGGAAGGCATCGAAGGTCAGCATATTAATCTAACCGAAAAAGCCTGCCGCGACATCGGCAGAGGTTTTGCCTGCTGGCTGACAAACCAGTTCAAAGATAAGAAAGAGATCCGTGTTGCAGTAGGACGGGACTCCCGTCTGTCCGGTGAAACACTGGCTGGTTGGATCTGTGACGCTATGGTCCAACAAGGTATCCACGTCACCGATTTCGGTATGGCAAGCACACCTGCTATGTTTATGGCAACCATTACAGAGGGCTATACATTTGACGGCACTGTGATGATCACCGCCAGCCACCTCCCCTTTAACCGCAACGGTTTCAAATTCTTCACCGCTCGCGGCGGCCTGGAAAAAGCAGACATCAAGGAGATCCTGAATTATGCCGGATTTGAGCAAACAACCGGAATGTCCTGCGGTCATTTTGAAAGCGGCGCTTTTATGGATACTTATGCGAACATCCTTGCCGACAAGATCCGCAACGCAACAGGAGAAGACAAGCCTCTTGATGGCTTCCGCATCGTAGTGGATGCCGGTAACGGTGCAGGCGGCTTCTATGTAGACAAGGTTTTAAAACCCCTCGGCGCAATTACAGACGGCAGCCGTTTCCTGGAACCTGACGGCAGTTTTCCCAACCATATCCCGAATCCTGAGAACAAGGAAGCGATGGAGAGTATTATTGAAGCAGTTCACGAGGCAAAGGCAGACCTTGGCATTATCTTCGATACCGATGTTGACCGGGCCGGTGCTGTTCTGTCCGATGGCAGCGAACTGAACCGCAACAGAATTATAGCAATGCTTGCTGCAATCCTGCTGCGCGAACATCCCGGTACTACCATTGTTACAGACTCCATTACTTCCACAGGTCTGGCAAAGTTCATCGCTGAAAAAGGCGGTGTACACCTCCGTTTTAAGCGTGGTTACCGCAATGTTATCAACGAGTCCATCCGTCTGAATTCCCTTGGTCAGGACAGTCAGTTGGCAATTGAAACCTCCGGTCACGGCGCTCTGAAGGAGAACTATTTCCTTGACGACGGCGCTTACCTTGTTACCAAACTTCTGATCGAGTTGGCCCGTGGCAAGAAGATGGGTTACACCCTAGAGTCTCTCATCGCATCCCTGGAAGAGCCTGCTGAAAGCATTGAATTCAGAATGAACATTTTGGTGGAAGATTTCAAAACATACGGACAGCAGGTTATAGATGCACTGAACGCCTATGCTGCAAATCAGCCCGGATGGTCGTTGGCTGATGATAACCACGAAGGCGTCCGCGTTAATCTGGATGAAAACCACGGCAACGGTTGGTTCCTGCTGCGTTTGTCTCTGCACGATCCCCTGCTGCCGCTGAACATTGAAAGCAACAGCATTGGCGGAGCGAAGAAGATCGCCGGAGAATTGGCGGCATTCCTGAAAACCTATGACCAGCTTGATACCGCAAGCATTAATAATTACATAAAATAAACAGACTTCCCCGGCAGATCACCGATTTGCCGGGGGATTTATTGCAGAAACTTTTGCAGATTTTTGGTCATTAGGGGTTGACAAATGGAAACAAATGCAGTAAGATAACCTAGCTGTCCAAAAGGGCAACGGTTTATGGAGAAGTCGCGTAGCTGGCCGAGCGCGCACGATTGGAAATCGTGTATACCCCAAAAGGGTATCGAGGGTTCAAATCCCTCCTTCTCCGCCATAAAATGCCCGGATGAATTGAACATTCATCCGGGCTGTTTTTAATACGCTACTGTGGCTCAGTCGGTAGAGCAGCTGATTCGTAATCAGCAGGTCGCCGGTTCAAGTCCGGCCAGTAGCTCCAAAAAAACAGACACCCAATCGGGTGTCTGTTTTTTTATGTATTTACACTTCAATCTTTTACCATTTCGCTGACAGCCTCGTTGCCGGCGTCAATCAAGATCTGTGCGCAATTATGAGCAAAGGGAGATGCAGTCCGCTCATAGCCTTCTTCAGAGAATGCAACTGCATCCGGGAAATAGCCATCAGATCCGTTTGTACAACTGGTAACAAATGTCATATCCATATGGCTCGCTTCCTTAATTGCTCTGCCAATAGCAGTAAAGGGTTCTCCGGGCATACCAACGAAAGCAACATTGCCGACCTGAACAGCGGAAACCTGCAGTTCGAAGAATTCAGGACGATCCAAATTTTCCAGAATACGCTCTGCCAAGGGTACAGACACTCTGTACTGCTTCAGTTCTTCTTTTGCTTCTTTTCCCTTTTCCTGATGGATCTTCATAACAATTCTTGCCTCGGGCACATCCGCAGGATCATAGGGGTTCTTACCGATCTTAACCGGCTTGGCGAAATATGCAACTTTTGCGGAAGGAACATCCTTTGCTTTGTCGTAGATCTTCAAAACCTCACCGGCGATCACCCGGGCCATCCCCTGGGAAAAATCAACACCCTTGCGTTTAGATCCTTTGGGTCTGAACACATTGACGTGATTGGAGTCTCCCTCAGCACCAACAAGTGTCAGAACCTCTACATCATTGTTCATCGCACCACTAACGGCATCAACCAAAAATCCGGGCCAGTCTGTGCAATATTTATGTCCGCCGATAACGTCGGCATGTGTGCCAAAGTTAATAAGAAGAATCTCCTTAGCGCCTTCACGCAGAATACGGACAAGCTGAACGGACTCATCCTGCTCGCCAATGGGTGCAACAACATCTGGGTTTCCAACACCGGGATTGGTTTTGCAGGTACCATCTTTCATACGATAGCGGCGAATAAATCCAACCCCCTGAACACTGCCGGTTGCGATCTTCATCGTAGCAGGCTTCAGGTCTTCAAACGCAAACTGTGCACAGTCAGCAAACTGCTGGAAGAGTCTGTGCAGGAAGATATCGTTATCGTTCAGTTCCTCAGTGGGCTTTGTGATACGGAAAGATGTATGGGAATGGGTGCAGGTGATATACACTGCTTCCACAGGAATACCGCAACGCTCAGCGATCTTCTTCTTGACAATCTGGAAAGCCTCGTTTCTGATACCGATCGAATCACAACTGAAGATAATCGCCTTTTTCTCACCGTCAGAAAAAGCGGTAGCACGAATATAGAGATCGTTGATAATGCCATCGGACAGTCTAACCTCGTAATAACCTGGAATATCAACACCCATAGGCGGTGTCACCTTCAGGCGGTGATAACCAGCATATAATACCTTTTCTTCCATAAGAAAATCTCCTTTCTTCACCTGATGCAATTATAGCACAATTATATTCAATATCAACAGATATTTGAGTTGAATAGTCAGAAGTCAAATTTCATCAAGTATCATTTTCAGCGCAGCCTTGACAGCCTCGCACCGAACAAACTCACGATCACCGTCAAATTGATAACGGCGCGTCTTGTTCTTTTTGGCATCCGAGTAACCTATGAATACGGTTCCTATGGGATTGCCGAATTCATCCCCGCCAGGTCCTGCCAAACCGGTAACGGAAACAGCAACATCAGTTTTAAACGATTTCCGCACGCCTTCAGCCATTGCTTCAGCCACGGATGCGGAAACTGCCCCTTCCCTATTCAACAATTCCCCGTCAACATTGAGCTGTTGAATTTTTATCTCATTTGTATAACTGATCACACCGCCTTTATAAACCTGTGAACTTCCGGAAACAGCCGTCAGCGCCGCACCAATTCCACCCCCGGTACAACTCTCCGCTGTTGCCAATGTGCGCCCCTGCAGGGCTGTAATTACTTTACAGGAAAGGTTCGTCATTATACTTCACCGCAATCTTTTCAACGCTCAACAGCGCCTCTTGAATCAACTTTTCACGATCCAATTTTCGCTCTGCATTGATGACCTGACCTAATGTCGGCTTTGTTTTGGGGTGTTTCGGAGTAAAAACAGTACAGCAATCTTCATACGGCAGCACAGCAGTTTCCAGTGTGCCGATCTTGCGGGCGATAGTAATGATCTCTTCTTTATCCATGCCAACCAATGGTATAAACACCGGAATATCGACCACCGCGCCGGTAACCGCCATTGCTTCCATTGTTTGACTTGCTACCTGACCTAAATTTTCACCGGTTATCAATGCTTTGCAGCCGTCATCCTTGGCAATTCGCTGGGAGATCTCCATCATAAAACGGCGCATGATCAATGTGAAGAACTCCTCGGGACAATTATCACGGATTGCCTCCTGAATCTGAGTAAAACTGACAATGTTCACCGTCATTCTGCCGCAGTATTTCGTAACAAGGCGCGCCAATTCCATAACCTTGTCTCTTGCAAGCTGGGATGTATAGGGATAGGAGAAGAAGTGAACTGCCTCCACCTCTACACCGCGCTTCGCGATCATATATGCCGCAACCGGAGAATCGATACCACCGGAAAGCAGGCACATAGCCCGTCCACCAACACCGGTAGGCAAACCGCCAGCGCCGGGTTCTGCAGGACCGTGGACATAGGCCGCCAGGTCTCTTACCTCAACATACACCGTATATGCGGGATGATGCACATCCACCCGGCAATTAGGGTGAGCCTCTGCAAGGCGGCCGCCAATTTCCTGGGAAATACCGATGGATGTCAGCGGAAACGCTTTATCGGAACGTTTTGATTCAACCTTAAAAGATTCTGCGCAATCGAGATCATCGCCCAGATATTCTTCCACAGTATTAAAAATGCTGTCCAAATCCTTCTCGCAGGCTCGACAGCGACAAAGGCTGACAAGACCGAAAATATGGTGACAGGCTTCCCAGGCGCCATCCACATCTGCCACATCATCCATCGGCTCAACATAGACGGTAGATTGCATAATGTATACGTCAAACTCACCGTAAGGCTTCATTCTACGGCGGACATTCTGGCGAAGTTTATCTTCAAACTGGCGCTTATTGGCACCTTTCAGGACAATTTCGCCCAGTTTTAACAAAAGGATCTCTTTCAAAATAGTTACCTCTCTTATAATTCAACAGTTCTGTATTGAATGGCTTCAGCGATGTGATCACTTGTGATCCGTTGACTTCCCGCAAGATCGGCAATTGTCCTTGCTACCTTTAGGATGCGGTCATAACTTCTGGCCGTCAGTCCGAATACATCAAACGCTTGTCTGAGCATCTCGACAGATTCATCATCTATCTGGCAGTATTGCCGCAATTCCTGAGGACCCATACGGGCATTACACATACCGCTCTCAGGACCATACCGTCCGTTCTGTATCTCCCGGGCAGCGTCTACGCGCTTTTTGATCTCCGCAGAGGATTCTGCCTGTCCCCTGTTTTGAAGTTTTTCAAATGGCACCGCAGGAACTTCCATAATGATATCAATACGGTCCAGCAAAGGTCCGGAAATGCGACTGCGGTAGTTATCAACCGAAAACTGTGTGCAGGTGCATCTACCGGAAACATCACCATACCAACCGCATTTGCACGGATTCATTGCACAAACCAGCATGAATTCTGCCGGATATGTAACGGTACTGGATACTCTCGCAATCGTAACTTCGCCATCTTCCAAAGGCTGACGCATCAGATCGAGAGTATCTTTATGAAACTCGGGGAGTTCGTCCAGGAACAATACTCCCTTGTGCGCCATCGATATCTCGCCGGGTTTCGGATTTGTGCCACCGCCGGTAAGACCCATATTGGAAACTGTGTGATGCGGTGAACGGAACGGTCTTTGAAGCACCAATGGTGATTCCGGCGAGACCATACCCATTACCGAATAGATTTGCGTAACCTCCAGGGACTCATCCCAGGTCATATCCGGAAGGATAGACGGCAAACGCTTGCTGAGCATACTTTTTCCGGATCCCGGAGGGCCTATCAATAATATATTATGGCTTCCTGCCGCTGCAATTTCCATTGCGCGCTTTGCAGGTTCCTGTCCTAAAACATCCTTAAAGTCCAGGTGCTCCACTTGAGAACGGTCCGGAACCCAAATGGGCTCTTCTTCAATTTTGTTTTCTCCGTTTAAATCCGCAACCAATTCCGCAACAGTTCGTACCGGAATGATCGCAGGACCTCGTGATAAGGTTGCTTCCGCTGCATTTTGTGCAGGAACATATAATGTCTCAATTCCCGCTTTCTTAGCAGCGATCGCCATAGGCAACACGCCGGAAATAGGACGGACTTGCCCATCAAGGCTCAATTCGCCCAGCATAGCGCATTTACCTGCCGGAATCTTTATCGCTCCATACGCAGAAAGAATGCCAACCAAAATCGGCAAATCATAATGCGTTCCCGACTTTCGCAAACTGGCCGGCGCCAAATTCACAGTAATCCTGCCAGTCGGAAATTTCAGACCACTTGTCTTAGCAGCCGCCCTGACACGTTCTTTTGCTTCTTTTACCGCGGAATCCGGCAAGCCAACAATGTCGAACGCAGGCAATCCGTTTGTAATATAACATTCAGTACGCACCAAACTGCCGTGAATTCCGTTTATACCCAATGTGTGTACACTGCTGACCATAGCCACAACTCCTTCCTTTTTACATCATACCCCATCATTTCGAAAATTACAATCTTTTTTCCAAATCAGCACAAACTTGTTTTAATCTTTCTGCATTAACAATTTACGGCAAAATAATGTTTTTTTCAATAAAAAATAGATTGATAATGCTTTACAAATCCATACTTGCGTGCTATGATATATCCGTTAAAATTTGAATACTTTAGGAGGTATTTCGTTTTGGCTAGAAAATTCAAAACAATGGACGGCAATACCGCTGCCGCCCATGTCAGCTACGCCTTTACTGAGGTTGCTGGCATCTATCCCATTACACCGTCCAGCCCTATGGCCGACTATGTTGACCAGTGGTCCGCTGCCGGTCGTAAGAATATCTTTGGCGATACCGTCAAGGTCGTCGAGATGCAGTCCGAAGCCGGTGCTGCAGGTACTGTTCACGGCTCTCTGGCAGCCGGTGCTCTGACCACCACCTACACCGCTTCTCAGGGTCTGTTGCTGATGATCCCCAATATGTACAAGATCGCCGGTGAATTGCTGCCCAGTGTCTTCCATGTTTCTGCCCGTACCGTTGCAGCACATGCGCTGAACATCTTCGGTGACCACTCTGACGTTTACGCCTGCCGTCAGACCGGCTTTGCAATGCTGGCCGAGACCAACGTGCAGGAGGTTATGGACCTGGGTGCTGTTGCACACCTGTCCGCTCTGGAGGGTCGCGTTCCCTTCATCAACTTCTTCGACGGTTTCCGTACCTCTCACGAGATCCAGAAGATCGCTATCTGGGACTACGAGGACCTGAAGGAAATGACCAATATGGATGCTGTCAAGGCATTCCGCGAGCATTCTCTGAACCCCGAGCGCCCCGCAATGCGTGGCAGCCACGAGAATGACGACATCTTCTTCCAGCACCGTGAGGCCTGCAACAAGTACTACACCGCTCTGCCTGCAGTTGTCGAGAAGTACATGGCCAAGGTCAACGAGAAGTTGGGCACCAACTATCAGTTGTTTAACTACTATGGCGCTCCCGATGCAGACCGCATCATCGTCGCTATGGGTTCCGTCAACGACGTTATCGAGGAAGTCATTGACTACCTGAACGCGCACGGCGAGAAGGTCGGCCTGGTTAAGGTCCGCCTGTTCCGTCCCTGGAGTTCCAAGCACCTGCTGGCCGCTATTCCCGAGTCTGTTAAGAAGATCGCAGTTTTGGATCGCACCAAGGAGCCCGGTTCTCAGGGCGAGCCTCTGTACCAGGATGTCGTTATGGCTCTGGCAAAGGCTGGCAAGAATGACATTTCCGTCATTGGCGGCCGTTACGGTCTGGGTTCTAAGGATACCACTCCCGCTTCCTTCTTCGCAGTTTATGAGGAACTAGCAAAGGCAGAGCCCAAGCAGGAGTTTACTCTGGGTATCGTTGACGATCTGACTCATCTGTCCCTGGATGAGAAGGTCTCCCCCAACACCGCTGCAGAAGGCACCATTGAGTGCAAGTTCTGGGGTCTGGGCGGCGACGGCACTGTCGGCGCTAACAAGAACTCTATCAAGATCATCGGCGACCACACCGGCAAGTACGTACAGGCTTACTTCCAGTACGACTCCAAGAAGACCGGCGGTGTTACCGTTTCCCACCTGCGTTTTGGTAACAAGCCCATCAAGTCTCCCTACTACATCAATAAGGCTGACTTCGTTGCTTGCCACAACCCCTCTTACATCACCAAGGGCTTTAAGATCGTTCAGGACGTTAAGCCCGGCGGTGTCTTCCTGATCAACTGTCAGTGGACTCTGGAAGAACTGGAGCATCATCTGGATGCTGCTTCCAAGCGTTACATTGCCGAGAACAACATTCAGTTGTACCTGATCAACGCTATCGACCTGGCTATCAAGGTCGGTATGGGCAAGCGCACCAACACCATTCTGCAGTCCGCATTCTTCTCTCTGGCAAAGGTTATGCCCAGCGAAGAGGCTATCGGCTACATGAAGGCTGCTGCTGAGGCTTCCTACCTGAAGAAGGGCCGCGACGTTGTTGACGCTAACTGGAACGCAATCGATGCCGGTGCTACCGCTTATGTCAAGGTTGAAGTTCCCGCTTCCTGGGCTAATGCTGAGGCTACCAAGACCGAGCTGCACCTGGAAGGCAATGCTGATACCGTTGCTGTTGTTAAGAACATTCTGACTCCCGTTGGTAAGATGGACGGCTACAGCCTGCCCGTTTCCGCTTTCGAGCCCTATGCTGACGGTCAGTTTGCTCTGGGCGCTGCTGCCTACGAAAAGCGCGGCGTTGCTGTTACCGTTCCTCACTGGGATGAGACCAAGTGTATCCAGTGTAACAACTGTGCATACGTTTGTCCTCACGCTACAATCCGTCCCTTCGCTCTGACTGAGGCTGAGGCTGCCGCCCCTCCCGCTGGCACAAGAGCCGTTCCCGTCAAGGCTGGCAAGGGTAAGGGTGTTTACACCTATACTATGGCTGTTTCTCCCCTGGACTGCATGGGCTGTGGTGTCTGTGTTGGCGTATGTCCCACCAAGGCCATCACTATGGTTCCTCAGGAGCAGGAACTGGGCGAGCAGGAAGTCTTCAACTATATGGTTTCCAAGGTCGCTCAGAAGCCCGATATGGAAGACAACTCCGTCAAGGGCAGCCAGTTCAAGAAGCCTCTGCTTGAGTTCTCCGGCTCCTGCGCAGGTTGTGCTGAAACCAGTTACGCTCGTCTGGTTACTCAGCTGTTTGGCGATCGTATGTACATCTCCAACGCTACCGGTTGTTCCTCCATCTGGGGCGGCCCCGCTGCTACCTCTCCCTACTGCGTCAACGCTGAGGGTCACGGTCCCGCATGGTCCAACTCCCTGTTCGAGGATAACGCCGAGCACGGTCTGGGTATGTACACCGCTCAGGCAGTGATCCGTGAGTCCCTGGCCAACAAGGTTAAGTCCGTTATGGAATCCACCGTATCCGAGGAGCGCAAGGCTGCTTGCCAGGCTTGGCTGGATACCTATAACGACGGCGAGGCCAACAAGGCTGCTACCAAGGCTCTGATCGCTAACCTGGAAGCAAAGGTTTGCTGCGATACCGTTGCTGACATTCTGTCCAAGAAGGAATATCTGTCCAAGAAGTCTGTTTGGATCTTCGGTGGCGACGGCTGGGCATACGACATCGGCTTCGGCGGTGTTGACCACGTTCTGGCTTCTAACAAGGATGTAAACATCTTCGTATTCGATACCGAGGTTTACTCCAACACCGGCGGTCAGGCGTCCAAGGCTTCCAACATCGGTCAGGTTGCTCAGTTTGCTGCCTCCGGCAAGGAAACCAAGAAGAAGTCTCTGGCTGAGATTGCAATGTCCTACGGCTATGTCTA
>JAZQGL010000055.1:0-54100 GCA_045540035.1 Faecousia sp.
GCCAGGGTGTAGGGCTCACGGGCGCCTTCGTAGTCGAAGGTGGAGCTCAGCAGAGCCTCGGGGTAGTCACAGTTGGGCCAATGGTCGGTCCACTGACGCTGACCCTGGAAGCCGCCGGCGATGGCGTTGTGGCCAACCTTCTCTTCCTCGAACTTGTCGGACAGATTGGGGTTGCCGGCCATCAGATCCTTGATGATGCAGTACATCTTGACGGTGAACTCCCACTGCTTTTCCTTCTCTTCGGGAGTGAACTTGATGCGAACCTTCTCGCCCAGGAAATCGACCTCTTCGGGGTTATCGTCGCGGCCTTCCTTGCAGTGCTCCTTGGTCCAGGCCAGAGCCTTCTGGAACTCTTCCTCGTTGTAGATGCCCTCTTCCATGCGGCGCAGGATCTCCACCTCGTCCACGGACTCAACACGCATACCGAAGTACTCTTCCAGCACGCTCTGGTCCATGATGGAGCCGGCGATACCCATGCACTGAGAGCCGATCTGCAGGTAGGACTTGCCACGCATGGTAGCAACAGCAACAGCGGCGCGGTCGAAGCGCAGCAGCTTATCCTTCACATCCTGGGGCATCTGGGTGACCTGGTCACGGTCCTGAACCTCGTGGCCGTAGATGCCGAAGGCGGGCAGACCCTTCTGTGCATGGCCGGCCAGAACTGCAGCCAGGTACACAGCGCCGGGACGCTCGGTGCCGTTGAAGCCCCAAACGCCCTTGATGGTGTGAGGATCCATATCCATCGTCTCGGAACCGTAGCACCAACAGGGGGTGACAGACAGGGTGATGGAAACGCCTTCCTTCTTAAACTTATTGGCGCAGGCAGCAGCCTCGGGTACGCGGCCGATAGTGGTGTCAGCCATAACGACCTTTACGGGCTCGCCGTTGGAGTAGAACAGGTTCTCCTCAAACAGTTTCTTTGCAGCCTCTGCCATAGACCAGACCAGCGGGTCCAGAGACTCACGGAGCATCATAGGACCGCGGCGGCCGTCAACAATGGGGCGAATACCGATTACGGGATAATCGCCTACGTATCTGTTTTTTGCCATAAGTATTCCTCCTGATTTTCGCCGCAATTAGATTGCGGACTGATTTACAATATTATATAAAATCGCATTGTGCGAGTTTATACGCTTATTCCTTGACGATCCGGCAACTGAGCCGTGCCAGCCGGGACGG
This sequence comes from Faecousia sp., assembly GCA_045540035.1. GTDB lineage: Bacteria > Bacillota > Clostridia > Oscillospirales > Oscillospiraceae > Faecousia. Next base: position 1,180 of record JAZQGL010000055.1, read on the forward strand.
ACCGTTAAAGCCCTTCAGCCGGTCCAGCAAATAATTGGCGGCAGTCTGGCCGATCTCACTTTCCGGCTGATGGATCACCGGCAGGGGAGGCTGCATCATTGTGCAGATATTCACACAGTCAAAGCCGAATATGGCCAGATCATTGGGTATCTGCAGACCCCGCTCCCGGGCGGCGGTCAGAAGTCCCATCGTGATATCATAGTTTGCGGTAAATACAGCAGTAGGGGGATCGGGCAGTTGCATCAAGGTGTCAAAACTGCGGTAGCCGGTGGCGAAATCGTTTTGTTCGCTGATGACCAATGTGTCATCGTAGATAATGCCGTGGTCAGACAGGGCTTTTAAGTAGCCTGCCAACCGCTCCTTGGCAGTAAACACAGATTTTGGTCCGGTAACCGTGGCGATCCGTCTGTGTCCGTCGGCGATCAGGCTGGAAACGGCCTGATAGACTGCATCGGTATTATCCACCAGCACGGTGTCGCTGAAAACGCCCTGGATCATACGGTCGATCTGTACCACAGGGATGTGGCAGTTGGCGGTAAGTTCCAGAAATTCATCGGCAGACAGATCTTCCGGAATATAAACAAGTCCGTCGATACCATTATTAATAAGGAACTGCAGGTTGTCCCGCTCCAGACCGTAACTGGAGCCATAGCAGGAGATCAAACTGTGGTAGCCGTTTTCACGCAGGGTTTTGTCCAGAACGGAGATGATGCTGCCAAAGAAGGGGGCAGTCATATCCGGAAGGAGTATGCCAATGGAGTGGCAGCGCTGGCTTTTTAAGTTCCTTGCAAAGGGATTTGCCCGATAGTCCAGGGTCTCAATGGCTGTACGGATCGCCTCCTGCTTGGGGCCGCGTACATTTCCACCGTTGATATACTTGGAAACCGTGGACATGGATACACCGGCAAGTTGGGCGACATCTTTGATGGTAGCCATAGAAACCTCCTTGTCTGCAAAATGAACAAAAAGCGAAACGTTTCGCGAAAAACCGCGTATCCTCTCACTACTTACTAACCATATAATATAAAAACAAATTTGTGCTGTCAATACAAAAAATGAAAAAACATCTTGATTTTTTTGGTAAAGTTTATTATAGTATACTAAGAACAGGGATGCTGTGCTTAAAATTTGATGAAAATCGATGAAAAGTCAAGTTTTTTGGTCAAATAGAACAAACGAAACGTTTCGAGATTGTTTATTGTGACGAAAGCAGTATCGCGGACTAAGTGAATGAGAAAGGTGATGAAGGAATGGCCGAAACGATTTTAAAAATGCAGGGCATTCAAAAGTACTTCTCAGGTGTACATGCCCTTAAGGGCGTTGACTTTGACCTGAAAGCCGGCGAGGTCCATGCACTGATGGGCGAAAACGGCGCGGGTAAGTCTACACTGATCAAAGTTCTTTGTGGCATACATAAACGTGATGGCGGTACTGTAGAACTGTTTGGCGAAGAGGTTAATTTTGACAACATTGCCCAGTCTCAGGAGGCAGGCATCAGCGTTATCCATCAGGAACTGAATATGATGAACGATCTTACAGTGGCCCAGAATATGTTTATTGGCCGCGAGATCCGCAAAGGTGCGTTTATCGACGATCGTAAGATGGAGGCGGAAGCCGGTAAGATGTTCGAGCGCATCGGTGTTAAGATCGATCCCGCTGTCAAGTTGGGGGCTCTCACCGTTGGTAAGCAGCAGATGGTCGAGATCGCCAAGGCGGTTTCCCGTGACTGCAGACTGCTGGTTCTTGACGAGCCTACCGCAGCGCTGACCCTGCCTGAGGTTGAAGAACTGTTCAAGATCATGCGGGAACTGAAGGAAAAGGGCATCGGTATGATCTACATCTCCCACCGTATGGACGAGATCAACCGCATCTCCGACCGCGTTACCGTTATGCGTGACGGCGAATATGTTGGCACTGTGAACACCGCAGAGGTGACCAAGGACGACATCGTTAAGATGATGGTCGGCCGTGTCATTATGGGTGAGCAGAAGGAAAAGAGCAATGTTCCCGCGGACGCGCCGGTGGTGCTGGAAGTTAAGCACCTGAACGCCGGAAAGGAAGTCAAGGATGTAAGTTTTACTCTGCGTAAGGGTGAGATCCTGGGCTTTGCAGGTCTGATGGGTGCCGGCCGTACCGAGGTCGCCCGTGCGCTGTATGGTGCTGACCCCAAACAAACCGGTGAGATTCTCCTCAACGGCAAGAAAGTCAAGGTCAGGACTCCCGGCCAGGCCGTTAAGCACGGTATTTGCTATCTGTCTGAAGACCGTAAGCGTTATGGTTTGATGCTGGATAAGTCTGTTACGGAAAACACCGTTATTGCATCTGTGGACGATTTCATCACCGCCGGCATTATCAGCGATGGCAAGATGAAGAGTTCTTCCGCAGAATTTAATGAAAAACTGCGCACCAAGACACCCTCTATGGATCAGTTGCTGAAAAATCTCTCCGGTGGTAACCAGCAAAAAGTCATCATTGCCCGTTGGTTGATGAAGAACTCCGACGTGTTTATCTTCGATGAGCCTACCCGCGGCATCGATGTGGGTGCAAAAAGTGAGATCTATCATTTGATGGAAGAACTGACAAGTCAGGGCAAGTCCATTATTATGATTTCGTCTGAGTTACCTGAGGTCCTGCGTATGAGCGACCGTATCCTTGTTATGTGCGAAGGTCGCAAGACCGGCGAATTGGATATCGCTGAAGCAACCCAGGAAAACATTATGCAACTTGCTACAATGCGAGAGGAGAATTGATTATGAGCAATAAGAAAAGCCCCCTGCTGGCCGTGAAAGGTATTCTCTCCGGCGGTAAGCAGAATTTTGTTATTATCCTGGCAGCTGTTGCCTTGTTTCTGGTCTTCTATTTGATCAACCCCGGCTTTGCCAGCCAGGGCAACCTGTTGACTATGACCAAGTCCTTCGTGCCCTATGCAATTCTGGCGCTGGGTGTTACTTTCGTTATCGCCACCGGCGGTATCGACCTGTCCATCGGTACAGTATGTATCGGTTCTGCCGTTCTGGCAGGCGCTGTGTGTAAGACCGGCGTTTCCATCGATGAAGGCAACCTGGCACTGACCATTCCTATTATTCTGGTCACCGGCCTTTGCTTCGGCCTGATCAATGGTTTCCTGGTAGCAAAGTGCAAGATCGCACCCTTTATTGCAACGCTGGGTACAATGTTGGTTTCCCGCGGTCTGACCGCAGTTGTGGCTGAGGCTGTCCGTGCAACATCCTCTGCAGTTAAGTACCCCACCACCGGTTGGTTCCAGAAGGTGTTCACCAACCTGAACGGTTTCCCCATTGGTATCGTCTGGGTCCTGGTCCTGACCATTATCTGTATGATCGTAATGTACAAGACAAAGATCGGCCGCTACATTTTGGCGATCGGCTCCAATGAAGAGGCTGCCCGTTTGTCCGGTATCAACACCGATAAGTATAAGATCATTGCCTACGCCATCTGCAGCACCTTTGCAAGTATCGCCGCTCTGTTCTATCTGGCTTCCAACCCCTCTCTGACTATCGCAGCCGGTAACGGTATGGAACTGGATGCCATCGCCGGCGTTTACATTGGCGGCACCAGCACTACCGGCGGTACTGCATCTGTGGTCGGTACCATTCTGGGTTCTCTGATCCTGGTTATCATCCGTCAGGGCCTGAACATCGCACTTTCCAGCGGCAGCGTTGTTTCTGCTACTAACATTACATATGCTGTTACCGGCGTGATCGTTGTGGGTGCAGTTCTGCTGGATGTTCTGAAGAAGAAGAACGCAGCCAAGGTCAAGATCCCCGTAGGTGAGAAAAACTCCGGCAAGCAGAAGGTTTGATTCTGCCGAGCCGAATAATCCGTAATAAGACCGAAAAGGTTTTATATAAAATTTTAGGAGGAAACTAAAATGAAGAAACTGTTTGCACTGCTTCTGGCTATCGTAATGGTCTTCGGTCTGGTTGCTTGTGGCACTCCCGCTGCTAACAACGAAGAGACCAAGGGCAACAACGAGACCCAGGGCGCAACCGAGGGTGAGACCCAGGGTAATACCGAGGGTAAGGGCACCATCGCTGTCATCGCTAAGGGCGAGACCCACGCTTTCTGGCAGGCTGTTAAGGCCGGTGCCGTCGACGCTGGCGCTGCTGCTGGCTACGAAGTCACCTTCCGTGGCCCCACTGCTGAGAGCGAAGAGTACGTTAACGCACAGCGCGAGATGGTTCAGGCTGCTCTGAACAACGCTGACGTTAAGGGCATCGTCCTGGCTACTATCGGCCTGGGCTTCGCTGATGAACTGACCTCTGCATACGACAAGGGTCTGCCTGTTGTTGAGTTCGACTCCGGTCTGTACTCCGGCGGCGCTGACATCACCGAGGGCAAGGATCCCACCATCGGCTCCGTTGCTACCGACAACAAGGCTGCTGCTGCTGTTGTTGCTGAGAACTTCTGGAAGTACCTGAAGGACAACAACATCGCTGCTAACGGCTACAAGGTTGGTATTATCCAGCACGACTCCACCGCTACCGGTATCGACCGTGCAGGCGGCTTCAAGGAGAAGATCGAAGAACTGGCTAAGGCTGACGGCATCACTCTGGAAATCAACGTCCAGGTTAAGGCTAACAACGCTGGCGAGTACAAGCTGGGCCTGACCGCTCTGAAGGATTGGGGCGCACAGTCCATCTTCATGACCAACGAAGGTGTTGTTAACGAAGTATTCCCCGAGATCTCCGACAATGCTGACGCATACAAGGAAATCCTGTTCTGCGGCTTCGACGCAGGTACCAACCAGTACAACTGGATGAAGGACGCTGGCGCTTCCTACGCTCTGTTGGTTGGCTCCGTCGCTCAGGACTCCTACAGCATCGGCTACAAGGCTGTTGAGCTGGCTATCAAGAAGCTGGCTGGCGAGACTGTTGAAGATGTGGGTATCGCTGGTGTTTGGTACACCGCTGAGAACATCGACGAGCAGAAGGATAAGAACATTTTCTACATGGGCTAATCCTTAAGTCGCAAGTCAATAGCTAACGGCTGAAACCGAACGGCACCACTTCGGTGGTGCCGGTTTTTCTAAATCTTTCGTCATTTCACGGCTGAAAGGTGCAGACCGGCATCGATCTGCAGTTTTGAACTGTGATGCAGGAGGTAAAACAATGGGTAAAGTGAGAAATATGATTGCCTTTGACCTGGGCGCCAGCAATGGCCGTGCAATTTTGGGTCAGTTCGACGGTGAACGCATTACTATGCGGGAACTTCACCGCTTCGAAAATAACTATATTGAAATGAACGGCGTATATTACTGGGATACCCCCTATCTGTACAGCCAACTGAAGCAGGGACTTGTGGCATTCTGCCAGGGTGGCTACGGCGAACTGGACTCCTTCGGTATTGATACCTGGGGCGTGGACTTCGGTTTGCTGGACAAAAACGGTCAGTTGGCAGGTTTACCCCGGTCCTACCGTCTGGGTACGCAAGAAGATATTGATGCGGTGAAGGAAAAGATCCCTGCAGATGTGCTTTACGCCCGCAGCGGCATCGATACAGGTTTGACATTTAACACACTGTATCAGTTATATCGCAGAAAGCGGGAAGGTGACCCTGCGCTGGAGATCGCCGATACTTTGCTTTTGACCCCGGATCTGTTGGGTTATTTCTTGACAGGCGCCAAGGGTACGGAGTATACTATTGCTACGACCACCCAACTGTACAATCCCACCACTAAGGACTGGGATTGGGAGACTATTCGCCAGTTGGGTCTGCCGGAACACATCTTCACCAAGATCGAAAAGACCGGTACGATCCGCGGTCACCTGCGTAAAGAACTCTGTGACGAATTGGGCATCAATCCGGCGGCTTTTGTGGCTGTTGGCGGTCACGATACCGCATCGGCTGTGGCAGCGATCCCCGGCAAGGGCAGTTTTGCATTCTGTTCTTCCGGCACCTGGTCGCTGTTCGGCGCAGAGATGGACAAGCCCGATTTAAGTCCCGATGCAGCCGCAGCCGGTTTCTCCAATGAGGGAACGATCCAGGGCGGTTTCCGTCCGCTGCGTACCATCATCGGTATGTGGATCGTCCAGGAGTGCCGCAGAGATTGGATCCGCAACGGCAACAACATCAGTTGGGACGGCGTGGTCATCGAGGCAAAAAAGGCAGAGCCCCTGCGTTCTATCATTGACCCCGATTCTCCCGAGTTTTATGCCGGCGGTAATATGGAAGAAAAGATTCGCGCATTCTGCCGCCGTACCGGTCAGCCCGTACCGGAGACCATCGGTCAGGTAGCCCGCTGTATCTATGAATCCCTGGCGCTGAAGTACCGTCACGCCCTGGAGGGTCTGGAGAAGATGAAGGGTCAGCGCATCGATTCGCTGAACATTGTAGGCGGTCCGATCAACAACCGTTTCCTGAACCAGTTGATCGCCGATTCTCTGGACAGACAAGTGGTTACCGGACCTATCGAGGGCGCTGCAATGGGCAATCTGCTGACCCAGGCTATGGCGCTGGGCGATATTGCTGATTTGAACGAACTGCGTCAGGTAGTTAGAAATTCTGAGGCTGTTGAGGTGTGGGAACCCTGCCATACCCAGGCTTGGGAAGATGCATATCAAAAGTTATTAACGCTGATGAAATAAGGAGATGTCATTATGAGCGTAGATATGAGCAAGTGGCAGCAAATTGCCAAGGAAAACATCCACAACCGTCCCGCAGGTCAGGGTCGTCTGGCAGGTAAGATCACCATCGTTACCGGTGCTGCCCAGGGCTTTGGCAAAGGCATCGCAGAAGAACTGTATAAGGAAGGCGCAACCATTATCGTTGCCGATATGAACCTGCCCCTGGCAGAGACTGTTGCCAAGGAAATGGGAGAGCGCGCCTGGGCCATTGGCGTGAATGTCTCTGACGAAGAAAGTTGCGCCAATATGGTAGCGCAGGTTGTTGAGAAGTTTGGCGGTCTGGACATTATGGTCGCCAATGCCGGTGTTGTCCGCTCCGGTCCTATCGCCGAGTTTGAGAAGAAGGACTTCGAGTTCGTCACAGCCATCAACTACACCGGTTTGTTCCTCTCCTGCAAGTATGCCGCCATCATTATGGAGGCGCAGCACGAGGCTGACCCCAGCGCTATGTTCGACATCATTGCTATGTCCTCCAAGTCCGGCCTTGAAGGCTCTAACAAGAACTTTGCCTATGCAGGTTCCAAGTTTGGTGCCATCGGTCTGGTACAGAGTTGGGCAATGGAACTGGCTGCTTACAACATCAAGGTCAATGCTATCTGCCCCGGCAACTATCTGGACGGCCCTCTGTGGAGTGATCCTGAAAGAGGTCTGTTTGTCCAGTACCTGCAGGCAGGTAAAGTCCCCGGCGCAAAGACCGTGGAGGATGTCCGCCGTTTCTATGAGGCAAAAGTTCCGATGAACCGTGGCTGTCTGCCGGTTGATGTGGCACGTGCGGTTATGTACTGCGTAGAGCAGAAGTACGAGACCGGTCAGGCAATTCCTGTTACCGGCGGTCAGGTTATGCTCAACTGATAAGGTAATATTATGATTGCAATTGATATTTTAAATAAACTCAACGCCCCTACTAAGGCGGAGCGTTTGGAGAACCTGAAAGAGGTACTGAAAACCACCAGTTTTCCCCCTATGGTGCCGCAGTACATAAACAACCATATCCATACAACTTACTCTTTCTCTCCCTATTCTCCCACGGCTGCTGTGTATGCCGCCCGTATGGAGGGTCTGTGTACAGCCGGTATTATTGATCACGATTCCATTTCCGGCGCCGAGGAGTTTTTAGAGGCTGCGAAACTGGTGGATATGCCGGTGACCATTGGTATGGAAGCCCGTGTTTCTATGGACGGCACACGGCTGGCAGGTCGCCGCACCAACAATCCGGATCAGGTGGGCGTCAGTTATATGACCATTCAATCCGTACCCCACGACAAGATCGGCGTTCTGACGGAGTTCTTTAAGCCTTATCAGGCGGCAAGACACGCAAGAAACCGTCAGATGATCGAGAAAATCAACGATCTGGTCGGCGTATCTTTGGACTATGACCGGGATGTACTGCCGCTGTCCGAAGCCAAAGATAACGGTGGCGTTACTGAGCGGCATCTGATGTATGCGCTGGCTATCGAACTGGTAAAGCAGGTAGGCAAGGGTCAGGGTATGATCGACAAACTGACATCTCTTGGAATGTCTCTGTCTGAAAAGCAGAAGCAAATGCTGCTGGATACCGCGTATCCTTTCTACGCGTACGATGTACTGGGAATGCTGAAAGGCACTTTTGTTCCCAAGACCTTCATTGATGCCACCGATGAGTGTCCCAAACTGAAAGATATGGTCGCCCTATGTGCCGATGTGGATGCCTATCTGTGCTATGCCTATTTGGGCGATGTGGGAGACTCCGTCACCGGCGATAAGAAAGCCCAGAAATTTGAAGACGACTATCTGGAGGATGTTTTCGAATGTCTGAAAGAGGAGGGCGTCAAGGCGGTCACATATATGCCTACCCGCAACACGCCGGCACAGTTGGAACGGCTGCGCGGTTTGTGTGACCAATACGGTATGTTCCAGATCTCCGGTGAGGATATCAATTCTCCCCGCCAGAGTTTCATTATCAAGGCAATGGAAAATCCTATGTTCCAAAATCTTATCGATGCAACTTGGAAACTCATCGAACACGAATCTAAATAACTGGAGGATATGACTATGAACACAAAAGCAGTAAGAATTTACGGTAAAAATGATTTGCGCCTGGACGATGTGACCCTGCCTGAGATCGGTCCTGACGGCGTTCGCATCCGCATTGTGTCTGACAGCCTGTGTATGTCTTCTTACAAGGCAGCCATCGAAGGCGGCGACCATAAGCGTATTCCCGACAACTGCCACGAGAACCCCACCGTCCTGGGTCACGAGTTCTGCGGCGATATCGTTGAGGTTGGCGAAAACTGGAAGCATAAGTATAAGGTCGGCGATAAGTTCGTTATCCAGCCTGCCCATTTCCACAAGGGCAGCCAGATGGCACCCGGCTACTCCTACAATTACTGCGGCGGTAACGCACAGTACGGCAATGTACCTATTGAAACATTGCTGGAAAACTGCCTGCTGCCTTATGATTCCGATACTTACTACTACGGTTCTCTGGCTGAGCCTCTGAGTTGTGTTATCGGTACATTCCACGCTATGTATCACACCAAGGCCGGCTCTTATGTCCACGAAATGGGCATCAAGGAAGGCGGCAAGATGGCGCTGCTGGCATCCGTCGGTCCTATGGGTCTGGCTGCTATCGACTATGCAATCCATTGCGATCGTAAGCCCAGCCTGCTGGTGGTTACCGATATCGATGAAGCGAGATTGGAGCGCGCTGCATCTATCTACACCGTGGAAGAAGCCAAGAAAAACGGCATCGAACTGCACTATGTCAACACCCGTATGGAGAACGCAACCGAGTACCTGCGGTCCTTGACCGGCGGCACCGGCTACGATGATGTTGTGTGCTTCGCACCTGTGAAGCCCGTTATCGAGCAGGCTGACGACATTCTGGGTTTCGACGGCTGCCTGAACTTCTTCGCAGGTCCTACCGACTCCCAGTTTAAAGCACCTTTCAACTGGTACAATGTCCACTATCTGTACACCCACGTGGTTGGCACTTCCGGCGGCAACACCAACGATATGCAGGAAGCCATCGAGATGATGAACAAGGGTCTGCTGAATCCCTCCGGTCTGGTCACCCACATTGGCGGCCTGAATGCTGCTATTGAGACCACCCTGAACCTGCCCAAGATCCCCGGCGGCAAGAAACTGATCTACACCCAGATCGACCTGCCTCTGACCGCTATCTCCGATTTTGAGGAACTGGGCAAGACCGATCCTATGTTCGCAGAACTGGACAGACTTTGCAAGGCAAACAACAATCTGTGGAATCCCGCAGCCGAAAAGTACCTGCTGGCAAACGCAAAGAGCATCTAACATAGTAAGAAGACCTCCCCAAGCCGGGAGGTCTTTCTTAAAAGGAGTCGTATTATGAAGAATACTACTTTGGGCATTGAACTGGGTTCCACCCGGATCAAGGCAGTCCTTATTGACGAAAATCACTTGCCCATCGCTTCCGGCAGTTACACCTGGGAAAACGACCTTACAGATGGTGTATGGACATATCCTCTGGAAAAGGCAGTGGAGGGTGTCCGCGCCTGCTACAGCGATCTGAAGCGGGATGTGATGGCAAAGTTCGGCAAGCCCTTAAAGACAGTGTCTGCTATCGGCATTTCCGGTATGATGCACGGCTATCTGGTACTGGATAAAGACGGGAAACAACTTGCGCCTTTTCGCACCTGGCGCAATACCATTACCGCGCCGGCTGCCAAAGAACTGATGGAACTGTTTCAGTTCAATATTCCCCAGCGCTGGAGCATTGCCCATTTGTATCAGGCAATTTTGAACGGGGAGGAACACGTTCCCCAAATTGCCCGGATCACCACTTTGAGCGGCTACATTCACAGCCTCCTCACCGGCGAGAATGTGATGGGCGTAGGTGAGGCATCGGGTATGTTCCCCTATGATGACGATGCCAGGGACTTTGATAAAAAAGATATTGAAAAGTTTGATAAACTTGTAGAAAATCGGAATTTCCCCTGGAAACTGAAAGATATTTTGCCCGAAGTTCTGCCTGCCGGCGCAGCAGCCGGTGTGCTGACCCCGGAGGGCGCAGCGCTGCTGGACGAAAGCGGCGATCTGCAGCCCGGCATTCCTATGTGTCCGCCGGAAGGTGATGCAGGAACGGGTATGGTGGCAACCGGCGCGGTCTTGCCCCGGACCGGCAGCGTTTCTGCCGGCACATCTGCGTTTTCCCTGCAGGTGCTGGAGCGCCCGCTGAAGAACTACTATCCCGAGATCGATGTGGTGGCAACGCCTTCCGGAAAGCCGGTGGCAATGGCCCATACCAACACCTGCACTTCGGAGATCGATGCCTGGATCAATCTGTTTGCTGACACGGCGAAGACAATGGGCTGGTCTGTGGACAAAGGCGAGCTTTATTCCAGGCTGTTCCGTAAAGCGCTGGAAGGCGAAACGGATTGCAGCGGCATCATTTCCTTTAACTACTTTGCCGGAGAACCTCTCACCGGTACGGAGATCGGCAGACCTATGCTTGTTCGCTTGCCGGATAGCCAAATGAATATCGCTAACTTTATGCGCGCCCAACTTTACGGCGCCATCGCCACATTGAAGATCGGTATGGATATGCTGAAAAGGGAAGAACATGTAGAGTCTGACAAACTGCTGGGACACGGCGGTTTCTTCAAGACTCCCGGCGTGGGTCAGCAAATTCTGGCAGATGCGCTGAATGTGCCAATTACCACTATGGAGACTGCCGGTGAGGGCGGACCTTGGGGTATGGCGCTGCTGGCAGCCTATATGCAAAATAAGGCAGAGAGCGAGACTTTGGAAGACTACCTGCAAAGCAAAGTCTTTGGTAACGCCAAGAGCACTTGCTTAGACCCCGATCCTGCCGGTGTGGAAGGCTTTCGGTCCTATATTCACCGCTTTGAAGCCTGCTTAGAAGCGGAAAAAGCGGCAGCAAACCTGAAATAAAAGAAAAAGCACCCCGACCAATCCACCGTTGGTCGGGGTGCAGTATTTGTTTGACAGTAGCAGGGGAATCCAGTATAATAACTTAAGCAGTGGGGAATCAAACCCCGATAGCCCCACTGCTTAGAAATGGAGAGAATACTATGCTGGATGTGCTGACCCGGGCGGGTTGTTTTGTGGCGATCATCTTTTTGGGCTTTTTCCTGAAGAAGATCGGCGTTTTTCATAAGGACAACTTCCCGGTTTTGTCTAAAGTAGCAATTAAGATCACTTTGCCTGCCGCCATCGTTACCAGTTTTGCCGGTATGACCATCGACCCGGCGATGCTGGGCATTGCTGGGCTGGGACTTGGCTGCGGCGTGCTGTATATGATCATTGCCTTTGTGATGCATCTGAGAAAACCTGCTGCCCAGCGTGCATTTTTCGTATTGAATATGCCGGGGTATAACATTGGCTGTTTCACGATGCCCTTTGCCCAGAGTTTTTTAGGACCTATGGGCGTTATCGTTACCAGTCTTTTTGATGTGGGCAATGCCTTTGTGTGTTTAGGCGGTGCTTATGGCGCAGCGTCTATCATCAAAGACGGCGGCGGATTTTCCGCCAAGCGGCTGTTTAAGACGTTGCTGACATCTGTGCCTTTTGTGTGCTACATCGTAATGGTGACATTGAATCTTTGCAAGGTGACGCTGCCCGGATTTGTGGTATCCTTTGCCCAGACCATCGGCAACGCCAACGCATTCGTTGCCATGTTTATGTTGGGCGTGGGCTTTGAACTGAGCAGTGACCGCAAGCAACTGGGCGCTATTGTGAAGGTGGTTGCAGTCCGCTATGCTGTGGCGGCGGTTTTGGCTTGCGTTTTCTATTTCCTGCTGCCCGTATCCCCGGAGATCCGCAAAGCGCTGGTGATCCTGGTTTTCAGCCCCATTGGCGCGGCTGTACCGGCATTTACTGAAGAACTGAAAGAGGATGTAGGTCTTTCCAGCGCTATCAATTCCGTGTGTATTCTCATCAGTATTGTGATCATTGTAACACTTTTGACTGTTATGTAAGGAGTTATTATGGACTTTTTGGAAATTGCCAATGCCCGGCAGTCCTGCCGTAATTATGACGAGACCCGGGAAGTGGAGCAGGAGAAACTGGATGCGATCCTGGAAGCAGTGCGCCTTGCGCCCTCTGCCTGCAATGGACAGCCCTACCATCTGACGGTGTGCAAAGGAGAAACGGCAAAAGCGGTCGCCAAAGCCACTATGGGAATGGGAATGAATAAATTTGCCGCCCAAGCCCCGGTGCTGATCGTTGTTTCGGAGAAACCCTATGTAAAAACCGCCGCGGTAGGCGCAAAACTCAAAGGTAACGACTACCGCAGTATGGATATCGGCATTGCTGCCGCTTACCTGACGGCAGAGGCCGCCGCCCAGGGGCTGGGAACTTGTATCCTGGGCTGGCTGGACGATGAGAAACTGCGTAAGATCTGCAATCTTTCCGAGCCGGTGCGGCTGGTGATCACCCTGGGCTATGCCAAGGACACGGAAAAACACCGGGAAAAGAAGCGCAAAGCGCTGGAAGATTTGGTCAGCGTATTAGATGCGGATTGACAAAAACTGACCGCAGCAGTAGAATAACTCTATGGATTTTAATTTGAGGTGATACCTATGGACAAGAAACTTCACACGGAGACTCTGTGTATTCAGGCAGGCTACAGCCCCGCCAGCGGCGAGCCCCGTCAGATCCCTATTATTCAGAGTACGACTTTTAAGTACGCAACATCTGAAGATATGGGAAAACTCTTTGACCTGGAGGCTTCCGGCTATTTCTACTCCCGTCTGCAGAACCCCACCTGCGATATGGTGGCTGCCAAGATCGCAGCCCTGGAGGGCGGCACAGCCGGTATGCTCACCGGTTCCGGTCAGGCGGCAAACTTCTACGCCCTGTTCAACATCGCTTCCTGCGGTGACCACATCGTGTCTTCCTCTGCAATTTACGGCGGCAGTTTCAACCTGCTGGGCGTGACCATGAAGCGGATGGGCATCGAGGTCACATTTGTAGATCCCGACTGCACCGAGGAAGAACTGCAGGCTGCCTTCCGTCCCAACACCAAGGCACTGTTCGGTGAGACCATTGCAAACCCCGCTCTGAATGTGCTGGATATTGAAAAGTTTGCCAAGGTCGCCCACGAAAACGGCGTACCTCTGATCATCGATAACACTTTTGCAACCCCCGTTAACTGCCGTCCTATCGAGTGGGGTGCGGACATCGTTACCCATTCCACCACCAAGTATATGGACGGTCACGGCGTGGCTGTAGGCGGCTGTATCGTAGACAGCGGTAAGTTCGACTGGACCAAGTATCCGGAGAAGTTCGCCGGTCTTTGCACGCCCGATGACAGTTATCACGGCGTTACCTATACCGAGCGCTTCGGCTTGGAGGGCGCATTTATCACCAAGTGTACTGCCCAGTTGATGCGTGATCTGGGTTCGATCCAGTCTCCTCAGAGTGCATTTTACCTGAACCTTGGTTTGGAGAGCCTGCCCTTCCGTATGAAGCAGCATTGCGCCAATGCCCAGGCAATTGCCGAGTATCTGGAAAGCAACGAGAAAGTGGCTTGGGTCAAGTACTGCGGCCTGAAAGGCGATAAGTATTACGACCTGGCACAGAAGTATATGCCTAATGGCTCCTGCGGCGTCATCTCCTTTGGCTTAAAGGGCGGCCGCAAGTCGGCGGAGACCTTTATGAAGCACCTGCAATTGGGCTCTATCGAGACCCACGTGGCAGACTCCCGCACTTGCTGCCTGCATCCTGCCAGCGCTACCCACCGGCAGATGACCGACGAACAACTGGTTGCAGCCGGTATTGGCGCAGACCTGATCCGTCTGTCCTGCGGTTTGGAAAATGCCGAAGACCTGATCGCAGATATCGCCCAGGCAATCGAAAAAGTTTAACTGCATAAAAATATCCCTCCGGTACAATACCGGAGGGAATTTTGTTTGTTTATCAGATCTCGATATCCATCTTGGCGATGACGGCAGCGCAGCGGGGACACAGACCCTCGGCATTGGCAGCCTCGGAGTGCATCCAGCAGCGGGGACACTTTTCGCCACGGGCTTCCACAACACCCACGGTTAGTTGGGGCAGGTTTGCGCCAACGCCGGTGGTAGCGCCTTCGGGGACATTCTCCCAGGCGCAGGAAGAAACGATGCAGATTTCTGCCAGATTTACATCCTTGCAGATGTCGATCAGATTTTGATCTTCGGTCTGCAGGCTGACGTGGGCCTCCAACGCTTTGCCGATACGCTTGTCAGCACGGGCGACTTCCAGAACGCCGTTGACATCCTGGCGCAGTTTCATAACGGTTGCCCACTTCTCCATAGCATCGTTGCTGAGGGCATATGCGTCAAAGTTCTCAGGCATACGGTTTAACAGAATGTTGCGCACATCGTCGCCGTCACGGTGGGGCATAGCCTGCCAGATCTCGTCGCAGGTGAATGCCAGAATGGGAGCAAACAGTTTTGCCATAGCGTCTACGATCAGGTAAAGCGCGGTCAGTGCGGAGCGACGGCGCAGGCCGTCTTTTTCCTCGCAGTACAGACGGTCCTTCAGGATATCCAGATAGAAACTGGACAGTTCCACAACGCAGAAATCGTTGATGGCGTGGGATACCTGATGGAATTCGTAGCCGTTGTAGCACTTGATGCACTGCTTTACGAGGGCGTTCAGTTTGGTCAGCGCCCACTTGTCCAGTTCTTCCATCTCGGCGGGTGCCACCAGATCGTTGGCATCGAAGCCGTCTAAGTTACCCAGACAGTAACGGGCGGTGTTGCGGAATTTCAGGTAGTTTTGTGCGATCTGCTTGAAGATCTCCTTGGAGCAGCGCACATCGGCGTGGTAGTCGGAAGAGGCTGCCCACAGACGGACGATATCTGCGCCAAAGTCCTTAATCAGGTCAGCGGGATCGACACCGTTGCCCAGACTCTTGTGCATTGCCCGGCCCTGACCGTCAACCACCCAGCCGTGGGTCAGCACCTGCTTGAAAGGTGCGCCCTGATCCAGCGCGCCAACGGAGGTCAACAGGCTGGACTGGAACCAACCACGGTACTGGTCAGCGCCTTCCAGATATACATCGGCAGGCCAAAGTTCCGGGGTATCCTTCATCAGGGATGCAAAGTGGGTAGAGCCGGAGTCAAACCAGCAGTCCAGAGTGTCGGTCTCTTTGGTGAAGTGCTTGCCGCCGCAGTGGGGGCAGACAAAGCCTTCGGGGATCAACTCCATAGCCTCTTTTTCAAACCAGACATTAGAGCCAAACTGATCAAACAGTTCGGAAATTTTTGCAATGGTCTCGGGAGTGGATACGGGTTTGCCACAATCGCCGCAGTAGAATACGGGGATGGGCAGACCCCAACGGCGCTGACGGGAGATACACCAGTCGGCCCGTTCCCGAATCATACTGACCATACGGTCCTCACCCCAGGCGGGATACCACTGGACATTCTCGATCGCCTTGACAGCCTGATCCTTGAAAGACTCCACAGAGCAGAACCACTGGGGAGTTGCCCGGAAGATGATGGGCTTCTTGCAGCGGTCATGGTGGGGGTAGGAGTGGACGATCTGCTCAGATGCGAACAGGGCGCTGCTTTCTTTCATATCCTCCAGAATGATGGGGTTGGACTCTTCGGTCTTTAAACCTGCGTACTTGCCGGCGTAGTCGGTGTGACGGCCGTAGTCATCCACGGGGACAACCAGTTCCATACCGTAACGCATACAAGTCTGATAGTCGTCAGCACCAAAGCCGGGGGCGGTGTGGACACAGCCTGTACCGGAATCCATGGTGACATACTCGGCATAGACCAGGCGGGAAGTCTTGTCCAGGAAGGGGTGCTTGGCGGTCATATTCTCGAAGAAACTGCCGGGGTAGGTGGCCAGCACTTCGTAGTTTTCAAAGCCGCCCATCTTCATAGTCTTTTCCATCAGAGCCTGGGCCATAATGTAGGTCTCGCCGTTTTCAGCCTTTACCAGCACATAACTGTCCCGGGGATGCAGGCAGATAGCCATATTGCCGGGCAGTGTCCAGATGGTGGTGGTCCAGATGACAAAATAGGTATTGCTCAGGTCAAAGCCGGAGAGTTTACCCAGATCGTCCTGCATACGGAACTTGACATACACAGAGGTACAGGGATCGTCCTGATACTCAATATCAGCCTCGGCAACTGCGGTGGCGCAGAAAGGACACCAGGTAACGGGCTTCAAACCCTTGTAGATAAAGCCTTTGTCAAACATACGGCCAAAGACTTTCACTTCCTGAGCCTCGAAATGCTTATCCATTGTGCGGTAGGGGCGCTCCCAGTCGCCAACAACGCCCAGACGCTTAAAGCCACCCATCTGCTTCTGGATAAAGTCCTCTGCGAAATCTTCACAAGCCTTGCGGAACTCGGATACGGACATATCCTTGTTCAGTTTGCTCTTGGACTTTTCAATGGCGCGCTCGATGGGCAGACCGTGGTTGTCCCAGCCGGGGACATAGGGGGTGTAGTAGCCCATCATTGCGTGGCTGCGGACGATAAAGTCCTTCAAGGTCTTATTCAGGGCGTGACCCATATGAATGTAGCCGTTGGAGAAGGGAGGGCCATCGTGCAAAATGAAGGGGGGCAGGTCCTTATTCTTCTCCAGCATCAGTTTATACAGATCCTGCTCCTGCCAGCGCGCCAGCATACCCGGCTCACGGTTGGGCAGACCCGCCTTCATAGGGAAGTCGGTCTTGGGTGTAATGATCGTGTTTTTATACTCCATTGGAATTACCTCCATATAATATGAAAAATAAGCACCTTTGCCTCGTATCAAGAGACAAAGGTGCATAATAACCTCTGCGGTACCACTCTCGTTCCGGTTTCCCGGCACTCGTATGCGCTGTATCGGGCGCACCCGGCGCAGCCTACTTAGTTCGGTGCGCTGCTCGGAGGTGATATAAGCGGTATCTTGCTTGCTGCCTTGCACCAACCGGCAGTTCTCTGAAAGCAGGGGATAGGCTTACCCGTCCTCGTCATAGCATCGGGTATGGATTTAGTGGTGTGTGGGGTCGTAATTCTTACCGAACTGCAAGTTGGCAAACTTGCTGGTGGTGGTATCGGTGGTGGGGTGCTTGGGTTCTGCAACGGGGGCATCATCCTCGGTAGTGCCTACCAAATTCTGCAGATTTGCAGAGATCTCGTCAGCAACAGCGTTGGTGATAGCGTCTTGCTTGGAAATGCCTTCGCTGCGGTCATAATCAAAAGCCACATGGGGAGCAGCCGCGGGACGGTTGGATTCCTTAATGCGCTCCAAAGCCTGAATGCAGGACTGGATCTCAGATTGCAATTCGGAGATCTTGGCAGCGGCAACACGCTTGGCTTCTTCCACACGGTCATTTTCCGCGGCGATCAGCGCATCGGCATTCTTGGCGTTTTCCACGGCGGAGGCATTGGCTTCCACCAGCATCTGGGTACACTTGGCCTCGGCTTCCTTCACCATCATATCGCAGGTCTTCTGCGCGTTGACGATGGCGTCTTTCATACTGGCTTCGTTCTTGCGATACTCTTCCAGTTTGCTGACCAGAACTTTCATCTTGCTCTTCAGCAGGGCGTTTTCCTTGTAAAGGGTCACATAGTCCTCGGTCAGAGGCTCCAGAAATTCATCCACAGCCTGCTTGTCGTAACCGCCGAAGGCGGCAGTACCAAAAGAGATCTGATCTATCTGTTGGGGTGTAAACATTGCAAATCCTCCAATCAGATAAAGCTTTCAATATCTGCCTGAGCGCTTTCCAGATCGCCCACAACATCCATATTGTGGGGGCAGAACAGATAAGTAGACTGTGCGATCTTCTTCACACTGCCGTCCAGTGCGTAAACACTGCCGGACAGGAAGTCCACAACGCGGCGGGTCAGCGCCTTGTCCACATTTTCCATATTCAGAATGACAGCCTTCTTTCTGCGCAGTTCGTCGGCAGCCTTGGCAGCATCGTCAAAGGTCTTGGCGTGGAACAGCACAACTTCCTGCTTGCCGGAACTCATATTCAGCACCTGACCGTTGAAACCGCCGGAGGGAGCGCTGTAAGCGGGCTCGGACTCGCTGGAAGAACCAAAAGGAGAAGACCGGCGGGCGCGGGGAGCGGGCTCCTGCACCTCTTCTTCATAGCCGTCTAAATTCTCGTCATCATATTCATCGTACTCTTCCTCAGAGTAGGGCTGGGTAAACTTCTTCACGTTATCCCAAAAACTCATATCTGTATCCTCCTAGTATGTTAGTGTCCTTAACGGGTATAGTCCCGGGCGCCGAAGATGGCAGTACCAACACGGATCATAGTACTTCCGCAGGCGATGGCGTCCCGATAATCGTCAGACATACCCATAGACAAAATATCTACCCATACATTATCGTATTTTTTTGCCGTTATGTCAACAGAAAGGTTATAGATTTCTTGAAAAAATTTGTTATTTTCTCCCGAAAAATGGGAAATCGGGGGGATTGCCATAAATCCACGGACACGAATGTTGCCGAAAGTGGAGATATTTTGTAAAAGCGGGTCGATCTCATCCAGAGAAAAGCCGGATTTACTCTGCTCGTTTCCAATATTGATCTCCAGTAAAACGTCCTGCAGGATGCCTTGCTTTTGCGCCTCTTTCTGGATGGCCTGCAAAAGGCGCAGGGAGTCCACACTCTGAATAAGATCCACTTTGCCCACTACTTGTTTGACTTTGTTGGTCTGCAAGTGGCCGATGAAATGCACCGGCGCGCCGGCATATGCGCCCTGTGCCAGTTTTTCGGTGAGTTCCTGGACGCGGTTTTCTCCGCAGCAGTCAACGCCGGCGGTGATGGCCTGACGGACACGATCTGCATCGTTCATTTTGGTGGCGGCGCACAAAAGGATTTGGGCAGGGTCTCTGCCGGCATCCAGGGCGGCCTGCCGGATATCCTCACGGATCCGGGCGATGTTTTCTGCAATAGACATAAGTAATCCTCTTTCTCTGCAACAAAAGGCGACGAAGCGTTGCTCCGTCGCCCTTTGCTTATGCAGTCGTTGCTGCGGCTTTCAGTGGCCGAATGGGGGCCAGGGTAGAGATGGCGTGCTTGTAAATCATTTGCTGCTTGCCTTCTGATACCAATACGACCACGAAACTGTCAAAGCCCGTGATCACGCCCCGGAGCTGAAAACCATTCATCAAAAACAATGTCACGGGGACTTTTTCCCGCCGCACTTCGTTGAGAATGGCATCCTGTAAATTGAGTTGTTCAGACATATGTATTCCCTCTTTCTTGAAATTCCCTTTGGGATACATAAATCTTATCATTTGTCACATATCGAATTCCGCAAGAATTTGTCGAGCGCGGATAAGAATTTCTGCTGTTTTTTCGCCTTTTTGGCGGGTGAGCCAATGGATGCTTTTGTTTCTGCGGAACCAGGTCAGTTGCCGTTTGGCGTAGTGCCGGGAGGATTGCTGCACCAAGGCAGTTGCTTCCTCCACCGTACAGTTTCCCTTCAGAGCATCCACAAATTCCTTGTAACCAATGGCCTGCATTGCGGTGCATTTTTCCGGGATCCCTTTTGCCAGCAGGCTGCGGATCTCGTCCAGAAGACCCATTTGCAGCATTTCTTCCACGCGGCGGTCGATCCGTTGGTAAAGCGCAGAACGATCTTCATCTTCCAGACCAAACCATACGGGGTCATATTTCGCAGGGATCGCCTGGGTCATTTGATTGTGGGCGGTGATGGTCTGCCCGGTTTCGTAGTACACCTCCAGCGCCCGTATGATCCGCTTGCGGTCGGCAAGGTGCAGACGGTTAGCGCTGTCCGGGTCGATGCGGCGAAGTTCTTCCAACAGCGATGTCATACCCTCATTGACTGCTCTTTCCTCCAACTTTTCCCGGACACCGGTGGAAGGGTAGGGGGCAAAGGTGTTGCCCTTGATCAGGGCGTCCATATATAACCCCGTGCCGCCGGCAATGATGGCGGTCTTGCCCCGGGAGAGGATATCGTCCACAATGGGGCTTGCCATTTCGCAGTAGCGGCTGACGGAGAAATCTTCCTGAGGCTCTGCCACATCCAGCATATGGTGGACAATGCCCTGCCGTTCTTCAACAGTTGGCTTGGCAGTGCCGATGTCCATATACCTATATACCTGCATAGAGTCGCAGGATACCACCTCGCCGTTTACTGCTTTTGCCAGCTCCACGGCCAGGGCGGTCTTGCCGGAGGCAGTGGGTCCGGCAATGCAAATAATACGATTCACTTGGAATTCCTCCTGGTTTGCAATTCCAGCATTCTTACAAGACGCGGACGGTTGAACCTTTGCAACATCACAAACAGCAGATCAAATCCTGCGGCCAAAACGGATGTGATGAAAAATACAGAGAAACTGCCCCATATCATACTGAAAAGCAAAGGAATAAAACTCAATAAAATAATGATTTCGTGTACAACTTCTGCCTGACAAGTATTGCGGATGATCTGTTCCAGTGATTGCTCCTGCAAAGAAAAGAGCGCCGGGTTGTAGGTGGGAAGTTGTGCTTTCCAGCGCTTCAGGCGCAGGAATTTGTACAGACTTGTTTCTGCCTTGGTGACCTGAAACCAGCGGGATCGGTAATCAAAGCGGTGCGGCACCAAAAAGCCAACGAGTAACCGCATGGAAAAATGGAAAAAAACCGTGACGCAAGTGATGCCCGGTGAAAGCAGAAAACCGCAGTCTAAATAATGGTATGCCCAGAACAAGATTGCCGACAGCGCGCCGGAGATCACAGCCAGTAACTGCATTGTTGCAGCGAACACAGATCGTTTCATCAGCTGCGCTTAAACTGCTTTTCCAGTTGCTTTTTGCTTAAGGTGATGCAGACCGGTCTGCCGTGGGGGCAGTGCTTCAGGTCTTCCCGGTCCATAACCTGCTTTACAAGGATCAACAGTTCTTTTTCATCGGTCTGCCAGCCGGCTTTGATGGCGGCTTTGCAAGCCACGGTATGAAGCATCTCATCCCGGACATTTTCTGCCTTTTCCCGGCGTCCGGTCAGAAGATCAGCGGCCAGTTCCTCCAGGGCATCTGCGCCGTCATCTGCCGCCAGATCCATAGGTACTTGCCGGAGCAAAACGGTATTGTCGCCGAATTGATCGATCTCAAAACCAAGTTGCTGCAGCAGATCCCGGTTTTCCAGCAGGATCGCTGCGCTTTCTGCGCCCAGACGGCAGGGAATGGGGGATAAAAGCGTTTGGGAACTGATGGCCTCCTGATTGGCTTTGAGTTTATCAAACAAGATCCGCTCGTGGGCGGCGTGTTTGTCAATAAGATAAGCCTCGTCGCCCTGCTCCACAAGGATATAACTGCGGTACAGTTCTCCCACCATACGCCAGGGGGATGCTTCCGGCATCGCCAGTTCGGTCTGCACCGTTTCCGGTTCGGGGGTGACCGCCATCGGTTCGGGGGTGACGGGTACCGGCGCAGACTGCTTGGGTGCAGGAATATCCGGCAGGGTAAATGTCTGCCGCAGCGTGGGTTCTACCCGCTGCTCCACCTTGGCAGCAGTTGCCATAGCGGCTGCGGGATCGGGGCGGGGGGCAGAGGAAATGGCGGAAGAAAACGCCTTGAATTCCTCGGCGGTCATAGTCCGGTAGAAATTCTCCTGCTTGGCAGGGGCTGCGGGCTTTGCCGGTGTTACCGGGGCTGTCGGTGTTGCGATCGGTGCGGGTTTGAACTGCACCTGCGGTCTGTCCGGGGTCTTGTTCAAAGCCCCCAAAACCCCATAGTGGATGCAATCAAACACGGACTTTTCGTTTAAGAATTTTACCTCGGTCTTTGCCGGGTGGACATTCACATCCACCATATTGGCAGGCAAACGCAGATGCAGCACGCAGGCGGGGAACTTGCCAACCATCAGTTGATTGCGGTAAGCCTCCTCCAAGGCGGCGATCAGCAGTTTGGACTTGACGGGGCGGTCGTTGACGAAAAATGTCTGCATATTCCGGCTGGGGCGGGCATCAGAGGGCTTGGAGACAAAGCCGGAAAGGGAATATGCGTCCCAGCGGCTGTCAACTTTCGCCATTTTGCCGCCGTCCCGACCATAGATGCTGTAGACCGCGTCTTCCAGATTGCCGGAGCCGGGGGTGGACAGCACCTCTTTGCCGTCCCGAAGGAAACGGATCGCCACGGAAGGATGGGCCAAAGCCTGCAACTGCACGGCTGCTGCCACACGGCTGCCTTCCACAGTATCGGATTTCATAAATTTCATACGGGCAGGGGTGTTGTAAAACAGATCCCGGACGATAATGGTAGTGCCGTCGGGACAGCCCGCCTCAGATTGCTCGGTAATGTTGCCTGCTTCCAGATGCAGACTTGTGCCGAAAACAGCGCCGGGGGTCTTGGTCAGCAGATCAATGTGGCTGACGGACGCAATGGCTGCCAGCGCTTCACCGCGAAAGCCCATTGTGGCAATGGCTGCCAAGTCCTCCGCGCTGCGCAGTTTGGATGTGGCGTGGCGCAAAAAGGCGGTGGCGGCATCCTCCGGTGCCATACCGCAGCCGTTGTCGGTGACCCGCAGGAAGGTCATACCGCCGTCACGGATCTCTACGGTGATCTGAGATGCACCGGCATCCACGGCATTTTCCAGCAGTTCTTTCACCACGGAGGCGGGGCGTTCCACCACCTCACCGGCGGCGATCAGGTTGGCAACGTGGGGAGATAATTTTAAGATTTTAGGCATAAATATCACCTCATAGCGAGCATACCGATATAGTTGATGCAGGTGTGTATCAGAATCGGCGCCCATATAGAGTCAGCCTTTGCATAGGCAAATCCCAGACAGATGCCTGCCGGCAGGTACTGCATAAAGCACAGCGCAAGGAGCATCGGCTCATAAAGACCGATATATCCCACCACATGCACAGCGGCAAAAGCCAAGGTGGATACAACATAGGCAAGCAGACGGCTGCGGTTATAGATACCCCGGAAAATAAGACCTCTGTAGAAAAGTTCTTCCGTAATGGGTACCAGCCACACCGTGGCAAAGGCGATCAGGGAGGAGTTTTCCTCCACAAGTGTGGCAATGGAATCGTCATTGACGTTGGAAAAATCCGGGTAGAGCCAGAGGATCAGGTTGCCAATAAAAATACTGAAAATCCAGTATGCCACAAAGCCGATCACTGCGCCTTTCAGGAGTTTTCCCAGATCCCCAAAGGCTGCTTTGCCACTTTCCAGCAGAAACCGCCGGAAAATAAACACAGCAAAGCCAAAATTTAAAAAGAAAAATGTAAAATTCAGTTCTGCTTCGCCGAGAGGGTTGTGCAGAAACATATTGACCAGCACCAGCACGACCGGCAGGATCGTTGCCTGCAATGCAAAGTAGATCCAACCGGGGATGGTCTCAGATTTTCGCATGGATACAGATAAATTTTTCATAGCATTTTCTTCAGTTTGTACAGTTCGTTCATGGCCTCGATGGGCGTCAAAGTCTCCACATTGATGCAGGCAAGGGCATCTTTGACCTGCTGGGCAGAAAGATCCAGCATACTGATCTGTTCATCAGGTTGCTGCTTTACAATGTGGGTGGGAGCAGGTGTGCCCTCGGTCTCCAACTGGCTCAGGATCTGCCTTGCCCGGTTCACTACTGTGTTGGGAAGACCTGCTAACTTAGCGACCTCGATACCGAAACTGTCGTCGGTGGCGCCGGGAACGATCTTGCGCAGGAAGATCATTTTGTCTCCGCGCTTTTTCACGGCGATGTTATAGTTTTTTACATTGGGGAGTTCGTCCTCAATGGTGCTTAGTTCGTGGTAATGGGTGGCAAAGAGGGTCTTTGCGCCCAAATGCCGGGGACTGGCGGCATATTCCAGCACCGCCCGGGCGATGGACATACCGTCATATGTAGATGTGCCTCTGCCGATCTCGTCCAAAATCAGCAGACTCTTGGAAGTCGCGTATTTCAGAATATTTGCCACTTCTGTCATCTCTACCATAAAGGTAGACTGACCGGATGCCAGGTCATCGCTGGCGCCGATTCTTGTAAATACCCGGTCCACCAGACCGATCCGTGCGCTGCGAGCAGGCACGAAAGAGCCCATCTGCGCCATCAGTACGATCAGGGCGACCTGGCGCATATAGGTGGATTTACCGGCCATATTCGGACCGGTAATGATCGCAACCTGATTGTCCGTAGCGCCCAGGTGGGTGTCATTGGGGACAAAGAGGGTGTCGCTGAGCATCTGCTCCACCACCGGATGGCGGCCGTCGGTAATATCGATCTCGCTGCCCAGCGTGATCTCCGGGCGGCAGTAGCCCCGTTTCACAGCCACAGTTGCCAAAGAACACAGCGCATCTGCAGCGCCCACAGCGGCGGCAGAGACTTGAATGCGGGCAGCCTGCTGTGCCAGATGCTCCCGCAACTGGGAGAAAATCTGGTACTCCAGGGCGGTGAGGCGCTCTTTGGCGGTGAGGATCTGATTTTCCAGTTCCTTCAGTTCCTGGGTGATGTAGCGCTCACAGTTGGTCAGGGTCTGCTTGCGGATATAATGCTCCGGTGCCTGATCAATGAAAGACTTGGAGATCTCGATGTAGTAACCGAAGACCCGGTTATAGCCCACTTTCAAAGTGCGGATACCGGTCTTTTCCCGTTCTGCTGCT
The DNA here is from genome assembly GCA_045540035.1 of Faecousia sp. Lineage (GTDB taxonomy): Bacteria > Bacillota > Clostridia > Oscillospirales > Oscillospiraceae > Faecousia. Next base: position 26,357 of record JAZQGL010000055.1, read on the forward strand.
TCTATAGCGGCAATGGTGCCTTCGCCGCCGTTCATAATATCCCGCAGACGGTCGGCGTCCTCGTTTGCGCCGGGGCGGATCATACCGCCCTCCCGGACCGTCAGAGGCGGCTCGTCCACAATGGTATTTTCGATCATATCTGCGCAATCAGAAAGAGCATCGATGTCCTGCTCCAACTTACGCAGTAAAGGCGCATCCATTTGCTGCAACTGCCGCTTTACCTCCGGCAGCGCCCGCAGACCACGGGCAAGTCCCAGAAGATCCCGACAGTTCACCGTACCGGTGACGATGCGGGTGGTGACACGCTCCAGATCCGTCACATCTTTCAGCGATTCAACCAGTTCGCCCCGGCAGACCGTGGCGTTTACCAGATCTTCCACAGCGCTTTGCCGGCGACCGATCTCCGCGGCATCCAGTAAGGGCTTTTCCAGCCAACTGCGCAGCATACGGCCGCCCATTGCGGTATGGGTCTTGTCCAGCACCCACAAAAGCGTGCCTTTCTTTTCCTTGGAACGCAAAGTTTCCGTCAGTTCCAGATTGCGCCGGGCGTCCATATCCAGTTCCATAAACCGTCCGGTGGTATAGTACTGCAACTCCCGGATATGGGTAAGATCGTTTTTCTGCACAAACTGCAAAGTTTGCAGCAGTGTACCGGCAGCAACAGTCGCAGCATTCAGACCTGTAAGACCCAACTGCGCCAAAGGCTGGGAAAAATGCTTTTCCAGCAGATCCCGGCTGGCAGTAAGATCAAACTGCTCCGGCTTTCCCTCGTCAACACAGCAACTCAGACGGTGAAACAGCGCATCTTCCAAAATGTCGTCTTTTACACCTTCGCCGCCGCGAATGACTTCCGAGGGGGCAAAACGACCCAGTTCCGAAGCGGCTGCCTGGGCATCGGCGCACATCGTTACGAAAAACGCGCCGGTGGAAACATCGCAAAAAGCAAGACCAAACCTGCTTTCTTCACCGAAAAGGCAAGCCATATAGTTGTTCTTGCTCTCGTCCAGCATACAACTTTCGGTAACTGTACCGGGGGTGACGATCCGGGTGATGTCCCGCTCCACGATGCCTTTGGCAGTGGCGGGATCTTCCACCTGCTCGCAGATGGATACCTTATAGCCTTTGGCGACCAAACGGGCGATGTATGCATCCACAGAATGATAGGGTACGCCGCACATTGGGGTCTGCTCTTCCTTGGGCTTGTTCCGGTCCCGGGTGGTCAGGGTCAGATCCAGTTCCTTGGCGGCAAGTTTGGCATCCTCGTCAAACATCTCGTAAAAGTCACCAAGGCGGAAAAACAGAATAGAGTCGGTATTTCGTTCTTTAATGGCATTATACTGCCGTTTCATAGGGGTCAGTTCGTTTTTCTCTGCCATAGGATCACACCCTTTCTGCTAATTTTCCGGTAAGACTCCAAGTGGTGGAGCCGGTGATTTCAACATAAGCGAAACCGCCCACAAGGGCGTTGTCGCCGTTCAGGCGTACCAGCCGACCGCCCTCTGTCCGGGCTGTCAGCAGATCGCCGTCGGTGCCGTCGATGAGACAGCGCATAGTCTTGCCTACATAGGCTTTGTGGATTTGCTCGGAAATACTGTTTTGCACAGCGCAAAGTCTGTCAAAACGGCGGTTTTTCTCCTCCTTGGGAGTGTTGTCCTCCATGGTGGCTGCAGGCGTGCCTTTCCGGGGGGAGAAGATAAAGGTAAACAGCGCGTCGTAATGGACCTGGCTGATAAGGGAAATCGTCTCTTCGAATTCTTCCTCGGTCTCTCCGGGGAAACCTACGATCACATCGGAGGTCAGCACCAGATCCGGCATCACGGACTTGGCATAATCCACCAGTTCCAGATACTTTTCCCGGTCGTAGTGGCGATTCATCGCCCTCAGAACCCGGCTGGAACCGGATTGGAAGGGAAGATGGAGCTGCTTGGCGATCTTGGGGCTGGATGCCATAGTGTCAAACAGTTTCTTGCCAGCATCCCGGGGGTGGCTGGTCATAAAGCGAATGAGAAAATCTCCGGGAATCTCAGCAATTTGCGCCAAAAGGTCGGAAAAGTCCATACTCTGGGCAAGATCCTTGCCGTAGGAGTTTACATTCTGACCCAGAAGGGTGATCTCCTTGGCGCCGTTCTTGATCAGTTCCCGGCACTCTGCCAGGATATCTTCCGGCTGGCGGCTGCGTTCCCGACCCCGGACATAGGGGACGATGCAGTAGGTGCAGAAATTGTTACAGCCGTACATAATGGACACCCAGGCTTTCAGGGTATTGTCCCGCAGTTGGGGCAAACCTTCGGCAATGGAGCCGGGCTCGTCCTCTACGAAAAATACCCGCTTGCCCCGGGAAAGTACGCTGTAGAGAATTTCCGGGAACTGCCACAGATGGTGAGTAGAGAATACGCCGTCCACATGGGGATAACTTTTGCGGATGCGCTCTACCACGTGGCTCTGACCTGCCATACAGCCACACAAAAAGATTTTTTGGGGGCTGTGGCGGCGCTTGGTGTGGGTCAGCGCGCCCAGATTGCCGAAGACACGCTGCTCCGCGTGTTCCCGAATGGCGCAGGTGTTCATCACCACCACATCGGCGCCCTCCGCCTTGTCGGTGATGGCGTATCCGCTTTCGCTTAAAATGCCCCGGATACGCTCGGAATCCGCTTCGTTTTGCTGGCAGCCGTAGGTCTCCACATAGGCGGTGGGAACTCTGTCCCGGTCCAGCCAATAGCCCCGGATCTTATCACAAAAGGAGAGTTGGCGGTCCAATTCTTCCTTGGAAATGACAGTTGTTTTGTTGCTCATAGTAATACTTCCTCAACTTACAATATCTCAACTATAGATAATAGCATTTTTCTGCCGTTTTTGCAAGGGCAACCCGTTATTTTTAACAGTCTATAAACATTTATTGACTTGCAATTCTTTCTGGTTCGTGATAAACTATTTGCGTTATTTACTTGAGAGGAAGAAAACTATGATTTGTAAATACTGTAATGCAGAAATTGAAGAAAATTTGGAAATCTGCCCCGTCTGCGGTAAGTCCTTGACAGAGGAGATCCCTGCCGAGCCGGTAGCAGAGGAAACGGTAGCAGAAGAAACTGCAGCAGAAGAACCTGTAGCAGAGGAAACTGTGGCGGAAGAAACTGCAGCAGAAGAAACCGTGACGGAAGAAACCGAAGAGCCTGCGCAGCCCAAGAAAAAGCGCTGGCCGGTGGTGCTGGCCATCGTAGGCGCAGCAGTGGCGGTGATTGTACTTGCTGTGGTGCTGCTGATCGCGCTGGATGTGGACCTGAAGCCCAAGGCCAACGATCTTTTCTGTAAGGAAACCTTTGTCCTTGAGGACGAGAAGGCTATCAAGAAGGCTGACGCCGTGGTGGCTACCCTTGGCGGCAAGGAATTGACCAACGCGGGACTGCAGATCTTTTTCAATATGCAGGTGGCTGACTTTGTCAACTACTACGGCAGTTACCTTTCTTATATCGGTTTGGATATGACAAAGCCTTTGCACGAGCAGACTTGCGCTCTGGACGAGACCCTGAACTGGGAGCAGTACTTTATCAAGGTATCCATCGAGACCTGGCAGAACTATCAGGCTATGGCGCTTTATGCTGAAGAGAAGGGCTTTGCTCTGGATCAGGAGATCGAAGATCAGTTGAACAAATTGCCGGAGTCTTTGAACGAGCAGGCTGTGGCAGGCGGCTTTGAAAACGCTGAGGATATGGTTCAGGAATATCTGGGTGAGACCTGCACCGTAGAGGATTATCTGGCATATATCCGCCTGATGTACCTGAGCAACCAGTTCTACACTTCAGAATATGAGCGCCTGACACCTACCGACCAGGAAATCAGCGACTATTTTGACGAGCACGAAGACGAACTGCTGGAGAAAAACATCACCAAGGAAAGCGGTTTGGTGTCCGATGTACGGCACATTCTTGTGCTGTTTGAAGGCGGCACCAAAAATGAGGAAACCGGCGTGACTACCTACACCGAAGAGGAGAAGGCAAAAGCCCTTGCAGAGGCAGAGCGGATCCTGGGCGAATGGAAGTCCGGTGAAGCCACGGAAGACTCTTTTGCTGCGCTGGCAAATAAGTACACCGGTGATCCCGGCTCCAAGGAGACCGGTGGTCTGTATCAGGGTATCGCTCCCGGCTCCAACTACTATGAGAACTTCCTGAAGTGGTCTGTCGACAATACCCGTAAGGCCGGCGATACCGGCATCGTGGAGTCCCAGTCCGGCTACCACATTATGTATTTCGTTACCGGCGAACCCTACTGGATCAACTCCTGCAGAACCGCCCTGGCAACCGAGCGTACCACCGCATTGGTTGACGAGGCAGAGCAGAACTGGCCCATCAAGATCAACTACAAGAAGATCGCCCTGACCGAACTGGACATTGGCTAATATACAAAAACAGCCTGCAGGAAACCCCTGCAGGCTGTTATTTTTATAGCCCGGCAACCTATATGACAAGCAAAGATTCTTTTACATAGCGCACCAATACGGGGAAAAAGGGTATGTGCAACTGTCAGTTGCTAAATTTCCAAGCGGACTTGGTGGACTTTTGCTGCTGTGCTTGTTATACTTATGGCAAACAGGAGGGATAAAAATGCAGTTAGGTGACAGAATTTATAAACTCCGCACCCGGAAAAATATGTCTCAGGGGGAATTGGCGGATGCATTGGAAGTATCCCGTCAGTCGGTGTCAAAATGGGAGACCAATGCTTCTGTGCCGGAACTGGACAAACTGGTGAAACTCAGCGAATTGTTCGGTGTATCTTTGGATGAACTGGTACTGGATAGCAAGCAGCCGAAATGCAGTTCCGAACCGGAACAGAAAATAATTTATGTGGAAAAACCCGCGTCCAAATCTGCGCAAAAGTATGCAGGTGTCGTACTGCTGTGCTTTGCGGCACTGCTGTTTCTGATGTTGGCGCTGTTCGGGGATGTTGTTGCCGGTCTTGTGTTGGCAGCGCCTTTTGCTGCCTGCGGATTGATCTGTCTGTTTGTAAAGAAAAATGCGGGTCTTTGGTGCAGTTGGGTCATTTACTTCTTTGTTGATATGTACCTGCGGCTGTCTACGGGCATCAACTGGTACTATGTGTTTGTATCGCAAGTATACACATCCGGTATGATCGTCCATTTGATCGTTGCCTGGGCGCTTTTGGGTACATTTGCATTGTTGACGATCATTACAACATTTGCTTCCAGAAAGATATTTCCCGGAACGCTGCGCGGCAATCTCGTTGGTACAGCAGCATCCTGGGTCGTGTATTTTCTGTCAGGGCTGGTGCTGACACTGCCGGCGGACAGAAACGAGACGGATTTTATGCACTCCTTCGGCTTCCGGTTCGTTACCGCGGTGTCCGGCTGGATCAGAAGCGTTGTTGTGGTGGTGGCAGTGGTATTTGCTGTCAGACTGATCATAAGTTTGATTGAAAAACTGAAAAATAGATAATGGTTTTGTAAATACTCTATGTAGGGGAGGGTCTTGACCCTCCCTGAAATTATTATATGGATTCTGTAACGGATAAACGGAAAGCGATCTGTTAAAAATCATTCTCAAAAGGGTATTGACAATGGTTGTCTAATGGGTTAGACTATATGTAGAGTCTAACGGATTAGACAAGGAGTTGAAAGTATGGATACACCGAAAATTTTTGAAAGTGAGTACCGTTTTTGCCTGATTATGTGGGCGCATCAGCCGGTTACGGCGACACAGTTGGTCAAACTCTGCCAGGAACAACTGGGCTGGAAACGCACCACGACCTATACGGTGATCAAGCGCCTGGGGGAGCGGGGGATCTTGAAAAACGAGGACGGCAAGATCACAGCCCTTGTTTCCAAAGAGCAGGCCCAGGCAAACGAGATCAACACGCTGGTGGAGGAAAAGTTCCAGGGATCGCTGCCTGCCTTTGTTGCAGCCTTTACCAAGCGGCAGGATATCTCGGAAAAGGAACTGGATGAGGTGCAGCGGATGATCGACCGGATCCGGACAGGAGGCTGACTATGAGCGGGATTTTTCTAAAGATCGTCAATATGAGCATATCGGCCAGTTATCTGGTACTGGCGGTAATGCTTTTGCGGTTGATTTTGAAAAAAGCGCCCAAATGGGTCAGCGTGTTGCTGTGGGGTTTTGTGGCGGTGAGGCTTCTTTGCCCGATTTCTTTTGAGAGTATTTTCAGCGTAATTCCCAGCGCGGAAGTGATCAGCCCTGAAATTATGCTGGATCCGACGCCTCAGATCCATACCGGTATTGACGCGCTGAACAATTCCATCAACCCGATTATCTACAAGTCCTTTGCGCCGCAGGAGTTGGTCAGTATGAATCCATTGCAATTCTGGATTCCGATGGCAGCGCTGGTGTGGCTGGTGGGGATTGCAGGTATGCTGATCTATACGGCCGTCAGTTATTTTCTGTTGCGGCGGAAGATCGGCACAGCAGTGATGCTTGAGAAAAATATTTTCCAAATCGAGAATGTGGCGTCTCCTTTTGTGCTGGGTATCATCAAACCGAAGATATATCTGCCATTTCGAATGGAAGGGCAGAATTTGCAGTATGTCATCGCCCACGAGCAGGCCCATATCCGCCGTAAGGACCACATTTGGAAACCCCTTGGCTTTTTGCTTTTGACGCTGCACTGGTTTAATCCGCTGATGTGGCTGGGTTATATATTGCTGTGCCGGGATATCGAACTTGCCTGCGATGAAAAGGTCATTCAGGAAATGGACGCAGGCACAAAAGCGGACTACACGCAAGCGCTGGTGGATTGCAGTGTTAGCCGTCGCAGTATCGCAGCCTGCCCGCTGGCATTTGGCGAAGTAGGAGTTAAGGCAAGGGTCAGATCTGTGCTGCATTATAAAAAGCCCGCCTTTTGGATCGTTTTGGTGGCAGTCGTTATTTGTGTGGCGGTAGCCGTCTGTTTCCTGACAAATCCCATGGACCGGATCAGTTTACGGGAACTTAACTATGATGAAGTCAATATGCCCGGTGTGCTGAGTGATGTAACCAATATGGATGTAACCTATGAAGGTTTTAGAATTTCCTGTACGGAGAAAGTGGATTTCAACCAATTCCTTGCAACCCTTGATAAGATCAAAGTCAGCAAAGAGCCGATCTCACGAAACAGATCGGAAGATCGGAGCAAAGCCTTCAGCATAAAAGTAAACGGAAACACGGAACTACACTTCAACGCATCTTTTACGGAGATTTGGGTGGATAACCATGTCAAACCTTCGCTGACCCACCGTATTACAAATCCGGAAACAGCGAAAGAACTTATTTCGGATTTTCGTTTTGCCAAAGCATCTGTAACAACAAAAAAGCATTTGACGCTGGATGATGTTATTGCACTTTCCAAGAAAGGATATGATCTGACATGGTCAGATTTTGATTCCTTTGAATACATCGAAACAGGGTCGGGACTTTATATCCGAGTATATGAGATCAACGAGTTGTTTTCGGTTTGGATTGGCGGTACCTGGGATCCCAGTGAAGATGACAAGCCGATGTATATTTATCTGACTTTGGCAGATGACCTGGAGCAAAAAATCGATATTCGTGACGGCGGTGTAAAAGAATTTATTGATGAACAAACGCAAAAAGCGCAATTGGAAACGGAGACAAACGCTTTGCAGGAGGCGATCTCTGCGGCTATTTTGGAGAAGAATGGGGGAATCCGTTTTCCCAGTGTACCTACCGGGGCGATCCATACCCACAGTTACCGCATCTTGGCAATGGAGAGCAAAAGCGGTACCCCTCTGATGCACCAGGATAACCACATGACGGAAACAACGGTCTATATCCACTATCTTTACACCCGCTATGCCTACACTTATCAGTTGCTGGAGGAGGGCTCAATTAGTACACCGGCTGCCATCACGTTTTCTATTGATCCGGAAACAGGCTATACAGTAGAGGAATTTTGGGAACCAAACCCAGGGGACACCTTTGAAAAAGAGGTGCGGGAAAAATTCCCGGAAGAAGCCACAGAACGGTTCGTTGAAATGCAAAAAGAATACATGTTCACAGAAATTTTGGAAAGGGAATGCTATATTCAGGCAGAAGAATACCTAGCCGATCTTGGTGCAGATGTGGATGTTATCAATCCATTTTTTGACAGCCCCGGTTATGATATCGACGGTGATGGAAAAGAGGAAATCATTACACTGACATTCGGCACCACTTCTGGTAGGTCAACATTCGTGTTATATGCTACGTCGATAGAGAATCCTGCATCTGTACCCAAATATATGAGTTTCTATGAAATGGATTATTACGACTTTTCTTTTGTGGTGGAAGACGGAAAATTGTTGCTGCGGGGAGAAAAATCTGTTTCGACGAAAAACACAGTTTGCTATCATGTTACCTTAGAAGATGAGCGCATTGTTCTTCAATCTGAGGATGAGTAAGAATTGAATCACTAATAAAAGGGAAACGCTGTGAGCAGTTTAGTTGCTCACAGCGTTTTGTTATATGCAATAAGGATATTCAAAACCTTCAAATTACGGCTTATCGAGCAGTTACAAATGTTTGCATATCCTTGTAGGGGAGGGTCTTGACCCTCCCTAGTAACGATATCGTCACAGCAATTCGTTTAGGGAGGCTCAAGAGCCTCCCCTACAGCATTCTTGCTCGACAGAGCGATAAACCGGCATTTACCAGTCCGGGGAGAGGGTGTCGCGCATCGGTAAGGTCGCGAATATTTCCCGGGAAATAGCCTTGTATTCGTTCAGATCTGTGGTCTTGCGCAGGCGTTTCCACAGTTTGTCGCTATCGTCAAATTTCCGGATCAGGTAGTGCCAGTTTTCTTTCATACGGAACATAGCATTCCGGGGACCGCCGAAGGTCTCGGTATATTCCTGCAAAAGGCTGTCCATAAAGGCTTGCAAATTCTCCCGGTTCGTACCGCCGGGGGTGAGCATACCGGGATCGCCCACCAAGCCTCTTCCCAGCATCACAGCACCGATTTGGGGAAAGGTTTCGCGGAAAGAGGAAATATCTGCTTTGGAGCAGATATTTCCGTTGTAGCACAAGGGGTTTTTGCTGTTTTCCAGCGCGTAGCGAAATGCATCTATATCCACATCGCCGCTGTAAAAAGCGCTTCGGACACGGGGGTGCAGAGTCAGTTCCTTCACCGGGTAGCGGTTCAGGATCTCCAGGATCCGGGGAAACTCCTCTGGGTCGGAAAATCCCAGTCGTGTCTTGACGGAAATATCCAAAGGTGCGCCTTCGTATATCTCCTGCAGAAAACGGTCCAGCCCCTCTAAATCCCGGAGCATACCGGCGCCCTTTCCTTTGGCAGTGACCGTACCGGAAGGACAGCCTAAATTCAGATTGACCTCAGTATAACCCAAGTTTTTGCACTGACCGGCAAACCAGAGAAAATCCTCGGCGTTTTTGGTCAGGATCTGGGGGATCACGAAAAAGGGTTCGCTGTCAGCCGGGGGCAATTCCCGTTGTTCTTTTGGGGTCAGCGATCTATGGACGGTGGGGGAGAAAAAGGGGGTATAATAGCGGTCAACACCGGGGAAATACCAGTGGTGCAGACGGCGATAGACACTGTCTGTCAGTCCTTCAAGGGGCGCAAAATAATAGTTCATATCTCTCTCCGATAGCAGGCAAAAGGGCGGATTTTACATCCGCCCCCAGATATCTTTCTGCAGAGGAGGGGCTTGACCCTCCCGCCGGGTTTAAAATTAAATCTCCATAATTACAGGCAGGATCATAGGATTGCGTTTGGTGGTCTTATACAGATAGCCGCTGAGATCGTTTTTGATGGCGGTCTTGATGGCAGTCCAGTCCCGGACACGCTTGCGGCTGCAGCGCTCAATGGCGTCCATTGCTACACAGCGCAGTTCCTCCATCAGTTCTTCCGACTCTTTCACATAGATAAAACCGCGGGTGATAATGTCCGGACCGGTGATGATGCTGCCGTCCTGGGAAGACAGATTGACGCAGACTACGATCATACCGTCCTGTGCCAGATGCTTTCTGTCCCGCAGTACTACGCTGCCCACATCGCCAACGCCGGTGCCATCCACGAACACCTTGCCTGCAGGTACTGTGCCGTTGATCTTGCAGGTCTTGCCGGTAAATTCAATCACATTGCCGATCTCGGCGATGCGCACATTTTTGGGGTTCAGACCTAACTGCGTAGCCAGTTTTCCGTGGATCTGCAGGTGGCGCTGCTCACCGTGGACGGGGATAAAGAATTTGGGCTTGCACAGCGCGTGAATGATCTTCAGTTCTTCCTGGCAGGCGTGACCGGACACGTGGAGTCCTTCACTCTTTTCATAGACCACCTCTGCGCCTTTGCGGTACAGTTCATTGATGATCCGGGACACCGCTTTTTCATTGCCGGGAATGGCAGATGCGGAGATAATGATCCGGTCGCCGGCGGTGATATCCACCTGCTTGTGAGAGGAAAATGCCATCCGGTACAGCGCAGACATATTCTCGCCCTGAGAGCCGGTGGATACGATGACCACCTTGTTCTTCGGCAGGCTCTTGGCGGCATTCAGGTCAACAATTGTGCCGGCAGGGACTTTGATATAGCCCAGTTCCTGGGCCACTTTCAGCATATTTTCCATACTGCGTCCGGTGACCGCCACTTTTCTGCCGTAGCGGTGTGCTGTTGCCAGAACCGCCTGAATGCGGTGCATATTGGAGGCGAAGGTGGTGACGACGATGCGCTGGTCACAGTTTTTGAACTGCCGGTCCAACCCCTCTGCCACGATGTTCTCGCTGGGGGTGTATCCGCCACGCTCCACATTGGTGGAGTCGCACAGCAGCGCCAATACGCCCTGATTACCCAGTTCGCCCAGACGGGCAAGGTCGGTCATACCGTCTTTTGCGGTGGGGTCGATCTTAAAGTCACCGGTCATAACCACCGTGCCCACCGGGGTGTGGATGGCAAATGCCACCGCATCGGCGATGGAGTGGTTTACGTGGATAAATTCCACGGTAAAGCAGCCGGCTTTCACCACGTCGCCGGGCTTGTGGGTGATCAGTTTGACCTTGTCGGCGATCCGGTGTTCTTCCAGTTTCAGTTTGATAAGGCCATTGGTCATCGCTGTGCCGTGAATGGGGCAGGTGACCTGCTGCATACAGTAGGGGATAGAGCCGATATGGTCCTCGTGACCGTGGGTGATGAACATACCCCGCAGTTTCTTTGCGTTCTGCGCAAGGTAGGAAAAGTCGGGGATCACAAGATCCACGCCGTACATATCCTCCTCCGGGAAACCCACACCGCAGTCCACTATGATCATATCTTTGCCGTACTCCAGTACGGTGATGTTCTTGCCGATCTCATCCAGACCGCCAAGGGGAATGATTTTTAGTTTTTCAGCCAAGTGTATACTCCTTTCAAAAGCGTCAAAAAGACATAACAAAGTCAGCAGCCGTCTGCCGCCGTCACAGCCCTGAATCGCTGCTTCGGAGGAAAACGCCCGCGTGATTTATAAAATTACAGCATAGATCGTGCAGGTTGCTCACCTGGCACTTGCGTAAGTATTATACCACAAAATCCGCTTTTTGTATACATTTATTTTTCGACAGATGCCGGCAGGTTATTTTTCTCGCCACAAGGCAAAAAACCAGTTGCACCTTTGGCTTTCCTCTGTTATAATGTATAAAATAGCGCTATTATATGCTTTCGCTGCGCAGGCGAAAAGGAGGCGACTTGTTTTGAATAAGAAATTAGGCAGGCTTCTGCACCCAAAAACCGGTATGTATTTGTTGGTTCTGCTGGTATTTGGCATTGCTGCTGCATTGTTCGGCCAGTATGTGCTGGCAGGTATCCAGTTGGGTGTTACACTGCTTCTGCTGATCATACATCTGGCCTACAGCCAGCACCGGCATCAGCAACTGCAGAATTATGTTCAGAATATCACCCAGCAGGACACCGGTACTGCCGGTGTGGAAACGCCGTTCCCCACGGTGCTGCTGCGGCTGACCGACGGCGGTATCGTCTATGCCAACCATTCCTTTATTCAGCTTACCGGTCTGCGGGATGTGCTGACGGAGAAGAATATCGACGATATCCTGCCCGGTTTTTCCACCGATTGGCTCACCGCCGGCAAGTCCGAATATCCCTACGATGTGACCATTGCCGAGCGCCGTTACCGCGTTTACGGAACGGCAATCCGCGCCAATGACAGCCAGACCACCCCTTTGGGTATTCTGTATCTTTCCGACCTGACAGAACTCTACCAGGTAAGAGATGAGTATATCCGCTCTCGTCCGGTAGTTGCTATCGTGCTGGTGGACAACTACGAGGAACTGACCCGGAATATGGCTGACGGCGCTATCTCCGCTCTGGATGCCCGTATCAACAACAAGATCGTGAAATGGGCGAAGGGCTATCAGGGTATGCTGCGCCGGCTGGAAAAGAACCGTTTCCTGCTGATTTTTGAAAAGCGGGACCTGAAGCAAATGGAGCAGGCAAAATTCGCCATATTGGAAGATATTCACGATATTACCGCACCTTCCGGTCTGGCAGCCTCCATTTCCCTGGGTCTGGGCGTAGATGCCGCTACCTTCGATGAAGGGTATGAATTTGCGGCACTGTCCATTGAGATGGCGTTGAGCCGCGGCGGCGATCAGGCAGTGGTGAAGGACCGGCTGAACTTCAATTTTTATGGCGGCAGAGCCAAAGAGACCGAGCATCGCAGCAAGGTTCGCTCCCGTGTCACCGCTAATTCTCTGTTGGAACTGATCGGACAGAGCAGTCAGGTCTTCATTATGGGACATAAGAATGCAGACCTTGACGCCGTAGGCGCTGCAATGGGCATTGCCTGCCTGTGCCGAAAGAAAGGTAAGAACGCTTACATCGTTCTGGATCAGGAGCATAACTCTGCAGAAAAACTTATTGAGGAGATCCGTGCGGTTCCTGAATATAAAAACGCATTCATCACCGGTCAGGAGGCTATGGTTCTGTGTGATAACCGCAGTACACTGGTTGTTGTGGACACCAATCGCCCTGATCAGGTTGAGTTTAAGCCTCTTCTGGAGGCGATCCCCAAGGTCTGCGTGGTAGACCATCACCGCCGTGCGGCAGAGTATATCAAGCCCGTGCTGGTCAATTTCCACGAACCCTATGCGTCTTCCGCGGCAGAACTGGTAACGGAACTGCTGCAGTATGCAGTAGAGCGCAAGGATGTGCTGCCTATCGAGGCGAAAGCGCTGATGGCAGGCATCTTCCTGGACACCAAGAGTTTCAATGTCCGTACCGGTGAGCGTACCTTTGAAGCCGCTGCATTCCTGCGGCAACTGGGTGCAGACACGGTGGAGGTCAAGAAACTTTTGCAAAACGATTTCCAGACCACCATCGCTAAATATCAGATCATCAAGTCAGCCCGGCTCTACCGGCAGGAGATCGCCATTGCAGCCCTCAATACCGGCACGCCCCGGGCGCTGGCTGCCCAGGCGGCAGACGAATTGCTGAACATCTCCGGTATCACCGCATCCTTTGTGCTGTTCCCGGACGGTGATCAGGTGATGATCTCTGCCCGTTCCATTGGCGATGCCAATGTGCAGGTGATTTTGGAAGCCCTCGGCGGCGGTGGTAATACAGCCACAGCCGGCGCGCAGGTGCAGGGCAATGTAAAGGATGTTCTGGACACCCTGGTTGCCGCAATTGATCAGTATTACGAAAGTTAAGCAGTGAGGAAACAAACCCCGGTAGGTTTTTATAGGCTGCTTTCCGCCAATACTGCGGAAAATTCCTTGAAAATACCAACGGGTATTCCCTGCAAAATTTTACTTGTCTTGCCGAAAAGCAGCGCTATGAAAACTGCACAGCACCCCACTGCGAGGATTTTTGTTTTGGAGTTTTGTGCAGATGACGCAGCCTTGCTGACGCAAGGCAAGGAAGATAAAGAAAAATACAAAAGAAAGGACCGCAGTGGGGCTGTCGGGGTTCGATTCCCCACTGCTTAAGGAGCGACTAAATATGAAAGTTATTTTACAGCAGGACGTGAAGGGCAAAGGCAAGAAAGGTCAGATGATCGAGGTCTCTGACGGCTACGCCAGAAATTATATGCTTCCCCGGAAGATCGCCATTGAGGCAACTGCCGACAATGTCAATACAATGCGTATGAACGACAAGGCAGCCGCTGAAAAAGCAGCCAAGGAGCGGGCAGAGGCGGTTGAGATCGGCAAGAAACTGCGGGAAATGACCCTGACCGTAACCGCAAAAGGCGGCGGCGCAGGCAGACTTTTTGGATCTGTTACCAATCAGGAGATCGCCGATGCCCTGAAGGCAAATTCCGGCATCACGCTGGACAAGCGTAAGATCGTCATTGCCGACCCCATCAAGAGCGTTGGCACTTACACCGTCCAGTGCAAATTGGGCTATGAGGTGGTTGCACCCCTGACCGTCAAGATCGTTGAGGCTTGATGATTATTTCTAATCCCCAAAAGAGAGGAGAATCGGTATGGATGAAGAACTGATCGGCCGGCAAATGCCCCAATCGCTGGAAGCAGAGCAGGCGGTTCTGGGTTCGATCCTGATCGACAGCAACTGCATTACTGAGGTGATCGGTCTGCTGCGTGCGGAGGATTTTTATCTGCAGCAGAACCGTGAGATCTATCAGACCATCTACACGATGTTCAATTTCTCCCAGACCATCGATCCGGTTACCGTACTGGAGAAAATGCGGGAATTGGGATTTCACCGGGATGACTCCAGAGACTATATCAAGCAGTTGATGCAGATCACCCCTACATCGGTCAATGCGGTGCGTTACGCCAATATCGTTCGGGATAAAGCAATGCTCCGTGGGCTTGCCAATGCCGCGTCGGAGATCTCCGATACGGTTTTTGATCAGGTGGGTACGCCTGCGGAAATTCTGGAAAATGCCGAAAAGAAGATCTATGCCCTGCGCAAAGGTGAGCGGGGAGACTCTTTGGAGCATATTGGAAAGACGCTGCATAAGGTCTATGACAGACTGATCGAACTGAGCCAGTCCGACTCCGCCATTCCCGGTCTTTCCACCGGTATGCGGGATCTGGATATGAAGATCAACGGCCTGAACAAGTCTGATCTGGTGCTGCTGGCAGCCCGTCCCGCTATGGGTAAGACTGCCTTTGCTCTGAATGTGGGCCTGAATGTTGCCAAGAAATACGATAAGACCGTTGCTATGTTCTCTTTGGAAATGTCCAGAGAGCAACTTGCTATGCGCCTTTTGGCCATTGAGAGTTTTGTGGACAGCCAGAAAATGGCCACCGGAAAACTGACCGAGGAAGAGTGGACCAAATTGACGATGGCATCGGCAGCCTTGAGTCAAACAGATATCCGTGTGGATGACAATCCCGCCATCACTGTGGCGGAGATGAACGCCAAGTGCCGCCGTCTGGATAATCTTGGTCTTGTGATCATCGACTATCTGCAACTGATGAACAGTTCCGGCTACGGCAAGGGCGGCGAGAACCGTCAGAATGTGGTCAGTGAGATATCCCGTTCCTTAAAGATTATGGCAAAGGAACTGAATGTTCCCGTGATCTGTTTGAGCCAGTTGTCCCGTGGTCCGGAAAGCCGTACAGATAAGCGCCCGATGCTGTCTGACCTGCGTGAATCCGGTGCCATCGAGCAGGATGCCGACGAGGTACTGTTTTTGTACCGCGACGAGTATTATAACGAAAATACCGAGGATAAGGGTGTTGCCGAGTGTATCGTATCCAAGAACCGTCACGGTGAGGTGGGTACGGTAAAACTGCAATGGCTGCCCCAGTATCAGACATTTACAGATCGGGAGTGGAAGCATGCTGAATAAGCTGCTGTCTTTTATCCGGCGCTATGATATGATCCGGCCTGGGGATCAGGTGGTATGCGCGGTCTCCGGCGGTGCGGATTCGGTGGCGCTGCTGTTTGCTATGTATCTGCTGTCGGAAAAACTGCAGATCCGCCTGAGCGCTGCCCATTTTAACCACCACCTGCGTGGGCAGGAGTCTGACCGGGACGAGGCTTTTGTCCGGGACTTCTGTCAGCGCTATGAGATAGAACTTTATGTTGGCGGCGGGGAAGTCAGACCCGGCAAAAAAGGTCTTGAGGCGGCGGCAAGGGAGGCAAGGTATGCCTTTTTGCGCAGCCTTCCCGGGAAGATCGCCACAGCCCATACCGCCGACGATAACGCGGAAACCGTACTGATGCATATGGTTCGGGGTACGGGGTTGAAAGGTCTGGGTGGTATCAGCCCTGTCAACGGCAGCCTGATCCGTCCTATGCTGGATGTAACACGGCAAGAGGTAGAAAACTTTTTGCAGGAGTACCATCTGCAGTATGTAACGGACAGTTCCAACGGTACGGATACCTTTTTGCGTAACCGCCTGCGCCACAATATAATGCCCCTGCTGCGGCAGGAAAATCCCCGCCTTGCGGAGAATTTATCATCTATGGCTTTGCGGCTGCGGGAAGATGAGCAGGTGCTGCAGGATTTGGCTGCACCGGTTAACGATATTGCCACACTCCGGCAAATGCCCGGTGCGCTGCGCAGCAGAGCCTTGGCAGCGTTTTTGGAAAACAGCGGCGTCAAAGAGCCGGAGGCGGAGCACATTGCCCTGGCAGAAAAGTTGGTTTTCTCTGACAAACCCTCTGCCAAAGCCAGTTTTCCCAGTGGCGTCACTATTTGCCGTAACTATGCCGTGCTGGAAAAAGGCATCGCGGATGATATTTTTGAAACACAGGTGTTGACCTGCCCGGGGGAGATTACGATCCCGGAACTGGGGCTTAAGATCTGGTGTCAACCGGCAGAGCAATTGCAAAACAACGGGGATTGCTTTACCGTCATACCCCGGGGACAGATCCTTGTGCGCACCCGGCTGGCAGGTGATACGATCCGTTTGTCCGGCGGCACAAAACTGTTAAAGAAATTGTTTATCGACCGTAAGATCCCTGCCTCCCGGCGAGGTTTTATCCCGGTGATAGCCGACGAGGAAGGCGTACTGGGTGTTTACGGAGTCGGCGTCAACCAGGACCGGCTGGCAGCCAGCCTGCCGGCAGTGCAGATCCGTTTTACAAGCATTTAACGAACTTGGGGGTTTCCAAATGAGAGAGAATATGGAAAAAATATTGCTGACCGAAGAGCAGATCCAAAATAAAGTTCTGGAGTTGGCAGGGCAACTTTCCCGGGATTATGCCGGCAAAGATCCCGTTTTTGTCGGCGTTATGAAGGGCGTTGTAATGTTCTTTGCGGATATGGTAAAGCGCATCGACATTCCCTGTCAGATCGACTTTATGTGGATATCTTCTTACTCCGGCACAACATCCGGTCAGATGCAGGTCCGTCGGGATATCTCTGCGGATATCAAGGGACGCCATGTGGTGATCCTGGAGGACATCTTCGACACCGGTCATTCTCTGGATTTCACATATAAGCATCTTCTTTCCAAAGAACCTGCTTCGTTGAAGATCTGCACCTTGCTTGACAAGCCGGAGCGCCGTGATCCCCGCATTACCTTGCAGCCGGATTACACCGGTTTCGTGATCCCCAACGAGTTTGTGGTGGGATACGGACTGGATTACGACGAATACTATAGAAACCTGCCGTATATCGGCGTTTTGAAGCCTGAGATCTATCAGTAATAAGGAGACCCCGTTTTGAAGAAAAATAAAATTCTGAGCATTCTACTCTATATCGGTGTGCTGGTCTTGGCATTTTCTCTGATTATGTCCATTTTCGGCGGCAACCGGAAGGAACTGACCTACTCTCAGGTCATTGACCTGTTTCACCAGGAAAAGGTCAGCAGTTTTACAGTTGCCGATCATAAGATCACTCTGGTGCTGACCGAGGATTACGCCAAGGAGTTTGGCAAGAGTATCGTATCTACAGACCTGGCTGACCCGGAGGGGTTCCGGCAGGATATGTGGGAAACGCTGCAGGCACAGTCCGAAAAGGGCATTCTGAAATCCTACGATTTTGTCCCTGAGAGTGAAACATCCCCCTTCGAATATATCCTTCCCATCGTTTTGGCTGGTCTCGTACTGATCATTTTGTGGATCATACTGGTAGGCAGAGCCAACAGCAACAACCCGATGGCTAACTTTGGCAGAGCAAGAACGGTAAACGGCTCTGCGGAGAAGATTACATTTGCCGATGTGGCAGGTGTGGACGAGGAAAAAGCGGAACTGCAGGAAGTGGTGGATTTCCTCCGTGACCCGGAGAAATTCCGCGCCATCGGCGCAAGAATTCCTCACGGCATCTTGCTGTCCGGCCCTCCCGGTACCGGTAAGACCCTGCTTGCCAAGGCCGTGGCAGGGGAGGCGGATGTACAGTTTTTGTCCATCTCCGGCTCTGACTTTATGGAGATGTATGTTGGCGTGGGCGCAAGCCGTGTCCGTGACCTGTTTGATCAGGCGAAGAGAATTGCGCCTTCCATTATTTTCATCGACGAGATCGACGCCGTAGGCCGTAAGCGCGGTTCCGGTATGGGCGGTGGTCACGATGAGCGTGAGCAAACGCTGAACCAGTTGCTTGTGGAAATGGACGGCTTTACCCGCACGGAGGGTGTGATCGTCCTTGCTGCGACGAACCGCGTGGATATTCTGGATCCTGCGTTGCTGCGTCCCGGCCGTTTTGACCGGCAGATCTATGTGGGCAAGCCCGACGCTAAGGGCCGTGAAGAGATACTGAAAGTCCACGCAAAGAATAAGCGTCTGGACAGTTCTGTGAACTTAAAGACCGTGGCGCTGGCAACTTCCGGCTTCACCGGCGCAGATCTGAGCAATCTTCTGAACGAGGCGGCAATTCTGGCAGCCCGGGCTGACCGTCCGGTACTGAATATGGAGGATCTGAACGAGTCTATGATGAAGATCCTGGCAGGTCCCGAGAAGCGCAGCCGTGTCCGTTTGCGCAGAGATCTGCAACTGACAGCCATTCACGAGGCTGGTCACGCTGTGGCGATGCACAGCCTGAAGACCCACGATCCGGTACACCAGATATCTGTGATCCCCAGAGGCGATGCCTTGGGCCTGACCTGGACAATGCCTTTGGAGGACAGCACCCACCTGACCCGCAACGAGATGTATGAACGCATTGTCGGTTTGCTGGGCGGCAGAGTGGCAGAGGCGCTGTTTTTACAGGATATCTCCACCGGCGCATCCAACGATATTGACAGAGCATCTGCTTTGGCAAGGGATATGGTAGCCCGTTACGGTATGTGTGAGAAACTGGGTACGGTTTCCTATACCAGCGGCGGTGAGGTGTTCATCGGCAGAGATTACGAAAAGACAAAGAGCTACTCAGAAAAAGTCGCCGGCACCATCGATGATGAGGTCAAGGCGATCATCGATAAGGCCTACGCCCAGTGCGCTGAGATCCTGGAGCGTGATGCGCTGAAACTGCGTAAGGTTGTAGAATTCCTGTTGGAGCACGAGACAATGTCCGGTGCCCAGTTTGCCCAGTGTATGGCTGGGGAGGAGATCGAAGAGAGTTCAGACAGTTCTCTGTTTGATGCCTACAAAACTGAAGAATAAGAGAATCACCCATCGAAAATAATCGATGGGTGATCTTTTTATAGAACATATCGTATAATGGATACAAACTGAAGCAAACTGCCAAGTACCACGAAGATGTGAAACACGGAGTGAAACCAGGGGAGTTTTGAACCTACCCCGTAGAGGATCGCGCCTATCGTGTAGGCGATGCCGCCGGACAGAAGCCAGCCGAAGCCATCTTTTCCCAGTAATTCTACGGCTTGCGGCAGGAAGAAAACAATACCCCAGCCCATTGCGATATAGCAAATCATAGAAAATACATTGTATTTCTTCAGGTCGATAGCCGTCAGGGTAGATGCCAGAAAACACAGCGCCCATTGCGCCCCCAGCAAGCCCCAGCCGATCATCGGATACACCGGTACGAAGGCGCTGAGCAGGATCGGCGTATATGTGCCGGCAATGAGAAAATAGATGGTACAGTGGTCGATGATCTGCAGCACTTTCTTACCGGTGCAGGGACGCAGCCCGTGGTAGATGCTGGACATACAGTACAGCGCGACCATACTCCCACCGTAAACGGCAGACCCTACTACGCCGAGTGTGCTGTGTTTCATAACGGACTTCACCACACACAGAATAAGTGCCGCCACGCCCAACGCGCCACCGACGATGTGAGTGACCATATTCATAATTTCTTCGCCCTTGGTGTAACGGGGCAGACATCTGTCTTTGAGTTTGATGCGTTTTTTCATAAGTGTATACCGCCTTTCTGCTTCGATGATAGCACAATCCATTCCGAAACCAACCGAAACTTGCGGTTTTTACCTCTGCGATCCGTAGAGAAAGGGTTCTTCCCACCGTAGAGCAGGGAAACTTGAGGGAGAGTTGTGCAACTTGCACAAAATAGCGGGATTAAATTCGTCACCTGAAAAGCATCTTTACAGAAAGTTTTCATCCTTTCTTGCGGATTCTGTGCTATAATATGAATGTAGCAAAGCATCGTAAAGGAGATCCTATGAATAACATATTATTTTTTCTTACGCCAAAGGCAATGTGCGCCTTTGTCTATGACGATTATACCATCCGCCAAGCTCTCGAAAAAATGGAAGCCTCCGGCTATGCAGCCCTGCCGATCCTGAACAAGCGGGGAGAGTACCGTGGCACTCTGACAGAGGGCGACCTTCTGTGGGCGCTGAAGAATATGTGCTATATGGATATGCGTCAGGCTGAGGCCCGCAGGATCATGGAGATCACACGCAGAAAAGATAACATATCCGTTCGGGTCACCACCGGTATGCAGGACCTGGTGGAACGGGCCAGTACACAGAACTTTGTCCCGGTGGTGGACGACAAGGATGCCTTTATCGGTATCGTTACCCGAAGCGCCATCATCAAATTCTGCCGGCAGAAACTCTTCCCGGAAGACTAAAAATTACCGCCCTTTTTACCGAGGGCGGTTTTTCTTGCAATCGGCGGGCAAATCTGTTAAAATATACATAAGTATGTTTTGGAGGATAACTATGGACGACGAGAAGTTGAAAAAGCAAATAGGCGCCAATATTATTTCCTACCGCAAGCGCCTGCAGATGACCCAGGCGGGTCTGGCTGAAAAACTGAATTATTCCGATAAGGCGGTGTCTAAATGGGAGCGGGGCGAGTCTGTCCCCGATGTACTGACGCTGATGCAGATCGCCGATCTTTTTGATATTACTGTCAATGAACTGCTGGAAGATCCCAACCAACTGCCGGAAAACCCCGGTAAAGTAGAGCAGGTGATGGGAAAGGCCGTGGAAAAGACCCTGAAGCGCAAGGCAAACAAGCGGATCATTCTGGGTCTGTCTTCTGTGCTTGTGTGGTTTGTGGCGCTGTTTCTGTTTGTGTTGATATCCTCCCTGTATGTGCCGAAAAGTTGGATGGCGTTTATTTATGCCATTCCCGCAAATGCCATTGTTCTGTTGAGCCTGCGGTCTGCCTGGAAGGATTTTCGCTGGAATCAGGCGCTGATCTCTGCCATTATGTGGGGAACGATTTTAAGCGCCTATACTACGCTGCTGATGTTCTTTGATTTGAATATCTGGAAAATGTTCTTGCTTGGTATTCCCGGTCAGATCGCCATTTTGCTATGGTTCCGGCTTTACCACAGATCCGGAAAGGATGAAAACAATGGATAAATCCGCTTTGCGCAAAATAATTCGCGAGAAGAAACGGGCAATGACCGAGCAGCAGATCGTGGACGCCAGCAACCGTCTGGCAGAAAAGTTCTTCGCCAGCCGGCAGTACCAGGACGCCAAGACGATTTACGGCTACCTGCCTTACAATCAGGAGGTCCGTACTGTACCGATGCTGGAGCGGGCTCTGCGTGACGGTAAGCGTGTAGCAGTTCCCAAGGTCTATGGCGATGAGATGAAGTTTATTTATGTGACCGACCTTTCTGCGGTATCCGGGGGGTACGCAGGTATCCCTGAGCCGCTGGCAGATGAGCCGGTGGCGGATGATCCCACAGCCCTGGTGCTGATGCCGGGTTTGGCGTTTGACCCCCAGGGACACCGGATCGGTTACGGCGGCGGCTTCTACGACAGATTTCTGGCAGCCGAGCCGACCCATCCCACACTTGCCCTTTGTTACGATTTTCAGATGCTGCCCCAATTGGAAACGGAAGAATTTGACATTCCGGTGGACTGTGTCCTCTGGGCATAAGCAGTGGGGAATCGAACCCCGATAGCCCCACTGCGGACCTTTTGTTTGTATTTTTATTTATCTTCTTTGCCTTGCGTCAGCAAGGCTGCGTCATCTGCACAAAACCCCAAAACAAAAATCCTCGCAGTGGGGTGCTGTGCAGTTTTCATAGAGCTGCTTTTCGGCAAGACAAGTAAAATTTTGCAGGGAATACCCGTTGGTATTTTCAAGGAATTTTCCGCAGTATTGGCGGAAAGCAGCCAATGAAAACCTACCGGGGTTCGATTCCCCACTGCTTAAGGAGAGTATATGCACATACCCAAAGGAACAACGGCTGATATGGAACTGGTGACCTTCCGGCAGGCGCTGGAAGCCGCCAACACCCCGAGCCCCGACTATGATATCGAGCAGTGGCTCTACGCGCCGAATTTCTATTCCGAGTACCGATATATTCTGGGAACCCGGGGTAAAAATCCGCTGATCTGCATCGGCATCAATCCCTCCACCGCGCAGCCGGGGGATCTGGACAACACCCTGAAGTCTGTGGAGCGGATCGCATTGGGCAACGGCTTTGACAGTTTTATTATGTTCAATGTCTACGCCCAGCGCGCTACCGATCCGGATTCGATGGAGCGAATCTGCAATCTGAAACTCCACAAGGAAAATATGGAAGCCTTCCGTTATGTGCTGTCCATTTCCAAATCTCCGGCAGTTTGGGCTGCCTGGGGTACGATCATTGAAAAGCGGGATTATCTTCCCGATTGCCTGCGGGATATGCTTGCCATCGGGCAGGCGTACAATGCCAAGTGGTGCTGCGCAGGTGCTATCAGCAAGAAAGGACACCCTCACCATCCGCTTTATCTTCGCAAAGATGAGAAAATCAAGCCTTTTGATGTGGAGCATTATTTAAATAATTTGGGTGATTGATATGACCTGTGAATGTGATACCTGCTGGTATTATGACTATGACGAAGAGTATGACGAATACTACTGTATGATGGATCTGGACGAGGACGAGGTCTACCGGATTATGACCTCCCGCAGCAACCATTGTCCTTACTACCGGCAAGGGGATGACTATACCTTAGCGAGGAGACAGTAATATGAAAAAGTTTCTTTTTGTTTTGCTGGCGCTGACGTTGCTTTTGACAGCCTGCGGCAATCAAGGCCCCCAGGAGACCAGCGCTCCCACAACAGAGCCTACAGAACCTCCCGGAACATACATAGAAGGCAATGTGATCGAGCAACAGACCCAAGGTGCGATCCGGGTATTTGATCCGGAGGGTACATACACGATGCTTTCTGCCAGTGGCGATCAGTTGCTGCTGATCTCCGACGGAGAAACATCCTCGCTGAAACTGCTGACTGGCGACCGCCGGGTGATCACCGCCACGGCAGAACTGGATTTCCATATTCTGGATACGACGTTCCAAAGCATCTACAGCGGTTTCGTGTATTACGATGCAAAGACCCGTGAAGCAGTATATCTGAATCCCCAACTGCAGGAGTCCGAGCGGATCAAATTGCCGGAGGATATGCAGGGCTATCCGGCATTCTCTTCCGACGGTGACGAGATATTCTACTGCGCAGGTCAGGAAATCCGGGCGCTGGATGTGGAGCAGGGTTTCTCCCGCCTGATCAAGTCCCACACCTGCGCATATCAGGAGTTGCTTGACACACATTTCGACGGCAAGGTGCTGGTGTGCCGGGTGACAAGTGAGGCAGGGGAGGATAACACGGTCTATATTTCCTCCGAAAACGGTCAGACTCTGCGTACAGATAATACGATCACCCATATATCCACCTATGAGGACGCTTATTTTGTGCGCCGCACAGACGGCGGCGTAACGCAGAACTTGTTTGGCACGATGGATCAGTATCCGGGTCAGCAACTAAATTTGAATGGTGCAGCGGTGTCTGCGCTGGAACTGGGCGGTCTCATTTATTGTAAGGAGATAGACGAGAATAACCTGCAACTGGATTTTTATGACACCGCTTCCGGTTTGAAAACATCCTCTGTTACCATTCCTGCGTCTGTGATACCCATCGCCTTTTTGGCAGACCGCTGGTCGGGCAGTATTTGGTTTTTGACCGAGGCTGGCGACAATCAAAAACTGATGTGCTGGAATGTGAAAAAGACCCCCGTTGAAGATCCCCAGATCTACACATCCGTTGCCTGCACAGCGCAGACCCCCGACGAGGCAGCGCTGGAAATTTGTCAGGAGCGGGCAGAGGAACTGGAAGATACGCACGATGTGGATATCCGCATCTGGCAGGACGCGGTGAAATACACCGGCGGCTATACCGTGGAGGCGGAGTATCAGAAAGTGGCGATCCAGAACTGTCTGGACGCATTGGATGACGCAATGAGCATCTTGCCCGAAGATTTCCTTCGCAAAAGCGTCAACAACCGAATTCGCATCTGCATCGTCCGCAGCGTATCCGGTAAGACCGATGCGGTGCTGCACTGGTATGACGGCGATCCGTTCATTATGATGCCGGCTATGGCAGAAGACATCCAAACGGCGTTCTGGGAGCAACTGAGTTATGTGGTGGATATTCACGTGCTGGGCAACAGCCCTATGTATGACTACTGGAACGACCTGAATCCGGAAGGCTTTGTCTACGGCGACGAATCCACCTATAAAGAGGAATATCTGCAAGGGGAGAAGAGGGCTTTCTTCTCGAGAGATGCTATGAATTCCGCCCCGGATGACCGCAGCCTGATCTTCCTTGCGGCAATTCAGCCCGGCAATGAAGAGATCTTCAAGAACGAAACTATGCAGCAGAAACTGCTTTTGCTGTGTCAGGCGATCCGTGATGCCTGGCGTTGGGAGAAAAAAACAGACACCTACCTCTGGGAGCAGTACCTGCTGGAGCCAATTGCCTATCAGAAATAACAACAACCGGGAGTCCGTCAGGATTCCCGGTTTTTTACTTTGCGGGTATCTTCAAATGTTGACGGCGAATGAAACTGTGATATAATATAACCACTACCAAAAAGGGGTGTACATTATGAAACGCATTCTGGCTATCTTAATACTATTGGCTGTCTGTGCAACGATGTTTGTTGCGCTGCCTGCAGAGGCTGCAACCAGCCTGCCCAACAGCATTTATTTATACCCGACTATGGGTGGACAGACCTGCACATTGGTCTCTGCCGCTATGATGCATCGTGCCCGTATGTATTTAAGCGGAGATACGCTGTGGAACAGCGTTACGGAGCACTCTATCTATGATATAGCCTGGATCAGCGGTGTGGGTTTGCGTGGCGGCTGGACATACAATGTCAATGGTAACAGTATGACCGTTGCCCGTGCAGGTGTTTCCGGTATTTCTATTGCAAGTTTGAAGGCGGTTCTCGATGCCCACCCGGAAGGCGTTGTTCTGTATTCCGGCACCCTTTACCACGCTGTATTCCTGACGGACTATGAAGGGGATACCTTCTATTGTGCAGACCCCTACGGTGGCAATTATTCCGGCAAAAGAATGACCCTTGCCAGCTCTTATTTAGGCGCTCTGGCAGGAGGCTCTCAGGCCAATGTTTTGGGTAATGTAACCGCTTACTGGTACATATCCGCCTATAACTTCCCCAATGTAAACAAGGCAGATCTTGGAACGGATTTTTCTGCGGTGATCTTCAATAAGGCAGCCTGGATGCCTATTGAGAACTGTCATTACGAAGGCGAGAAGCCCCCGGTCCGTCTTTCCAATGAGAATTCTTATGCAAATCAGCAATGGCGTTTTTTCCGTCAGTCTGACGGAAGTTACAAGATCGCCTCCTGCTATGACGGAAAATATCTGGATGTCCGGGATGCCAATACCGGATCGGGCGCAGTGATCCAAACTTGTGTAGATACCGGACACGATGCGCAGAAATGGTTCTTGTATGAAGAAAACGGCGGCTACCGGATCATATCGAAACTGTCGGGATATGCCCTGGATCTGGTAAATAATAATGCCATCGCCGGAAACACATTGCAGACATATGCCTATAACGGTTCCGGAGCGCAGATCTGGTCGATCTATCGGGGAGAAGATCGCAGCCTTTCCGGACCGACTATGACAGTTACCCCCGGTACTGAATCGAAAGACACGGTCTTTACCTGGGGTGATGTGTATGGCGAAAAGCAGTATAATTTGTGGATCTGGAAAGATTACTGGGACGACAGCAACCCGGATTACAGTATCACCGATGCCAAAAGCGGTGCAACGATGGTACTTCCAGCCGGCGACTATCAAGCCTTTGTGATGGCTGAAAACCGCTTTCAAGGCTATGCAGGAAATATGGTGACTTTCACGGTGGAGAGCGATTGCGCTCACAGTTACGGTGCCTGGATTACAGTCACGCCGGCTACCTGTACTGCCGACGGCCTGCAAAAGCAGACCTGCACGAAATGTGGACTTTCCAAGGAGCAGACGGTAAAGGCAACGGGACACGCTTACGAAATAACCAATACTGTCCCCGCAACTTGCCTGGATACGGTGCAGAATACCTACACCTGCTCCAATTGCGGTGATTACTATGTAAAAAAATCGGTTGTCTCCTGGTCCGAATGGACAGAGGAAGCGCCCACAGATGTGGCACAGAAATGGATTCGCAGTAAGCTTGAGTACCGTTACAGCAATCGTGAGAAGAACTGGGCAGAGACAGAATGTGGAACTATCGACTATGTATCGTCCTGGCCCTCCGGTTTTGCTACATCCAGTAGTTATTACACCCAGTATAACAACACACCCAAAATTGCATCCACAACCCAGACAGAGAGAATAACTGTCAATTCCAATGAGATCGTGGGCTATCTGTATTACCATTGGTGCAGAGGATATGCCTATGGTCCGATCAACAGACGCATCAGCGAGCAATACGATGCAACGTACTGCAACTTCCACGCATTCTACAGCACCGATGCCGGCAGTGACTACGATGCCAACGGTGCTTACGGTGAAGGCGCCAAGTATGTGTACAATGCCGCTTGCTGTAAGGATTCTTATTGGTATGTCCAAATTCCGGTGTGCCGCCAATCCTACACCGTTGAAACGCTCCAATTTTCCGGCGAGCGTTGGACTGAATGGTCTGCCTGGAGTGTTGAGAAGGTCGAGCCAACGGAAGACCGCCGTGTTGAAACGCGCACCATCTACCAGTATGCAGTTGATGGACTTGGCGAGCATACCTGGGACAGCGGCGTCGTTGTCAAAGAACCCACAGCATCATCAGACGGCGAACGCCAATATACCTGCCAGGTTTGTGCAATTACAAAAACAGAGAAGATACCCTATCAGCAGGGCGATGTTTTTGGAGATTTGAATGACGACAAGCGGGTCAATAATGACGATGTGGTGCTGCTTTTGTGGAATACACTGTTCCCGGAGGACTATCCTCTGAATATATCCGGGGATATGGACCGCAACGGCAAGGTCAATAATGACGATGTGGTTCTTCTGCTTTGGCATACTTTATTCCCTGAGGAATACCCTTTGATATAAAAGATCCCCCGGAGAAGGGCAGTGCGCCATAGTGATGAATCGGTTTTGAACGGTTCCTTTTCCGCAATACTGCACAAAAAATTCCCGA
The DNA here is from genome assembly GCA_045540035.1 of Faecousia sp. GTDB lineage: Bacteria > Bacillota > Clostridia > Oscillospirales > Oscillospiraceae > Faecousia. The sequence continues at coordinate 54,033 of JAZQGL010000055.1, forward strand.
AATGCGTCAGCATTCCGGGAATTTTGTTATTTGTCGTTAGGAAAAGTTACCACTTCAAAACTGCATAG
>JAZQGL010000056.1:0-34385 GCA_045540035.1 Faecousia sp.
AACGAAGTATAGTAGGCATCCTTATTCTTTGCGATCTTGGCTTCCAGGGAGATATACTTGCCCACCTCATAGCCTGCACGGTACAGCAGCAAGGTTGTGAGCAGCCGGGACATTCTGCCATTGCCATCCAAGAAGGGGTACTTCTCCTTGTCGTGCTTGGCGAAGCGGTAGGTGGTGGACTCGGCGGGGGTGGCTTCCAGGTTGTACAGGTCGCCGTACAGCTCCTGGTAGTCGCTCAGACGCTCACGCATGTGATCCAGAACTTCCTTGGCAAACTGCTGGACCTTCTCGTTGGTCAGGTCGGCGCGCAGCCACTTTGCGTTCAGACCCCCTTCGTTCATACCGATCAGGCCGATGGTGGAGAAGTGGTTTGCAAAGGTGCCGAGATACCGCTTGGTGTAGGGATACAGACCGTTTTCCATCAACTGGGTGATAACGGTGCGCTTGGTCTTCAAACTGCGGGCAGCAATGTCCATCAGTTTGTCCAGACGCTCGTAGAAGTCCTGCTCGTTTTCTGCCAGATAGGCAATACGGGGCAGGTTGATGGTGACAACACCGATAGAACCGGTGGACTCACCGCTGCCGAAGAAGCCGCCGGACTTCTTGCGCAGTTCACGCAGATCCAGACGCAGACGGCAGCACATAGAGCGCACATCGGAAGGCTCCATATCGGAGTTGATGTAGTTGGAGAAATAGGGCGTGCCGTACTTAGCGGTCATTTCGAACAGGAGTTTGTTGTTCTCAGTCTCGCTCCAGTCGAAATCACGGGTAATGGAGTAAGTGGGAATGGGATACTGGAAACCACGGCCATTGGCATCGCCTTCGATCATAATCTCGATGAAGGCCTTGTTGACCATATCCATTTCCTTCTTGCAATCGCCGTAGGTGAAGTCCATTTCCTTACCGCCGACGATGGCCTGCTGATCTCTCAGGTCAGGAGGACATACCCAGTCCAAAGTGATGTTGGAGAAGGGTGCCTGGGTACCCCAACGGGAGGGCGTGTTCACGCCGTAGATGAAGGACTGGATGCACTGCTTGACTTCCTTCTGGGTCAGGTTGTCCACCTTAACGAAGGGAGCAAGATAAGTATCGAAAGAGGAGAATGCCTGTGCGCCTGCCCATTCATTCTGCATAATGCCCAGGAAATTGACCATCTGGTTACACAAAGTGGACAAGTGGCTGGCAGGAGAGGATGTGATCTTACCGGGAACGCCGCCCAGACCTTCCTGGATCAGCTGCTTCAGACTCCAGCCGGCGCAGTAGCCGGTGTGCATAGACAGATCGTGCAGGTGCAGCGCTGCGCTGCGGTGGGCCTCTGCGATCTCTTCATCATAGATCTCGCTGAGCCAGTAGTTGGCAGTGATAGCGCCGGAGTTACTAAGGATCAGACCGCCGACAGAATATGTAACGGTGGAGTTCTCCTTAACGCGCCAGTCATTGATCTGCAGATAGTTATCCACCAGATCCTTGTAGTTGAGCAGAGCGGAGTTGACATTACGGACCTTCTCGCGCTGCTTACGGTACAGAATGTATGCCTTGGCAACATCGGTATAACCAGCCTCAGACAGAACGCGCTCCACGCTGTCCTGAATGTCCTCCACGGCGATCATATCATTCTTGATCTTGGGCTCAAAGTCTGCGCTGACCTGCAGAGCCAGCATATTGATCACACTTTCGTGATACTTGCGGCCCTGGGCCTCAAAGGCTTTGATCATCGCTGCGCTGATCTTACTCAGGGAAAAATCGACGGTGCCGCCGTCTCTTTTTAATACACGATACATCTTTGCTCCTCCTTCTATATATAAACATTAAAGTATAAACAGATACAGGCGCCGCCGCAAAATTTCGCGACAGCGCCTGTATTATAACCCATTTCTATTTCATTTGTCAATATCAAAAATACAATATATTGGGATTATTTTTTACCGCAAAACACAACATATAGTGTTTCAGTCCATCCCACGGGTTTCTACCAACTGGGCAAAAGGCTGTAAAATTGACACAAATTTCGACATTTTTTCCTTGCTTGGCGCCGAAAATCCGGGGGAAAGCACACTTTCCCGGTCAACATAGCACTGTAAGAAAAATCGTTTCGCCTTGTGTTCAGAATTTAAGTCTCTCAACCACTGTCCGATGGCCTCTATGTCCTGCTCCCGGTGCAGTTGGTCCACCACCGTGGTGCGCAGTTCATAGTCCACCTTTCCGGTGAGCAAAAACTGCAGACTCTCCTGCACGCAACTGAGCAGTTCCGGTTTCATACCGGCGGTGCGGGCATAGCCTTCCGGGCTGTTTTTTACATCCATCGCCACATAGTCAAGCAAATTTTCTTCCACCAGGCGCTTCAGCACCTCCGGGCGGCTGCCGTTGGTGTCCAGTTTGACGTAGTATCCCAGCGCCTTGATGCTGCGGATCAGATCCTCCAGACCGGTCTGTAATGTGGGCTCGCCGCCGGTGATGCAAACGCCGTCCAGAATGCCTTTGCGCTTTTGCAGATATGCCAGCAATTCCGCATCCGATATCCCCTCCGGGCCTTGTCCAGTCAAAAGGTCACTGTTGTGACAGAAAGGACACCGGAAATTGCACCCTTGCAGAAACACCGTGCAAGCCACCTTGCCCGGATAGTCCAGCAAGGTCATTTTTTGTAGTCCGGCGATGGTCATAACTCAGATCAGTTCCTTTGCCAGCGCATCGATCTGCGCCATATTTTCCGGGGTCACAGCGCCCAGGATCTTCACATTGTTTTGGGTATAGGTGATATTTTTGCTGGATTCCAGCATTTTGGTCATCACCTTAACGGCTGCAGGCGCCCAACTGCCGTTCTCCATCATACCAACGGTGCGGTTTTTATAGCCGCGCTCGGTCAGATGGTTGATAAACTCCCGCATAAAGGGGAAGATCTCGCCGTTGTAAGTTGTGGTTGCCAGCACCAGTTTGCCGTAACGGAAAGCATCTTCCACAGCCTCTGCCATATCGCACCGGGCCAGATCGTTGACTACCACCTTGGGGCAACCCAGACCTTCCAGTTTTGCAGCCAACTGCTCTACCGCCAGTTTGGTGTGACCGTAGACAGAGGTGTAAGCGATCATAACGCCTTCACTTTCCACGCCGTAGGAAGACCAGATATCATACAGATTGATGTAGTAACCCAGATTTTCTGTCAGCACCGGTCCGTGGAGGGGGCAGATAATGGAAATATCCAAACCCGCAGCCTTTTTCAGCAGTGCCTGAACCTGCGCGCCATACTTGCCCACAATGCCGATGTAGTAACGGCGGGCCTCGCATGCCCAATCCTCTTCTGCATCCAAAGCGCCGAACTTGCCGAAACCGTCAGCCGAGAACAGAACCTTGTCATAAGAATCATATGTAACGATCACTTCCGGCCAGTGGACCATAGGTGCAGTAACAAAAGTCAAAGTATGGTTGCCAAGGCTGAGGGTATCGCCCTCGCCCACCACAATGCGGCGGTCCTCGTATTCATTACCGAAAAACTGTTTGATCATCACAAATGCCTTGGCAGATGCCACGACCGTTGCATCGGGATAGGCAGTCAGGAAATCAGCGATACCGGCAGAATGGTCCGGCTCCATATGCTGTACGATCAGATAGTCCGGCTGCTTGCCTGCCAGTTCTGCCTTCAGATTTTCCAGCCACTGGGTAGTGAAGTTCCGGTCTACGGTGTCCATAACAGCGATCTTCTCATCCATGATCACATAGGAATTGTAGGACATACCGTTTGGCACAACATACTGACCCTCAAACAGATCAACCTGGTGATCGTTTACACCGATATAGCGAATATCTTTTGTAATAACCATATTGTTTCTCCTTTTGTAAATATATGTTAGATTATAGCATACACTTGCTTTCTTGAAAAGAGGGAATTAAAGGCTTGGTGTAAAAACCAAGCCTTTAAATTTTAAATGTTCTGTTTGTCTGGGCGTACTGTTTCGGCGTTGTACCGGTACGCTTCTTGAATGTCTGACAAAAATGGTATACGCTGGAAAATCCGCACAGTTTTGAAATCTCCGTAACGGAAAGCAAGGTGTCCGTCAGCAGTTGTTTGGACCGCTGGATCCGCAAATCCAGAATGTACTGCCGGGGCGTGGTACCGTAATGGGCAGTGAACAGTTTGCGGAAATAGATCTCACTGATGCCCAGTTGCTTTGCCAGCACCATATTGGAGATATCCGGATCAGACAAATTTTCTTCAATATACTGCAAAATCGGATCCAGCGGCGCCTCTTTCGGTATGCTTCCTGCAAATACTTTCTCCAGTAGGCGGTAAAACACGCTGTATACCTTTAGGTGACCGTTTTGGCGCAAGCACAGTTTTCTCAGTTTCTCGAAATCATCAATACATTCCTGGGGATTTTGCAACGGGAATGTTAAAATATCCGTCTCCGGCACTTCTTTTGCCTGAAAATTAACAATCGCAAACAATCCCTCTGTTACGCCGAAACGGGTATATGTACCGCCTTTGGGCAGGATCAGCGCACGGTTTTTGTTGCTGACATAAGTGTTCCCGTTCATCGTGTATGCCGCTTCCCCCTCCAGGCAAAGCACCAATCCAAAGCACTCCCGGTTGGTTGTCTGGTAGGTGCGTCCCTTTTCCATATAAGCCACCTTGGGCGGTTTTACCATATATGTGACGACCATTTCATTAAACATATCCACTTTATATCCCCCCTTTTTGTTGTAATCATAGTATCTAAAACAATAAAGAAAATCAAGTTTTTATCGTAAATTGTATCAAAAATATTAAATATATGTTATTTTTATATATTGATAAGACGTAGCCGGGAAATTATAATAAAAATGAGATATCTTGATAAAGGAGAACGGTTATGAAAATTTCCAAATCCCTTCTGGCAGTTTGGGCCTCGATTCTGGTTTTTGCGCTGTGTCTTTGCACATTGCCTTTCCTGGCAACGGCAACGGATACCCTGCCTGAAACAGAATGGACCCTCACAGCAGGCGGTGAGGCAAACGCCCTCACTGCAGACGCAAAATATACTTTGTCTGACAACCTTTCAGGGTTGACCGATGCGATCTACATCGGCACCGGCGAAACACCTGTCAATGTTTTGATCGACCTGAACGGTCATAACATCACTTCTTCTTCCCGCGCATTTATTGTCAGCAACGGCAGTTCGCTGACGATCCAAGACAGCGTTGGCACCGGTGAGGTGCAGGGTGCGGAAACCGCGGACAACCAGCAAGGCGGCGTTATCCGTGTAGACACCGACGCTACCCTGACCCTGAAAAGCGGCAGCATTGTAGATGTAGCCACGGAAAACCACCAGAGTGATGGCGGTGCCATTGCGGGTATCGGCGGTACTGTAAACATCGAAGGCGGAACTGTCAAGGGTGGCACTGCGTACTTCGGCGGCAGCATCTATATGGACGGCGGCGCGCTGAATATCAGCGGTGGCACCATTGACGGCGGTATTGCTGCCAATGAAAGTTCCATTCCCTGCGGCGGTGCTGTCTGTGTTAAAAACGCAAACTTCACTATGACCGGCGGCAAGATCACCGGCGGCAAAGCCACCTCTTCTGCAAAAACACCTGCCGGCGGCAATCTCTACCTTTCCGCCTCCGGCAAGACCTTCACCATTTCCGGCGGTACCATTGAAGGTGGTATTGCCGATAACGGCAACGGCGGTAATGTTTACGTTGCCAACGGCAACCTGTCCATTTCCGGTGATGCCTTGATCGATGGCGGCTACGCCAAAAGAAACCTCTCCCGTAACAATGGCGGTGGCAATATCTACCTGCAGATCAGTACCTCTATGTCTGTCTCTGGCGGTACGATCCGGGACGGTGAGTGCGCCAACTCCTACGGTGGCAATATTTTCTCCCGCGGTAACATCACTATGACCGGCGGTCTGATCGAAGGCGGTAAGGCCATCAACGGCGGCAACATCTTCATCAGCGGCTACGACGCTGCCAAGACCCTTACCATCTCCGGCGGTACGATCCAGAACGGCTCCATTCAGGACGGTCTCAGTTCCACCGGCGACACCGTTGCTGCCGGCACCATCGATGGCAGCGGCATCTACAACGGCGAGAACATCTATTCCAACTCCGGTACTGTTACCATTTCCGGCGGTCGTTTTATTGACAGCGACGGCGGCAACGCCATTCTGGTCTTCACCAAAAAGGCCTCCATCCCTGCCACCGTAAACTTAACTGTAGCTGCTCAGAACAAGACCGCCGCCGATCTGGACAGCAAGATCCTCCTGATCGCCGGCGCGGTTCTGAACGCCGACCGGGGCACTACCCAGGCCGACGATAACGGCAATCAGGTCTGGATCAATCAATCCTTTGCTGACGCAGCAGGTATGGAAGCTATGAGTAATACTGTACGCGGTACATACAACACCGGCAACGGCTATGAAACCGTATATGAAAATGTAACCAAAGACGAGCTGGCTGCTTACGAGCAGGCGCTTGTAGCAGAAGGCTACACACTCCACAGCGCCAACAACTTCAGCGGCATCTCCGCTGACGGCAACGCCACTGCGCTGGAAAACCTTTTCCGCACCTACGTTTCCGACACCAAGGTGGTCACCATCAGCTACCACTCCGCTGACGGACGCACCTTCGTCATCTGCGAGGATAAGGACGCAGCATACCTGCCTGCCACCTCCGCCTCCGCCTATACCACCGTTTGTGATCCCTTGATCACCCAGGTAGGCAGTGAGGACATTACCCTGCTGGACGCCACCGCTGATTTCCTGCAGGAAAACGATATGTGTTACATCGTGCGTCTGGCTGACGGCACCTTCTTCATCATCGACAGCGCGGAAACCGCAACCGCCGACCGCATCTACAAGATCCTGAAGAAGCAGGCGGTTGACCCCAACAACATCGTGATCTCCGGCTGGATGATCACCCATCCCCATGTGGACCACTACCGCGGCTTCCTGGCATTTGCGGAAAAGTACGCAGCCGACCCCTCTATTACCGTAAATGAATTTATTTACAACTTCGCAGACTCCACGACCACTGAGGAAGATTCCGCTTCTCAGCAAGATTTGATCGTAAGTACTATGAAGGCCGCATACCCCGACACAAAGCACCTTGTTCCCCACACCGGTAACATACTGTGTTATGCCGATATGGAACTGCTCATTCTTTACACCCAGGAGGATTATCTGGCAGCCAACAACGGCAAGATCTGTAATGTAAACGGCACCTCCATCGTGTCCCGTATGGTATTTAACGGCGGCACTTCCGTGTTTATCCCTGCTGATCACCCCACCGACGGCAGTAGTTCCGGCGGTACCTGGTGCGAGAACAAACTGGAAGTTTGGTACGGCAAGGGCTTAAAGAGTGATATTTCCACTGTTTTCCACCACGGCTTCGGCGGCGGTGCGCATAAAGAAATCTACTATGCCATCGAGCCTTCTGTGGTTCTGTGGGATGCAGACTGGTACCGTATCGACTACCACAACGTTTGCAGCAACTCTCGTAACGCGTACTTCTGCGAAAACAACGCCCCGAAGGACTTTGTCTATGTGGCAGGCTCCAATATCACCGTTTTGAATCTGAAAAACGGCGCAATCGCGGAAGAATTCGACGGTCTGGCAACGGTCTATACCGGCGAAACCGACCCCACCGATCCCACGGATCCTACCGATCCCCCTGCACCGGAAACCTCCTTGTGTCCCCATTGCGGTGTAGAAGTTGAATGGACTGAATGGACCGGTGGTAACCTGAACGACGCAGCGCTTCACGGTGGGCATCACCACTACCGCCTGACCAAGGCTTCCGTCACCGGCTCTTCCCAGATCCGAATCGGCGCAAATGACACCTGCGTCACGGAAATCTGCATTGACCTGAATGGCAACAGCATCAATAAGACAAGCCGTGCGTTTGCCATCTACGGCGGCACCACCTTAAACCTGGTAAACACCAGCAAAAACGAAAGCACCGTTTCCGGCGCTTACAAAGCGGCCGCCGCAGGCGTTATCAACTTAGACGGCAGTTCCAACCTGCGTCTGTACGACGGTATTCACCTGTCCTCCACCGCTGCAGCCGACGTATTCCCCTATAATGCAGGCGTTGTGCAGGTCAACTCCGGTACTTTCACTATGAAAGGCGGCAAGATCACCGGTCGGCGAGCCCTGAACGGCGGCGCTGTTTCTATGAATGGCGGTATCTTTAATATGGAAGGCGGCACTATTACCGGCGGCAATGCCATTATGACTTCCTCCAAGGACTCCGTACCCGAAGGCGGTAACATCAATGTGGGCGCCGGCATTATGAATATGTCCGGCGGCATCATCGAAAACGGTTCCGCTGCTATTGGCGGTAACATCTTCGTTGCAGCAGGCGCTACGCTGAATATCTCCGGCGGCACGATTCGCAACGGTACTTGCACCGACACTACCTTCAACAGCGACAATATTTGCGCCTACGGCACGGTAAATGTAACCGGCGGTGTGATCTCTGACGATAACAGCGGTTCTGCCATCGTGGCAAATACCACAGGTGCTGTCGTTTTGACCTTGACAAGCGCAGAAAACGAAACCGCAATCGCTCTGGACAATCTGGTATTGGCTTGTGGCGGCGCTACCCTAAGTGCAAACATCGGTACTGTGGAAACCAATGAAGCGGGTAATCTGGTCTGGACAAACACCTCTGAGCCCAAACCCATTTCCGGTGACTTCACCGGTGACGGATTGGTTACCAACGATGATGTTGTTCTTCTTCTGTGGACCTCTCTGTTCCCCGAGGACTACACCATCACCGGTAACGGTGACCTGAATCACGACGATCAAATCACCAACGACGACGTTGTGTTGCTGCTGTGGCACACGCTGTTCCCCGAGGATTATCCTTTGATCTAAAACTTTTCCTCCGCCGAGAAATCGGCGGAGGATTTTATTTTAGGCGATTTTTCTTACAAAACGCTTATTTTGAACAAAAAAAGATTGTATTTATTACTGTTTTCCTTTATACTGGAAACAAGTATCAACAAAAGGAGCAATATTATGAAATCCTCTCACAGATTACATACCATACTGATCTCCCTGCTGGTGATCGTTCTTTGCCTGAGCATAGTCCCCGTGATCGCTATGGCTACACAAGCCCCCCTCACAGACAACAGCGAGATCGAATTTACCGGCAGCAAGCAGGATAATCCCGCGGAGGAAGAAGAAGGCGATATCCGCCTGCCGATCGGTTCTCTGCCTGCGCCCAAACCCAGCGAAACCGTACATATGCACGATTGGATATCCTTTGACGCTGTTGAACCCACTTGTGATCTTAGCGGTAATATTGCTTACAAGGTTTGCAGTAGTTGTGGTGAAGCACAGAATGCAAACGGCGAGACCCTCGAAGAAAATGCCTGGATCCTGCCCGCTTTGGGTCATACCTGGGTTAACTTTGACGCTGTTGCTCCCACCTGTACAACTGACGGTAACATCGCTTACCAGCAGTGTTCCGTCTGTGGCGCAGCCCAGACTATGGAAGAAAATCCCAAACCTCTGAGCAAGTTCGGTTGGGTCGTGGGCGCAACCGGTCATACTTGGGTCAACTACGAAGCAGTTGCTCCCACTTGCGACACCGAAGGAAATATTGCTTACAAGGTTTGCAGCAGTTGTGGCGAGGCACAGAATGCAAGCGGCGAGACCCTCGAAGAAAATGCCTGGATCCTGCCCGCTTTGGGTCACACCTGGGTTAACTTTGACGCTGTTGCTCCCACCTGTACAACTGACGGTAACATTGCTTACCAGCAGTGTTCTGTCTGCGGCGCAGCACAGACCTGGGAAGAAAACCCCAAACCCCTGGGTAGGTTCGGTTGGATCGTCGGCGCATCCGGTCATACTTGGGTCAACTACGAAGCAGTTGCTCCCACTTGCGACACCGAAGGAAATATCGCTTACAAAGTTTGCAGCGAATGTGGCGAGGCACAGAATGCAAGCGGCGAGACCCTCGAAGAAAATGCCTGGATCCTGCCCGCTTTGGGTCACACCTGGGTCAACTACGAAGCCGTTGCCCCCACCTGCACAACTGACGGCAACATCGCTTACCAGCAGTGTTCTGTCTGTGGCGCCGCCCAAACTATGGAAGAAAACCCCAAGCCTCTGAGTAAGTTCGGTTGGGTGGTCGGCGCATCCGGTCATACGCTGGAGCATCACGATGCGGTAGAACCCACTTGTGTTGACAACGGTCACGAAGCGTTTGACTACTGCTCTATCTGTGAGTGCTTCTTCTACGAAGATCCTCTGAAACTGTCCTACCAGGACGGTGTCATCCTGGCTCTGGGTCACACTTGGGTCGACTATGAAGCAGTTGCACCCACCTGCACAACCGACGGCAATATCGCTTACCAGCAGTGTTCCGTCTGTGGCGCTGCCCAGACCTGGGAAGAGAACCCCGTCCCCCTGGGTAAGTTTGGCTGGATTGATGCCGCTACCGGACACAACTATGTAGAAGGCATCTGCTCCGTATGTGGCGCTGCAGATCCCGAATATGTGCCTCCCTACATTTTGGGCGACTATGATAACAACGGCACTGTCAACAACGATGATGTCGTTCAGTTGCTGTGGTTCTCTCTGTTCCCCGAGGACTACACCATCACCGGCAACGGTGACCTGAACCACGACGATCAGATCACCAACGACGACGTTGTGTTGCTGCTGTGGCACACACTGTTCCCCGAGGATTATCCTCTGGTATGACTTTTTCCTCCGCCGAGAAATCGGCGGAGGATTTTATTTTTAATGAACTATCTTATCAATTCCTTGTTTTTTTACAAAAAAGGCTTGTATTTATGGCATTTTTCCTTTATACTGATAGTAACTATCAATAAAAGGAGTATTATTATGAAATCATCTCATAGATTACATACTGTGCTGATCTCCCTGTTGGTGATCGTTCTTTGTCTGAGTATGATTCCTGTGATCGCTATGGCTGCGCAGGAAACCCGTACAGAGAACAGTGAAATCAACTTTGTCGGCACAAAGCAGGACAATCCTGCTGACGAAGAAGATGGCGATATCCGTGTTCCCATCGGCTCTCTGCCCTCCACAGAACCCAGCGAATCCGTACATGTACACGATTGGGTATCCTATGATGCTGTCGAGCCCAATTGTGACTTTGAAGGCAACATTGCTTACAAGGTTTGCAGCAGTTGCGGTGAAGCCCAGAACGCAGCCGGCGAGACCATTGCGAAGGACTCCTGGATCCTGCCCGCTCTGGGTCATAAATGGGAAGACATTGCTGCTGTAGCACCTACTTGTGACACCGACGGCAACATTGCTTACCAGCGTTGCTCTGTCTGTGGCGCTGCCCAGACCGCCGGCGAGAATCCCATTCCCCTGGGCAAATTCGGCTGGGTCGATTTTGCCACCGGTCACAACTACGTAGACGGCATCTGCTCTGTATGCAGCGCTAAGGACCCCGAATATGTGCCTCCCTACATCTTAGGTGACGTTAACAATGACACCACCGTCAATAATGACGACGTTGTTCTTCTGCTGTGGTTCTCTCTGTTCCCCGAAGATTACACCATCATCGGTAACGGCGACCTGAACCACGACGGCCAGATCAATAATGATGATGTGGTCCTGCTGCTGTGGCACACCTTGTTCCCCGATGATTATCCCCTGAGTTGATTTCTTCCCCTGCCGAAAATCGGCAGGGGATTTTTTTGCAAAAAAGTATTGACAAACCAGTATTTTCCATATATTATATTTAGGCAGTTAGCATATGCTAATTTATTTTTTGACCCGGCAGTTAGCCGTGTCTAATCGTTTGTTTTTTTGAATTTTCAGGTGATAGTATGACGTTAAGGACCGCACAAGAAGGAAAAGAATATATCATTCAGCGGATCGAGACCGACGATGAAGAGTTGGATGCGTTTCTGTTCTCCCTGGGTTGCTACAGCGGTGAACCCATTACGGTGGTTGCCCATCGCAGAGGCGGCTGCACCGTAGCCATCAAAGACGGCAGATACAATATTGACACCCAACTGGCCGAAGCCATCATCCTCGCGTAAAAAACGATGCAGCATCCGCTGATCGTTTTTTGGTCACAAGTTAGCAGCCGCTAACCAATCTGCAAATTGAAAAGCATACCCATTGCAAAGAGGAGGAAATATTATGAGAATTGCTTTTGCGGGCAATCCCAACAGCGGCAAGACCACTATGTACAACGCCCTGCCCGGTCGCAACGAAAAGGTGGGCAACTGGGCCGGTGTTACCGTTGACAAGAAGGAAGCCCCTATTAAAAAAGCATACGCAGGTGATCAGGAACTGATCGCCGTGGATCTGCCCGGCGCCTATTCTATGTCCCCCTTCACTTCCGAAGAGAGTATTACCAGTTCTTTTGTTAAAAATGAAAACCCCGATGTGATCATCAATATTGTAGATGCCACCAACTTGAGCCGCAGTCTGTTTTTTACCACGCAGTTGCTGGAACTGGGCATTCCCGTTGTTGTTGCGCTGAACAAAGCCGACGTAAATGAGAAGAAGAAAACCCAGATCGACGAGGCGCTGCTGTCGAAAAAACTGGGCTGTCCCGTAATTGAGACCGTGTCTACCTCCTCCGAAGGTCTGCAGGATGTGGTGCAGGCTGCTGTTGCCCAACTGGGCAAGGGTCAGATCGCACCTTATGTACAAGACGATATTGACCTGACCAGCAAGCAGGCCGTTGTTGCGGCAGATCGTAAACGCTTTGAATTTGTCAACAGAATCGTTAAGCAGGTAGAGAGCCGCACCGTCCGCACCCGGGATATCAATTTCCAGGACAAGATCGATGCTGTTCTGACCCACCCGCTGGTTGGTTTGCCGATCTTCGCCATCGTAATGTTTCTGGTGTTCCAGATCAGCCAGGCTTGGCTGGGCGTCTGGATCGCAGAAGGTTACGAATTTGAAAATGGCTTCACCATTCCCGGTCTTGTTACTTTGATCGATATGTTTAAAGAATGGGTGGCAGGTCTTCTGGTGAACGCCAATCCCTTCCTGGCAGCGCTTCTCACCGAAGGCATCATCGGCGGTGTCAGTGCTGTTGTGGGTTTCCTTCCCCTTGTTATGGTGATGTATTTCCTGATCTCCCTGCTGGAAGATTGCGGATATATGGCCCGCGCAACGGTTGTTTTGGATCCCATCTTCAAAAAGGTCGGTCTTTCCGGCAAGTCCGTGATCCCCTTCATTGTGGGTACAGGCTGCGCCATTCCCGGCGTTATGGCTGCCCGGACCATTCGTAACGAGCGTGAGCGTAATGTTACTGCGATGCTGGCACCCTTTATGCCCTGCGGCGCAAAACTGCCGGTGATCGCGCTGTTTGCCGGCGCATTCTTTGAAGAAGCCAGCTGGGTCGGTACCCTGATGTACTTTGCAGGCATTGTCTTTATCCTGCTGGGCGCGCTGCTGGTCAATAAGATCGCAGGTCACAAAAATCGCAAATCCTTCTTTATTATGGAACTGCCTGAGTATAAAGCCCCCTCCCTGAAGCGGGCATTTATGGATATGTGCAGCCGTGGCTGGGCTTACATCGTCAAAGCCGGTACTATCATTCTGGTCTGTAATGCGGTTGTGTTTATTATGCAATCGTTTAACTGGAGTTTCCAGTTGGTGGAAGAAGGTATGGAAAACACTTCTATTCTTGCCACCATTGCCAACCCCATTGCTGTGTGCCTTGTACCCGTTGTGGGCATTTCCGCCTGGCAGTTGGCTGCCGGCGCGGTCACCGGCTTTATCGCCAAGGAAAACGTGGTAGGCACGCTGGCAGTTTGTTATGGCTTTGTTGTCAATGACGATCTGGAAATGGTCGGCTCCGGCAATGAGGTTGCCGCCACTATGGTGGGTATGACAAAAGTCGCGGCGCTGGCTTACCTGATGTTCAATCTGTTCACCCCGCCTTGCTTTGCGGCTATGGGCGCAATGAACGCAGAGATCAAGGATAAGAAATGGTTCTGGGGCGGTATTGCGCTGCAGCTGGCCACCGGCTACAGTGTTGGCTATCTGGTCTACCAGATCGGCACGCTGATCACCACCGGTTCTCTGGGCGCAGGCTTTGTCGGCGGACTGATCTTCATCGCTGTATTCGCTGCAGTGCTGATCTATCTGTGCGCCAGAGCAGACAACCGCATCCGGGAAAACTACGCAACAAGCAGAAAGTGATTGCCTATGAACGGAATTGATTATGTAATTATTGCTGTGGTCGTTGCCATCCTGGGCATTGCCGGCTGGTACATTTACAAGTTCAAAAAAAGCGGACAAAAATGTATCGGCTGCCCCCACAGCGGCAGTTGCGGCGGTTGCAACTGCAATCAGAAATAAAAAAGCGGAGGGAACATCAGAACTGATGTTCCCTCCGTATTGTTTTATTGAACCTTCGGCTTGACCGCTGGAATTTCCGTGACCACTTCTCCGTTTTCATCCAGAAGATCAAAAGTGATCTCTATTTCAGAAAACTGGGCAATTCCTTTTTCTTCCAAAATCTCTTCTGCAAAAACAACTTCTGTAACAATATGCTTGCCGGCAGGTACTTCTTCATAGAACTGTGCGTCGATTTCTACACCGCCGATAATGCAACGGGAAATCTGAACGGCAACTACGTCTTTTCCGCCATTGTGGATATAGACCTGGGCGCCGCCCTGCTCAACCGGCTCTTTCACCAAGATCTTCACACCGTTTTCTTCATAAGCGGTAACACCTTCGTGTTGGAAAGTGTAGGTAAAATCCTTGGCTGCCGTGGTCTCCAATTTCACCGTTTCGGTGTCCAGATACGGCTTCCAGTTGCCGGCATCCACCACACGGAATGCCATCTCCATCAAAGCAACAGAGGAAATACCGCAAGCCTGAATGTCCGTGTTGGAGAAAATCATCGCGCATTTTTCCTTTTGCCCGGCTTCCACTTCCACGGACATAACGCTGTCTACCATATAATGGTTGATGGCGGTATTATAACTCTGAAACACCAGTTTTTTATCTGTTTTATTCTCGATCTGCAACTGCAGTTCCGGTCCTACGATGGTTTTCTCAGAAAAACGCAACGCTACGATCTTCACATCTGCCTCATCGACCAATTCTGTTCTGGTAATGGCAGCAGAAGGCTTTCCACCGTCGGGCTCGGCTGTATCGTTACAGGCAGTAAAGCCGATCATCAGCAATATTGCCAACAGCAAAGAGATTGCTTTTTTCATTTTCTTCATCCTTTCGTTCCTTCAAAAGACAAAACAAGAATATATTGTATTTTATCATAAGGAAAAGCATTTGTAAACCTTCGTATTTTCTCTTGCTATTTTGGCAGGAGCGGGATATAATTATTTTGAATTACTATGATTAAACTTCGGAGTAATCAATGAAAGAGAAAAAACATATTCTTCTGCTGACCACCGGTGGCACCATTGCCTGCGCTCCGGGCAGCGACGGTCTGGAGCCTCACAACTCCGGCATTATGGAAAACGCACTGCAGCAGTTGCGGTATTCCTACAACATAACTGTGCAGGATGTGATGTGTCTGGACTCCTCCAACATTCGCCCGGAGGAATGGCAGCGGATCGCACAGAGTATTTTCGCCCAACGGGATCATTTTGATGGCATCGTAGTATCCCACGGCACAGACACTATGGCTTACACTGCCTCTGCAGTGACCTTTATGCTGCCGAACATCGACATCCCCGTGGTATTCACCGGCTCGCAACTGCCGCTGACAGACGTGCTCTCCGACGGACCGGATAACCTGCGCACAGCCTTCGCTATGGCAGCCACAGGACATCCCGGTGTGTTTATCGCCTTCGACCGGAAAGTAATGCTGGGTTGCCGGGCAGTAAAGGTCCGGGCATCCAACTTCTCGGCTTTTGAAAGTGTCAACGCCCGGTATGTGGGTATTGTCAGCAGTAACGGTCTGGTGATCGACAGCAAAGCCCTGCCCAAACCTGTCGGCAAACCCCAACTGCTGGATGACATCAGCAAGACCGTCTTTTTGCTGAAACTGACCCCCGGTCTGTCCCCGGAGATCTTCAATGCATTGAAAGATCTGGGCTACAAAGGCATCGTTATTGAGGCCTTTGGCTTAGGCGGTATGACGGTGCTGAACAGAGGTCTGCAAGGTATCCGCCACGCTGTGGATAACGGCATCAGCGTCGTTGTTACCACCCAATGTCTGTATGACAGTTCCGATCTGGAGGTGTACCAGGTAGGCAATCAACTGCTGCAGATGGGCGTGATCCAGGGTCGGGATATGACCTCGGAAGCCGCTATGACAAAACTGATGTGGGCGCTGGGTCAGAATATGTCCCAACAGCAGATCGCCGAACTCTTTAACCAAAGTATCGCAGGAGAAATATCCCTTTGACTTTTCAGAAGGAGGCATTCTTATGGACCCTATTTATGTAACCGGTCATCGCAACCCGGATACCGACTCCATCGTTGCCGCTATGGCTTACGCAGCGCTGCGCAACGCTGTAGGCGACCGGGAGTATCAAGCCGCCTGCCTGGGTCACATTTCCGATGAGACCCATATCGTCCTGGAGCGTTTCGGTTTTGAACCGCCCAAGCGCATCCATAATATGTTTACCCAGGTCCGGGACCTGGATTTTGACACACCGCCGCTGCTCAGCGACGCTGTGACCGTGGGTACTGCCTGGAATATTCTGTTGGAGCAGAAGGGCATTTCTGCCGTTCCCGTAGCCAACGAAGACGGCACTCTGTACGGTATGCTGTCCCGTGAAAATGTGGCAAGTTACAATATGTCCCGGGTAGCCAACAGTTATCTGGATGCCGTGCCGCTTTTCAATATCCTTTCCGTGCTGGACGGCAGAATTCTTAACGACGCCGGCGACAATACCGACACCGTTTCCGGCGAGGTAACCATTGCCCTGCCCCAATCTCAGCCGAACTTGCTTTTTAACAACCCCGACTCTATCGTCATCTGCGGCGATCAGCCGGATATGATCCGCAGAGCGCTGGAAATGAATGTAAACTGTCTGGTGCTTTGTCAGGCAGAACTCAGCGAACAACTGCAAAATCTTCCCACCAAGACCTGTATCATCGCTACCCCTTATGATGCTTACCGTACTGTACGGCTTATCTTCCAGTCCGCACCTATCGGACGGATCTGCCGTACCAGCGATTTGGTCTGTTTCCATCTGGATGACCGGGTGGACGAAGTTCGGGAAAAGGTATTGGAATTCCGTGATCCCTGCTATCCCATTCTGGACGAAAACGAGAGAGTCGTGGGTGTCCTGACCAGATATCATCTGCTCCGTCCCCGGAGAAAACGGGTAGTCCTTGTGGACCACAACGAGATCGCCCAGTCTGTTCCCGGTCTGGAAGAGGCAGACATTCTGGAGATCATCGATCATCACCGTCTGGCAGACATTCAGACCAACAACCCCATTTATGTCCGCAATGAGCCCGTAGGTTCTACCAATACTATCATCGCAAGTATGTTCCAGGATCGGGGTCTGATGCCCTCTGCCAACCTGGCCGGTATGATGGCTGCCGCCATTATTTCCGACACCGTTATGTTCAAGTCCCCCACCTGCACGGAGCGGGACCGGCGGACTGCAGAGCGGATGGCAAGAATTGCCAATATTTCTCTGGATGAACTGGGCCGTGAGATCTTCTCCGCATCTTTGGACAACAAATCCGTGGAAGAACTGCTTCTTTCCGACTATAAGGAATTCCATATCGCCGGTCACGATCTTGCCGTGGCGCAGATCACCTGTGTGGACTCTCCCACTATGGCGCAGCGCAAGGACGAATTCCTGGAAATTATGCAGAAGATGGCTGCCGAAAAGGGTCTTTCCATGATGCTTCTGATGCTAACCGATGTGCTGCTGGAAGGCACGCAACTGATCTATATCGGCAACGACGAGACCATTCAGCAGGCATTCAATGTATCGCCTAAGGGCAACTCCGTGTTCCTGCCCAAGATCATGAGCCGCAAAAAGCAGGTTATTCCTATGCTTTCGGCACTTTGGGGTTAAGCGAGGGAGCGCTGCCAGCATTTATACTTTTCATCAAATATACAAGGAGGTCAGTATGGGTTTTGAACAACTTCTGGGTAACCAGCGGCTGAAAGATAATCTGCTTGCCGGTATTCGCCGGGGTCGGGCATCCCATTTTTATCTGATCTCCGGTCCGGCAGGCTCCGGCAAAAAGACACTGGCACGGCTTTTATCAGCCGCGCTGCTGTGTCAAAGTCCGGAAAAGCCCTGCCTGGGTTGCACTGCCTGCCGTAAGGTAATGGCAGATACCCATCCGGATCTGATCACCGTCACCGATCCGGAGCATAAAAATGTAGCCGTTAAGATCGTCCGTCAAGTCCGGGACGAAATGTTCATCCGTCCCAACGAGGCTGACAAAAAAATCTATGTCTTTCCTCAGGAACTGGGCATTGAGGGACAGAACGCCCTTTTGAAGGTACTGGAAGAACCTCCTGCCTACGGCGTATTTATGCTGCTGAGCGACAACCCGGAAAAACTGCTGCCCACCGTCCGTTCCCGCTGCAACGAACTGCATCTGCAAGCGCTTCCTTCGGATATTCTGCGCAGACAACTTTTGCAGGATTTCCCGGAAGCCGACAGCCGGGATATTGACGCAGCCGTTGCCCGCAGCGGCGGTTACTTAGGGCAAGCCAAAACGCTTCTGGAGGAAGGCACCGCCGTCATTCCCCAAACAGAAACCTTTGTACAAAGTCTGGTCAAACGGGATCCTTTGGCGCTGATGCAGGCCCTTGTGCCTATGGAGCGCTGGAAGCGGGATCAGTTTCTGCCCGTTTTGGAGCAGTGGACCGGCATTTTACAGCAGGCATTGTCATACCGCAGCGGTATGCAGGTCACCTCAGACCTGTCCCGACAGATCGGTGACACCCGCAGTTCGGAAGACATTCTTACCTATATCCGCTGCCTGCAAAAATCTATAGAATATGCCCAGGGCAATGTATCCGTGGCCGCCGTCTGCGGCTATCTGGAATGGGCCCTGAGATAAAGGAGAAACCTATGAACGAGAAAACACAAACCAGTCCTGAAACGGTAACCGTCGTGGATATCCAGTTCCGTCCCGGACAGAAGGTTTACTATTTTGATCCTGCCGGACTTACCTGTAAAGCCGGTGACCACGTGATCATTGATACCGCCCGGGGCGCCGAGTACGGCTATTGCACCGCCGGCAATCACAAGATCCCTTCCAAGGATGTGGTCTCCCCCCTGCGTCCGGTACTGCGTCTTGCCAACGACCACGACGAGAAGATTGCAGAAGAAAACCGCAACAAGGAGAAAAAGGCTTTTCAGCATTGTCTGGACCTGATCCAGCAGCAGGAACTGGATATGCAGTTGGTATCTGCAGAATGTGCCTTTGACGGCAGCAAGATCCTGTTCTTCTTCACCGCTGACGATCGGGTGGATTTCCGGGAACTGGTAAAGTCTTTGGCAAGTGCATTCCATACCCGCATTGAACTGCGTCAGATCGGCGTCCGTGATAAGGCGAAGATGGTCGGCGGTCTGGGCATTTGCGGCCGACCTTTCTGCTGTGCCAGTTTCCTGGACGATTTCCAGCCCGTATCCATCAAAATGGCTAAGACACAGAATTTGAGTCTGAGTCCCACCAAGATCTCCGGCACTTGCGGCAGACTGATGTGCTGTCTGAAATACGAGCAGGACGCTTATGAGGATCTGCTGCGCACCAGCCCCAAGGCGGATTCCTTTGTAGACACCCCCGACGGCAGAGGCACCGTTGTAGAGGTGGATCTGCTGCGGCAGCGGGTCAAAGTAAAGATGGAGGATCAGCCCGAGGTTATCGCTTACTACGCCAACACAGACATTGCTGTGCTGCGCAACGGTAAGGCAAAGAAGAACGATCCGCCTATTCCTGACGATCTTGCGCCGATCTCCGGCGGTAAACGCCATAAAAAGCAAGAGCCTTCTTTCAGCGATGAACCCCGTTTTCTGGATCCCATCCGCTTCCGCTACAGCGAAGAAGCCGTAGCCGAAGAGCCTGAGCAGCCGGAAACGCCCACCGAAGAAGCGCCCGCTGTCAAGGAGGGCAACCGCAACAACCGCCACCGCCGCAATCGCCGCAGACCGGGCAACGCTCCCAAGGAATCTGCAGCAGAAGCGCCGAAAAAAGCAGAAACTCCTCAAACTCCCAAGGCAGACACACCGGCAAAAAAGCGCCGCCGTCCGCCCTATCGCAAACCCAAGCCCAAGCAGGAAGGATAAAATAAACGCCGGCCTAAGGTTGCTTAGGTCGGCGTTTTGTATAAAAATGCCCCGGGTATTCCCGGGACAAATAAGAAGCGGCTTAAGCAATGAACTGGGCTGCTTCGTTGTGGAAGCGCTGAAACTCCTCGTCGGAGCATTTGACACTGACACGGACCGGATTGCGATAATCCAGGCTGAGCATACCGATAAATCCCTTGCCGTTGATCTGCTGTTTTTCATTTCCCACCAGTACATCAAAAGGCTGGACCATCGCCAGAGAAACAAATTCCTGCACCTGACGCAGGGAATGAATGTAAATATCAAAACAATGCATATAACTCTCCTGAATCTGTCTGGAATTACCATACTGTACAAATGCTTGATTATGGGTTATAATAGTGCATAACGCTTCTTATTATAGCAGATAAAATTAATTTTACAATGTGTAATTTTAGACGATTTGCACAAAAAGACACTACTATTTTTGGTGAAAACAACTATGAAATTTGGATTTTACACTTTGGGTTGCAAAGTAAATCAATATGAAACCCAGGCAATGGAACAACTTTTGGTCGGTTTGGGGCATACTATCGGCAGATTTGAAGAAACCTGCGATGGCTATATTATCAACACCTGCTCTGTCACCGCCGTTGCCGACAAGAAAAACCGGGCAATGATCCGCCGTTGCCGCCGTGAACATCCCGACGCGGTCATCGGCGTTTGCGGCTGTTACACCCAGCACGCGCCGGAGGATGCACGGAAACTGAATGTAGATGTTTTGGGCGGCAGCGGAAACCGGGAATTGTTTCTGCAGCAGATGCTCCAATGCCTTGCCGACCGGCAGAAGCGGGAACACCTGGATCAGGCGCTGAAACGGAGAGACTTTGAGATCTTGCCTGCCGGCGGTCTGGAAGGCCGCACCCGGGCTATGTTGAAGGTGCAGGACGGCTGCGTTAATTTCTGTAGTTACTGTATCATCCCCTACACCAGAGGTCCGGTGCGTTCTGCACCGGTGGAACTGGTAGTGCAGCAGGCAAAGCAGTTAGCAGATCAAGGGTATCGGGAACTGGTGATCACCGGCATTGAGATCGCCTCCTGGGGCGTGGATCTGCCGGGAAAACCGGAATTGCTCACCCTTATCCGCAGCGTTTGTCAGGCTGTGCCGGACCTGCGGATCCGGCTGGGTTCTTTAGAGCCCCGAGTGATCACCCCGGCATTTTGTCAGGGTTTGCTGGAACTAAGTAATCTTTGTCCCCAGTTTCACCTTTCTATGCAATCCGGCTGTGACAGCGTCCTTACCCGGATGCGCCGCAAATACGACACCGCCCGGTATCTGGAAAGCGTCCGGTTGCTGCAAAACACGTTCCCCGGCTGCGCTGTTACCACCGATATGATCGTGGCATTCCCCGGGGAAACGGAAGAAGAATTTCACGAAAGCCTTGCCTTTATCCAAAAGTGCGGCTTTGCGGATATGCATATTTTCCCCTACTCCCGCCGCCCCGGCACACCGGCAGACAAAATGCCCGGTCAGTTGAATAACGCCACAAAAGAAGCCCGCAGCCGGGCAGCCATAGAAGTGGCACGAAAAATGTCGGAGGATTACCGCCGGGATCTGGTAGGCAAACCTTTGCAGGTGCTGTTTGAAGAACCGGAAGGCGAATTTTTCACCGGACACGCTCCCAATTATGTTAAAGTATATGTCCACGGAGAAGATCTGCACAATCAGATCCGCACCGTCACCGTTACAGAACTTTTTCGAGACGGCGTGCTGGCTAAAATTTAAGAAAATTAGGGGCAGACAAGACGGAAAAAGTATGATATACTGTAGTTTGATGTAACATAAACTCGAAGTAAAGGAGGAACTTCCTTTGAAATATTGGCGTGGTTATCTGGTCGCCGCCATTCTGGCTGCGATCGCATGGGCGCTGGAGGGTTTTGCCAAAGCCCATAAAGTGCTGGTAGATATGATCTACCCCTACATCTCCCGGTTGGTTCTGTCCTCGCTGGCTGACTGGACCGGCACTATGGACTTTACCTTGTGGCAGGTATTGCTGCTGGCGCTGATCGCTGCCGGCATCGTCAGCATCGTGCTGATGATCCTGCTGCGATGGAATCCCATACAATGGGGCGGCTGGGTGCTGGCTGTGATCAGCTGCATCTTTATGCTTAACACAGTGGTCTACGGTCTGAACGAGTATGCCAGCCCTCTGGCAGACGATATCCGTCTGGAGATCACAGATTACACCGTTTCCGAACTGAATGAAACCACCCTTTTCTTCCGGGACAAAGCCAACGAACTGGCTTCCACTGTCCAGCGCAACGAGAAGGGTCAGGTAGATATCGGCACATTTGAAGAAATGGCGCAACTTGCCGGGGACGGCTTTAGAAATATGACATACGAAGAGGCGATCTCCGTGTTCGCCGGTTCTACCGCCCCGGTGAAAAAACAGGGCTGGTTCCGCAGCAAAGGCGATACGGGCATTATGATCCCTCTGACCGGCGAAGCCTGCGTCAACCCCAACGTTCCCAACGCAGCGCTGCCCTTCGCTATGGGCAAAGAAATGGCGCACCGTATCAGCATTTACAGCGATGCAGACGCCGGTTTTGCCTCCATTCTGGCAGGTATGCACCACTCTGATCCCAGATTTCAGTATGCTGCCTACCTGATGGCTTACTACTACTGCTACGAATCCCTGCAATCCATTCCCACCAGTACCGCCCAGGCTTGCGCCACAGAAACAGCCCGTGGCGTTAACCAGAAGATGCAAAGCGACTTAGAGGACTGCAGCAAGTTCTTCGGCGATGTCGTCCCTGCCGCCAACCTGCGCAGCGCAGAACCCGGCGCACGGACCGTGTCTCAGGAAACCACCGCAGCACCCACCGATGCATCTGATCCTTCCGATGCCACCGATGTTCCCGAGGAGACCACTGTAACAGTTACTTTCTCCTCTTACACCAGCATCACCGACCTGCTGGCAAGTTGGTATGTGCAGACCTACATTGCACCGCTGCACGCAGAAGAAGAGATCGTTTTCGATCCCTTTGATCCTACGCAGGTGGATATCTCCGGCATCGTCAATGCCCCCACAACACCCTGATGGCTATGCTGACGGCCCTGAAGCAGGGTCTGCCCCATCTGGGGTTGGAACTAACAGAGGATATCCAAAAACAGTTATGCGCTTTTGGCGAGGCTGTGGTGGAGCAGAACAAAGTGATGAACCTGACCGCCATTACCGAGCCGGAACAAGTGGCAAAACTCCACCTGCTGGACAGCATTTCTCTGCTGACCCTGGCTGACCTGCGCGGCAAAAAGATCATCGATGTAGGTTGCGGCGCAGGATTTCCCGGCGTGCCGGTGAAGATCGCCTGCCCGGAAGCCGATGTGACCCTTTTGGACTCTCTGGGAAAGCGAATGAACTGGCTGGAACAGATATTGCCCCAACTGGGTGTGAAGGCAAAATGCATCACCGCCCGGGCAGAAGAGGCTGTTGCAAACTGCCGGGAACAGTACGATGTGGCCACCAGCCGCGCCGTGGCAAGGCTGAATATCCTGCTGGAACTGACCGCACCTTATGTAAAACCAGGCGGCTATGTGCTGGCGATGAAAGGTATGGCAGCCGACGAAGAGTTGGAAGATGCCAAAAACGCTATCAAACGGCTGGGATTAAAACTGGAAAAGGTTGTCCGCTTCCCCATCGACGATACTGCCCACGCGGTGATCGTGCTGAAAAAAGTGGCACCCACCCCGTCCCAGTATCCCCGCCGCTACGCAAAGATCAAACAATCTCCCCTATAAGCAGTGGGGCTATCGGGGTTCAATCCTTAAGCAAACAGGCTGTTTCACAAGAAACAGCCTGTTTTTTTCTCTTCACATTCGGGTTTATCGCTCTGATGCGCGAGTTGACAGTTGATAGTTGACAGTTGACAGTTGTGGTGTTTTCTTTCAGAAAATGATTGAAATAGTCGGCTTTGCCGACACAATAACTATCAACTGTACACTGTCCACTGTCAACTATTTATCGAGCAACCGCTCGATAAATTGGAATTTATGCTTCAAACAGATTGTCGATACTTTCAAACCGGTAGCCCATTTCTTTCCATTTTTCCAGCAACGCGTCCAGAATTTCCGCGTTGGTCTGGGAGGTGGAGTGCAGCAGTACCACCGCGCCGTTATGGGTACGGGGCAGTAATTTCCCAAAGGCTGTTTCCCGGGTAGGCTGGGCATCGTTGTTCCAATCCACATACGCCAAACTCCAGAATACGGTCTTATACCCCAACGCCTTCGCCATTTTCAGGTTTTCTTCGCTGTATGTGCCTTGGGGCGGGCGGTAAAATTTCGGCAATTCCTTCCCCGTCACAGTTTGAAACAGCACTTCCAGATCCGTCAATTCCTTGCTGAAGGCATCTTTCTCTGATATTTTTCGCATATCGTAGTGGTGCATCGTGTGATTGCCCACAATATGTCCATCTTCCACCATTCGACGAACCAAGTCCGCATTTTTCTCTATGTAATTGCCCACCAGAAAAAAAGCCGCCGGTACTTCGTGCTTTTGCAGAATATCCAGAATTTTCTCTGTACAGCCGTTTTCATAGCCGGCGTCAAATGTCAGGTACAGCACCTTTTCAGACATATCTCCGATGTAGGCTGCATTATATTGTTCCAAAGCCGCCTTGCTGGCAGGTCCTACCGGCGCCGCCCCCTCCTGCCGGAAACTGAGTCCCCAGGCACCGGTCTGTACTGCGCCGGAGAAAAACTGGGTCAGTACCAGCGCTACCGCCGCGATCACCGCACCCCATAATATCCATAAATCCCGTTTTGCCATAGACATCCCTCCCGCAATACTGTATGCATCTTTCTTGGGGTATATGTTAAAATTACAGCAAAAATAGGATTATCTCCGAAAAAATTGCACAAAAGCCGGCTATTTTCCTATCGTAAAGTTTTTGTTTTTCCGGTTTGTGTGATTTTTATATATAGTTTTATTATTATTTATCGTGGTTATGTGACCATTTTCAGTAATTTTTTAACCGTCTTTTTGCGTTTTTTGAGCATTCTGCCAATTGACCGCATTCAGGCTTTTTGATAAGATAGTATTACCAAGCAGAAAGGAGGAAACATTATGACAGGAGCCGCAATTATTTGGCTCATCTTGCTTGTAGTATTTATCTCTATGGAGGCAGCGACAGTAACCGTGGTTTCTATCTGGTTTGCCGCAGGCGCACTGGTGGCGATGATCGCCAACTTGCTGGGCGCGCAACTTTGGTTGCAGATCACGCTGTTTATTGCCGTATCGGTAATTCTGTTGCTAAGTCTGCGTCCGCTGCTGAAAAAATACTTTACGCCCCGGCTGACCCGCACCAATGTGGATGCAGTCATCGGCAAAGTAGGTATCGTAACGGCAGATATTGATAATATTGCAGCGCAAGGCCGTATCAAATTGGGCGCTATGGAGTGGACTGCCCGCAGTTCCTCCGGTGAAAAGATCACAGCGGGTACCCGGGTTGCTGTGGATAAGATCGAAGGCGTGAAAGCCTTTGTAACGCCCGTCCCCGTCAAAACAAATGTAAACTAACATATTCAGGAGGTAAATTTTATGGAATGGATCTTTATTTTAGCAGTTATCGGTATTGTCCTTTGGCTCATCGTTTCTAACATCTATGTTGTTCAGCAATCCCGTGCGTACGTAGTGGAGCGCCTGGGCGCATTCCACGCAGTTCAGGGTGTTGGTCTGCACCTGAAAGTGCCTTTCCTTGACCGGATCGCCCGCCGCGTCAGCCTGAAGGAACAGGTTTTGGACTACCCTCCCCAGCCCGTTATCACCAAGGATAACGTTACTATGCAGATCGATACCGTCGTGTATTTCCAGATCACTGACCCCAAACTCTACACCTACGGCGTAGAGCAGCCTATGGCTGCCATGGAGACCCTGACCGCAACTACCCTGCGTAACATCATCGGTGACCTGGAACTGGACCAGACCCTGACCAGCCGCGACATCACCAACACCAAGATGCGCGGCATTCTGGACGAAGCCACCGACCCCTGGGGTATCAAGGTCAACCGTGTGGAACTGAAGAACATTCTGCCTCCTCAGGACATCCAGAGTTCTATGGAAAAGCAGATGAAGGCTGAGCGTGACCGCCGTCAGGCGATCCTGCAGGCAGAGGGTCAGAAGAAGTCCGCGATTCTGATCGCAGAAGGCGAAAAGGAATCTGCAATTCTCCGTGCTGATGCTGAAAAGCAGGCTGCGATCCTGAAGGCAGAGGCCGAAAAGCAGGCTGCGATCCTGAAGGCAGACGGCGAAGCCCAGGCACTGCGTACTGTCCAGCAGGCTATGGCAGATTCTCTGGCAATGCTGAACGAAAAAGCGCCCAACGATCAGGTCGTTAAATTGAAGGCCATTCAGGCAATGGAGAAAGTTGCCGACGGCAAGGCTACCAAGATCATCATTCCTTCCGAAATGCAAGGTCTGGTAGGTATGGCAAACGGCTTGGTAGAAGGCGTGAAGGAGCAGTAAATGGCTGACGATAAGCGCTTTCTCAAAACCTACACCCAGAGCGGTTTCGCTGAAAATCTGATGCAGATCTGGGTGGATAAAAAAACCGGCGTGAATTATCTGTATTCTGCCTCCGGTTACTCCGGCGGTCTTACCGTCCTTCTGAATCGGGACGGAACACCGGTGATCACCCCGGTTGCAAACCAATACGATGAATAAGAATACCGCCTCCGGTTTCACCGGAGGCGGCTTTTCATATTACTGTTCAAACATCGGTTTTACTTTTTCCCGATAGATCTTGCTGTAGCAGATCAGCGTCACAACAGCGCTGACCACCTCTGCAATGGGGAACGACCACCAGACCGCATCCACCGTACCGGTAAGGCTGAGCAAGTATGCTGCCGGCACCAATGCCAGCAATTGGCGGCACAGTGATGTAATCGTAGAATAAATTCCGTTACCCAATGCCTGGAAACTGGCGCCTAAGGAAATACCCACAGCGGCAATGGGAAAATGGATGCTGACGATCCGCATTGCGGCAACGCCCATTTTTATCAGCGCAGCGGCATTATCATCGCCGGAAGAGCCGAAAATGCCCATCAATTTATCCGGAATCACCTGAAAAATTGTCAGACCCGCCAGCATAATCACAAAAGCCGCGGCAAAACCGCACTTCAGCGTTCCTGTGATCCGCTTTGGCTGCCGGGCGCCGTAATTGTAGGCAATGATAGAAATAGACGCATTGTTAATACCAAACAGCGGCATCAGGAAGATGCTCTGAAGTTTGAAATAGATGCCAAATACATTGGCAGGGGTCTGACCGTAGGTATCACCGAAGCCAAGGAACACCTGATTCATACAGAAATTCATCACGGAACCGATTGCCATCATAATGATGGAAGGAATGCCCACCACCAAAATTTTCCGGATGATCTTCTTGTCAGGTTTCAGATAGGAAAGGCTGAATTTAACATCTGCGTTCTTGGTGATGTTGAAGATCACCGCCATAATCGCAGCCACCCACTGACCGATCACCGTTGCGATAGCAGCACCGGCAACGCCAAATGTCGGGAAAGCAAAAGGCAGGTTGATGCCAAAGCGTTCCTGCAGACCGCTGGAGCCCATAATAAACAGCGGATCCAGAATAATATTCAGCACCGCACCAATACCTTGCGTAAACAAGGTATACACCGTCCGACCGGAGGCTTGCAGCAGTCTTTCGCCCATTACCTCTACGAAAATACCCATAGTAAAGATACAGCAGATAGATGTGTAATCAATGCCGTACTGCCGGGTGGTTTCGTTGATCTGGAACAAACTGTAGTATGCCTTTGTGCCAAACAGACCGAAAAGCATAAAAATGCCGATGACGATCAGCATCAGGAAGATGCCGTTGCCGGCTGCCCGGTTCGCCCGTTCCCGATTGCCCTCGCCTAAAGATTTGCTGAGCAAACTGTTGACACCTACCGCAACACCGGTGGCAAAACCGATCTGTAAATTCTGGATCGGAAAGGCAAAGGACAGCGCGCCGGTGGCATCGGTAGAGACCAGAGACACGAAATAGGTGTCCACAATGTTGTAAAACGCCTGGACCAGCATAGAAATTGCCAGCGGCAGCGCCATCGTAAACAGCAGCCGTCCCACCGGCATGGTCCGCATCTTATTGTCCCCCAACTTAGGGGCGTTTTTCTCTTGCATAAATATCCCTCGTTTCTTTCTCGCCCTATTATACCACCGATTACGGCAAAAGCAACAAAAAAAGCAAGCAGGTGCGTTTACACCTGCTTGAATTTTTAAAAATGTCCGTTATCCAAATCAACAACGACTTGCTTGCGGAAGTTTGCAGTCCGGTCCTCCGGCACATATTCTTCCGGGAAATGGATCATAACATTTTCCTTTTCCAGTTTGCTCTGCAAAGTCTTGATGTCCACAAAGGGAATTCCCGTCTTGCTCTTTACTGCCAGAGACGCCGCCTCGCCGGCTGCCTGACCGGTAAGGATCGCCGGGGGAATGACTCTCAGAATATCCCAGCCGTAACCCTCGCCGTCGGCGCTTCTGCCGGCGGTGATGATATTGGGATATTCCCGATTTGTCAGGGTGCGCAGCGGCACTTCGAACAAGTGGTCCTTGTTGTCAAAGTCATTGATGGCGCACACAGAATCCTCAAAATGCCGGTAAACATCATTGGGACGGAACGTGTAGTCACTTTTAATGCGGCAAGTGGTGCGGAACTGCGGCATACCCGGCGTGGTAACGATCTCCCGGGTCTTGCGCTCTCTGCTTCTGAGTTTTTCAAGCACAATGGCGTGGTTGCGCCGGATATAATCCGTTACATCCTCGGCGCTCAAACCGGACCAACGGGGCACATCGTCGGGCTGATTGGTGCCGTAGAGGCTGATGGTGCCGCCTGCCAAAGTCTTGTAGATCTTTCCGATATCTTCTGCCTCCAACGCCTCACGGCAGGAGTCCAAAGTAACCATTTTCGTGGTGAAAATGAAGAAGTTCTCACCTTTCACCGTGGGAACACCGCCCCGACGCAGCACATCGCAGTCACCGGTGGTGTCAATAAGCATATCACAGGTATAGAATTCTGTACCGGCTTTGCTTTCGGTGATAACACCCTTGCAGATATTGCCCTCCATCACCGGGTCGGTGGCGATACAGTCAAACAGAATATCCGCGCCGCACTTGCCGATCTCTTCGGTAAGTTGATAGGCAAAGATCGCAGGCGAGTAGCGCTGCTTGTAGCGGACAGTGGTAGGCTCTTTGGGTTCACCGTTTTTCCACTCCTCGGGAATGGTGTCCCAACTCAGTTCGGCGCTGAGCCGCAGCCATTTTTCTGCCAGACCAAAGATGATCTGCTTGCCTCGACCGTTACACATTGGCACAAACAGATTGATAAGACCCAGCGTACCCAAACCGCCTAAAATATTGCTCTTTTCCAGCAGCAATACGGAAAGTCCGTTATTTGCCACACTGACCGCTGCAGCCACGCCGGCAAGACCGCCACCGCAGACGATCACATCATAATGCTTCTTAGCCGTCAGTTTTTTGCTGTAAATAACCTCTTGCATTTTGTATTCCCCTTATGAAAAAGCACGCAAGCTTTCGCCTGCGTGCCTTTATGTAGTAATTACAGGTACTTTTTGATCTCTTCGGAAGCGTTTTCCACATCGTCGGAGACGGTGATGGTGATCTCCATATAGTTGGTCTCGGCGAACTTGGCGCACCACAGAATGAACTCTTCACCGGCAGCGCGATCGTTGCCAATGGTCTTGTACAGATTGTCGATGTATACATTGGTAATATCAAAGTTACCGGCGTGCAGGCCGCTGAGCAGACCCTTCAGCATATCGGGGTTGCAGATGCCGTACTCCTTGGAGTCGACCAGACGGACCTTGTGAGGCAGATCGTAAGTCAGTTTCTGACCGTACTCGATGCACACCACGTCGCCGTGAGCATTTACAACAGAATCCTTAATGGACTCAATCAACTTCTTAGTCTTGCCGGAGCCCTTCAGGCCCATAATAACCTTAATCATAGGAAATTCCTCCTTTGCTGTGCAGCTGTTTGCTGTATGGTAATTCTAACAGTAAAACGGAAATTTTGCAACACTTATTTATGAAAAATAATGCACAAAATTACACTTCGTAGCCGGGCTTGCCCAAAAGCTGGAACATATTGCGCTTGTAGAACTCAACACCGGGCTGATTGAAGGGATTAACACCCAGCATATAAGCGGAAACGCCGCAGGCCAGTTCGAAGAAATAGAACATTTCACCCAGTTTTTCGTTGGTCAGTTCGCCCATATCCATAGTAATGACCGGCACGCCGCCGTCCACGTGAGCAGCCAATGTGCCAAGGTATGCCTTCTCGTCCACGAAGTCCAGGGTCTTGCCTTCCAGATAGTTCAGCGCGTCCAGATTCTTATAGTCAGAACCGATGGTGAGTTTCTGCTGAGGCGCATCGAAACGGACCATAGTTTCAAAGATGTTACGCTCGCCCTGCTGAATCATCTGACCCAGAGAGTGCAGGTCGGGAGTGAACTCAGCGGTGACGGGGAAAATACCCTTGCCGTCCTTACCCTCGGACTCACCGTAGAGTTGCTGCCACCAGCCGCCCATCATCTTGAAGCCGGGCTCGAAGGATTCCAAAATCTCGATGGCCTTGCCGTGACGGTACAGCAGGTTACGGGTTGCGGCATACAGCCACACGGGATTTTCAAAAGAGCGGATATCGTATGCCTTCTTCGCTGCTGCTGCGCCACGCATCACTTCCATAGGATCGATGCCTGCAACTGTCATAGGCAACAGGCCAACGGCTGTCAGAACGCTGTAGCGACCGCCTACATTGGGAGGAATGACAAAGGTCTCCCATCCTTCCTCGGTAGCCATCTGCCGCAGAGCGCCCTTGACGGGGTCGGTGATGGCATAAGTGCGCTGCTTTGCGCCTTCGGTGCCGTACTTGCGCTCCAGCATCCAGCGCAGAGCGCGGGTTGCGATGGCAGGCTCGGTGGTAGTGCCGGACTTGGAGATAATGGCGATGGAGAAATCCTTACCCTCCAGCAGGCGGCACAGTTCGTTCCAATGGCGGGTAGACAAAGTATTACCGGCGTAGTAGATCTGGGGATTGCCCTTGCCCTTGCCGATATTATGGTTTGCGCCCTGCATCAGTTCGATCGCAGCGCGGGGGCCCAGATAACTGCCGCCGATGCCGATGACCACGAACACATCGGAGTTTTCACGGATCTTCTTGGCTGCGGCGCGGATGCGGCGGATCTCGTCGGTTTCTTCCTCTACGGGCAGGTTCAGCCAGCCCAGAAAATCGTTGCCCTCACCGGTACCCTCGGTCAGGGTCTGGTGGGCTGCAAATACTTCTTTTTCGGTCGCCAGCAGGTCCGGCAGGGACAACTGACCCCAAACATTGGAAATATCAACTTTTATCATAAAGAAATTCCTTCCTTTCAATAATCTCTACTGTAATGTTACCGCAAAACAGCCGGAAACGCAAGCCATTTATAAAAGAAAGATTGCTTTTTTTCCGCCCGAATTATATAATAAGAGAAATCATTCAGGAGGCATATTTATGAAATACGGATTTGGTGTCGATTTGGGCGGTACTACCGTCAAGATCGCATATTTTGACCAGGCAGGCACAATGCTGGACAAGTGGGAGATCCCCACGGTCCGGGACAACGGCGGTGCCCAGATCCTGCCGGATATTGCCGCAGCGATCAAGGGCTATATTGCCGACAAAAACATTGACGCAAGCCAGATCATCGGCGTAGGCATCGGTGTGCCCGGTCCGGTGTTGCCCGACGGCACAGTAAATAAGTGTATCAACCTGGGTTGGGGCGTTTTCAATATTGAAAAAACGCTGGCAGACCTGACCGGTTTCCCGGTAAAAGCCGGCAACGACGCAACTGTAGCGGCTCTGGGTGAGTGCTGGAAAGGCGGCGGCGCAGGCTGCGACAATATGGTGTTTGCCACATTGGGCACCGGCGTTGGCGGCGGCATCGTTATTGACGGCAATGTGATCCACGGTTTCCATGGCGCCGGCGGCGAGATCGGTCATCTGGTGCTGAATCGCAACGAAACAGAAGTCTGCGGCTGCGGCAAAAAAGGCTGTGCAGAGCAGTATTGCTCCGCCACCGGTATCGTCCGCATCGCTAAGCAGTTTTTGGAAACAAATACTTGCAGTTCCTCTCTGCGCAGCATTGAAAATCTTACCTGCAAGGATGTTTTCGACGCAGGAAAGGCTGGGGATGACTTAGCCGGTCAAATTCTGGAGCAGGTCTACGCTTACTTAGGTGAATTTTTGGCAAACATCTGCTGTGTTGTTGACCCGGAAGTGGTTGTTCTGGGCGGCGGCGTCAGCAAAGCCGGTCAACCCCTGCTGGACGGCGCGAAACGTTACTACGAAAAGTTCGTCTTCCACGCCTGCCGTGAGGTCCGCTTTGAACTGGCGACTCTTGGCAATGACGCCGGCGCATACGGCGCATTCAAACTGGTACTGGACACCTTTGAAAAATAAAAAGTACCCTCCGTAAGGCTCTGTCTTACGGAGGGTTTTCCTTTACAGCAAATGTTTTCGCATATCTTCCCGGGACATAGGACTCAGGTCCGCCGGGGCAATATCGAAGATGGTATAGCAACCGGTAATGCCGCGGCTGTGCATCCGGTATGCCGCCCGGGCGATCGCCACCAACACGCTGGCAGTAAACCGGGGGTTGGAATCCAGTTTCAAACTGTACTCGATAGTCTGGCAGCAGCCGTCACCGGTGAAGCCGCTGCGGATCACGCAACCGCCGTGGGGCAGACCGCTGTGATCTCGTTCCATTTCCTCCCGGGTAATAAACACCACAGTGGTATCGTAATCAGCAAAGTAATTGGGCATTTCTTTGATGCTCTTTTCGATTGCCGCCTTGTCTGCGCCGTCCTCGGCTACCACATAGCAAAGTCGGGTATGTTTTTCCCGGGTGGACAGTTCCGGCATAGAACCGCTGCGCACCTGCTCTATAGCCGCTT
Organism: Faecousia sp.; assembly: GCA_045540035.1. Taxonomy (GTDB): domain Bacteria; phylum Bacillota; class Clostridia; order Oscillospirales; family Oscillospiraceae; genus Faecousia. Next base: position 33,189 of record JAZQGL010000056.1, read on the forward strand.
CTACGGGAATGGTATACTGCCGGCAATCCACAACGCCGGGCAGCCGGCGAACAGCGTCGGAGTGTCCCTGGCTGACGCCCTTGCCCCAGAAAGTATAGTCCTTTCCTTCCGGCAGGATCGCACCGGCATACAGACGGTTCACAGAGAACAGACCCGGGTCCCATCCGCCGGAGATCACAGCAATGTGACCGGTTTCCGCCGCTGCTTTTTCCACCGCGTCAAAGTGGGCGGGGATCTGGGCGTGGGTATCAAAACTGTCCACGATGTTAAATGCTCTTGCAAGTGCCGGACTCATTTGCGGCAAATCGGTGGCAGATCCGCCGCACAGAAGCAGGATATCCACCTTTTCTTTCCAATCAAGGATCTCGTCATAAGACACCACCGGCACACCGGGGGTCTGAATGGTTACGGTCTTGGGATCTCTGCGGGTGAATACCGCCTGCAACTGCATATCCGGATTTTGCCCGATGGCAACTTCTGCGCCCCTGGCAAGATTTCCGTATCCCACAATGCCAATTTTAATGCTCATACGATCACTTCCGTTTTCAGATATCTTACCTGAATTTTATCACAGAGGATGGGGAGGTGTCAACGGGACAGTTGATACCTCTGAGGTAGTCGGATGGGTCGCCCTTTCGAATCCCATCACCCACAAATGCCCATAGAAAAGAAAAAGCCATCCCTTTTAGGATGACTTTTTTGCATCTACTAATATAGATGGCTGCCAACAGGCTTACTGCCTGCCGTCACCCATCTATGGATTCTCCCACGGGCTAAAAATTGCTCGCCTGCTCTCAATTTTTACCCATCCTTCGGATGGGTCGCCCTTTCGAATCCCATCACCCACAAATGCCCATAGAAAAGAAAAAGCCATCCCTTTTGGGATGACTTTTTCTTTTCTGGGGTGGGTGATGGGATTCGAACCCACGAATACCGGAACCACAATCCGGTGCCTTAGGCCTCTTGGCGACACCCACCATATTAAATTCTGAATTGGCTCGCCAAAGCTGAACTCGTTTCATTATTGTTCGAGTCCAACGAAACGCTGGCGCTTATATTGGCACGCCAGGAGGGACTCGAACCCCCGACCTACTGCTTAGAAGGCAGTTGCTCTATCCAGCTGAGCTACTGGCGCATTTCTATGGAGCGGGTGACGGGAATCGGACCCGCGTATCCAGCTTGGAAGGCTGGTGTTCT